>JBFLWE010000056.1:0-41248 GCA_040758375.1 Pseudomonadota bacterium
CCGCGGCCGGGGGCCGACATACAAGCAACTGTCGCCCGGCCGCTCCGAAGACAGTTGCTCGCCCCCGCGGGGGGCGGACGCGGTACCCCGCGGCCGGGGGCCGACATACAAGGGGGCGGCGCCGAAGGCGCTACGGGGGTGGGCCCATTCAGTCATCGCCTTCCACCATCCGCTTGAGTCGCGAGAGCGCGGCCTGCCAGCTCTTGCGCTGCGCAGCGAGCCAATCCTCCAGCTCGCGCAGCCGCTTCAGGTTGACGCGGTAGTAGGCGCGCCGGCCCTCGCGCTCTTCTTCCACCAACCCCGCGGCCTTGAGCTGCCGCAGGTGCTTGGAGATCGCGGGCCGGCTGATCGGGAAGCGCGCGGCCAGCTCGTCCACATGCAGCCGCTCTCGCGACAGGCAATCGAGGATCTGCTGGCGCGTGCCGTCGGCCAAGGCCTGCAGCGCCTGAGAGGGTTCGAACGCCACCGGTTCCATTGCATTCATGGTAACTCAATGGTTACCATACGGCAATGGACACGATGGAACGCGATGCGTTGATCGAGCGGCTGGCGCGCATGCCCTCGCTGCTGGCCGATGCGGTGGCGGGGCTGCCCGCGGCGCGCTGGACGTGCAAGCCCGCGCCCGGCAGCTTCTCTCCAGTGGAACACGCCTGCCACCTGCGCGACCTGGAGGCCGAGGGCTACCAGGTGCGCATCCGCCGGCTCATCGAGGAAGACCTGCCCACGCTGGACGAGGTCGACGGCAGCGCCTGGGCGACCGAACGGGGCTACCAGGCGCAGTCGCTGCGCGAGGCCTTGGCCGACTTCACGCGCCACCGGCAGGCCACGCTGGGCCTGCTGGCCGATGGGCTGCCGCGCCACGCCGGGCGCAAGGGCCTGTTCGGCGGCTTCGGCATCGTCACGCTCGCCGGCCTGGCGCGCGAGATCGCGGCGCACGATGCCGGCCACCTACAGGAACTGCAGGCGCTGCGTCTGGCCGGCTGAAGCGCAGCGCCTGCCCTACACCACCATCGCGATGCGCTCGAGGATCAGCACGCCGAAGAAGCCGGCCGCTGCGATCAGCGTCCATTTCAGCAGGATGACCCCGCGGCGGCGCCATGCCGGGTCGTGCGTGCCGATGTGCATCGCAAAGCACAGCAGGCTGGACAGCAGCAGCAGGCCGAAGACGAGTCTAAAGAGGAACATGCGGCAGGCGTTGGCTCACCAGGCCGGCGCCAGCTCGGCAAAGCCGGCGGGCGCCTCGGCCTCGTTGTCGAAGCTGACGATCTCGTAGGCGCCCGGGTCGGCCAGCAGCGCGCGCATCAGCTTGTTGTTCAGCGCGTGCCCGCCCTTGAACGAGGTGTAGGCGGCCAGCATCGGCTTGCTGTCGATGTAGAGGTCGCCGATCGCGTCGAGGATCTTGTGCTTCACGAACTCGTCGTCGTAGCGCAGGCCTTCGGCATTGAGCACCTTGTCGTCGGCCACGACGATGGCGTTGTCCATGCTGCCGCCCAGCGTGAGCCCGCGCGAGCGCATCAGGTCCACGTCCTTGCTGAAGCCGAAGGTGCGCGCGCGCGCGATCTCCTGCTTGTAGCGGCCCGAGCCCATGTCGAAGCTCACGCGCTGGCCGGTGGCGTCCACCGCCTTGTGGCCGAACACGATCTCGAAGCTGAGCTTGAAGCCATGGTACGGCTCCAGCCGCGCCCACTTCAGGCTCGCGCCCTCGCCTTCGCGCACCTCCACGGTCTTGAGCACGCGGATGAAGCGCTTGGGTGCGTTCTGCAGCTCGATGCCGGCGCTTTGCAGCAGGAACACGAAGGCCGCCGCCGAGCCGTCGAGGATGGGCACCTCGTCGGCCGTGATGTCGATGACCAGGTTGTCGATGCCCAGGCCCGAGCAGGCCGACAGCAGGTGCTCGGTGGTCTGCACCTTGGGCGCGCCGGGGTCGCCGCCGGGCGAGATGGTGGAGGCCATGCGCGTGTCGCACACCGCGTCGGCCCGCACAGGAATGTCCACCGGATGGGGCAGGTCGACGCGGCGGAACACGATGCCGGTGTCCGGCGGCGCCGGCCGCAGCACCATCTCGACCTTCTGGCCGCTGTGCAGCCCCACGCCGACGGCGCGGGTGAGCGACTTCAGGGTGCGTTGCTGGAGCATCCCGGGATTGTAGGTTTGGCCCCCTTTCACGGCTGGGGCCGGGTTTCTGCCGCCGCCCGCGGCTTGACGCCATCCCCAGTCTGTATGAGGCTTGCCGTGCGCAGGCGTGGCACGCTGCGCATGGCCGCACACGCGGCCGCATCACTGGAGGGTTCGCGATGATGCACTCCTCCGCCGTCGCCGGCGAAAGCAACGTCGGCCCCGCGGCCGGCCCCGGGCCGGCCCGCAAGGGCGAGGCCCCCGGCGCCAACGCCCCCTCTTCCGCACACCCCTCAGTGGCCGACGCCGCCGGCGCCGCCGTGCCGCGCAGCGGCCTGGCGCGCACGACGAGCTGGCTCCTGCTGGCGGCGGCGCTGCTGCTGGGCGTGCTGGCGGCCGTGGCCGGCATCGCGCAGGCGCCGCATCCCGATGCGGGGCGCGACATCGCCCCATGGGCGGTCGGCCGGCTCGATTGGTGGGCTCACCCGCTGGAGCGCAACGCCGCCAAGCGCGTGGTGATCCAGGGCCACCTGGACGGTGTGCACGTGATGCCCGACGGGCGATCGCTGTGGGTGGTGGGCAGCCGCGGGCTGATCCTGCATTCGGCCGACGGCGGCGTGAGCTGGGACAGGCGGCTTCCCGCCGCCGGGCCGGGCCCCCAGGCGCCCAGGCCCGCGCAGGCGGCAGGGCTGTCGTGGATCTCGCAAGCGCATGCGGCGCCGCCGGCGCCCGAGGACCCGCGGCTGCAACAGGACATCGTGCAGCAGGCGGCACCGAAGTACGTGCCGAACAAGAGCAAGTCGCCCGCGCCAGCGTCGGCCAAGGAGCCGGCCGCGCAGCAGCGCGCCGACCCGGCCCCTGCGGCCGGCACGCCCGCGCCGGTGGACCCGCTCACCGCCGACTTGCACGACGTGACCTTCATCGACGAGCGCCGCGGCTGGGCAGTCGGCGACGGCGGCATCGTGCTCGCCACCCGCGACGGTGGCCTCACCTGGGCGCCCCAGCCGGTGCCCAGCGGTGCACGGTTGATGGCCGTGAGCTTCGAGGGCGACCAGCGCAAGGGCTACGTCTTCGGCGAGCAGCGGGTGGTGCTCGACAGCAGCGACGGCGGCAACACCTGGCAGCCGACCTCGGCGCCCTTGCCGACCTGGCTGGTGCGCGGCGAGCGCGTGGTGGCCCAGCGCCGGTGGCGGGCCGGTGACGACGGCCAGCTGCGGTCCGCGGCGATCGGCTCCGCCATGGTCACCCGCCACTTCGACGCCGGCGCGCCGCTGCGCGACCTCGTGTTCGACGCGCAGGGCCAGCGCGGCTGGGCCGTCGGCGACCACGGCACGGTCATCGCCACGCGCGACGGCGGCCAGACCTGGTTCCGCCAGTCCGCCGGCATCACCGCCCGGCAGCCCGGCAGCTATGCGCGCTACCCGGCGCCGTGGACCTGGCCGGTCGCGCTGGGCGCCCTGGGGCTGCTGGCGGTCGTGATGCTGCGCGGCTTCCAGCCCCGGCCCGAAGCGCCGCTGCCGCCGCCCACGCCGGTGCTGCCGGCGCTCAGCAGCGACCAGCCGCTGTCCGACCTGAAGGACGACCGCCTGGGCTACCGCAGCTCGGTGCTGGCGTTGTCGGACTTCCTGCGCAACAGCAGCACCGACCCCAAGCTCACGCTGGCGATCACCGCGCCCTGGGGCATGGGCAAGACCTCCATCATGGGCATGCTGCGCAACGAGCTGCACAAGGCGGGCTTCCGCACCGCCTGGTTCAACGCCTGGCACCACCAGCAGGAAGGCCGGCCGCTGAACGCGCTGTTCAACACCATCCGCACGCAGGCCGTGCCCTCGGTCTGGCGCGAGCCGGTGGCCGCGCTGCGGGTGCGCTCGCGCCTGCTCTGGGGCCGCGGCTGGGCCTACCGGCTGGCGCTGCTGCTGGTGGGCGTGCCGCTGGCGGTGCTGGTGACGGCCGACCTGGAGAAAGGCCGCCGCAGCAGCGGGCTGGACCTGGCCGACCTGCTGGCCTGGAACTTCGTGCACCACGTGCTGCAGGAGCCGCGCGTGGCGATCACGCCGGCCTCGCTGGCGCAACTGACCGTGCCCACGCCGGGCGCGGCGCCGGCCGACCCCTGCGCAGACGACAGCCAGGCCTTCACCGTGCGCCGCGAGCTCAAGGTGCGACCCGCGGTGTACTGCTACATGCGCCACGCGCTGGTGCTGCAGGGCGACGGCCGCCACCATCTGTGCAACGACAAGCGCACCAGCGCGGCGCGCCCCTGCGTGTTCGAAAGCCGCGAGGCGCTGATCGACACCATGGACCAGAGCCTGTTCGGCGCCGGCGGCGCGCAGCAGGTGCTGCCCAGCGAGCGCACGGCCATCGTCGCAGCGGCCGAAGCCATCGCCCCACCGCCGCTGCTGCCCACCGTGGAGCACCTGCTGCCGCTGATGGCCTTGCTGGGCCTGCTGCTGACCAAGGGTTTCGCGGTGTACGGCCTCGAGGTGCTCAAGCCGCTGACCCGGCTGTTCGCGAAGGCCGAGCGCAACGACGGCAGCAGCGAGCCCACCGGCACGATCGAGCGCTACCGGCGCGAGTTCTGCCTGCTCACGCAGGCGCTCGACGGCCGGCTGGTGGTGTTCATCGACGACCTCGACCGCTGCGAGAAGGGCACGGTCAACAGCATCCTGGAGATGAGCAACTACCTGATCGACCACGGCCGCTGCTTCATCGTGCTGGGCGCGGCGATGGACCAGGTGAAGGCCGCGATCTCGGTGCCCGACGGCCACGGCGACCCCGATGCCTACCGCGTTGAATACCTGCGCAAGCTGGTGCACATCGAGCTGCCGGTGCCGCAGCCGGGCGAGGCCGGGCTGGCGGCGCTGCTGCGCGGCCATGCCGAGGCGCCGCCGCCCGCGTCCCACGCACCGGCCTGGCAGCGGCTGCGCGGGCTCTCGGCGCGTGCAGGCCAGGCCTTCCAGCGCCATGCAGGTTGGGCGCTGGCGCTGGTGGCCGGCGTGACGCTCGCGGGGGCCATCGCCGACCTGGTGCGCAGGCCCGAGGTGGTGGAGCGCATCGCAGCGGCATCACCGGCGGCGGCACCGGCCGCGGCCGGCACGGCGGCATCGGCGGATGCGCTGCTGGCAGCCGGCGCCACCTCGAGCGGCGGTACGGCCGAGGCCGTACGTGCGCCGTTCGAAGCGGCAGTGGGCGTGCACACCGGCGCGCCCAGCCGCGGCTGGCTGGCCTGGGCCGCCGTGCTGGGCGCCTTGGTGCTCTCGGGCGCCTGGACCACGCGCCAGGGGCGCACCACCTTGCAGACCCTGACGGTGGCCCTGGGCGGCGCACTGCGCACGCAGGACTCGGCCGGCTTCAGCCATGCGCTGGCACTGTGGCGACGCGCGGTGCGCATGTACGACGCCACGCCGCGTGGCCTGAAGCGCTTTTGCAACCGGGCGCGCCTGTTTGCGATCGTGGAGCGCCTGGCCGCGGGCGAGCAGCCCACGCCCGAACACCATGTGGTCGCGCTGACGGCCTTGCACCATGTGAGCCCCGCGCTGGTGGGGCGGCTGACGGCCGCGCTCGACAACGAGGCCGACCCGGCCACGGGCCTGGCCTGGCGGCACTGCGACTGGCCCGCACTGGAGCGCCTGTTCATCGCGCAGGCAGCGGCGCTGCACGACACCTGGACGCTGCTGCTGGGGTGCCTGAAGGAACACGCAAGCGCCTTCGGCGGCCTGCCCGACGCGGAAGCGGTGCGCCGCTTCAACGCGCTGCTCGGGCGGATCTCGGTGCGTTGAACGAAGAAGGCCAAAAGCCCCGGCACCTGCACAGGTGCCGGGGAATGGCGACGAAGGAGATCGGAACCTGCAGCTTCAGTCTGCCTGCTTGCGCAGGAACGCCGGGATCTCGATCTCGTCCATGCCGTTGCTGGCCAGCGCATCGACCTTGGCCGCGGCCTGCGTGCGGCCGTTGCGCCACACGCTGGGCGTGTTCAGCGCCTCGTAGTTGTGCTGCACCGGCGGGTGGGCGACGGCCTGGTTCAGGATCGGCAGGTTGTCGGTGCCCGTGCGCAGCTGGGCGGCCGGCTGCACCACCGACAGCGGCGCCTGCTGGCGCTTGGCCGGCGACAGGCCGGTGGCGATGACGGTCACGCGCAGCTGGTCGCCCAGGCTTTCGTCGTAGGCGGTGCCGTAGATCACGTGCGCATCGTCGGCCGCGTAGCGGCGGATGCAGTTCATCGCGTTGCGGCTTTCGCTGAGCTTGAACGTCGCCTTGCTCGCCGCGATCAGCACCAGCACGCCGCGCGCGCCCGAGAGGTCGATGCCCTCCAGCAGCGGGCAGGCCACCGCGGCTTCAGCGGCCTTGGTGGCGCGGTCCGGGCCGCCGGCCTGCGCCGTGCCCATCATCGCCTTGCCGGGCTCGCTCATCACCGTCTTCACGTCCTCGAAGTCCACGTTCACGAGACCGGGGATGTGGATGATGTCGCTGATGCCGCCCACCGCGTTGCGCAGCACGTCGTTGGCATGCGCGAAGGCTTCTTCCTGGGTGACGTCGTCGCCCATCACCTCGAGCAGCTTCTCGTTCAGCACCACGATCAGCGAGTCGACGTTGGCCTCCAGTTCGGCCACGCCGCTGTCGGCAGCCTTCATGCGGCGGTTGCCCTCGAACTCGAAAGGCTTGGTCACCACGCCCACCGTCAGGATGCCCATCTCCTTGGCGATGCGCGCGATCACCGGGCCGGCGCCGGTGCCGGTGCCGCCGCCCATGCCGGCGGTGATGAACAGCATGTGCGCGCCGTCGATCGCCTGGCGGATGCGGTCCACCGCCTCCTCGGCCGCGGACTTGCCGGCCTCGGGCTTGGCGCCCGCGCCCAGGCCGGTGTGGCCCAGCTGGATGATCTGGTGCGCGCTGGAACGGTTGAGCGCCTGTGCGTCGGTGTTGGCGCAGATGAACTCCACGCCCTGGACGCCCTTCGCGATCATGTGCTCGACGGCGTTGCCGCCACCGCCGCCGACGCCGATGACCTTGATCCGCGTGCCTTGGTCAAACTCCTCGATCATTTCGATCGCCATGGTGCACCTCTCCTTCGTCAAATGTGCAGTTGCCGTTGATTCACTTACGTCGTCGTCAAAGGGGCTCGTCACACCCCATTCCCGTTGCAGGCCTCGTGTCGGGCCCGTTCATCAGAAATTCCCCAGAAACCAGTCCTTGGCGCGGCCGAACAGGGTCTTGACCGACCCCGCCTGCTGCGCCGCCCGCTGCCCGCGCGCGCGCGCCATGCGCGCCTCTTCGAGCAGGCCCATCACCGTGGCCGAGCGCGGGTTGGCCACCATGTCGAACAGCGCGCCGCTGTAGGTGGGGATGCCCTTGCGCACGGGCTTGAGGAAGATGTCCTCGCCCAGCTCCACCATGCCGGGCATCACCGCCGAGCCGCCGCAGATGACGATGCCGCTGGACAGCAGCTCCTCGTAGCCGCTCTCGCGGATGACCTGGTGCACCAGCGAGAAGATCTCTTCCACGCGCGGCTCCACCACGCCGGCCAGCGCCTGGCGGCTGAGCATGCGCGGCGCGCGGTCGCCCAGGCCGGGCACCTCGAGCTGCTCGCCCGGGTCGGCCAGCAGCTGCTTGGCCACCGCGTACTCGACCTTGATCTCCTCCGCGTCCTTCGTCGGCGTGCGCAGCGCCATCGCGATGTCGCTGGTGATCAGGTCGCCCGCGATCGGGATCACCGCGGTGTGGCGGATCGCGCCGTCGGTGAAGATCGCCACGTCGGTGGTGCCGGCGCCGATGTCCACCAGCGCGACGCCCAGGTCCTTCTCGTCCTCGGTGAGCACCGCGGCGCTGCTGGCGCTCGGGTTGAGCACCAGCTGCTCCACCTCGAGCCCGCAGCGGCGCACGCACTTGATGATGTTCTCGGCGGCGCTCTGGGCACCGGTGACGATGTGCACCTTCACCTCGAGGCGCCCGCCGCTCATGCCGATCGGCTCCTTGACCTCGTGGCCGTCGATCACGAACTCCTGCGGCTCCACCAGCAGCAGCTTCTGGTCGTTGGGGATGTTGATCGCCTTGGCGGTCTCCACCACGCGCGCCACGTCGATCGGCGTGACCTCCTTGTCACGCACGATCACCATGCCGGTGGAGTTCTGCCCGCGGATGTGGCTGCCGGTGATGCCGGTGTACACGCGCGTGATCTTGCAGTCGGCCATCATCTCGGCCTCTTTCAGCGCCTGCTGGATCGACTGCACGGTGGCGTCGATGTTCACCACCACGCCGCGCTTCAGGCCGTGGGAGCTCGCCGTGCCGATGCCGGCCACGCGCAGCTCGCCGCCGGGCAGGACCTCGGCCACCACCGCCATCACCTTCGCGGTGCCGATGTCCAGGCCGACCACCAGATCCTTGTATTCCTTTGCCATTGATGACCCTCAGTTCTTCCTTGCCTTCGCCGCCGCGCCGGCGGCCGGCAATGTCGTGGTGATGCCCTTCAACCTGACCGCGTAGCCGTCCACGTGGCGCAGGTCGGCATAGGCCAGCGGGCGCTGGAAGCGGCCCGTCACCTGCGTCACGGTGCGCACGAAGCGGCCGGTGCGCTGCAACACCTCGGCGTCCTCGCCGCGGCCCAGCTCCACCTCGGCCCCGGTGTCCAGCTCCACGCGCCAGGAGCCGCGGCCCGACAAGGCCAGCGCCTCCATGCCGGCGTCGAGCTGCGCGAACAGCGGCCCCAGTTGCTGGTACATCGCCAGCACGCGCGCCGCGCTGCCCTCGGGCCCGCGGAAGCTGGGCAGGCGGTCGTCTTCCACGTCGCCCAGGTTGGCTTCGAACACTTCGCCCGCCGTGTTGACCAGCTTTTCGGTGCCGTCGGTGTCCTGCCAGAAGGCCGCCGGCTCGTGCTCGACCAGGCGCACGCGCAAGACGTTGGGCCACACGCGGCGCACCACCGCGCGCCGTACCCAGGGCACGGCCTCGAAGGCCTCGCGCGTCTTGTCCAGGTCCATCGTGAAGAAGTTGCCGGCCAGCTTGGGCAGCGCATTGGCGCGCAGGGTGCTCACGTTGTTGCGGTTCAGTTCGCCTTCGAGCTTGACCACGCGGAACGCAAACACCGGCAGGCGCACCAGCCACACCAATGCCAACACCGCGAGCGCCAGCGCCGCCAACGCGAACACGGCGCTGGCGATGCCGTTCATCAGCCGGATGTCCACCGGCAGCGGCTGGTCGGGGCTGGCGTAGGCGGCGGCCATGCTGCGTGTTTCAGTCGCCTTGCTTGGCGGGGGTGTCCAGCGCCGCCGAAGCCAGCAGCATCAGGCACAGCTGTTCGTAGCCGATGCCGATGCTCGCGGCCGACTTGGGCACCAGCGAGTGGCTGGTCATGCCGGGCGAGGTGTTCATCTCCAGCAGGAAGGGCTTGCGGTCGCTGGCGCGGATCATCAGGTCGGCGCGGCCCCAGCCGCGGCAACCGAGCGCGCGGTAGGCCAGCACGACCAGGCGCTGGATCTCGCGTTCTTCGGCTTCAGGCAGGCCGCTGGGCACGAGGTAGGTGGTGTCGTCGGTGAAGTACTTGTGCTGGTAGTCGTAGTTGCCTTCGGGCGCGACGATGCGGATCACCGGCAGCGCGCGCGCGTTCGCGCCCTCGCCGATGACCGGGCAGGTGACTTCCTCGCCCTCGATGAACTCCTCGCACAGCACGTCGGGGTCGTACTGCACCGACAGCTTCACGGCCTCGGCCATGTCGGAGTAGCCCGCCACCTTGGTGATGCCGATCGACGAGCCCTCGCGCGGCGGCTTCACGATCAGCGGCAAGCCCAGGTCGTCGGGCACCGTGCGCACCCGCTCCTGTGTCTGGTCCTCGGGCGAAAGCCACACGTAGCGCGGCGTGGACAGGCCCTCGGCGACCCATACCCGCTTGGTCATCACCTTGTCCATCGCGATGGCCGACGCCATCACGCCGGAGCCGGTGTAGGGAATGCCCAGCAGCTCCAGCGCACCCTGCACCGTGCCGTCTTCGCCGTGGCGGCCGTGCAGCGCGATGAAGCAGCGCCCGAAACCCTCGCGCTTCAAGTCGTCGAGCGGCCGCTCGGCCGGGTCGAAGGCGTGGGCGTCCACGCCTTGCGACTGCAGCGCCGCCAGCACGCCGCTGCCCGACATCAGCGAGATCTCGCGCTCGGCCGAGGTGCCACCCATCAGCACCGCCACCTTGCCCATGGCCTTGACATCGATACTGCTCATGTCTGCTGCCCCTTGCTCACGTTCGCCAGTTCGACCACCCGGGCGGGCACGCCGCCGATCGAGCCGGCACCCATTGCAATCACCACGTCGCCATCGCGCGCCTGCTCCACGATGGTCTGCGGCAGCGCGCCGATGTCGTCCACGAACACCGGGTCCACCTTGCCCGCCACGCGCAGCGCGCGCGCCAGGCTGCGGCCGTCGGCGGCGACGACCGGCGCCTCGCCGGCGGCGTACACCTCGGTGAGCAGCACCGCGTCGGCGCTGCCCATGACCTTGACGAAGTCTTCGAAACAGTCGCGCGTGCGCGTGTAGCGGTGCGGCTGGAAGGCCAGCACCAGGCGGCGGCCCGGGAAGGCACCGCGCGCCGCGGCGATCACGGCCGCCATCTCCACCGGGTGGTGGCCGTAGTCGTCGATCAGCGTGAACGAGCCGCCCCCCTGCGCCGGCAGATCGCCGTAGCGCTGGAAGCGCCGGCCCACGCCGGTGAACTCGGCCAGCGCCTTGACCACCGGCGCATCGGGCAGTTCCAGTTCCGCGGCCACAGCGACGGCCGCCAGCGCGTTGCGCACGTTGTGTTCGCCGGGCAGGTTGAGCGTGATCTCCAGGTCGGGCAGCACCACGCCGTTGCGGCGCTGCGCGGTGAAGCGCATCTGCCCGCCGGGCAGCGCCTGCACGTTCACCGCGCGCACCTGCACGTCCTCGCCCAGGCCGTAGGTGACCACGGGCCGCGACACCAGCGGCACGATGCTGCGCACGCCGGGGTCGTCGGCACACAGGATGGCCGCGCCGTAAAAGGGCATGCGGTGCAGGAAATCGACGAACGCCGCCTTCAGCCGGGCGATGTCATGGCCGTAGGTGTCCATGTGGTCGGCGTCGATGTTGGTGACGACCGACAGCACCGGATTGAGGTTGAGGAAGGAGGCATCGGACTCGTCGGCCTCCACCACGATGTACTCGCCCGAGCCCAGGCGCGAGTTGGCGCCGGCGCTGTTGAGCTTGCCGCCGATGACGAAGGTGGGGTCCACGCCGGCTTCGGCCAGCACGCAGGTGACCAGCGAGGTGGTGGTGGTCTTGCCGTGCGTGCCGGCGATCGCGATGCCGGACTTCAGCCGCATCAGCTCGGCCAGCATCACCGCGCGCGGCACCACCGGCACGCGTTTGTTGCGCGCCGCGATCACCTCGGGGTTGTCGCCCTTCACGGCCGTGGAGGTCACCACGGCCTGCGCATCGCCCACGTTTGCGGCGTCATGGCCGATGCGCACCTGGATGCCCAGGTCGGCCAGGCGGCGCGTGGTGGTGCTCTCGCTCTGGTCGGAGCCCGAGACGGCATAGCCCAGGTTGTGCAGGATCTCGGCGATGCCGCTCATGCCGGCGCCGCCGATGCCCACGAAATGGATGCGCTTGACTGCGTGCTTCATTTGTTCTTCCTCTGCACCAGCCCCTCGATCTCGTCGGCCACGCGCGCGGCAGCGCGCGGACGGCCCAGGTGGCGCGCCTTCTCGGCCATGCCTTGCAGCGCTTGACGGTTCAGCGTGCGCAGCAGGTCGGCCAGCTTCTGCGGCGACAGCTCTTCCTGCGGCAGGTGGATCGCCGCGCCGTGCTGGGCCATGAACTTCGCGTTGTCGCGCTGGTGCGCGGTGGTGCTCACCACCAGCGGCACCAGGATGCTGGGCACGCCGCCGGCGCACAGCTCGCTCACCGTGACCGCGCCGGCGCGGCACACCATCAGGTCGCAGGCGGCCATGCGCTGCGGCATGTCGTCGATGAAGGGCAACAGCTCGACCGGCACGCCGACCAGCTCGTAGGCCTTTCTCACCGACTCGAAGTTGGCAGCGCCGGTCTGGTGCGTGACCATCGGGCGCTCCTGCGGGTCGAGCAGCGCCAGCGCGTTGGGCAGCGTGTCGTTGAGCGCCTTGGCGCCCAGGCTGCCGCCCACCACCAGCACCTTCAGCGGGCCCGTGCGGTGGGCAAAGCGCGCGGCCGGCTCGGGCATGGACTCGATCTCGGCGCGCACCGGGTTGCCGGTGACCACCGAGCGCTTCACGCGCGTGGCGGCCTCGCCGTCGAAACCGAAGCCCACCTTGTCGGCCACCGGCAGCAGCGCGCGGTTGCTCATCAGCAGCGACGCGTCGGCGTTCACCAGCATCAGCGGCTTGCTCAGCAGCGAGGCCATCAGCCCGCCGGGGAAGCACACGTAGCCGCCCATGCCCAGCACCGCGTCGGCACTGCGGCGCTTGAGGATGCGCAGGCAGTCGCCAAACGCCTTGAGCAGGCGGATGCCGCCGGTCAGCGTGTGCACCAGCCCCTTGCCCCTCAGGCCGGTGAAGCCGATGGTGTCCATCGGGATGCCCGTGGGCGGCACCAGCCTGTTCTCCATGCCGGTCTGCGTGCCGAGCCAGCTGACGGACCAGCCGCGGTGCTGCATCTCCTGCGCCACCGCGAGACCGGGGATGATGTGGCCGCCGGTGCCGGCGGCCATGATGACGAGATGGCGGCTCATGCGCGACCTCCGCGCATCAACTGCCGGTTCTCGATATCCACCCTCAGCACGATCGCCAGCGCGATCAAGTTGAGCAGCACCGCCGAACCGCCGTAGCTCATCAAGGGCAAGGTCAGGCCCTTGGTGGGCAGCACCCCCAGGTTCACGCCCATGTTGATGAACGCCTGCCCACCCATCCAGATCCCGATGCCCTGCGTCATCAGCCCCGCGAACACGCGATCGAGCGCAATCGCCTGCCGCCCGATGTGGAACACCCGGCGCGTGAGCCAGAAGAAGGCCGCGATCACGCAGGCCACGCCGACGAAGCCCAGCTCCTCGCCCACCACCGCGAGCAGGAAGTCGGTGTGCGCCTCCGGCAGGTAGTGCAGCTTCTCGATCGAGGACCCCAGCCCCTGGCCGAAGATCTCGCCGCGTCCGAATGCAATGAGCGAATGGGTGAGCTGGTAGGCCTTGCCTTGTGCGTAGGCCGGGTTCCAGGGGTCCAGGTAGGCAAAGATGCGCTGGCGGCGGAACTCGCTGAACACGATCATCAGCACGAAGGCGCCCACCAGCACCGCCACGCTGAGGAAGAACATGCGGCCGTTCACGCCGCCGAGGAACAGGATGCCCAGCGCGATGGCGGCGATCACCATGAAGGCACCCATGTCGGGCTCGGCCAGCAGCAGCAGGCCCACCACGCCCAGCGCCACCGCCATCGGCGTGACGGCACGGAAGAAGTTCTCCTTCACGTCCATCTTGCGCACCATGTAGCTGGCGGCGTACATGGCCATCGCCAGCTTGGCCCATTCGCTGGGCTGGAAGTTCATGATGCCCAGCGGGATCCAGCGGCGTGCGCCGTTGACGCCCTTGCCCACGTGCGGGATCAGCACCAGCACCAGCAGCAGCAAGGCGCCCACGAACAGCCACGGTGCCCACTTCTCCCACACGCTGATCGGCACTTGCACCACCAGCAGCGCCGCGATGCAGCCGAGGCCGATACCCAGCGCCTGGCGCACCAGGAAGTGGGTGGGCGCATAGCGCGCGAAGCGCGGGTTGTCGGGCAAGGCCACCGAGGCCGAATACACCATCACCAGGCCCAGCGCGAGCAAGGCCACCGTCACCCACACCAGCGCCTGGTCGAAGCCCCACAGCCGCGTGGGCTGGCCGGCCGACACGCTGACCCAGTCGCGCACCGGCACGGCGTCGGCGGCCGTGGCAGGCTTGCGCCTGCTGCCGTCGCGGCGCGGGATGGCCGCCGCGACGCGCTGCCACAGCGCGCCGGGGGACAGCAGTGCGAGCACGCCGTTCATCGAGCCCCCTTGGCGCTACGCGCCGTCCCCCCGAGGGGGAGCGAGCGCCTGCGGAACGGCCGTGCGGCGCTCATGCCGACATCTCCCCACGCTCGGCCGCCAGCGCCTGCACCGCGCCCACGAACACCTCGGCCCGGTGCTGGTAGTTGCGGAACATGTCCAGGCTGGCGCAGGCCGGGCTCAGCAACACGGCGTCGCCGCCCTGGGCCTGCTCGAAGCACCAGCGCGTGGCCGCCTCCAGCGTGTCATGCCGCTGCATCGGCAAGCCGGCCGGCTGCAGCGCCGCCGCGATCGTCTCGGCATCGCGCCCGATCAGCGCCACGGCGCGCGCATGGCGGCGCACCGGCTCCAGCAGCGGCGCGAAGTCCTGCCCCTTGCCGTCGCCACCGAGCACGACGACGAGCTTCGCAGGCTCCTTGTCGGCGCCCAGGCCGTTGAGCGCGGCGACCGTGGCACCGACGTTCGTGCCCTTGCTGTCGTCGAAAGCCTCGATGCCGCCGACGCTGCCGATGAACTCCACCCGATGCGGCTCACCGGTGTATTCGCGCAGGCCGTGCAGCATGGGCGCGAGCGGGCAGCCGATGGCGGTGGCCAGCGCCAGCGCCGCCAGCGCATTGGCCGCGTTGTGGCGGCCGCGGATGCGCAGCGCGTCGGCGGGCATCAGGCGCTGCAGGAAGATTTCTTCTTCTTCGCCTTCGAAGTCGCCGGGCCGCCCCAGGACTTCGGCGCCCCCTTGGGGGGCCGCCGCCGAACGGCGGCGTGGGGGCCTGGTGTGGCGTTTGACCGTCTCGTCGCTTTCCATCGCACGCACCAGCCAGGCCATGCCGTTCTCGACCACCAGGCCGAAGTCGCCCGGGTGCTGCGGCGCGTCGAGGCCGAAGCGCACGACCTTGCGGTGGATCGTTTTCGCGGGGCGGCCCCGGGCGCCCTTGATCACGACCGGCTCGGGGATCATCGCTTCGACCAGCGGGTCGTCGCGGTTGATCACCATCACCGCGTGCTGGCCGAAGATGCGCGCCTTGGCCGCGGCATACGACCTCATGTCGCCATGCCAGTCGAGGTGGTCCTGCGTGAGGTTGAGCACCACCGCGGCGCTGGGCTCGAAGCCCTTCACCTCGTCGAGCTGGAAGCTCGACAGCTCCAGCACCCATACCTCGGGCAGGTGCACGAACACCGGCGCCTTGGGCGGCGGCGGCGCCAGTTGCAGCGGCGGCTCTTCCTCGGTGGACTCCACCGGCGCGGTGGCGAACGCATCGGTGTCGGCCACGTGCGGCGCGTCCTCGGCCGGGCCCAGCGCCTCGGGCTCGTTGGCGTCGCGCTCGGTGGACAGCACCTCGGCCTGCGCGAACTCGTCGGTGTCGGCCACGAGGGCGTCGTCCGCCGCCACTTGCGCGACGGCTTCCGCGACCACCCCCGCCGTCTCGCCCACCGGCGTTTCGCCGAGCGTGGCGGCTTCGTCGTCGGCCACCACCGGGTCTTCCGGCATTCCCTCTTCCTCGAACGGTTCGAGGTCGAGCGCCGCGCCCAGTGTGTCGAGCATCGTGGGGCCGATGTTGCCGGCCACCGCGACGCGCCGGCCGGCACGCTCGACCACCAGCGCGGTGAGCGCGGTGGTGGTGGTCTTGCCGTTGGTGCCGGTGATCGCCAGCACCTGGGGCGCATAGCCGCGCTCGGCCTTCAGGTCGGCCAGCGCACGGTTGAACAGGTCCAGCTCGCCCTGCACCAGCGCGCCGTTGTCCAGCGCCTGGTTGAGCAGCGGCGCGATGCGCTCGTCGCGCGGCGACAAGCCCGGGCTCTTGAGCACCACGCGCACGCCGTCGAGCAGCGCGGGCACGTCGGCCAGCCCGGTGTGGAAGCTTGCCGACGGTACGGCCTCGCGCAGCCCGGCCAGCTTGGGCGGCTGCTCGCGCGAGTCCCACACGCGGATGTCCGAGGCGCCGCAGCGCGCGCACCAGCGCGCCATCGCCAGGCCCGAGTCGCCGAGGCCGAGGATGAGGATCGTGGAGCCTTGGAGGTACCTCACCGCACTACCTCAGCTTCAGGCTTGCCAGGCCGACCAGGCACAGCAGCATCGTGATGATCCAGAAGCGCACCACCACCTGCGTCTCGGTCCAGCCGCTTTTCTCGAAGTGGTGATGCAGCGGCGCCATCTTGAAGATGCGCCGGCCGGTGCCGGTGCGCGCCTTGGTGAACTTGAACCAGGCCACCTGGACCATCACCGACAGCACCTCCACCACGAAGATGCCGCCCATGATGGCCAGCACGATCTCCTGCCGCACGATGACGGCGATGGTGCCCAGCGCGCCGCCGAGCGCGAGCGCGCCCACGTCGCCCATGAAGATCTGCGCGGGGTGGGTGTTGTACCAGAGGAAGGCCAGCCCCGCGCCGGCCATCGCCGCGCAGAACACCAGCAGCTCGCCCGCGCCCGGGATGTACGGGAACAGCAGGTACTTCGAATACACCGAGCTGCCGGTCACGTAGGCGAACACGCCCAGCGCCGAGCCGACCATCACCACCGGCATGATCGCCAAGCCGTCGAGCCCGTCGGTGAAGTTCACCGCATTGCTGGAGCCCACGATCACGATGTAGGTGAGGATGATGAAGCCGAACACGCCCAGCGGGTAGCTCACCGTCTTGAAGAAGGGCACGATCAGGTCGGCCTTGGGCGGCAGCTCGTTGGAAAAGCCGCTTTGCACCCAGCGGATGAACAGCTCCAGCACGCGGATGTTGGAGGTCTCCGACACGCTGAACGCGAGGTACAGCGCCGCCACCAGCCCGATCAGCGACTGCCAGAAGTACTTTTCGCGCGACTTCATGCCCTCGGGGTTCTTGTGCACCACCTTGCGCCAGTCGTCGGCCCAGCCGATGGCGCCGAAGCCGAAGGTCACGATCATCACGATCCACACGAAGCGGTTGGTCCAGTCGAACCACAGCACGGTGGAAATGCCGATGCCGATGAGCACCAGCACGCCGCCCATCGTGGGCGTGCCGGCCTTGGCCAGGTGGGCCTTCACGCCGTACTCGCGGATCGGCTGGCCGATCTTGAGCTCGGTGAGGCGGTTGATCACCCAGGGGCCGAAGGCCAGGCCGATCAGCAGCGAGGTCAGCGCCGCCATCACCGCGCGGAAGGTCAGGTACTGGAACACGCGCAGAAAGCCGAACTGCTCCGGATAGAGCTGCTGCAGCCAGGAAGCAAGACTCACCAGCATCAGGCGGCTCCCTTCGCGGGGTTGTCGGCCGGTGGTGTAACCAGCGCCTGCACCACGCGCTCCATCTGCATGAAGCGCGAGCCCTTGACCAGCACGGCGCCGGCCTGCGGCGCCTGCGGCAGCGCGGCCACCAGCTCGGCCACCGTGGCGAAATGCCGGCCCGCCGGCCCGAAGGCCTGCACCGCATGCAGGCTGGCCTCGCCCGCGGCCCATAGCACCGGGATGCCGCGCTCGCGCGCATAGGCGCCCACCTCGGCATGGAACTGCGGCCCCTGCGTGCCCACCTCGCCCATGTCGCCCAGCACCAGCCACTGCGGTGCCGGCAGCTCGGCCAGCACGTCGATCGCCGCGCGCACCGAGTCGGGGTTGGCGTTGTAGCTGTCGTCCACCAGCGTCACCTGCCGTCCGCCGCGCTCGAAGGACTTCAGCTGCGAGCGGCCCTTCACCGGCTCGAAGGCCTCCAGCCCCTGGGCGATGGCTTCCAGCGGCGTGCCGGCCGCCAGCGCGCAGGTGGCCGCGGCGAGCGCGTTCTTCAGGTTGTGGCGACCGGCCACGCGCAGCCGCGCCAGCGTGGTGCCGGCCGGCGTGTGCAGCGTGAGCGCCCAGGCGCCCTGCTCCCACAGCGCGGTGCCGCCCACGTCGGCGCGGCCCTGCAGCGCGAACGTGAGCTGCGGGCGCTCGCCCGCAAGCCCGTGCCACAGCGGCGCGAACGCCTCGTCAGCGGGGAACACCGCCACGCCGGTGGGTCCCAGCGCCTCGATCACCTGGCCGTTCTCGCGCGCGACGGCCTCCACGCTGGCCATGAACTCCTGGTGCTCGCGCTGCGCGTTGTTCACCAGCGCCACCGTCGGCTGCACCAGCTTGGCCAGCAGCGCGATCTCGCCCACGTGGTTCATGCCCAGCTCGATGACGCCGGCCTTGTGCCAGGCGTGCTCGTCCTGGCGCAGGCGCAGCAGCGTCAGCGGCACGCCGATGTGGTTGTTGAGGTTGCCCTGCGTCGAGAAGGCATGCTCGCCCAGCCACGCGCGCAGGATGCTGGCGATCATCTGCGTCACGGTGGTCTTGCCGTTGCTGCCGGTCACCGCGATCAGCGGCAGCACGAAGCGCCGGCGCCAGCCGGCCGCCAGCGCCTGCAGCGCGGCCAGCGAGTCGCTCACCAGCAGGCCGGGCAGACCGCTGTCGGCCAGGCCGCGCTCGGCAATGGCCGCGGCGGCGCCCTGCGCCTGGGCCTGTGCCAGGAAGTCGTGCGCATCGAAACGCTCGCCCCTGAGCGCCACGAACAGGTCGCCGGGCTGCAGGCTGCGCGTGTCGCTGTGCACGCGCGCGATCGGCGTCGCCCCGTCGCCCACCAGCGTGGACCCGGGCAGCAGCGCGTGCGCATCGGCCAGCGTCATCATCATGGTCATCCGCTCTTTCTCTCTCGTGCACTCAGGGCCTTGGCGGCCTCTTCCACATCGGAGAACGGGTGCTTCACGCCCGCGATCTCCTGGTAGTCCTCATGGCCCTTGCCGGCGATGAGCAGCACGTCGCGCGCGTCGGCCTGGCCCACCGCGCGTGCGATCGCCTCGCGCCGATCTTCGATCACCAGCGCGTCGGCGGGCCGCTGCAGCCCGGCCACCACCTGCTGCAGGATCTGCGCGGGCGCCTCGTGGCGGGGGTTGTCGCTGGTGGCCACCACGCGGTCGGCCAGCTTCTCGGCAATGGCGCCCATCAGCGGCCGCTTGCCGGGATCACGGTTGCCGCCGCAGCCGAACACGCAGACCAGCCGGCCGCCGCGCTCAGCCGCCAGCGGGCGCAGCGCCTGCAGCACCTTCTCCAGCGCGTCGGGCGTGTGGGCGTAGTCGACCACCACCTCGGGCAGGCCGGTGCGCCCGGTGACGGGCCCGCGCGCCGGGCCGGCCCCCGCCGCGCCCGACCCCCCCGGGGGGTGTGCCGCGCTACTCCGCGGCACGGGGGCCGACATCACGCGCTGCATGCGCCCCGGCACCGGCACCAGCTGCGGCACCACGCCGGCCGCCTCCTGCAGGCTTGCGCCGCAGGCGCGCAAGCCGCCCAGCACCGCCAGCAGGTTGCTGGCGTTGTAGTCGCCGATCAGCGTGCTGCGCACCGAGGCGGTCTGCTCGCCTTCGCGCAGCGTGAACGCCAGCCCGCCGTCGACATAGCGCAGGTCCTGCGCGCACAGCCGCGCGTTGCGCTTCACCGAATAGGTCCACACGTCCAGCGACGAACCCTGCAGCTCCAGCGCGAGCTGCGCGCCGCGATCGTCGTCGATGTTGATCACCGCGGCCTTCAGGCCCGGCCAGCCGAACAGCATGCGCTTGGCGGCCCAGTAGGCCTCCATCGTGCCGTGGTAGTCGAGGTGGTCCTGCGTGAAGTTGGTGAACAGCGCCACCTCGATGCGCGTGCCGGCCAGGCGGTGCTCGACGATGCCGATCGACGAGGCCTCGATCGCGCAGGCCTTGAAGCCCTGGTCCACGAAGCGCCGGAACGCCGCCTGCAGCAGCACCGGGTCGGGCGTGGTCAGGCCGGTGAACTGCACCGCGCCGGGTTCGCCCACGCCCAGTGTCCCCACCACGCCGCAGCGCCGGCCCAGCAAGGTGTTGGCCTGGGCCGTCCACCATGCGGTGGAGGTCTTGCCGTTGGTGCCCGTGGTGGCGATCACCTGCAGCCGGTCGGTGGGCTTGCCGAAGAACTCGTGCGCGATCGGGCCGGTGGCGGCCTTGAGGCTGGGCAGCGAGGCCACGCGTGCGTCCTGGAAGCCGAAGGCCTGCACGCCCTCGCGCTCGACCAGGCAGGTGGTGGCGCCGGCCTGCAGGGCCGAAGCCACATACTGGCGGCCGTCGGTGGCATAGCCAGGCCAGGCGATGAAGCCGTCGCCGGGCCGCACCTGGCGGCTGTCGGTGCGCAGCGTGCCGGTGACCCACTCCTTGAGCCAGCGTGCGGCCGCTTGCGGCGACTTGAGCAGGACCGTGGGCATCACAGCCTCCGCCGGACCGCCTGAAGGCGGCTGTGGGCCCCCGTGGGGGGCAGGAGCAACGCGACGTGGGGGCGCATGTTCAGAAGCTCTCTTCCTCTGCGGGCTGCGACTCGATGATCTGCGGCTTCACGTCGATATCGGGCGGCAGGCCCATCATGCGCAGCGTCTGCTGCACCACCTGGCTGAACACCGGCGCCGCCACGTCCCCGCCGTAGTATTTGCCCGCGCTGGGCTCGTCGAGCATCACGCCGACGATGATGCGTGGCTTGTCGATAGGCGACAGGCCCACGAACCACGAGCGGTACTTGTTGCTCGCGTAGCCCTTGCCTTCCTGCTTGTGCGCCGTGCCGCTCTTGCCGCCCACCGAATAGCCCTGCGTCTGCGCCTTGGGTCCGGTGCCGCCCGGCCCTGCGGCCAGCTGGAGCATCTTGCGGACCTCCCGCGCGGTGCGCTCGGTCATCACGCGCACGCCGCCGGCCACCGGCTGCTCCTGCTTCAGCAGGGTCAGCGGTATCACCTCGCCGTCGCGCGCGAAGGCGGTGTAGGCGTTGGCGATCTGCAGCAGCGAGGCCGAGAGGCCGTAGCCATAGGCCATGGTCGCCTGTTCGATCGGCCGCCAGGTCTTGTACGGACGCAGGCGCCCACTCACCACGCCGGGGAAGTTGATCTGCGGCTTCTGGCCGAAGCCCAGGCCCGCGTACATCTCCCACATCTCGCGGGCGCTCATCTGCATGGCCAGGCGCGCGGAGCCGATGTTGCTGGACTTCTGGATCACCTCGCGCACCGTCAGCACCGGGTGCGGATGCGCGTCGCGGATGGCCGTGCCGGTGACGACCAGGCTGCCCGGCGCGGTGTTGATCGGCGTGTCGGGCGAGACGCGGCCCGTGTCCAGCGCGTGGGCGATGACGAAGGGCTTCATCGTCGAGCCCGGCTCGAAGGTGTCGGTGACGGCGCGGTTGCGCAGCTGCTCGCCGGACAGCGAGCGCCGGTTGCCCGGGTCGTAGCTGGGGTAGTTGGCCAGCGCCAGGATCTCGCCGGTCTGGGCATCGAGCACCACCACGCTGCCGCCGCGTGCCTTGTGCTCGATCACCGCGTCGCGCACGCGCTGGTAGGCGAAGAACTGCACCTTCGAGTCGATCGCCAGCGTCACGTTGCGGCCGTCCACCGGCTCGATCTGGTCGCCCACGTCTTCGATCACGCGGCCCAGCCGGTCCTTCAGCACGCCGCGCGAGCCGTTGCGGCCCTGCAGGTCGCCCTGGAACGCGAGCTCCACGCCTTCCTGGCCCTTGTCCTCCACGTTGGTGAAGCCCACCACATGCGCCGCGGCCTCGCCTTCGGGATAGCGGCGCTTGTACTCGCGCACCTGGTACACGCCCTTGATGCCCAGCGCCTGGATCGCCTTCCAGCGCTCTTCGTCGATCTGGCGCTTCAGCCAGACGAAGGTCTCGTGGTTGTCGAGCCGGTTCTGCAGCTCGGCGGGCGACATGTCCAGCAGCTTGGCGAGCGCACGCCGCTGCTCGCGCGTGGCCTCCAGGTCGCGCGGCAGCGCCCACACCGAAGGCGCGGGCACGCTGGCGGCGAGGATCTGGCCGTTGCGGTCGAGCACCTTGCCGCGGCTGGCGGGCAGCTCCAGCGTGTGGGCGTAGCGCTTCTCGCCTTCCTTCTGGTAGAAGTTGGTGCCGACGATCTGGATGTAGGCCGCGCGCCCGATCAGCACCAGGAAGCCGGCGGCCACCAGCGCCACCAGCAGCTTCGAGCGCCACGGCGGCGTCTTGGAGGCCAGCAGCGGGCTGGTGGCGTAGTTGAGGCTGCGCACGCTGGCCATCGCGCCCACGCCGCCGGCGGCAAACTTCGCACGGCGGCCGATCATCGGACGCCTCCGTCTTCCACGTACTGGGTCACCGCCGGCGTGGCCGGCTGCATGCGCAGCTTTTCGCGCGCCACGCGCTCGACGCGCAGGTTGGTGGCCTCGGCCTGGCGCTCGGTGAGCAGGCGCTGGTGCTCCACGTCGAGCCGGCGCTGCTCGTTCTGCAGGCGGTCTGCTTCCGCGAAAAGCCGCCGCGACTCGTACGAGGTCTTCACCAGGTACATCGCGCTGATGACCAGCGCCACCAGCAGCAGCACGTTGAGGCGGCCCATCATGACGACGACACCCCCACCTCGGTGCGCTCGGCCACGCGCAGGATCGCCGAGCGCGCGCGCGGATTGGCCTGCACCTCGGCGTCGCCCGGCCTGATGCGCCCCAGCGCCTTCAGCCGCGTGGGCCCGGGCTCGGCGAAGGGCGCGCGCCGGTCCACCGCGGCCTTGCTCTCGCGCGCGATGAAGGTCTTGACGATGCGGTCTTCCAGCGAGTGGAAGCTGATCACGGCCAGGCGTCCTTGGGGCATCAGCAGCTGCAGGGCGGCCTCTAGGCCCTGCTCGAGCTCCTCAAGCTCGGCGTTGACTTGAATCCGAAGAGCCTGAAATGTGCGCGTTGCAGGGTCCTGGCCCGGCTCGCGGGTTTTGACCGCACGAGCCACGACTTCGGAAAGCTCGCCTGTGCTTCGAACAGGACTCCCGCCTTGCCGGCGAGCCACAAGCGCCTTTGCAATCGGCACAGCAAACCGTTCTTCCCCATAGTCGCGTATCACCTTTGCAATCTGGCGCTCATCGGCGCGGGCCAGGAAATCCGCGGCGCTCTCGCCGCGGGTCGGATCCATGCGCATGTCCAGCGGACCGTCGAAGCGGAAGCTGAAGCCACGTGCCGGGTCGTCGATCTGCGGCGACGACACGCCCAGGTCGAGCAGCACGCCGTGCACGTGCGAAACGCCCCGCGCGGCCAGCTCGGCACGCATTTGTGCAAAAGAAGCGTGGCAGATGGAAAAACGCGGGTCCTCGACCCGCGATGCTGACTGCGTGGCCGCTGCTATCGCATCCGGATCCTTGTCGAAGGCGATCAGGCGCCCCCGCGGGGACAGGCGCGCCAGGATCGCCCGCGAATGCCCGCCGCGCCCGAAGGTGCCATCGACGTAGGTGCCGTCGGCCTCCCAGAGCAGCGCATCCACCGCTTCGTCCAGGAGCACGGTGCGGTGTGACATGTCAGCCCCTCGACCGGCAGGTACACCGGCCGATCCCCCGAGGGGATGGCGGGCCGGCTTGGCAGCGGCCCGGCGCTCGTCCCGCCCGTCTTTGTTCGTGTTCATCAGAAAACGAAGTCCTTGAGCGCGTCGGGCAGGCCCTGGGCCATGACCTTGGCCTCGTGCTCGGCGTAGCGGGCGGCGTCCCAGAGCTCCAGGCGCTGGCCCATGCCCAGCAGCATCACGTCTTTCGTGAGGCCGGCGGCGGCGCGCAGCTCGGGGGAGATCAGCACGCGCGAGGAGCCGTCGATCTCGACGTCCATCGCATTGCCCAGGAAGACGCGCCGCCAGCCTTCGGCCGACATGGGCAGCGTCATCAGGCGGTCGCGGAAATGCTCCCAGGCCGGGCGGGGGAAGACCAGCAGGCAGCCGTCGGGGTGCTTGGTGATCGTGAGCTGCCCTTGCGCGAGCGCGACCAGCACGTCGCGATGGCGGACCGGGACGGTGATCCGCCCCTTCCCGTCGAGCGCGAGCGCCGAAGCACCCTGAAAGACAAATGTCGACACCCAAACCCCGCTGGGGCCACTGGGCCCCACAAAAGTGCACTTTCCGCCACTTTAGCGGACGGCCGCCCGGCGGGTCAATGGAATTCGTAAGAAAAAATCAAGCAAATCAAGTACTTACACGGCTTTTCTCAGGTCGGTAAATGCGGATTTCGTCGCAAAAATAAGGACTTGCGGCGCACACTGAAAGTGTTAGGTGAAATCCCAGCACCCCTGGGGCGCACCTACCCTTTGGGGGGAGGCGCGCTCCCCCATCGCGGTAATAGACGGCCCGGCGCGGGTCGAACGTAATACGTGCAGCACTCTTCAGGAGACAGCGCGCATGCATTACGACAAGGAATTCGACGCCTCGGGCCTGGCTTGCCCGATGCCGATCGTGAAGACCAAGAAGTCGCTGGCCGACATGGCCAGCGGCCAGGTGCTGCGGGTGATCGCCACCGACCCCGGCTCGGTGTGCGACATCGAGGCGTTCGCCGAGCAGACCGGCCACACGCTGCTGCTGTCGACCACCGAGAACAGCAAGTTCGTCTTCTTGCTGCGGAAAGCATGACGATGAACCACCCCGGCAGCACCTTCGGCGCCTGCCCCTCCAGGGGGCGCCGCCAGCGGACCGGCGAAGCCGGATCCGCGGCGGCCGCTGGGCTGCGTCCGCTGGACGCGGCGCAGACAGGCGTGCGTGGCGTCAAGGAGAACCAAAGATGAAAACCCCCGACGACACCGGCCTGGCCGCCGCCACCGAGCCGGCGCCCGCCAAGGCGAAGGCGGGCCCGAAGAAGATGGCGATCATCGCCACCAAGGGCACGCTGGACATGGCCTATCCGCCGCTGATCCTGGCCTCCACCGCCGCGGCGCTGGGCTGGGACGTGCAGGTGTTCTTCACCTTCTACGGCCTGCAGCTGCTGCGCAAGGACCTCGACAGCGTGAAGATCAGCCCGCTGGCCAACCCGGCCATGCCGATGCCGGTGCCGATGCCGGTGTTCGTGCAGATGCTGCCGGGCATGGAGTCGATGGCCACGATGATGATGAAGCAGAAGATCAGGTCCAAGGGCGTGGCTTCCTTGACCGAGCTGCGCAACACCTGCATCGAGTCGGACGTGAAGTTCATCGCCTGCCAGATGACGGTGGACCTGTTCGAGTTCGACAAGGGCGACTTCATCGACGGCATCACGTTCGGCGGCGCGGCGACCTTCATGAAGTTCGCCGGCGAGACCGACGTGTGCCTGTTCATCTGAGCGTCGCGTGGACGCACCGGCGCAACAGCTCACGGCACTGGTCGTGTGGGGCGGCTTCGGGCTGGCCTTCGTGTTCGGCGCGGTGGCCTCCCAGGCCAACTTCTGCACCATGGGGGCGGTGTCCGACATCGTGAACATGGGCCACTGGGGCCGCATGCGCATGTGGCTGCTGGCGGTGGCGGTGGCGGTGCTGGCCACCGCCGCGCTCGCCGGCCTGGGACTGGCCGACGTGTCGCGCACGGTGTACCAGCGTCCCAGCCTGCCCTGGGCTTCGCTGCTGGTGGGCGGCGCGCTGTTCGGCGTGGGCATGACGCTGGCCGGCGGCTGCGCCAACAAGAACCTGGTGCGCGTGGGCGGCGGCAGCGTGCGTGCGCTGGTGGTGCTGGTGTTCATGGCGATCTCGTCGTACATGACGCTGAAGGGCCTGTTCGGCCAGTGGCGCGCCAGCCTGCTGGACCCGCTGGCGATCGACCTGGCGCGCTTCGGCTGGAAAGACCAGAGCCTGGCCACCGCCTTGTCGCGCCTGCTGGGCCTGCCGCCGCGGCCCGCGCTGCTGGCCGGCGCCGCGCTGACGGCGCTGCCGTTGCTGGCCTTCGTGTTCAACGACCGGCGCTTCCGCGGCAACGCCACGCAGCTCGCCGGCGGCGCCGTGATCGGCCTGCTGGTGGCCGCCGGCTGGTACCTCACCGGCCACCTGGGCTACGGCGAGAACCCCGACACGCTGGAGACGGTGAGCTTCGGCACGCAATCGCACGGCCTGGAGTCGATGAGCTTCGTGGGGCCGGTGGCCTACACGCTGGAGCTGTTCATGTTGTGGACCGACAAGTCGCTGCACGCCACCTTCGGCATCGCGCTGGTGGCCGGTGTGGTGTGCGGCTCGCTGGCCTGGGCGCTGGCGACGCGGCGCTTCCGCTGGGAAGGCTTTGCCTCGCTGGACGACCTGCGCAACCAGATCGCCGGCGCGGTGCTGATGGGCTTCGGCGGCGTCACCGCGCTGGGCTGCACGATCGGCCAGGGCCTGTCGGGGCTGTCCACGCTGGCGCTGGGCTCGGTGCTCGCGACGGGCAGCATCGTCCTCGGCGCGGTGGCCACGATGAAGTGGATCCAGTGGCGGGTTGAACGGGCCTGAAGCGCACTGCTTCAGTCGTCACCCGCGGGACCGGGGTCGCGCACCTGGCACAGCAAGTCCTCGGCCATCAGCTCGTTCTCGGCGAACATCACCTTCACCTTGGCGCCGCGCTCGGCGCCGGCCGCGGCGCGCAGCGCCTTGGCGTGCGCCGAGGCGTCCCTGAACGCGCCGAACTCGGCCAGCTTCTCCAGCTGGGCAAAAGGCTTCACGCGGTAGACGTAGTAGGGCATGGGAACTCTCAGACGATTTCGCTGAACACCTGCGCCGCCGGAATGCCGGCTTCATGCAGCGCCTGTGCCAGCCCTTGCACGAACGACGCGGGCCCGGCGAGGTAGAAGTCGCAGTCGATGCCGAACACGTCGGCGCGCATCGCCTCGGCCACACGGGCGGCGCCCCTGCACGGGTCGGCGTCGGTGAACAGGCCGTATTCGAACGGGTCGAGCGCCTCCGACCAGGCGCGGCACTGGTTCGCCATGAAGTGGCCGTCGGGCCGCGTGGCCAGCCAGAACAGCGACAGCGACGGCGCCACGTCCAGCGCCAGCGCATGCTCGACCAGGCTCTTGACCGGCCCCAGCCCCAAGTCACAGGCGGCGAACACCAGCGGCCTGTGGCCCTCGGCCAGCACGAAGCCGCCCTGCGGCCCCCACACCGTGATCTCGTCGCCGGTGCGCAAGCGGCCGGCGAACAGCTCGCGCGCGAGGCCGTCGTCGTCGTCCTCCCGCGCCAGCAGCACCTGCAGGCTGCGGTCGTCGCAGGGGCAGTTGGCCAGCGGGTAGCTGCCGTGCAGGTCGCGCCCGCCACGCGCCAGGCCCAGCGTGACCCACTGGCCGGCCAGGAAGCGCAGGCGGTGCGAGCGCGGGGTGAGCAGGTGCAGCAGCCGGGTGTCGGGCGCCAGCTCGCGCACCGCCACCACCTGGGCCACGAGTTGCTGCGGCGCGATGTCCTGCGGGCCACCGGCCTCCAGCGCCTCGAGCGTGAGCTCGCCGCTGCCCGCGGTGTGGGCGCACAGCAGCCGGTAGCCCTGGGCGCGCTCGGACTCGGACAAGGGATATTCGCAGTGCGCCACGCGCACCACCTCGCCGGCCACCACGCGCGCCTTGCACATGCCGCAGCTGCCGTCGCTGCAGCCGTAGTTGAGCTTCAGGCCGGCGCGCAGCCCGGCCTGCAGCAGCGTGTCGTGGCCCTCCACGGTGAATTCACGGCCGCTGGGTCGCAGGCGCACGTGGGCCGACATGACCTTGAGCATGTCGTCCATCGCGTCCAGCGCATCCACCGGTTCGGTGGCCAAGGCCTGCGCGAGCCCGCGGCTCAAGTGCCGCTGCAGCGACTGCCAGGCCGCATCGGGCGTGGCAGCCGCCTGCGCGCGCACCTCGTCGCGCAGCGCAATCACGAGCGCGTGGTAACGCTGCAAGTGGCGGCGCAGGTCGGCCAGCTCGCGGCTCTGGTGGAACAGGCGCTGCGCCAGCACTTCCTGGCTGGGCAGCAGCCGCTCGCGCACGCGGCGGCCGAAGGCCTCGTCCTGGATGCGGCCCACGCGTTCGAGCAGCCCGCCGGATTCCAGCTCGGCCTGCGGGTAGAGCTTGAGCAGCGCCTCGGTCGACACCAGGCCGTCGTCGGACAGCGGCAGCTCGCCGGCGCGCACGCGCTGCTGCAGCACCGCACGCGGCACGCCCACGAGCTGCGCCGCGCGCCAGACAGTCAGCCGGTGCGCCACGCTGCCTCCTGGTCGGCCTCGTGCATGCGGTCGAGGTAGCGCGCGCGGTACAGCAGGCGCGGCGCCGCGGGGTCGTCCTGGAAGCCGGCCCGGTCGTGCAGCACGTTGTGCGCCACCAAGCCCATGCCCGCTTCGAGACGCACGCGGTACAGGCCGGGCGGGTTGCCGGCAAGAATGGCTTCGATGAAGGCCACTGCCTCCAACGTGGCGGCGTCGCGCTTCCACTCGATGCTGCGCGTGCGCGCGGTGTAGCGCATGTGCAGCGCACCCCTCTCGTCGAGCGAGAACACCGGTCCGGTTTGCGCCGGGCGGGCCACGCCCTCGTCGTCTTCGCGTGCCGGGATGGTCATCGCATCAGGCGCCATCAGTGCGCGCACCCAGCCCGGCTGGGCGTCGCGCAGCGCGATGTACAGCAGCTCATGGTCGAGCAGCGCGTTGGCGCCGCCGCTGGCCGCCGGGCGCACGCAGTGCAGCACCATCGCGCGGATGCGGCGCTCGCCGGGGTGGTAGTAGCCGTCGGTGTGCCACTTGATCGGGCGGTCGGTGTAGGGGATGAACGCGCCGCGCGCACCACCTTCTTCGCGCACGGTGATGCTGGAGATGCCGTCCTCGTCGGCCAGCCAGTTGGCGTCGAGTTGCTTCAGGCCGAGTTGCGCGCCCAGCGCGCGCGGCAGTGCCTTGTCGGCCTCGGCATGCGGGCTGCGGTACAGCGCCAGGTTGGCGCGCGCGATGCGGCGCAGCAGTGCGCCGCGCTCGTCGGGCGTGAGCGCGCGCGGGTCGGCCACGTCCACCACCAGGTCGCCCACGTCGTGCGGCACGCGGGCGAGCTTGGCACTGCGCCAGCGGCGGTAGGCGGTGTCGTCGTGCAGGTCGAAGGGGCTGGCCGGCCGCGGTGGCAGGTCGTGAAGCAAAGCGCTCATGAATGCCTCAATCTCCGCTCACTGCGGCGCGGCGGGCCGTGCGCGGCTCGGTGGACATCAGGCTGTGCAAGCCTCGCTGCAAGGTTTGCGCCGCTTCCGGCGCCTCGATGTCCATCACCTGGTCCAGCGCCCACCGCCGGTCTTGCTCGGGCAGCCAGAGGGCGATGCGCACGCCGAGGTAGCGGCGGAATGCGAAGTCCGGCACGAAGCCGTCCGCGCCCGGCTCGGTGCCGAACTCGGCGTAGTGCCCGGCCAGCTCGTTCACCAGGTCGATGAAGCGGTCGCGGTACGAGGGTGCGCCGGGCGGCGGCGGGCCGAGCAGGTCGATCTCGTTGCCGGCCAGCGTGTCGGCCGCGTGCAGCACCAGCGCGGTGGTGAACTCCGCGCGCGCCGGCCCCTCCATGCGCGCATGCGCGATGCGGTCGGCCACCGCCACCAGGAACACCAGCGCCTCGCGCAGGAAGCCGAAGTAGGCCGGCCCGGCGTCGATGGAATAGCCGGCCTTGCGCATGCGGTCGAGCATCTGCCGCGCCACGCGCCAGGCGATGAAGGCCGCGGCGCTGGCATGTTCGGCCGGCGACTTGGCGCCCGGGTCCTTGAACCAGTGGGCCTTGAGGCGCATGGCGGGGGTCATGTCCGGCGCTGGGCCGCCCCAAGCCGGACGCCCCGCCCCGGGGGGGCGACGCGAAGCGTCTTGGGGGCCAGCATCAATATCCGCCCTTGCCGTAGGGCTGCGGCAGGCCGGCGACCTTGGCCCCCTGCTTGGCGGGACCGGTCGGGAAGAGGTCGTACAGCGCCTTGCTGTCCACCCCCGGCATGCGCTCGCCCAAGCCCTTGAGCATGTTGCGGAAGTTGGGCGTGTGGCCGTGCTCGCGGTATTCGTCGCGCAGGTAGTTCACCACCTGCCAGTGCGCCTCGGTCAGCGCGATGTTCTCGGCCGCGGCAATGGCCCGCACCACCTCGTCGCGGTAGTCGGGTTCCAGCAGGTAGCCCTGATCGTCGGTGGGCAGTTCGTCGCCGTTGACGGTGTAGCTCATGGATGTCGTTCTCCTGTCGTCAGCCGCCCACGGCCGCGGCGCTACGGTGCGGCACGAAGAGGCCGCAGCCCAGGCGCCGGTGCGCGCCCAGGCCCACGTCCTGCACCTGCAGCGAGGCCTCGGGCGTCAGCGCGTCCAGCATCAGCCCGAAGCCGGCGATGCGCTGCGCGCCGTCGCGCAGCTCGCGCGCACGGCCGCAGATGCGCAGGCAGCGCACGCCCATCGCGCGCAGCTCGGCGTCGACGTCGTCGAGGAAGGCCAGTTCGTCCCGGCCGGCCGAGGCCACGAAGTGCGCATACAGCGTGCGGTGCGGCAGCAGCTCGCGCTGCACCCAGGGCCCCAGGCGCACGCGATGCGCGCCCACGACCAGCACCTCCCCCGCCAAGCGGCCCAGCCGCGCCGCGAGCTCGCGCGGCACGCGCAGCAGCAAGCGGGCGCGGCGCGGCAGCGGCACGGATTCGCCGTCGCCGCCCTCGGGCAGCTTCAGACCGTGCACGCCCGCGCCGGGCGCGAGCGCCAGCCAGGGCGCCACCTGCTCCAGCGCATCGGCCAGCAGCGCACGGTGCTCGCGCGGCAGCGCGGCGCCTTCCAGCGTGAAGGCCACGTCCACGGTTGCCGCCACCGGCTCGCTCACCTTGCGGCCTCCTGTGGCTGCTCGCGCGCCCAGCGCAGCAGCGCCTCGCCCCACTGAGCGGCGGTGGCCGGATCGATCTCGAACACGGTGAAGCGGCTCTTCTCGCGGATGCGCGTGCGCAGCAGGCTCATGCCGCCGGCCTCGTAGTCGATCTGCTGCAGCTCGATCACTTGCCCGCCGAGCGGCACCTGGAGCTGCGCCAAGGGGGTGACGCGGGTCATGCCGCATTGAGCGCGGTCATGGCCTCTCGCGTCCATACCCGGGAGGGAGAGCCGCCCCATACCCCTTTTGGGTAGTGCGGCCGCTCCCAACCGGAGTGATAGCCCGCGCCCACCCCGACACCTAGCATGCAACGCATCGACCCGAGCTGGATTCGGGCCAAGGAGACAAGCGGTGGCGAAGAAGATGCACGACACCCCCATGCTCGACCAGCTGGAGAGCGGCCCGTGGCCCAGCTTCGTGACGGGCCTGAAGCGCCTGGCGAAGGACAAGGACTACATGGTCGACCTGCTCGGCCAGCTCGAGCATTCGTACAAGACGCGCAAGGGCTACTGGAAGGGCGGCACGGTCGGCGTGTTCGGCTACGGCGGCGGCGTGATCCCGCGCTTCTCGGAGGTGGCGAGCCTGTTCCCCGAGTCGAGCGAGTTCCACACGCTGCGCGTGCAGCCGCCGGCGGGCATGCACTACAACACCGAGGTGCTGCGCAAGATGTGCGACATCTGGGAGCGGCACGGCTCGGGCCTGATCGCCTTCCACGGCCAGTCGGGCGACATCATGTTCCAGGGCGCCACCACCGAGAAGGTGCAGGCTGCCTTCGACGAGCTGAACGAACTGGGCTTCGACCTGGGCGGCGCCGGCCCCGCGGTGCGCACCTCGATGAGCTGCGTGGGTGCCGCGCGCTGCGAGCAAAGCTGCTACGACGAGGCCAAGGCGCACCGCCAGGTGATCAACACCTTCCTCGACGACATCCACCGCCCCGCGCTGCCCTACAAGTTCAAGTTCAAGTTCTCGGGCTGCCCAAACGACTGCATGAACTCGATCCAGCGCTCGGACATGGCGGTCATCGGCACCTGGCGCGACAACATCCGCACCGACGAGGCGCTGGCGCGCAAGTGGTTCGACAAGCACGGCATGAACGAGCTGGTGAACGACGTGGTCACCCGCTGCCCCACCAAGGCCATCATGCTCAAGGAGGTGAAGGACTTGCGCACCGGCGACAAGATCTCCTCGGTGCGTGTGAGCGACACGCACGCGCTGGAGATCGACAACGCCGACTGCGTGCGCTGCATGCACTGCATCAACGTGATGACCGGTGCGCTGGCCCACGGCACCGACACCGGCGCCACCATCCTCATCGGCGGCAAGCGCACGCTGAAGATCGGCGACCTGATGGGCACGGTGGTGGTGCCGTTCCTGCCGCTGAAGACCGACGAAGACTACGAAGCCCTGGTCGAGCTGGGCCAGAAGGTGATCGACTTCTTCGCCGAGAACGCGCTGGAGCACGAGCGCACCGGCGAAATGATCGAGCGCATCGGGCTGGTGAACTTCCTCGAAGGCATCGGCGTCGAGATCGACCCGCACATGGTGTCCACGCCGCGCACCAACCCCTACGTGCGCACCGACGGCTGGGAAGAGGAAGTGGCCCGCATCAACGCCAAGAAGGCCGCGGCCTGAGATGGAACCCCCACGCTCCCTCCGGTCGCTGCCCCCCGAGGGGGCCCTTGCAGCGGCCCGGCAAAGCCGGATCCGCGCAAGACCTGGGCTGCGGCCGCTGGACGCGGCGCAGAGAGAACCCGTGAGTGCCGGTGAATGCTGAATGTACAAGGAACACATACATGGCTGAGATGCGCACCCCGATCGAGAGCGGCGTTCCCGACAACAAGCCCTACCTGCACCCCACGCTGCTGAAGAACTACGGCAACTGGAAATACCACGACCGCCCGCGCCCGGGCGTGCTGCACCACGTGTCGCACGCCGGCGACGAGGTGTGGACCGTGCGCGCCGGCACGCAGCGGCAGATGGACGTGTACACCATCCGCAAGCTGTGCGACATCGCCGACCGCTTCGCCGAAGGGCATGTGCGCTTCACCATCCGCTCGAACATCGAGTTCATGGTGAGCGACCCGGCCAAGGTGGCGCCGCTGATCGAGGCGTTGAACCGCGAGGGCTTTCCGGTGGGCGGCACCGGCAACTCGGTGAGCATGATCGCCCACACCCAGGGCTGGCTGCACTGCGACATTCCCGGCACCGACGCCTCGGGCGCGGTGAAGGCGCTGATGGACGAGCTGTACACCGAGTTCATCCGCGAAGACATGCCCAACCGCGTGCACCTGTCCACCTCGTGCTGCGAGATCAACTGCGGCGGCCAGGCCGACATCGCGATCATCGTGCAGCACACCAAGCCGCCGAAGATCAACCACGACCTGGTGGCCAACGTGTGCGAGCGGCCGGCGGTGGTGGCGCGCTGCCCGGTGGCGGCCATCCGGCCGGCGCTGGTGAACGGCAAGCCGAGCCTGGAGGTCGATGAGAAGAAGTGCATCTGCTGCGGCGCCTGCTACCCCCCGTGCCCACCGATGCAGATCAACGATCCCGAGCATTCCAAGCTCGCGATCTGGGTGGGCGGCAAGAACTCCAACGCCCGCGGCAAGCCCACCTTCATGAAGATGGTGGCCTCGGGCCTGCCGAACAACCCGCCGCGCTGGCCCGAGGTGTCGGCCATCGTGAAGAAGATCCTCTACACCTACAAGGAGGACGCCCGCTCGTGGGAGCGCGTGTCCGACTGGATCGAGCGCATCGGCTGGCCGCGCTTTTTCGAGAAGTGCGACCTGCCCTTCACCAAGTACCTCATCGACGACTGGCGCGGCTCGCGTTCGAGCCTGAACGCCTCGGCCCACATCCGCTTCTGACAGGAGCCTCGGCATCGTGAAGTTCGGCTTGCTCGTCAGCGAAGGTCCCTACACGCACCAGGCCAGCGACAGCGCCTACCAGTTCGCCTGCGCGGCGCTGGCCAAGGGGCACGAGATCCAGCGCGTGTTCTTCTATCACGACGGTGTCTACAACGCGACCCGGCTCACCGAGCCGCCACAGGACGACCGCCACATCGTCAACCGCTGGTCGGCGCTGGCCGCCGAACACAAGGTGGACCTGGTGGTCTGCGTGGCCGCGGCGCTGCGGCGCGGGATCAAGGACGAGGTGCTCGCACCGGGGTTCCGGATCTCGGGGCTGGGGCAGTTGATCGACAGCGGGATCAAGGCGGATCGGCTGGTGACGTTCGGAGACTGAGATGAAGAAGTTCATGTTCGTCAACCGCAAGCCGCCCTACGGGACGGTCTATGCCCTCGAAAGCCTGGAGGTGGTGCTGATCGCGGCCACCTTCGACCAGGACGTGAGCCTGGTGTTCGTGGACGACGGCGTGTACCAGCTCGCCAAGGGCCAGCAGACCAAGGGCATCGGCATGAAGAACTTCTCGCCCACCTTCCGCGCATTGGAAGGCTACGACGTGGAGAAGCTCTACGTGGAGCGTGAATCCCTCCAGGCGCGCGGCATGACAGTGGACGACCTGCTGGTGCCCGTGGAAGTGCTCGACTCGGCGCAGATGTCCGCGCTGATGGCCGAGCAGGACGTGGTGCTTTCCTTCTGAAGGCCCGGACATGCTGCACATCGTCAACAAGTCCCCCGCGCAAACCTCCAGCCTGCAAAGCTGCCTGCGCCTGGCACAGCAAGGCCATGCGCTGCTGCTGATCGAAGACGCGGTGTACGCCGCCACGGCCCGCAGCCCCGCGGCCGCAGGCGTGCGCGAGGCGGTGGCGCGCCTGAAGGTGTATGCCCTGCAACCCGACCTCGAGGCGCGCGGCATGGCCGGCGCGCTGCTCGAAGGCGTGATCCCCATCGACTACGCCGGCTTCGTGGACCTCGTCGCCGAGCATCCCGTGAGCCAAACCTGGCTTTGAGCAAAAGCCTTTTCCCCGGAGACGACGCATGAGCATCGAAGTGAACGGCACCCTCTACGAGACCGACGAGGAAGGCTACCTCGTGAACCTGGCCGACTGGAACGAAGAGGTGGCCCACCTCATCGCCCAGGCCGAGAACGTGGAGATGACGCCCAGCCATTGGGAGGTGGTGACCTTCCTGCGCGAGTACTACAACGAGTACCAGATCGCGCCGGCCGTGCGCGTGCTCACCAAGGCCATCGGCAAGCAGCTCGGCCCCGAGAAGGGCAACAGCAAGTACCTCTACGAGCTGTTCCCCTACGGCCCGGCCAAGCAGGCCTGCAAGATAGCCGGCCTCCCGAAGCCGACAGGCTGCGTCTGAGCCCACGAAGCCGGAGCGCCACGTGAAAGCCCTCACCATCGCCTACGCGCTGCTGTTCTACGCGGCCACCGCGGTGCTGGTGGTGGGCGTGGGCGCGCGCATCCGGCGCTACCTGCGCACGCCCAGCCCGCTGAAGATTCCCACCACGCCGGCGCCCACCACGAACACCGGCGTGGCGCTGCGCATGGCGCGCGAGGTGGTGTTCTTCGAGAGCCTGTTCCGCTCGAACAAGTGGACATGGCTGTTCGGCTGGTGCTTCCACTTCGGCCTGCTGCTCGTGCTGCTGCGCCACCTGCGCTATTTCCAGCAGCCGGTGTGGCTGCCGGTGGTGTGGGTGCAGCCTGTCGGCACCTATGCCGGCTTCCTGATGGTGGCCGGCCTGGCCGGGCTGTGGGCGCGGCGCTTCCTGGTGGACCGCGTGCGCTACATCTCCACGCCGTCGGACCACCTGATGCTGGCGCTCTTGCTCGGCATCGGCGCCTCCGGGCTGAACATGCGCTTCGTCGCGCACACCGACATCGTGGCGCTCAAGGCGTTCATGCTCGGCCTGATGCGCTTCGATTGGCAGCCGCTGCCGGCCGATCCGGCGCTGCTGCTGCACCTGGCGCTGGTGGCGCTGCTGATGCTTGTGTTCCCGATCAGCAAGCTGCTGCACGCGCCGGGCCTGTTCTTCAGCCCCACGCGCCACCAGGCCGACGACGCGCGCGACAAGCGCCATGTCGCCGACTGGGCCGCTGCGCCCGGCGGCAACCGGTAGGAGCAACACACCTTGGCCGCCGCCACCTTCACCACGCCGCCGCTGAAGGAATACCGCGTGATCCCGCTGGTGGCCGAAGGCGCCATGGCGCACAGCAAGCCCTTCGTGGCCTCGCCGGCCATCCAGCAGGCCGTGGGCTTCCCCGGCGAGCTCACCGAGGGCTGGCAACAGCGCGCCATTGCCAAGATGGGCGAGCTGCTGGGCAAGTACCGCTCGCTGCAGGTGTACATGGACGCCTGCGTGCACTGCGGCGCCTGCTCCGACAAGTGCCACTACTTCCTGGGCACCGGCGACCCCAAGAACATGCCGGTGGCGCGCCAGGACCTGATGCGCGCGGTGTACCGCCGCTACTTCACCTTCGCGGGCAAGCATTTCCCAAAGCTGGTGGGCGCGGTGGACCTCACGAAGGAAGTGCTGGACGACTGGTACCGCTACTACAACCAGTGTTCCGAGTGCCGCCGCTGCTCGGTGTTCTGCCCCTACGGCATCGACACCGCCGAGGTGACCATGGCCGCGCGCGAGATCATGGACTCGATCGGCCTGGGCCAGAAGTACAGCAACGAGATCATCGGCAAGGTGCACCGCATCGGCAACAACCTGGGCATTCCCGGGCCGGCGCTGGAAGACACGCTGCAGGGCCTGGAAGAAGACACCAAGGAGGAAACCGGCATCGACGTGCGCTTCCCGCTCGACGTGAAGGGCGCCGAGGTGCTGCTGGTCACGCCCTCGGCCGACTTCTTCTCCGAGCCGCATGTGGAAAGCCTGATCGGCTACGCCAAGGTGTTCCATGCCGCGGGCATCTCGTGGACGCTCAGCTCGCATGCCAGCGAGGCGGGCAACTTCGGGCTGTTCATCGGCAACTACGAGCAGATGCGCAAGATCTCCGAGCGCGTGCGCGACGCCGCGCGCGAGCTGGGCGTCAAGCGCATCGTGGTGGGCGAATGCGGCCATGCCTGGCGCGTGGCCTACAGCTTCTGGAACACGCTGATCGGCCCCTTCGACTGGCTGGACCCGCGCTACCCGGTGCCGCAGCACATCTGCGAGCTCACGCACGACCTGATCCGGCGCGGCGCGCTGAAGTTCGACAAAGAGGCCAACGACGACCGCATCATCACCTTCCACGACTCGTGCAACGTGGCGCGCGCCTCGCGCATGGGCAGCATGCCCGGCGGGCAGTTCGTGATCCCGCGCGAAATCATCAAGTCGGTCGCCAACCACTTTTACGACATGGCGCCCGAGACCATCCACGAAAACACCTTCTGCTGCGGCGGCGGCGGCGGGCTGCTCACCGACGACCTGATGGAGCTGCGCGTCAAGGGCGCGCTGCCGCGCATGGAGGCCTTGAAGCACGTGGTCGATGAACACGGCGTGAACTTCATGGCCACCATCTGCGCGATCTGCAAGGCGCAGTTCAGCAAGGTGATGCCGTACTACGGCTTCGACATGAGCATGGTGGGCGGCGTGCACCAGCTGGTGAGCAAGGCCATCGTGCTGAGATGAAGCCCCCACGCTCCCTCCCGTCGCTGCCCCCCAAGGGGGCCCTTGCTGCGGACTGGCAAAGCCAGATCCGCGCAAGACCTGGGCTGATCCGCTTCATGTGTCGCGGATGGCGCTTGGACACCATCGAACTTTGAAACGGAGACGAACCGATGTCCGCATTGCCCAACGTGCCGGCCCAGCCGCTGACCTTCCGGCGCTACAAGGACGGCGACCACGCGCCGCGCCCCTGGCAGCAGGAGATCTTCGACGCGGACCATTCGCACAAGTGCCCCACCTACGTGCAGAGCACGCCGCCCTGCCAGGGCTCGTGCCCCTCGGGCGAAGACATCCGCGGCTACCTCAACATCGTGCGCGGCATCGAGAAGCCGCCGGCCGGCGTGGCCTGGCAGGAATACGCCTGGCGGCGGCTCACCGAGGCCAACCCGCTGCCCTCGGTGATGGGCCGCGTGTGCCCCGCGCCCTGCGAATCGGGCTGCAACCGCAACGAGGTGGAAGACTTCGTCGGCATCAACTCGGTGGAGCATTTCCTCGGCGAATACGCCATCGCACACGGCCTGCAGTTCCCCAGGCCCGAAGTGCTTACCGGCAAGAAGGTGGCGGTGATCGGCGGCGGCCCGGCCGGCCTGTCGGCCGCCTACCAGCTGGCGCGCAAGGGCCATGCGGTCACCATCTTCGACGAGCGTGCCGAGCTGGGCGGGATGATGCGCTACGGCATCCCCGGCTTCCGCACCCCGCGCGCGGTGCTCGACGCCGAGATCCAGCGCATCCTCGACCTGGGCGTGCAGGCGCGCATGAACACGCGCATCGGCACCGACATTACCCTGGCGCAGATCGAGGCCGAGTTCGACGCGGTGTTCCTGGGCCTGGGCGCCCAGGCCGGCCGGCCGCTGCCGGTGGAAGGCGCCGACGCGCCCAACTGCGTGACGGCCACCGCCTTCCTCAAGGCCTTCAACGACGGGCGCATGCAGCACGTGGGCCGGCGCGTGGTGGTGGTGGGCGGCGGCGACACCTCGATCGACGTGGCCACCGTGGCGCGGCGCCTGGGCCACATCGGGCACGCGCACGAGAGCGACCGCCCCGAGCATGCGATCGCCGGCACCACCGCGCACGATGTGGCCGAGGCTTCCGCGCGCCAGGGCGCCGAGGTGACGCTCACCTCGATCTTCTCGATCGACAAGATGCAGGCCAGCCGCCACGAGGTGGAACACGCGCTGGGCGAAGGCATCGCCATCCGCGGCGGGCTGGCGCCGGTGGCCGTGCTGCGCGACGCCACGGGCCGCGCCACCGCGCTGCGCGTGGTGCGCTGCGAGGCCAAGATCGCCGGTGGCAGGCTGGAGATCAAGAACATCCCCGGCACCGAGGAAGACATCGAAGCCGACCTGATCGTCTCGGCCATCGGCCAGGCGGTCGATTTCACCGGGCTGGAGACGCTGTCCAACGGCAAGGGCGGCATCGCGGCGGACAAGAACTACCAGGTGCAAGGCAAGCCGGGCCTGTTCGTCGGCGGCGACGTGGTGCGCCCGCACCTGCTCACCACCGCCATCGGCCACGGCGCGATCGCCGCCGACGGCATCGACCGCCACCTGCGCGGCGAGCCGCTGGACAAGCGGCCCAAGATCGACGTGCACGCCTTCGACCTCAAGCGCAAGCTCATCGAGAAGGGCCTGGTGCCGAGCGAGGTGCATGAGCCCATTCGCGGCACCGACGCCAGTACCGGCGCGATCCACAACTTCGAGAACCGCTCCGACCGCTACGTGATCCCGCACGAGGAGCTGTTCCTCGGCCACTTCCAGCACACGGCGCGCCACCGCCGCAAGGTGGTGCAGCTCAACGCCGAGCAGGCGCTCAACAACTTCGAGGAGCGCGTGCTGCCGCTCAGCGAGGCCGAAGCCATCGCCGAGGCCAAGCGCTGCATGAGCTGCGGCTTGTGCTTCGAGTGCGACAACTGCGTGGTGTACTGCCCGCAGACCGCCGTGTTCAAGGTGCCCAAGGGCAAGGCCACCACCGGCCGCTACGTGGACACCGACTACAGCAAGTGCGTCGGCTGCCACATCTGCAAGGACGTGTGCCCCACCGGCTACATCCAGATGGGCTTGGGGGAGTAGATATGGCCCCCCCCCGGAGCGCCTTCGGCGCCTCCCCCCCAGGGGGGCGCCACCGACGGACCGGCGGAGCCGGATCCGTGGTGGCTGCTTGGGTGGGCGTTGCGTGGCTGGTGATGAGCTTTTCGGGCGATGTGCGCGCGGGGGAACGTACGCCGGGCTTGGCCATCGAGCCAGCGAAGGCTGGTACGCAGTGCGTGGCGCCGCCGGAGAAGATGCGGCGCGAGCACATGAGCATGCTCAAGCACCAGCGCGACGACACCGTGCACGGCGGCGTGCGCGGCGCGGCGGCGAGCCTGAAGGGCTGTGTCGAGTGCCACGCGAGCACCAAGACGCAGAGCGTCGCCGCCGCGCCCACCGACTTTTGCATCAGCTGCCACAGCTACGCGGCGGTGAAGATCGACTGCTTCGAGTGCCATGCGAGCCGGCCGCAGGGCAGCGGCTTTCATCGGCTCACCGATGCGCCGCACAGCGGCGGGGCCGCGCTGCGGCGGATGGCGGAGGCTTCGCAGCGATCCGAGCGCCGGGCCGCTCCCAAGCCGGATCGCATCCCCTCGGGGGATCGGCCGGCGTACCCGACGGCCGAGGGGCGCACATGGTGACCGACCGCCGCGGCTTCCTCGGCGTGGCCGCCGCCGCGCTCACCGGCGTGATGGTCGCGCCCGGCATCCGGCTGATCGAGATCGCGAAGGCCGCGCCGGCGAAGGCCGGCGCCGACGCCAAGGTGCGCTGGGGCATGCTGGTGGACACCTCCAAGTGCACGCCCGGCTGCGACGCCTGCGTGAAGGCCTGCAACGCCGAGAACGGCCTGTCGGGCGGCACGCGGCGCACCGATGCGCAGTGGATCCGCAAGATCGAGATCAAGGAAGTGAAGACCGGCCGCACGCAGTCGCTGCCCATGATGTGCCAGCACTGCGCCGAGCCGCCCTGCGTGGACGTGTGCCCCACCGGCGCCTCGTTCAAGCGCGCCGACGGCATCGTGCTGGTGGACCGCCACAGCTGCATCGGCTGCCGCTACTGCGTGATGGCCTGCCCCTACCAGGCGCGCTCCTTCGTGCACGAACCGGTCACCGACCAGCAGCCCGACGTGCCGCGCGGCCAGGGCTGCGTGGAAGGCTGCACGATGTGCGTGCACCGCATCGACAAGAACGAGTCGCCCGCCTGCATGCAGGCCTGCGCCGCCGCCGGCCACGGCGCCATCGTGTTCGGCGACTTGAACGACCCCCACAGCGAGATCTCGCAAGCCCTCGCGCGGCTGCCCGCGCGCCAGGTGCGCGAGGACCTGGACCTCGATACCGGCGTGCGCTACCTGGGGATATGAAGTGAAGCCCGAACTGCGCGAACTCCACACACCCCCCGGCCGCTTCGCCCTCGTCCTGGCCGCGCTGGGCGCGGTGCTGGCGGCCGGCCTGGCCGCAGCCCTGTACATGGAGCACCACGGCCACATCGTCACCGGCATGGACAACCGCATCGTCTGGGGCCTGCCGCATGTGTTCGCGGTGTTCCTGATCGTGGCGGCTTCCGGCGCGCTGAACACCGCCTCCATCGCCTCGGTGTTCGGCAAGGCCGAGTACAAGCCGCTGGCGCCGCTGTCGGCGCTGCTGGCGATCGCGCTGCTGGTGGGCGGGCTGGCGGTGCTGCTGCTCGACCTGGGCCGGCCCGACCGGCTGATCGTGGCGATGACGCACTACAACTTCCGCTCCATCTTCGCGTGGAACGTGTTCCTCTACACCGGCTTCCTCGCGCTGGCCGCGGCCTACCTGTGGACGATGCTGGAGCGGCGCATGAACGTGCACAGCGCGCGCGTGGGCCTGGCCGCGTTCGCCTGGCGCATCGCGCTGACCACCGGCACCGGCTCGATCTTCGGCTTCCTGGTGGCGCGCCACAGCTTCGACAGCGCGCTGCTGGCGCCGGCCTTCGTGGTGCTGTCGCTGTCGTACGGTACGGCGCTGTACGCGGTGGCGCTGCTGGCCGGCTGCGCCGCCGGCGGCCGGCCCGTGGGCG
>JBFLWE010000057.1:0-40191 GCA_040758375.1 Pseudomonadota bacterium
GCCACGGCCAGCGCCGCCGCGGTGCGCGCGGCCGCGGCACGGCGGCGGCGCAGCGCGGCGCCGGCCACGCCGCCTGCGGCCAGCAGCAGCTCGATCAGGCCGGCACTGCCGCCGCCACCGTCGCCCTCGCCGTCCACGACGACTTCGGCCGCGCCGCTCACGATGGCCGTGGAGTGGAACACCGACGACGACGGATGCGCCTCGTTGCTGTCGATCAGCATCGCGCCGGACACCGACTCGCCCTCCACGCCCGTGACGCGCACCACCAGCGTGTGGCAGGCCTGTGCCGCGCCGGCGGCCACGTCGCCAATGGCCCAGGTGATGTAGGTGCCGTCAAAGGTGGCGGGGCCGGTGTGCGACACGTAAGTGGTGCCGTCCGGCATTGCGCCCTTGATCGTGACACCGGTCACCGGCAGGGTGTTGGCGCTGTTGTCGTAGCAGACGTTGAGCGTGAGATCGCTCCCCGCCGGCACGCTGGACAGGTTGTCGTCGAGGCTCAGGTTCAGCGGCTTGTAGTTGCTGATCACGTCGGTGGCATGGCTCACCTGCTGCGCGCCGGTGTTGTCGCTGCTCACGTTGGCCACGTTGCTGACCTGCGCGCCCGGCGCCGCGCTGACCGCCAGTTCCATGCTCACGCACACGTCGGCCGTCTCGGGCGCCAGGTTGCCCAGGTTCCAGTTCACTGCGCTGCCGTCGAAGCTGCCGCCACCGGTGGCCGAGACGAAGCTTGTGCCCGCCGGCAGCGGGTTGGCGATGCGCACGTTGTTCACCGTCAGCGTGTTCGAGCCCGGGTTGACGCAGGTGGTGTAGGTGAGGTTCGTGCCGCTGGCCACCGGATCAGCGCTGTCGGTCATGGTCATCGCCAGCGGCTTGTAGCCTCCGATCACGTTGGTGGTCAGCGTCTGCGTGGTGGGCACGGTGGCGCCGCCGATGGTGCCGCTGATCGTGGCGCTGTTGTAGAGCTGGCTGCCGGCCGCGGCATCGACGCGCAGCACCAGTGAATGGCATACCTGCGCCGCGCCCGCGGCCACCGGGCCGATGCTCCAGGCCACCTGGCCGCCGCCCACCTCGTAGTTGCCGGTGGCCGAGACGAAGCTGGTACCGCCCGGCAGCGTGTCGGTGATGCTCACGTTGGTGGCACCCACCTCGTTGGCCTGGTTGTCGTAGCAGAGCTGATAGCTCACGTTCGAACCGCTGGCCACGGGGCTGGGGCTGGCAGTCTTGGTGAAGTTCAGCGGGTTGTAGCTGATGCTCGCGCGCGGTATCGCGATGCCGGTGGGGTTGCCCAGGTCGCCCAGATCGCTCTTGAGCAGGTTGAGGCCGGCATCGAACGCCAGCACCGTGTCGCTGCCGCCGCTGCCCTGGTTGCCGGTGGTCACGTACACGTTGCCCGTGTCCTCGTCCACCGCAACGCCCAGCACGTTGTCGCCGGTGGCCGCGCCAGGCAGCGTGTACACCGCCTCGGCACCGCTCGTCATGTCGTGCCTCACCAGCTCGCCGCGGCTGCCGTAGCCGCCATAAGCGTTGCCCATGTACACCACGTTGCGGCGGCTGTCCACGGCAATGCCCATCGGCGTCTGCGTGGTGGCGGTGATCTGGAAGCTGCCGTCGATGCCCCAGCCGTTGGTGTTGTAGTAGCGCACGGTGGTGCTGAGGTTGTCGCCCACATAGAGGCGGCTGCGGCTTTCGTCGAGCGCGAGCCCGTGCGCACTGGACACGCCGGCCAGCGCGACATAGCTGCCGCCGTCCAGCGTGAGCGTGTTGGTGGCCGAGTCCCACGAGTACACGTACAGGTGGTTGGTGCCGCGGTCCACCGTGTAGAGCTTTCTCTTCGCCTGGTCGATCACCACGCCGGCCAGGTCATACGCACCCGGTGCGGTGGTGGTACCCAGGTTCGCGAAGTTGGTGGCATCGACCAGCTGGATGACGTTGCTGCCCTCGTAGGTGGTGAACAGCTTCCGGTTCTCGGTGTCGATGGCCAGGCCCACCGCGCCGCCGGCGCGTGCCGGGATCGTCTGCGCGGCCTGGAAGGCCAGGTAGGACGGCGCCGACTGGATGTCGTAGGTTCGTATCGGCGTGGGGCTCGCGTTGATGTTGGCGATCAGGTACAGCGACTTTGCATCTGCCGTCGCGATCAGGGCCGCCAAGGCGGCGCCCAGTGCCACACGCGACCATGCGGCCACGCGGCGTGTTGCTCTGCTCTTCACTCGTCGCACTCCATTGCTTCAAAGGTGTTGCAACCAGTGGAACGTCGCGCTCCGCAGGGACGGTTGCGCAATCACAACCGCTGCAGCAAGCCCCCCCAATCGGGTGGGAACGGGATGCAACGCGGCGCGGCGTGCGCCAAGCGTCAGCGCAGCCCGGGGTAGCGCGCGAGCTTTTCGTACAGGGCGGCGCGCGAGATCTTCAGCAGGCGCGCCGCGGCCACGCGGTTGCCGCCGGTGGCGCGCAGCGCCGCGGCAATGGCCGAGCGCTCCAGCTCGGCCACCTGCTCCGGCAGCGGGCGCAACACCGGCTCGGTCGGCGGGGGCGCCGCCTGCGCCGGCTGCGCCTGCCGCGGCGTGCCCTCCTGCCAGCCGGGCAGCATCGACGCAAAGTGCGCCGGCGTGAGCAGCAGGTCGTCGCTCATCAGCGAAGCCTGTTCGAGCACATTGCGCAGCTCGCGGATGTTGCCCGGCCAGGGCTGCTGCGCCAGCAGCTCCAGCGCCTCGGCGCTCAGGCTGCGGTGCGGCATGCCGCTGCGCCGCGCGATGTCGTCGGCCAGCGCCTCCACCAGCGCCTCCAGGTCGGCCAGGCGCTCGCGCAGCGGCGGCAGCCGGATCGGCAGCACGTTGAGGCGGTAGTACAGATCGGCGCGGAACTCACCCGCTGCCACCATGGCCCCCAGGTCGCGGCTGGTGGCGGCGATCACGCGCACGTCCACCTTGAGCACCTGGTTGGAGCCCAGCGGCTCGACCTCCTGCTCCTGCAGCACGCGCAGCAGCTTGGCCTGCAGCGCCAGCGGCATGTCGCCGATCTCGTCGAGGAACAACGTGCCGCCGTCGGCGAGCTTGAACTTGCCGTCGCGCGCCTTGCGGTCGGCGCCGGTGTAGGCGCCCGGTGCCACGCCGAAGAACTCAGCCTCCAGCAGCGTCTCGGGCACGGCCGCGATGTTCACGCCGATGAACGGCCGGCTGGCGCGCGCCGAGGCGGCATGGATGGCATGCGCCAGCAGCTCCTTGCCGGTGCCGGTCTCGCCCAGCAACAGCACGGTGCTGTCGGTGCCGGCGACGCGCCGCGCCTGGCGCTTGACCTCCATCGCAGCAGGGCTGGTGCCGATGAAGCTGGCGATCGTGTACTTGGGCCGGCGCTGTGCGGCCAGCGCCTTGCGCGCGTCTTCCAGCTCGCGCTGCAGCCGGCCGAACTTGGTCATCAGCGGCTGCATCGTGGTTTCGGGGTGGTCCATCAGCACCAGGCCCAGGGCGCCGATCACCTGGCCCTGCGCATCGCGCAGCGGCAGGCGGCTGACCAGGAAGGTGCCCGCCTGGTTGGTGAGCAGGTCCACCAGGATCGCCTGGCCGGTGTCGATCACCTGCGCCATCAGCGTGTTGGGCACCACCTCCTCCACCCGGCGGCCCACGAAGTCATGCTCGTCGCCGAAGCCCAGCGCGGGCAGGAAGCGCTTGTAGCCTTCGCTGATCCAGACGATGCGGTGGTCACGGTCCACCACCATCATGCCCATGGCGGTGCGGGCGAACACATCGAACATCGATTGCGCGGCCAGCTTCAGCAGGCCGTCGGCATCGTTGGGCAGCGTGGGGGGCAGGGTTTCGGTGGGTGCGGACATCTCGAACTCGCGGGGCGACTGTACCGCCGCACCGGCGCGCGGCGCATCCGTCACTTCCCGATCGGGACCAGCCGCTCCACCGACACCGGGTGCGCGGGCCGGCCCTCGATTTCGAAGGCATCGAGGTTGTCGATCGTGGTCGAGGCGATCGCGCGCATGGCGTCTTCGGTGAAGTAGGCCTGGTGCCCGGTGACCACCACGTTGGGAAACGTGAGCAGGCGCGCGAACACGTCGTCGTGGATCACCTCGCCCGACAAGTCGCGGAAGAACAGGTCCGCTTCTTCCTCGTAGACGTCGAGCCCGAGGCTGCCCAGCGCGCCCGTCTTCAGCGCGGCGATCACGGCGCGCGTGTCGATCACCGCGCCACGGCTGGTGTTGACCAGCATCGCACCGGGCTTCATGCGCGCCAGCGCCGCCGCGTCCACGAGGTGGCGCGTCTGCGGTGTCAGCGGGCAGTGCAGGCTCACGATGTCGCTGCAGGCCAGCAGCGCCGCCAGCTCCACGTAGCGCGCACCGAGCGCTGTGCAGGCCGCATTGGGCCGCGGGTCGTGCGCCAGCAGCCGGCAGCCGAAGCCGGCCATGATGCGCAGGAAGCACTCGCCGATGCGGCCGGTGCCCACCACGCCCACCGTGCGGCCATGCAGGTCGAAGCCGAGCAGGCCGTCGAGCGCGAAATTGCCCTCGCGCACCCGCGCATACGCGCGGTGGATCTTGCGGTTGAGCGTGAGCACCAGCGCCACGGCATGCTCGGCCACCGCATGCGGCGAGTATTCCGGCACGCGCGCCACCACGAGGCCCAGCTGCGCTGCGGCTTCGAGGTCCACGTGGTTGAAGCCGGCGCAGCGCAAGACCACCAGCCGCACGCCCAGCGACCGAAGCTGCCGCAGCACCGGCGCATCGAGCCGGTCGTTGACGAAGGCGCACACGGCGTCCGAGCCGGCGCAGGCCGGCACCGTGTCGAGGTCCAGGCGCGGTTCAAGGTAGCGCAAGGCATGGCGCCGCTGCGCATTGGCCTGGTCGAGGAACGGCCGGTCGTAGCGTTGCGTGCTGAAAACGGCAACCTGCATCGGGAGGGGGCGTGTGCTCGCGGCACCGTATCACATCGACCGCGCGTCCGGGCCCTCGGCCACGGGCGCCGGATGCAACGCAGCGCGCGCGGCTGACGAACATCAAGCCCGGCCCTTCCGCCACCGGCCCCGCGCGCACAGAATCCACCCTGCCCGGCGATTCATTTCACCGCGGCCCCACTCAGGAGGCACGACGTGTTCAAGAAGATCCTGGTCCCGACGGACGGCTCCGAGCTTGCCAATGGCGCAGCCCTGCGTGCCGTGGCGCTGGCCCAGCTGGCGAACGCCAGCATGGCCATCGTCTTCGTGCAGGACATCTACCCCTACCAGGGCATCGGTGAAGCCAGTGCCACCGGCCTGCAGGCCTACATGGCAGAGGCACGGTCACAAGGCCTCGCTGCCGCCGACCGCATCGCCCAGGCAGCCCGCGATGCGGGTGTCGCGGTCGAGACCTTCGTGGTCGAGAACCACCAGGCGGCCGTCGGCATCGTCGAGGCGGCGCGCGACCACGGCGCCGACCTGATCGCAATGGGCTCGCACGGGCGCAGCGGCCTGGCGAAGCTGGTGCTGGGCAGCGTGGCAGCGAAGGTGCTGGCCTTGTCGCCGATACCGGTGCTGGTGCTGAAGTGACCGCCGGCCTCATGCGTCGCGCGAGGTGGACACCAGCACGTCCGCCGCGCCCTCGGCCAGCACGCGCTCGGTGACGCTGCCCAGCAGCAGGTCTTCCGCGGCCGTTCGCCCGTGCTTGCCCAGCACGACCAGCTCGCAGTCCTGCAACTGCTCGTGCTCGACGATGCGCTGCCAGGCCTCGCCTTCCACGATGCACGGGTCCCATGAGCCCGCGGCCAGGCCGGCGGCCTGGGCAAGCCCGCACAGCCCACGGGCCGCCTCGGCACGCGCCTGCTGCCGGTGAAGCTCGAGCGTGGCAGCGTCCACGCCGGCGAACCGCAGCTTCTCCTCGAACGGTATCTGGAACGCATGCAGCAGCACCAGGTGTGCCTGGGCCGCCACCTTGCGCGCCAGGGCCACCAAAGGCGCCGACCAGGGCGAGAAATCCACGCCCACCAGCAGCCGGCGATAGGGCTGCCGGAAATCGCGCCGCGCCACGAGCACCGGCCTGGAAGCCCGGCGCAGCAGGCGCTCGGCGGTGGTGCCCAGCACCAGGCGGCGCAGGAGCCCGGCGCCGCGGGCCCCCACCACGACGAGGTCGCTCGAGGTGCTGCTGCTTTCGATCAGCAGGTCGTCCACCACCGCGCCCAGCGTGTGCACGGTGCGCACGGACAAGGCTTGCCCGGCACGCAACTCGTCCGCCAGGGCGGCCAGGCGCTCCCTGGCCTCCTCGTGCAGGCGCTGTTCGAGCGCCTCGCCACCGGCCAGCCATTGCCGCAGTTCCTGCAGTCCGCCGCTGGGCACGACGTGCATCAGCGTCACGGTCGCAGCATGCTCGCGCGCCAGCGCGGCGGCGCGCCGCGCCGCGTTGAGCGATGGGGCGGAGAAGTCCGTCGCCGCAAGAATCGATTTCATGGGATCCATCGCACTGCCTTTCGGGATCGCACCGGGTGCGTTGCATTGTTGGAGATCGCCCGCCCTGCGCCAGCCCTGCCGTGCCTTCAGACTGAGCCATCGCAAGCCGCAGGCCCGGGCCCGGAGCGCAAGGCGCCGGGGACACCCGGCCCGCACCGGTCGCCGCTTCAGGTCGCGTTTGTAATTATTGATTTTTGATTGCAGCCAGGTGCAGAATCGGCCGCATGGTCGAGCCCACCCCGCTGCGCCCCGCTTCGCTGCACGAGGAAGTGGCGGCGCGCCTGCGCACGCTGGTGTTCGAACGCCAGCTCGCGCCCGGCCAGTGGATCGACGAAGCCGCGCTGTCGGCCGCCTGGCAGGTCAGCCGCACGCCGATGCGCGAAGCGCTCAAGGTGCTGGCGGCCGAAGGCCTGGTGGAGCTGGTGCCGCGGCGCGGCTGCCGTGTGGTCGAGCTCACCGAGGAAGATGCGCGCGAGCTGTTCCCGGTGATGGCGGTACTCGAAGGCCGTTGCGCCTACGAGGCGGCGCAAAAGGCCACACCGGCCGACCTCAAGGAGCTCAAGCGCCTGCACGAGCAGCTGGAGCGCCATGCCGCCGCGCGCCAGATCGAGGCCTACTACCGCGTCAACCACCTGTTCCACACCAAGGTGCAGGCGCTGGCCGCCAACCGCTGGCTCGACCGCGCCACCAACGAGCTGCGCCGCTTCATGCGCCTGCTGCGCGGCCGGCAGCTGCAGCAGCCCGGGCGGCTGGAGCGCTCGATCGCCGAACACCGCGCGCTGATGGCGGCGCTGCAGGCACGCGACGCACGCCAGGCCGAGCGCGTGATGCACGGCCACCTGATGGCGCAGCTGGCCGCGCTGGAGCAGTTGCTGGCCGCCGAACGTGCCCAGGGCGAGGTCCGCCATGCTGGATGAACTGCGCTCCACCGCGCGCCGCTTCAGCGGCGAGCGTGCGCTGCGCGCGCTGATGCTCGACTGCCAGCGCCTGCTGTCCGAGCGCGGCCAGGCCAACAGCGTGGAGATCGCGCGCGCGCTGGTCGAACGCTACGAGCAGCTGCCCGACGAGCAGCGCGCGCAGTTCTTCGGGAAGCTGGCGCGCGAGTTCAGCCCCGAGCCCGCCGCCGTGCTGGCCAGCGCGCAGGCTTATGCCGAGCACCCGGGCGCCGACACGCTGGCGCAGCTGGTCGCCACGGCCGAACCGCCGCGCCAGGAGCTGCTGCGGCGCATCAACCGCGCCCCGGGCGGCACCGCGGCCATCGTGCGCATGCGCCATGCGCTGCTGGCGCGGCTGCCGCGCCAGCCCGAGCTGCGCGCGGTCGAGGCCGACCTGCTGCACCTGCTGTCGTCATGGTTCAACCCCGGCTTCCTGGAGCTCAGGCGCGTGGACTGGAAGTCGCCCGCGCAGCTGCTGGAGCAGATCATCCGCCACGAGGCGGTGCACGCCATCGACGGCTGGGACGACCTGCGGCGCCGGCTGCAGCCCGACCGCCGCTGCTTCGCGTTCTTCCACCCGCAGCTGCCCGAGGAGCCGCTGATCTTCGTGGAGGTGGCGCTGCTGCCGGCCATGCCCGCGGCGATCGCGCCGCTGATCGACAAGACGGCCGAGCCGCTGCCGCCCGGCGAGTCGCGCGTGGCGGCGTTCTACTCGATCAGCAACTGCCAGCCGGGGCTGCGCGGCGTGTCGCTGGGCAACTTCCTGATCAAGCGCGTGGCCGAGGAGCTGCAGCGCGAGTGGCCGCAGCTGCGCAGCTTCTGCACGCTGTCGCCGATACCGGGCTACGCCGCATGGCTCGCGCGCGGCGACGCCCTCGAAGCGCTGCCCACGCTCACCAGGCCCGCACGCGAGCGCGCGCTGGCCGCGCGCCGGCTGCTGCTGCAATCCTGCGGCGGCGAACTCGCCGCGCTGGCCCAGGCCGAGCGTCTGAAGGCCCTGCCCCCGCCGCAGCAAGAGGCGCTGCAGCGCCTGGCCGCCGTGTACCTGCTGCATGCCTCGCCCCAGGCCGACGGCGACCCGGTGGCGCGCTTCCACCTCGACAACGGCGCGCGGCTGGAGCGGCTGAACTGGGCCGCCGACCTGTCGCGCAAGGGCCTGAAGCAGTCGTTCGGCCTGATGGTGAACTACCTCTACGACCTGCGCCGCATCGAGGCGCACCACGAAGCATTCCTCGGCGGCGAGGTGGTGCATTCACGCGCCGTCGCCGCCTGGATCTGAACAGCCCGCGCCACGACGGGCTCCACCCACGAAGGAGACAAGCCCATGCGTTCCACTCGCTCCCTGTGCCGCCGGCACCTGATCGCCGCCTGCGCGGCCGCCCTGGCCCTGCCGCTGGCCGCGCAGGCGCAGTCCACCTGGCCCGCGCGCCCGGTGACCATCGTCGTGCCCTTCCCCGCAGGCGGCGGCACCGACGCCTTCGCGCGCCCGCTCACGGCCATGCTGTCCAGGCAGACCGGCAAGCAGTTCCTGATCGACAACAAGGGCGGCGCCGGCGGCACCCTGGGCGCCTCGCTGGCGGCCAAGGCCGCGCCCGACGGCTACACCTTCTTCATGGGCGCGGTGCACCATGCGATCGCGCCGTCGATGTACCCCAAGCTCGACTACAACCTGGAAGCCGACTTCATCCCCGTGGGCCTGGTCTCCAGCGTGCCGCAGGTGGTGGTGGTGAACCCGCAGCGCGTGCAGGCCAAGGACCTCAAGGCGCTGCTGCAGCAGGCGCGCGCCAACCCCGGCAAGCTCAACTACGCCTCGGCCGGCAACGGCACCTCGCACCACCTGGCCGGCGAGCTGTTCAAGCTGCAGACCCAGACCTTCATCACCCACATTCCCTACCGCGGCGCCGGCCCCGCGCTGCAAGACCTGATCTCCGGCCAGGTGGACATGATGTTCGACGGCCTGGGCTCGTCGGCCGGCCACATCAAGGGCGGCCGCATCCGCGCGCTGGCGGTGGCCGCCGACAAGCGCACACCCGCCTTCCCCGACGTGCCCACCGCCAAGGAAATGGGCCTGCCGCAATACCAGGTGGCCACCTGGTACGGCCTGTGGGCGCCCAAGGGCACGCCCCGGGAGGCCATCGAGCGCATGCAGGCCGAGATGCAGAAGGCGCTGGGCTCGCCCGAGCTCAAGGACACCTGGGCCGGCCTGGGCACCGACACCCCCAACCTGTACGGCGAGGCCTTCGGCCAGTTCGTGCACAGCGAGATCAAGCGCTGGGCCGAGGTGGTGAAAGCCTCCGGAGCGAAACTCGACTGATGTCAGGCCAGCTCATCACGCATCCGGTCGATGCGCAGCACGTGCTGCGCGTCGAACTCTCCAACCCACGCAAGCACAATGCGATCAGCGTCGCGATGTGGCGCGAGCTGCGCACGCTGTTCGAGGCGCTGCAGCAGCAGCCGCGCGAGCCGGCGCCACGCGTGGTGCTGCTCACCGGCGCGGGCGGCCACTTTGCCGCCGGCGGCGACATCGAGGAGTTCCCGCAGTTCCGTTTCGAGCCCGAGACGCTGCGCCACTTCCATGAAGAGATCGTGGCGCCCGCGCTGCAGGCGATGTGGCGCTGCGAGATCCCGATCGTCGCGCGCATCCACGGCTCCTGCATCGGTGGCGGGCTGGAGATCGCGGCCTGCTGCGACCTGCGCATCGCCGACCGCTCGGCGCGCTTCGGCGCGCCGATCGCGAAGATGGGCTTCCCGATGGCGCCGGGCGAGGTGGAGCTGCTGCTCAAGGTGGTGCCGGCCGCCACCTTGCGCGAGATCCTGATCGAGGCGCGGCTGCTCGATGCCGAGGCGGCGCTGGCGCGCGGCCTGGTGCACCGCGTGGTGGACGACGCGGCGCTGGCCGACGAGGCCGAGGCGGCCGCCCAGCGCATCGCGGCGCTGTCGCCGCTGGCCGCGCGCCTGAACAAGCGCATGCTGCGACAGTACGCCGAGGGCGGCCCCACCGCCGCGCAGCGGCGCGACCATTTCGCCTACGCCGCCGACCCCGAGCACCGCGAAGGCGTGACCGCCTTCCTCGACAAGCGCGCGCCCCGGTTCTGACCCTTTTCCGTAGCCCTGCCATGAGCGAGAACCACAACCTCTATGCCGCGCTGCGCGCGGGCTTTCCGGCTGCGCTGGACCGCGTGGCCATCGAAACCGCCGACGGCCCCGGCGCCCCGCAGCACTACACCTGGCGCGACCTCGAACGCGGCAGCGCGATGATCGCCAACCTGCTGCAGTCGCTGGCGCTGCCCGAAGGCGCGCGCGTGGCGGTGCAGACCGAGAAGTCGGTGGAAGCGCTGATGCTGTACCTGGCGGTGCTGCGCGCGGGGTATGTGTACCTGCCGCTGAACACCGCCTACCAGGCCGCGGAGATCGACTACTTCATCGGCAACGCCAAGCCGAGCGTGGTGGTGTGCAGCGGCAAGAGCTTCCAGTGGGTGAGCCGCATCGCCTTTTCAAAAGGCACGAAGCACGTGTTCACGCTCAACGACGACCGCAGCGGCAGCCTGCTCGAACGCGCGGCGCATTGCAGCGACCAGCAGGTGCCGGCGCAGCGCGCGGCGGGCGACCTGGCGGCCATCCTCTACACCAGCGGCACCACCGGCCGCAGCAAGGGCGCGATGCTGTCGCACGGCAACATGCTGAGCAATGCGCGCGTGCTCCAGGAGTTCTGGGGTTGGCGAAGGCCCGAGGAAGGGGGCGACGTGCTGGTGCACGCGCTGCCCATCTTCCACGTGCACGGCCTGTTCGTCGCCTCGCACGGCGCGCTGCTCAACGGCAGCAAGATGATCTGGTTCAACAAGTTCGAGCCGCGCGCGGTGATCTCGCGCTTCAAGGAAGCCACCGTGTTCATGGGCGTGCCCACGCTCTATGTGCGCATGCTCGGCGAAGACAGCCTCGACCGCGAGGCCTGCGCCCACATGCGCCTGTTCCTCAGCGGCTCGGCGCCGATGCTGGTGGAGACCTTCAACGAATGGCGCGAGCGCACCGGCCACACCATCGTCGAGCGCTACGGCATGAGCGAGACCGTCATGCTCACCTCCAACCCCTATCACGGCGACCCTTCGCTGCGCAAGGGCGGCACGGTGGGCCGGCCGCTGCCGGGCGTGCAGGTGCGCGTGCACGACGACCAGGGCCGCGCGCTGCCCGCCGGCGAGATCGGCAACATCGAGGTCAAGGGCCCCAACGTCTTCGCCGGCTACTGGCGGATGCCCGAGAAGACGAAGGAAGAGTTCACCGCCGACGGCTGGTTCAGGACCGGCGACGTGGGCCGCTTCGACGCCGACGGCTACCTGAGCATCGTGGGCCGCAGCAAGGACCTGATCATCAGCGGCGGCTACAACGTCTACCCCGCCGAGGTGGAGGGCATGATCAACGAGCTGCCCGGCGTGGCCGAATCGGCGGTGGTGGGCGTGCCGCACCCCGACTTCGGCGAGGCGGTGATCGCGGTCGTGGTGCCGCGCCCCGGCGCGCAAGTGGACGCTGACGAACTCATCGCCGCGCTGAAGGGCCGCATCGCCAACTTCAAGGTGCCCAAGCGCGTGTTCGTCGCGCCGGAGCTGCCGCGCAACACCATGGGCAAGGTGCAGAAGAAGCTGTTGCGCGACGAGCATCAGGGTTTGTTCCAGGGTGAGCGTTCACCACGGCGCTGAGGCCGCATGGCTGCTGGGCGCTGCGCTGCAGCGTGCCATGCGTTTCGGCTGCATCCCCCCAATGGGTGATTGCTGCGCCAATGCCGCTGCCTAGACTCGGCCTCCTTCAACAATGACGGTGTGCCAAGAGGGGCGGAAGATGGTGCGGTGCTGGTGCCATGCCGCAATGGCGGGCTGGATGGGTGCGGAGTGGGCGGACGCGCAGGCGCCGTCCGCGCAAAGCCGCATGCGGCGGTGGCAATACGAATGCGAGCGCGCCGGCGGCGACTGCGCCGCGCGCGTGGAAGCGCTGGCACTGCGCATGCCGCATGCCCGCGCGGTGCGCTCGGGCTGCCTGCTGCGGCTGTTCACCAGCGCGGGTGTCGTCGAGTTCACCGACGGCGAAGTCCACCACCGCTACCTGGGCCTGCTCGACCCCGGGCTGCAGCACCTGGTGTGGCAGCGCGGGCCCGAGGGCGTGCGCTTCGTGGTGGTGGGCGACGGCAGCGGTGAGCAGTGGGCTTTCGAGTCGCTGAACCAGCTGTATGTCAGCGCGCAGTCGCATGGCCATTGTCAACAGGCCACGCCCGCATAGCGTGGTGCTCCTTGAACCTCAAGGTTGCTGACACGGCACCCCCGGGTCGCAAACCCAGGTCTTCATGTACTTGGCCTTCTCGTAGATGGAGAAGCTGAGGCCACTCGGGAAAGTCACGGAAAACCGATCTGTCGTGACAACACCGTAGGCAGGTGGTGTGCGATACGCAGGGTCGCCGACAAAGACCTGGAACCCATCGCCCGACGCGAGCAAGTAGGACAGGTTGTCGGCAATATAAGCGCCATAGTCCAGCCCGTTATGAATGAACTTTCCTCGCGGGATTGAGGGAAGACCAAAGAAAACGGCTGTAGGAAGCTTCTTCTCTATCTCGGTCTTGTATGTGGTCTGCAGCGCTGTGACCGCGCTGGCCACCTTGTCAGTCACGAGGTCCTCCAGGATGTCGCCCAGAATGGGAACCCAGGACAGGCTCGTGCTGCAGCCAACGTTGTTCGATGGAAAAAAGGTGAGCTTGGGTTCAACGAGAACCCCTGTGCTCGATATGTAGTCTGTGGCGGTAAACGAGACTGGGCCCGTCGTCATGGAGACCGTGCAGTCCACCCCAATCAGCCAGTATCGGTCATGGAATTTCGCCGTGAACCCCAAAGTGGGCGTGGTCAATTGCAGGCGCCCAGAACTAGCAGCCCTCGAATAGGAAAGCCGAACGGGACCAGACACAGTAGAGGTGTGCGACCGGTACTCACTCAGCTTGCTGAGCTTTTCATACACGATCTCATTCCACTTGCTGCGCAGGGGACCATATATCTGGTTCTGAACGTCATAGAACGGGAGAAATGCGGTGGGTGTCTCCGTCATCGGATATGAGTAAGACAACAGGACACCGTCGTCCGCCGTCTTCACCGCCCCTACGAATGATCCGCTTTGGAATACCGGCTTCCATCCTGAAGCGCTGGCCGTCGAGTTTCCTAAAAGCACTGCAATACCAAGCAGGCCAGTAGCGAGCCTGCGATGCAACGCACTTACCACTTCGTTCATGGAGCCTCCCATTTGGTCGAGCGCGATCCTAGTTGCGCCCCATCGGAGCGTCAACGAAGAATCTTGGGGGGCATCAAAGCTTGACGAGCGCAGTACGAGCCAAGTCAGAAGTCGAAGAACACCGTCTCCCGCGCCGCATCGGGCGACTGGATCACGATGTCGAAGCGGTAGACCGTGAGGCCGTCGCGCTGCTCGGGCGCGGCCACCAGCGTCTGTCGCCGCACGGCCCACTCGATGCTGCGCAGCACCGGGTCTTCGGCATTGGCCTGCGCCTCGTCACCGAAGTACAGGCGCGTGTGCAGGCCGAGGTTGATGCCGCGCGCGACGATCCAGAAGTTGATGTGCGGGGCCTGCAGGAGCCCGGCGCCGGGCCGCCCCAAGCCGGGCTCTGCCCCCTCGGGGGGCGGACGCGAAGCGGCCGGTGGCACAGGTGACGCGCCGTTGCGCGCCATCACGCGGCCGGGCTTGATGGTCTCGAAGCGGTAGAGGCCCGTCTCGAAATCGGCCCCCGTGCGGCCCCAGCCGCGAAAGCCCGAGGGCCGCGGGTCGGCCGGGTGGGCGTAGTGGCCTTCGGCATCGGCCTGCCAGATCTCGATGAGCACGTCGCGCAGCGGCGTGCCCGAGCCGTCGATCACCTGGCCTTCGATGGCGATGCGCTGGCCCGGCACGCCGGGCGCGGCCAGCACGTTGCCGAAGTTCGTTTCGAAGATCTCGAAGCCGGCCTGGCGCGGCGCCAGGCCGATGTGCACATACGGGCCGCCGGTCTGCGAGGGCGTTTCGTTCAGGAAGCTGGGCTCGTTGTTCATCGCGGCATCTCGTTTTCGAAGTGGGTGGCGCGCTTGCCGCGCAGCACGATGTCGAAGCGGTAGCAGCGGCTGTCGAGCGCAATGAAGTGGCCGCGGTCCTGCAGCGCGATCAGGCTGCGGATCTGCTCCTCGCTGGGAATGGTGCGGATGATCGGGCAGCCGGGGATCAGCGGGTCGCCTTCGAAATACATCTGCGTGATCAGACGCTGCGCCCAGCCGTCGCCCGAGACCGAGTAATGAATGTGCGCGGGCCGCCAGTCGTTCATGCGGTTGCGCCAGGGATACGGCCCCGGCTTGATGGTGCGGAACACGTAGTAGCCGTTGGCGTCGGTGAGCATGCGTCCGCAGCCGCCGAAGTTGGGGTCGATGGGCGCGATGTACTGGTCGTTCTTGTGGCGGTAGCGCCCGCCCGCGTTGGCCTGCCACACCTCGACCAGCGCGTTGCGCACCGGGTTGCCGAACTGGTCGTGCACATAGCCGTGCACCACCAGCCGCTCGCCGATGGGCAGGCCGGTCTTGGCGAAGTTGAGGATCAGGTCGTTGTCTTTGGGGCCCAGCTCTTGCGGCCGGAACACCGGCGCGGTGATCTCCGACAGCGACTGGGGTATCGAGATCAGCGCGTTCTTCGGCGAACGCAGCACGCTGGTCTTGTAGCCGGGCGCGTAGGCCGGCGGGTGCTGCGCGGTGTCGCGCTGCGCGAATTCATGCAGGGGCATGGGGCGGTCTCCAGTGGCCGGCTCACTGTAGGCAGCCATGCGCCGCATCGCAATTGAAATCTCGGCTTGCCTTCGATCAAGCCCGGTTAAGCCACCCCGCCCGCAGGACGCGTGGCTACCGGCCCTTGTCCAGCCGGTGCTCGAGGAAGAAGCGCAGCATCTCGGCAGAGGCGTCGGGCCCTTCGGGATCGCAGTGGGAGCCCGCGTGGTGGCCCCCGCTCCAGGCGTGCCCGCTGCCGTGCACCACCCAGTGTTCCGCCACCACCTTGCCGTCGGCGCGCGTGCGGCGGTGGCGCGTGGCGCTGCGGCGCGCGCCGTGCACGCGCACCGTGTCGCGCCGCAGGGTGTGCCGCTCGCCCGGCGCGGCGGCAAACAGCTGCTCGCCGTTGCACGGGTGCACGGTGGGATCGGCATCGCCATGGAACACGATCGTCGGCACGCGCAGCGCGCCCTGCGCGTGGCCGCCCTGCCCCTTCATCGCGGCCAGTGCGCCGGGCAGGTCTTTCGCGGCAGCGGGCGGCAGCCCCGAATGCACGCCCACCGCGGCAAAGAGGTCCGGATAGGCCTGCCCCAGGATGGCCGCCATGGCGCCGCCGGCCGACAGGCCGGCCACATACACCTGCGAAGGGTCGATGTCGTGGTGCTCGATCACCCAGCGCGTCATGCCGGCCAGCAGGGCCGGTTCGCCGCGCGAGCGCTGCTGGTGGCTGGCCTTGAACCAGTTCCAGCAGCCCTGCGGGTTGGCCTGGCGCGACTGCGCCGGGTACAGCACGTAGATGCCCTGCGCCCGCGCCAGCTCGTTCATGCGCGTGCCGGCGGCAAAGTCGTCGGGGTTCTGCGTGCAGCCGTGCAGCATCACCACCAGCGGCTTGCGGCCCGGTCGGGCACCGCGCGGCGGCACGAAGAGCTTGAAGTCGCGCGCGGCACGGCCCTGGCCGAAGCGGCCGGCCTCCACATGGCCCTGGCCGGCCGGAGGCGCCTGCACCGGCCCCTCCGGAAGAGGCTGCAAGGGCGACAGCGGAAGCAGGATCGCGGGCTCCGCGGGCGTGACCTCGCGCGCCACGATGTCGATCACGTCGCCCTGCGCGGGCGGCGCTTCCGCGGCGAAGCGGCGCTCGCTCAACGCCTGCTGGATCAATGCGGTGGCGGCGTGGAGATCGCCCGCGCGGGTGAGGCGCGTGGCCTCGGCCATGAACTTCTGGAAATCGGCTGCCACGTCAACTCCGGTAGGGGCGTCTATGCCGCAGGTGGGGCCATCGCCCGTCGGCGCAAGGCCCCACAACCGCTTTGGCGGCAGTGATACCGCATGCCCGGCAGCAAAGGCGGGCCGGCCTGGGTAGGCTTGGCGCCCATGATTCCGTTTTCCGTTCTCGACCTCTCCCCCATACCGCTGGGCAGCGACGCGGCCCAGTCGTTTCGCAACACGCTGGACCTGGCGCAACATGCCGAGCGCTGGGGCTACCGCCGCTACTGGCTGGCCGAGCACCACGGCATGCCCGGCATCGCCAGCGCCGCCACCGCCGTGCTCATCGGCCACGTGGCCGGCGGCACCTCGACCATCCGCGTGGGCGCCGGCGGCATCATGCTGCCCAACCATGCGCCGCTGGTGATTGCCGAGCAGTTCGGCACGCTCGAATCGCTGTACCCCGGCCGCATCGACCTGGGCCTGGGGCGCGCGCCCGGCTCCGACCCCACCACCGCGCGCGCGCTGCGGCGCCACCTCGACACCGACCCCGAGGCGTTCCCGCAGGACGTGGCCGAGCTGATGGACTACTTTGCTGGCTCGCCCGGGCGGCCGGTGCGCGCGGTGCCGGGCGCCGGGCTGCGGGTGCCGATCTGGATACTGGGCTCCAGCCTCTTCGGCGCCGGACTCGCGGCGGCGCTGGGGTTGCCCTTTGCATTCGCATCGCATTTCGCACCCGCGCAACTGATGGACGCCTTGGCGCTGTACCGCGCGCGCTTTCGCCCGAGCCCCCAGCTCGATCGGCCGTATGTGATGCTGGGCGTGAACCTGGTGGCGGCCGACACCGACGACGAAGCGCGCTATCTCGCCACGTCGGTGAAGCAGGCGTTCGTGAACCTGCGCAGCGGCCGGCCTTCGATGCTGCCGCCGCCTGCGCGGGGGTATGACGAGCGGTTGGGCGAGCGCGAGCGGGCCTTGCTCGATTCGGTGCTCGCGTGTGCGGCCATCGGCTCGGCGGAGACGGTGCGTTCGACCTTGGGGGCATTCATCGAACGCACCGGTGCGGACGAGTTGATGATCGCCTCGCAGGTGTTCGACCACGAGGCCCGCTTGCGGTCTTATGAAATCGCGCGGGGCTGCCTTGAAGCCCCGCCGCACCGGGCCACGTCGGCGGGCAGCAGCCGGAACGATTGAGGCACCGAGCGCACCCCGATACCGTGCATTCGCCTACCATCGCCGCATGGATGCGCGCGAGACCGCCCCCTCCCCCGAGCGCAACAAGCAACCGATCCTCGAGGTGCTCGCGCGTGTACTGCCGCGACGCGGCCTTGTGCTCGAAATCGGCAGCGGCACCGGGCAGCACGTGGCGCACTTCGCCAAGGCCTTGCCCGCCCTTACATTCCAGCCCAGCGAGATGGACGTGGAGCGCCATGCTTCCATCGAAGCGTGGACGGCCGCAGGAAATCTGTCGAACGTCAAGCCGCCGCTGGCCATCGACGTCACGAAGCGTCCCTGGCCCGTATCCGCCGCCGACGCGGTCGTGTGCATCAACGTGATCCACATCTCCCCGTGGGAGGCCACGCTCGCGTTGATGGCGGGGGCGGGCAGCATCTTGCCCGCCGGCGGCGTGCTGGTGACCTATGGTCCCTACATGCGTGGCGGTGCCCATACGTCGCGGAGCAATGAAGCGTTCGACGCGAGCCTGCGCGCAAGGAATCCGCTCTGGGGCGTGCGCGACATCGACAAGGTGGCCGAAGTCGCGAGCAATGAAGGGCTTGCGCTGGAGGAGACGATACCGATGCCGGCGAACAACTTCACGCTGGTCTGGCGCAAGTCGAACGGCGGGTTCCCCGGCGCGTAAGCCGCAAGCGACATCGACTCCAGGAGCCATGACCATGCAGCCAACGCCTGTCAAACCCCAACCCGCTTCCACGATGAGTCCCTCCACGACCGCGATCACCGGCCACTGCCTCTGCGGCGCGGTGACGATCACCGTGGCCGGCGAACACGACCCGCGCGTCGGCGCCTGCCACTGCCGCATGTGCCAGCGCTGGTCGGGCGGGCTGTTCCTGTGCTTCGAGGTCGATGCCTCGGCCGTCACCGTCACTGGCGAGGTCGCGCGCTACCGTTCCTCGGCCTTCGCCGAGCGCGCCTTCTGTCCGCGCTGCGGCTCGCACCTGTGGCTCAACGACGTGGACGAGGACGGCCCGCCTCGCCGCTACGAGCTCATGCCCGGCCTCTTCGACGCGGCCCGCGGCTGGCCGCTGCGGTCCGAGATCTACGTGGACCGGGCCATGGCCTCGGTGCCTCTCGCAGGCGATCACCGCCGCCTGACCCGGGCCGAATACGAAGCCAAGTATCCGTTCGTCGAAGGAGACCTGGAATAGCCTGTGGCTCGCGGCGGCCCTTTCTCGGAGGCCGACGCAAACGCCCTCTTTGCGCTGCACACCAACCGCCGCGTGCTGCGCTACTGGGATTCGCCGCCCTGGGCCGATCCCGCACGCACGCAGCGCTTCATCGCCATGTGCGGCATGGGCTACTGCCTTGATGACGCCGCCTGGGGCCAAGGCTTCGGCACCGAGGCCGCTGGCGCCTTGCTGCAATGGGCCTTCGACACGCTGGACCTCAACCGTGTGCAGGCGGAAACCGACACGCGCAATACCGCATCGGCCCGCGTGCTGGAAAAGCTGGGCTTCGCGCGCGAAGGCACGCTGCGCGAAGACTGCGTCGTGGAGGGCGAGGTGTCGGATACCTGGGTGTACGGGCTGCTGCGGCGGCAGTGGCAGCCGCGGCACTCCCCTTCAGCGGCCGGCTGAACCCGCTGCGCCGCGCAAGCGCTGCAGCAGCGTGCGCAGCGCCGGCGGAATCGGCCCTGCCTCGCTGCGCAACAACAACCCCACCGGCTCTTCGCTGCCCGCGGTGTCCACCGGCAGCAGCTGCAGCCGCCCGGCCTCCACCTCGCGCAGCACCGCGCTGCGCGGCGCGATCCACACCGCATCGGCTTGCTGCGCCAGCGCCGCGCCGAGCGACACCGACAGCGTCTCCACCACGCCCGCGCGCGGCTCGATGCCCAGCCGCGCCAGCAGCCCGTCGGCCGCGTGGCGGATCAGCGTGCCGGGCAGCGGCAGCACCAGCGGCCATGGCGCCCAGACGGGTGCGGCCGCGCCGCGCTTGCGCAGCAGCGCATGGCCGGCACGCACCGCCACCGCCAGCGGCTCGGCCCACAGCAGCTCGAAGCTGAGTCCTGCCATCGCGTCGGGCTCGGCCAGCCGGCCCACCACCGCGTCCAGCTCGCCGGCGCGCAGCTGCGCCAGCAGTTGCGCGTTGCGCCCGGTGTGCACCTGCAGCTGCAGCCCCGCGTGCGCGGCCAACACCGCCTGCAGCACCGGCGGCATCAGCGGCGCCACGGTGGGCAGCACGCCCAGCTTCAGCGGCGCCATCGGCCCGCGCAGCACGCTGTCCACCGCCGACTGCAGCGACTGCACGCTGGCGGTGGCGTGGCGCAAAAAACTCTCGGCCTCGGGCGTGGGCTTGGCGCCGCCGCGCCCGCGCTCGAACAGCGTGCAGCCGAGCATCTGCTCCAGCTCGGCCAGCGTTTTCGTCACTGCCGGCTGCGAGATCGCCAGCCGCTCGGCCGCGCCGCGCAGCGTGCCGCTTTCGGCCACGGCCAGAAAACACTGCAGGTGGCGCAAGCGGATGCGGTTGAGCGCGCTGTCGCGGCGGGAGGCCATGGTGCGGCTCAGCCCCGCCCGACGAACGGCATCTTCGTCGCCATCACCGTCATGAACTGCACGTTGGCCTGCAGCGGCAGGCTGGCCATGTACACCAGCGCATCGGCCACGTGCTTCACGTCCATCACGGCTTCGGGCCGCACCGAGCCGTCGGCCTGCGGCACGCCTTGCGACATGCGCTGGGTCATGTCGGTGGCCGCGTTGCCGATGTCGAGCTGGCCCACGGCGATGTCGTGCGCGCGGCCGTCGAGCGCGGCGTTCTTGGTGAGGCCGGTGATGCCGTGCTTGCTGGCGGTGTAGGCCACCGAGCCGGGCCGCGGCGCGTGGGCCGAGATCGAGCCGTTGTTGACGATGCGTCCGCCGCGCGGGCTTTGGCCCTTCATCAGGCGAAAGGCGTGCTGGGTGCAGAGGAAGGCGCCGGTGAGGTTGGTGTCGAGCACCGCGCGCCACTGTTCGTAGGGCAGCTCTTCCAGGGGCACTGAAAACGCGGAGGTGCCGGCGTTGTTGAACAGCAGGTCGAGCCGGCCGAAGCGGTCCTGCGTGGCCTCGAACAGTGCCTTCACCGAGGCCGGGTCGGTCACGTCGGTGGGCACCACCAGCGCGCGCTCGGCGATGTCGCCAAACGGGTCGCCGGCGGTGGCCACGGCGGCCTGCAGCGCGTCGAGCCGGCGGCCGGCGTACACCACGCGCCAGCCATCGGCGAGCAAGGCGGAGGCGCAGGCGCGGCCGATGCCGGAGCCGGCGCCGGTGACGAGGGCGATGCGGTTGTGGGGGGCTTGGGACATCGGCGGCTTCTTTCGTCGGTGGCGGCAACGGCTCGGATCATCGCCTGGAATCCCAGGCTGCCATGCCGGTGACACGGCGCTGTCATGCGTGCCCGGCAGGCTGCGGCCCTTCGCATTCCACCCACGAGGTTTCATGCATCCTCTCGCGCACTCCCATCCGCTGGCGCGCTGGACTTTCGCGCTCGCGCTCGCCGCGGGCCCCGCGCTGGCCGCGGCCGCCGACACGCCCATTCCCGCCATCCAGGGCCGCGGCGCCACCAGCCCGCTGCTGGATCAGGTGGTCACCACCAGCGGCGTGGTCACGCGCGTCAACGCCAACGGCTTCTTCCTGCAAGACCCGGCCGGCGACGGCGACCCGCTCAGCTCCGACGGCGTCTTCGTGTTCACCGGCAGCCGCCCCACGGTGTCGGCCGGCGAGCTGCTGCGCCTGAGCGGCAAGGTGGTGGAGTTCAACACCGGCGCGGCCGCCAACGCGGCCACCGCCACGCGGCCGATCACCGAGCTGAGCAGCGTGAGCAACCTCATCGTGCTGGGCAGCGGCCAGCACATCGCGCCGGTCGAGGTGGACCTGCTGCAGCTGGCCAATGCCGACGAGATGGAGCGCTACGAAGGCATGCTGGTCGCGCTGCGCGGCCCGCTCACGGTGAACCAGAACTACTTCCTCGGCCGCTACGGCCAGGCCACCGTGTCGGCTGGCGGCCGGCTGCCCGCGCCCACCAACGTCGCGCGCCCGGGCCCCGACGCGCAGGCACTCGCAGCCGACAACGCGCGCCGCAGCCTGCTGCTGGACGACGGCAGCTCGCAGCAGAACCCCAACCCCACGCCCTACCTCGGCACCGACCACACGCTGCGCGCCGGCGACACGCTGCCGGGCCTGACCGGCGTGGTCGATTTCGGCCTGGCCACCGCCAGCAGCATGGGCCCGGCCAGCTACAAGCTGCATCCCACGCTCGCGCCGGCGTTCATGCGCGCCAACCCGCGCAGCGCCGCCCCCGCGCCGGTGGGCGGCACGCTGAAGCTCGCGAGCTTCAACGTGCTCAACTACTTCACCACCTTCAGCAACGGCGACACCGCCGGCGGCCAAACCGGCCAGGGCTGCACGCAGGGCGGCACCACCTCGCGCAGCCACTGCCGCGGCGCGAGCAACCTGCCCGAGTTCCAGCGCCAGCAGGCCAAGATCGTGGCGGCCATCGCCGCGATCGACGCCGACGCGCTGGGCCTGATGGAGATGCAGAACAACGGCGCGGTCGCGGTGCAGAACCTGGTGGACGCGCTCAACGCCCGCCTGGGCGCCGGCACCTACGCCGCCGTGCCCGACCCCGCGGCCGGCACCGGCAGCGACGCGATCAAGGTCGCGATGATCTACAAGCCCGCCCGCCTGGCGCGCGTGGGCGAAGCACAGAGCGACGCGGCGAGCGTGCACCACCGCCCGCCGCTGGCGCAGACCTTTGCGCTGCCCAACGCAGAGCGCTTCACGCTGGTGGTCAGCCACTTCAAGTCCAAGGGCTGCGACGGCGCCGGGGGCGCCGATGCCGACCAGGGCGACCTGCAAGGCTGCTGGAACACCCTGCGCGTGCAGCAGGCCGCCGCGCTGCGCAGCTTCGTGGCGCGGCTGCAGGCGGCCAGCGGCAGCGCCGACGTGCTGCTGCTCGGCGACCTCAACGCCTATGCGCAGGAGGACCCGGTGGTCCAGTTCACCGGCGGCGGCTACGTGGACCTGATCGGCCGCCACGACCCGGCGGCGTATTCGTATGTGTTCGACGGCGCCGCCGGCCGCCTCGACCACGCGCTGGCCACGCCCACGCTGGCGGCCAAGGCCACGCATGCGCTCGAATGGCACATCAACGCCGACGAACCTTCCGTGCTCGACTACAACCTCGAGTTCAGGCAACCCGCCTGCGCCGCCTGCGCGCCCGACCTCTACACCGCCTCGCCCTACCGTTCGTCCGACCACGACCCGGTGGTGGTGGGCCTGGCGCTGTTCAAGACGATCCACGGCAGCGCCCGGCCCGACCGGCTGCAGGGCACGCCGGGCGACGACATCCTGGTCGGCGGGCCGGGCCCTGACCGGCTGCGCGGCGGCGCCGGCGTCAACGTGTACCGCTACCTCTCGCTGCGCGATGCCGGCGATGTGGTGCTCGATTTCGTGCCCGGCAAGGACCTGGTGGACCTGCGCCCGCTGCTGGCCGGCGGCGCCGGCGGTGACCCGTTGGCCGAGCGCCGCCTGCGCCTGGTGGACCATGCGCTGGGCACCAGCGTGTGGCTGGACCACGACGGCCGCGGCGGCGCACACGCCCGGCCGCTGCTGCTGCTGGCCGGCGTGCGCGCCAGCGCCTTGCAGCGGCAGCGCGACTTCCTGCTGCGCTGACGGGGTGCCGGCGGCAGCGGGCGCATCGCTTGCCTGGCCGCCGGCATGGCCGAACAAAGCGCTCCGTTGCTCGACTGCCTGGTCGTGGGCGCCGGCCCGGCCGGGCTGACCGCCGGGCTGTACCTGCGCCGCTTCCACCGCCGTGTCACGGTGGTGGACGGCGGCGATGCGCGCGCGCTGCGCATCCCGCGCTCGCACAACGTGCCGGGCTTTCCGCAGGGCATCCCCGGTCCCGAGCTGTTGCAGCGGCTGCGCGAGCAGTTCGCGCAAGCCGGCGGCCAGGTCACGCCCGGCCGTGTGGGCCGGCTCGAGCGCCTCGAAGACGGCCGCTTCGTGGCCCACCTCGACGGCGGCGCGCCGCTGCATGCGCGCACCGTGCTGCTGGCCACCGGCGCGCGCGACCGCGAGCCCGAGCTGCCGGCGCTGGACGCGCTGCGCCGCGGCGGCCTGCTGCGCCAGTGCCCCATCTGCGACGGCTTCGAGTTCACCGGCCGGCGCATCGCGGTCATCGGCGCCGGCGCGCACGGCGTGCGCGAATGCCTGTTCATCCGCCGCTACAGCGAATCGCTGTGCTACATCGCGCTGGGCGGCGACGAACAGATCGAGCCGGAGCTCGCGCAATCGCTGCACGAAGCCGGCGTGGCCTGCATCGGCCGCCGCGTGCGCGACGCGCGGCCGCTGCCCGAAGGCGGCGTCGCCCTCACGCTGGACAGCGGCCGCACGCAGCACTTCGACGTGGTGTACGCCGCGCTCGGCTGCCACCCGCGCGCCGAGCTGGGCACGCGCCTGGGCGCGCGGCTCGACGAGGGCGGCAACCTGGTGATCGACGGCCACGGCCGCACCGGCATCGCGGGGCTGTATGCGGCCGGCGACGTGACCGGCGGGCTGGACCAGATCGTGGTGGCCGCGGGCCAGGCCGCCATTGCCGCCACCGCCATCCACAACAGCCTGCGCGGCGGCAGGCCCTGACCTCGCGCAAAGCCCGGCGTCAGCCGCAGCCGCTACACTTTGGCCGCTTTGCGACAGGTGCCGCACCGCCTGTTTCCGGCAACGGAAACGGGTCGCGCGGTTCAACGGGAAGCCGGTGAAAGTCCGGCGCTGCCCCCGCAACGGTGAAGCGAGCGCAAGGGCTGTTGCTCGACGCCACTGGGCGCCTCAAAAGGCGCCTGGGAAGGCGCAACAGTCCATGGCCTGAAGTTCCAAGGCCACGCCCGCGAGCCCGGATACCGGCCTGACGCAACACCTGAGTGGCCGGCATTGCGGAGGGCAGTGCACCGAAGCAGGACGCGCGCGTCCTCCTCCTTGTCCGGTCGATTGACCACCGATGCGCTGCACGGGGCGTGCAGCAGGAGTGACGCGTGTTCTCGTCTCGTTCGGCAGGCGCTGCCGCCGCGGCCGGCTTCGTGCTGGGCCTCCCCCTTCTTTCTTCTCCCGCGCTGGCGCAAGCCGACGATGCGCAGACCGTGGTGGTCACCGCCACCCGCCAGGCCACGCGCGCCGATGCGCAGTTGAGCGACGTGACGGTGATCGAACGGCAGCAGATCGAGCAGGCCGCGGGCCGCACGCTGGCCGAACTGCTGTCGCAGCAGCCTGGCCTGCAATACACCGCCAACGGCGGCCTGGGCAAGAACAGCAACGTGTTCATCCGCGGCGCCGAGGCGCGCCACACGCTGCTGCTGGTCGACGGCATGCGCTACGGCTCGGCCACCAGCGGCCAGCCCTCGTTCGACAACATCCCGCTCGAGGCGATCGAACGCATCGAGATCGTGCGCGGGCCCTTGAGCAGCCTCTATGGCGCCGATGCCGCCGGCGGCGTGATCCAGGTCTTCACACGCCAGGGCCGCGCCGGCCTGCACCCCAATGCCAGGCTCACCGCAGGCAGCCAGCGCTATGGCGCCGCTGCCGCGGGGCTGTCGTTCGGCCAGGGCGACTGGACCGGCCACGTGCAGGCCCAGCACCAGCACAACCGCGGCTTCTCGGCCACCAACGACAAGGCCGCGTTCGGCAACCACCATCCCGACGACGACGGCTTCCGGCAAAGCGCCATCAGCGCCGCCTTCGGCCTGCGCATCGCCGGCGACTGGCGCCTCAACGCCAGGCTGCTGCGCTCCGAGGGCCGCACCGAGCTCGACGATGGCCCCACCGCTGACGCCGCGGCCGACCTCAGCAGCGAGACCCTGGGGCTGGACGTGGGCGGCAGCGTGCTGCCCGGCTGGCACAGCACGCTGCGCGTGGCGCGCTCGACCGACGGCTACGACACCGTGCAGGCCACCTGGCCCTCCGACCTGGGCTTGTTCGAGACACGGCAGACGCAGTTCGCATGGGACCACAGCGTGGCCACGCCGCTGGGCTCGCTGCTGCTGCTGGCCGAGCGCCTGGAGCAGCAGGTGCGCAAGCCGCAAACGCCTTATGAAGTGACCGGGCGCACGATCGACGCCGTGGCCGTGGGCCTGAACGGCCACGCTGGCGCCCACACCTGGCAGGCCAGCGCACGCCACGACCGCAACTCGCAGTTCGGACACGAGAACACCGGCAGCCTGGCCTACGGCTTCGACTTCACGCCGCAATGGCGCGCGGGTGCGGCGCTGGGCACCAGCTTCGTCGCACCCAGTTTCAACCAGCTCTACTGGCCCGGCTTCGGCAACCCCGCCCTGAAGCCCGAGCGTGGCCGCAACCGCGAGCTGAGCCTGCGCTGGCTGCCGTCCGACCAGCACCGACTGCAGCTCACCGCCTACAGCAACCGCGTGCGCGACTTCATCGACGACGGCGGCGACGCCGCGAGCAACCGCGACGAAGCCCGGCTCGACGGCGCTACGCTGGCCTACGAAGGCCGCATCGCCGGGTGGGCCGTGGGCGCCGTGTACGACCACCTGCGCGCGCGCGACGAAACCGGCACGCCGCTGGTGCGCCGCGCGCGCCACAGCCTGAAGCTCGCCGCCGACCGCCGCTTTGGCGACTGGGGCGCGGGGGCCACGCTCTCGGCCTTCAGCACGCGCCGCGACGTCACCTTCGACAGCAACTTCGACGAGGTACCGGTGAGCCTGCCCCGCCACGCCCTGCTCGACCTGCGCGCCGAGTGGGCCTTTGCGCCCGGCTGGTCGGTGCAGGCGCGGCTGAACAACGTGAGCGACAGGCAGTACGAAAGCGCCTACGGCTACAACCAGCCGGGCCGCGAGCTCTACGTGACGCTGCGCTGGGCGCCGCGCTGAAGCAGCAGAGGGCAGGCGGCGATGCACGAGCTCATCCTCGGCGGACAGCGCAGCGGCAAGTCGCGCACCGCCGAGGCGCGCGCGGCGCAGTGGCTGGCGCGCTCGGCGCAGCACGAGGCGCTGCTGCTGGCCACCGCCACCGCCGGCGACGCCGAGATGGCTGCACGCATCGCACGCCACCGCGCCGACCGCGCGCGCACGCTGCCCCGGCTGCGCTCGCTCGACGTGGCGCAGGCGCTGCCCGAGGCGCTGCGCGCACACAGCGCACCGCAGCGCCTGCTGCTGGTGGACTGCCTCACGCTGTGGATGACGCAGTTGCTGATGCCGCTGCCGCCCCAGCCGCCGCAGGACGCCGCCGCCGCGCAGCAGGCCTTGCTGGCGGCGTTGGCCGAAGCGCGCGGCCCGGTGGTGCTGGTCTCCAACGAGATCGGCCTGGGCGTGAGCCCGCTGCCGCGGCAGGCGCGCGCCTTCGTCGATGCGCTGGGCCGGCTGCACCAGGCGGTGGCCGCCGCCTGTGCGCGCGTGACGTTCATGGTCGCCGGCCTGGAAGTGCCGGTGAAACCCGGAGTACGCTGATGTTGCTTCGCATCCCCTTGTCGATCGTCACGGCGCTGCTGCTCGGCGGCGCCGCTTCGTTCGCGCAGACCCCGGGCGCGCAAACCCTGAGCGCGCAGGACGACCGCGGCGCCACGCTCACGCTGGCCGCGCCGCCGCAGCGCATCGTGACGCTGCTGCCCTCGCTCACCGAGACCGTGTGCGCGCTCAAGGCCTGCGCGCGGCTGGTGGGCACCGACCGCTACTCCAACTGGCCGGCCGAGGTGCGCACGCTGCCCAAGGCCGGCGGGCTGGAAGACGCCGAGCTCGAGCGCATCGTCGCGCTCAAGCCCGACCTGGTGCTGGCCTCGGGCTCGGCGCGCGTGGTGCCGCGGCTGGAGGCGCTGGGCTTCAAGGTCGCCGCGCTCGAAACCAGAAGCCATGCCGACATGCGCCGCGTCATCGGCGCGGTGGCCCGGCTCATCGGCGCAGCGCCCGGCCAGGCCGAGGCGCTGCTGCACGACATCGAGCAGCGCCTGCAGGCCGCCGCGCGCCGCGTGCCGCCGGCGCTGCGCGGCCAGCGCGTGTATTTCGAGATCGAATCGTCGCCGTATGCCGCGGGGCCGGCGAGCTTCATCGGCGAGACGCTGCAGCGGCTGGGCCTGACCAACATCGTGGGGCCGGAGCTGGGGCCGTTTCCGAAGCTCAACCCCGAGTACGTGGTGCGCGCGCAGCCCGACATCGTGATCGCCTCCACACGCCATGCCGACGACATGCCGCGCCGCCCCGGCTGGGCCGGCCTGCGCGCGCTGCAGGCGCGGCGCGTGTGCCGCTTCGGCAGCGAAGAGTACGACGTGCTGGTGCGTCCCGGGCCTCGGCTGGGCGAGGCCGCCGAACTGCTTGCCGACTGCCTGGCCGGGCTGCCGCCTTCCACCCAGCCGCTGCGATGATGTCCAGCGTGGTCGCCACCGCCGCCCTGCCCTCCGCGCTGTCCGCCGCCCGGCGGCGGCTGGCACTCGGGCTGGCGCTGGCCACGCTGGCGTCCGCGTTCTGCGGCCTGGTGGCCGGCAGCGACGGCTGGTCGCTCGCCGCGCTGGCCGACCCGGCGATGGGCCAGGTGGTGTGGCAGATCCGCGCGCCGCGCACGCTGGGCGCCTGGCTCACCGGCGCGCTGCTGGGCCTGGGCGGCGCGATCGCGCAGGGCCTGTTCCGCAACCCGCTGGCCGACCCGTACCTGCTGGGCTCGGCCTCGGGCGCGGGGCTGGGCGTGGTGCTCGTGCTGGCCGCGGCCAGCGCCACCAGCGGCGTGTGGCTCGACGGCGCCAGCGCGCAATGGATCGCGCGCGCCGGGCTGCTCAGCGCGGCGTTTGCCGGCGCGCTGCTCGGCGTGGGGCTCACGCTGCTGCTGGCGCGCGGCGCGCAGCACACCACCCACCTGCTGCTGGCCGGCGTGGTGGTGGGCGTGGTGCTGGGCGCGGCGGCCGACCTGCTGACCCTGGTGGCGCCCGATGCGCTGCGCGGCAAGCAGGCCTTCATGCTCGGCACCACCGGCTTCCTCGGCTGGGACAGCTGCGCCACGCTGGCGCTGGCCAGCGCGCTGCTGCTGCCGCTGGCGCAGCGCTACAGCCGCGCGCTCGATGCGCTGACGCTGGGCGAGGACAGCGCGCGCAGCCTGGGGCTGCCGCTGCAGCAGGTGCGCTGGCTGCTGGTGGTGATGCTGGCGCTGGCCACCGGCACGGCGGTGTCGCAGGCCGGGCTGGTGGCCTTCGTCGGGCTGGTGGCGCCGCACCTGGTGCGCCGCCGCGTGCAGGCCACGCACGGCCTCACGCTGCTGGCCAGCGCGGCCACCGGCGGCGTGCTGCTGCTGGCCAGCGACGTGGCCGCGCGCACCGTGGTCGCGCCGCAGGAGCTGCCGGTGGGCGTGCTCACCGCGGTGCTGGGCGGCGGCTACCTGCTCTGGCTCATGCATCGCAAGGGGGTCCGGTGAACGCGGCCGCCTGCCCGCTGGAAGCTTTGCGCGTCGAAGGGCGGCTGGGCGGGCGCACGGTCGTGCAGCCGCTGTCGCTCGCGTTGCGGCCGGGCGAATGGCTGGCCATCGTGGGCCCCAACGGCGCGGGCAAGTCCACGCTGCTGAAACTGCTGTCCGGCTTGCTGGCGCCCAGCGGCGGCGAGTTGCGGCTGCAAGGGCGCGCGCTGCACCATTGGCCGGTGCGCGAGCGCGCGCAGCGGATCGCCTGGCTGGCGCAGCAGGCCGACACGGCGCCAGAGCTCACGGTGCGCGATGTCGTGCGCCTGGGCCGCCTGCCCCACCTGGGGCTGCTGGGCACGCCGGGGCCGCGCGACGAGGCCATCGTCGAGCAGGCGATGGCGCTGACCGAATGCCGCGAATGGGCCGAGCGGCCGCTGGACCGGCTCTCCGGCGGCGAACGCCAGCGCGCCCTGCTCGCGCGCGCGCTGGCGGTGCAGGCGCCGGTGCTGCTGCTGGACGAGCCCACCACCCACCTCGACCCGCCGCACCAGGTGGCGCTGGTGCGGCTGCTGCAGCGCCTGGCGCGGCGCGACGGGCTGGCCGTGGCCTCGGTGCTGCACGACCTGTCGCTGGCGCTGCACGCCGACCGCCTGGCGGTGATGGCCGGCGGCCGGCTGCGGGCCTGCGGCCCGTGCGACGACGCCGCGGTGCGCGAGGAGCTGGCCGAGGTGTTCCACCACGCGGTGCGCATCGAGCGCCTGGGCGACGCCTGGGTGGCCGTGCCGCGGCTGCAGGCCACCGCCGAAGACGCATGAGCGCGCGTTGCGTGATGGTGCTGGGCACCAGCAGTGGCGCGGGCAAGAGCTTCCTGGCCACCGCCCTGTGCCGCTGCTACGCGAATGCGGGCCTGCGCGTGGCGCCTTTCAAAGCGCAGAACATGAGCAACAACGCACGCGTGGTGGCCGGCCCCGACGGCGAACCGGGCGAGATCGGCTCGGCGCAGTACTTCCAGGCGCTGGCCGCGCGCGCGCAGCCCGACGTGCGCATGAACCCGGTGCTGCTCAAGCCCGAGGCCGACACGCGCAGCCAGGTGGTGGTGCACGGCCGCGTGCGCGCCGACCTGGCACGCATGCCATGGCGCGAGCGCAGCGCGCGGCTGTGGCCTTTTGCCGGGCAGGCGCTGGCCTCGCTGCGCGCCGAGCACGACGTGGTGGTGATCGAAGGCGCCGGATCGCCGGCGGAGATCAACCTCGCGGCCAGCGACTTCGTGAACACCCGCACGGCGCTCGCGGCCGAGGCGGCCTGCCTGCTGGTGGCCGACATCGACCGCGGCGGCGCCTTCGCGCACCTGTACGGCACGCATGCGCTGATGGACGCGCGCGTGCGCGCACGCCTGGCCGGCTTCGTGCTCAACAGGTTCCGCGGCGACGCGGCGCTGCTGGCGCCCGCGCCGCAGCAGCTGGAGCAGCTCACCGGCGTGCCCACGCTGGCGGTGCTGCCGATGCGGCGCGACCACGGCCTGCCCGAGGAAGACGGCGTGTACGACGACGGCGCGGCGCCCGCGGCTCCGGACGTGCGCACCATCGCGGTGATCGCGCCGCCTGCCATCAGCAACCTCGACGAGTTCCAGCCGCTGCGCACGCTGCCCGGCCACCGCCTGGTGTGGGCCCGCGACGCCGCGGCGTGCGCCGCCGCCCACTGGCTGGTGCTGCCCGGCAGCAAGCACACGCGCGCTGACCTGCAATGGCTGCGCGCGCAGGGACTGGACCGCGCGATCGCGGCGCACGTACAGGCCGGCCGCCCACTGCTGGGCGTGTGCGGCGGGCTGCAGATGCTGGGCGATGAAGTGGCCGATCCGCTGGGCCTGGAAGGCGGCGCGCGCGGCAGCACGCCCGGCCTGGGGCTGCTGCCGCTGCGCACCGAGTTCGCCGCCCGCAAGACGCTGCGCCACGGCAACCACCGCTTCGGCGCGCTGCACGATGCGTGGGCGCCGCTGTCGCAGCTGGCGGTGCAGGGCTACGAGATCCATGTGGGCCGCACGCAGCCCTCGCGCGACGACCCCGCGTGCCGGGCCGTGCTGCCGCAAGGCCTGGGCTGGCAGCGCGGCCCCGTGCTGGGCGTGTACCTGCACGGCCTGTTCGAAAACCCCGCGCTGCTGCGCGCGCTGTTCGGCGTGGACACGCCGCCGCTGGACGAGCGGCTGGACCGCCTGGCCGCGCAGGTGCAAGCGTGTTTCACGCCCCATGTGTTGCTGGAGCTGTTGCGATGAGTCCTTCCTCCGATCCGCTGCGCGAGCTGCTGCCGCCGATAGCGCCCACCGCCGATGGCGAGCTGCAGCAGCGGCTGCAGCAGGTGCTGGACCGCAAGACCAAGCCGCAGGGCTCGCTGGGCCGGCTGGAGCGGCTGGCCATGCAGCTCGGCCTGGTGCTGCGCAGCGCCGAACCCACGCTGCAGCGGCCGCAGATGCTGGTGTTCGCCGCCGACCACGGCCTGGCCGCACGCGGCGTGTCGGCCTATCCGCAAGAGGTGACCTGGCAGATGGTGGAGAACATGCTCGCCGGCGGCGCGGCGGTGAGCGTGCTCACGCGCCAGATGGGCATCGAGCTCACGCTGGTCGATGCCGGCGTGGCGCGCGAGCTGAAGGCGCGCCCCGGGCTGCTGCTGCGCAAGATCGGCTTCGGCACTGCAGACGCCAGCCGCGCACCGGCCATGAGTCCGGCCCAATGCGCGGCCGCCATCGCCGCGGGCCGCGCGGTGTTGCGCGAGCGGCCGGGCAACGTGGTGCTGCTCGGCGAGATGGGCATCGCCAACACCTCCAGCGCCGCGCTGCTGATGGCGCGCCTGGGCGGCCTGCCGATCGAAGACTGCGCCGGCCGCGGCACCGGGCTCGACGATGCCGGGCTGACGCACAAGGTCGGCGTGCTGCGGCAGGCGCTGGCGCGGCACGCGCACGCGGCCGCGCCGCTGGACGCGCTGGCCGCGCTGGGCGGCTTCGAGATCGCGATGATGGCCGGTGCCCTGCTGCAGGCCGCGCACGAGCGACGCGTGATCGTGGTCGACGGCTTCATCGTCTGCGCCGCGCTGCTGGTGGCCGCGCGCCTGGCCCCGGCGGTGCTCGACTACTGCGTGTTCGCGCACCGCGGCGCCGAGGCCGGCCATGCACGCCTGCTGCAGCTGCTGGGCGGCGAGCCGCTGCTCGAGTTGGGCCTGCGCCTGGGAGAGGGCAGCGGCGCCGCGCTGGCCTGGCCGCTGGTGGACGCTGCCGCGCGCGTGCTGCGCGAGATGGCCAGTTTCGAATCGGCCCACGTATCCGGCCGGCGCTGAACGACACATGCGCGCCTTGCTGCACGAAGCCCGCCTGGCGCTGCTGGCGCTGCAGTTCCTCACGCGCGTGCCGGTGCCGCAGCGCCTGCGCTTCGAGCCGGCCTGGCTGCAGGCGAGCGCGCGCCACTTTCCGCTGGTGGGACTGTGCGTGGGCGCCTTCGGCGCGCTGGTACTGGCCGGCGCGGCGCAGCTGTGGCCGCTGCCGGTGGCCGTGGTGGTGGCGCTGGCGGCCACCGCCTGGCTGACCGGCGGCTTCCATGAAGATGGCCTGGCCGACACCTTCGACGGCCTGGGCGGCCATGCCCCCCGCGAGCGCGCGCTGGCGATCATGAAAGACCCGCGCGTGGGCAGCCACGGCGCGCTGGCGCTGGGGCTGGTGCTCGCGCTCAAGGGCTGCGCGCTGTGGGGCCTGGCGCAGCAAGGCCTGGCCGCCGCCGCCGTGCCGGCCTGGCTGCTGGCCCATGCGGGCTCACGCGCGGCGGCGGTGGCGCTGCTGTGGCGCCTGCCGTACGCCGGCGATGCCGCGCTGGCCAAGGCCCGCCCGATGGCGCAGCAGGCCAGCGCCGCGACGGCCGTGGCGGCCTTGGGCTGGGTGCTGGCGCTGGCGGGCACCTTGCTGGCTGCGACGCGCGGGCAGGCGGCAGCCCCCTTGCTCGCAGCGGGCGCGGCCATGGCGCTCGTCGCATGGCAATGCGCCCGCTGGTTCAGGCGCCGGCTGGGCGGCTGCACCGGCGACACGCTGGGCGCCGCACAGCAGCTCGCCGAAGCCGCGGCGCTGCTCGGCTGGCTGGCGCTGGCCGGCGGCTGACGCGATGGAGCTCTGGCTGTGGCGCCATCCACGCTGCCCGCAGGCCGCCGGGCGCTGCATCGGCCGCACCGACCTGCCGCTCGATGCGCGCCGGGCCAAGCGGCTGGCGCACCGCCTGCGCGCCACGGCACGGCGCGAGGGCCTGCCGCGCCAGGTGTGGACTTCGCCGCTGCAGCGCTGCCGCGCCGTCGGCCGCTGGCTGCGTCGCTGGGGCTGGCGCCACCATGTGCATCCCAGCTTGCTCGAGCTGGATTTCGGTCACTGGGAGGGCCGCCGTTGGCACGAGATCTCGTCGCTGGAGGTGACGGCCTGGGAGGCCGACTTCCTGCAGCACCGGCCCGGCGGCGGCGAGTCGCTGGCGTCGCTGATGGCGCGCCTGCAGGGGTTCATGCAGCAGCGCGCGCAGGCCGGGGTGCTGCTGGTGGTGGCGCATGCCGGTTGCATGCAGGTGCTGCGCTGGTGGGCGCAGGCGCGCAGTGAGGCCACGGCCAGCCGCTGGCCGGTGGCGCCGCCGCACGGCCGGCTGCTGCGCTTGGCCCTGCCGCAGCCGCGTTGCGAGGAGATCGAGCGCGCCGGGTAGGCAAAAAAAGAGCGGCGTGCGGGCCGCTCTGTAGGAAAAGCAGGTCAGCTCCTGACGCGACCTGAAACGGATTGTGGCATCCGCTTTCACCCGCAAACCCATAGAAATCAGGGTATGGCCGTAAGGGCGATCCCGCTCCGAACGCCGGGCGACGAAACAAACCGAGCCGTTCGCACACACACCCTCGCGGCATGCCTGCCGCGGCCGGTGCACACTCGACGCCAGGCCTGATCGACACCAGCAGCTCCATGCAGAACCTTCATCGAGACACGCCCATCTTCTCGGACCGGCGTGCACCGCGCCCGAGCCTGCCCTCCAACCGGCGCGAGTACTTCCTGCTGGCCGTGGCCGGCGCGGCCGTGCTGGCGCTCACGCTGTACGCCTGGTGGGACTGGCGCGTCGCGCCGGTCCCGGTGTCGGCGCCGATGCCGGTGGCCACGCAGGCCGCGCCTGCGCCCACGCCCGCGTCGGCGGTACCGGCGATCCAGTACCCCATCGGGCCCGCGCCCGCGGAGCTGGCCGCACCGCTGCCCACGCTGGAGCAGTCCGACCGCGACCTGCTGCGCCAAGCGGAGTCGATGCTGGGCCGGCAGGCAATGGCGCTGCTGCGCACCACGGGCCTGGTGCGCAACCTCGTGGCCACCGTGGACAACCTGCCGCGCTCGCATGCGCCGACGCAGGTGTGGCCGGTGCATCCGACCAGCGGCCGCTTCAGCGTGCTCGCACCGGCCGAGCAGGGCTCGACCGGGCCGGTGGAGATCGACCCCGACAACGAGATGCGCTACGTGCCCTTCGTGCTGATGGTGGAGTCGGTCGATCCCCAAAAGGCCGTGGCGCTGTACCGCTGGGCCTACCCGCTGTTCCAGCAGGCGTACGAGGAACTGGGCTTTCCGGGCCGCTACTTCAATGACCGGCTGGTGGCGGTGATCGACCATCTGCTGGCGGCGCCCGAGCCCGCGCAGCCGGTGCTGGTGCGGCAGATCCGGGTCGAGGGCCCCAAGCCGCTCGAGCGGCCCTGGGTGCACTATGTCTATGCCGATCCGCAGCTCGAGGCGCTGTCGGCCGGACAGAAGCTCATGGTGCGCGTGGGGCCGGTGCACGAGCGGCGCCTGAAGGCGCAGCTGCGCAAGTTCCGCGACGCGCTGACGCATTGACCCACCCCCGCAGCGACTTCGGCGCCTCCCCCTCCAGGGGGCGCCGCCAGCGGACCGGCGAAGCCGGACCCGCGGCGGCCACTGGGCTGCGGCCGCTGGACGCGGCGCAGACGCCGCCCGCGGGCCCGCTGCCCGCCGCCGCGATGGTGGGCTACCTGGTGCTGTACCTCTTGCTCGACTGGGTGAGCTATGTGCACCCGATGCGCGGCACCAACATCACCGCCTGGAACCCGCAGGCCGCGCTGGCGGTGGCCCTGCTCGCGCGCAGCCCGCGCCACTGGTGGCTGGTGGCCTGCTCGCTCGTGCTGGCCGCCGTGGCGCGCGGGCTGCCGCAGTTTTCGCCGGCGGACACCGGCGCCTCGCTGATGCTGACGCTGGGCTACGCCGCCACGGCGGCTGCGCTGCGGCACTGGCTGGGCGCCGTGCCCTGGGTGGCCAACCGCAAGGCCTACCTGGTCTTCCTGCTGAGCGCGGTGGCGGGCGCGGCACTCAACGCGGCGCTGTATGTCGGCTCGCTGGGCCTGTTCGGTGCGGCGCCGCTGGAGCGCCTGCCGGCGGCTTTCATGCGCGGATGGGTGGGCGACGCGGTGAGCCTGGTGGTCACGCTGCCCGTGGTGGCGGCGTTGGCCCACCGGCGGCGGCGCTCGGAAAGCGCCGCGATGCTGCTGACGCTGGAATGGTGGCTGGTGTGCGCTGCCGCCCTGCTGGCCGCCTACGCGGTGTTCGCGCGGCCCACCGAAGACCAGTTCAAGTTCTTCTACCTGCTCTTCCTGCCGGTGGCCTGGGGCGCCGCGCGCTTCGGCACTGTCGGCGCCGTGTGGGCGGCCGCGGCGGTGCAGGGCCTGCTGATCCTGGCCGTGCAGGGCTCGCCGTACCAGCCGCTCACGGTGTTCGAGCTGCACATGCTCATGGCGGCTCTGGGTGCCACCGGCCTGCTGCTCGGCGCCACCGTGGACGAGCGCGAGCAGGCCGAACAGGCACTGCGCGCTTCTCTGCACGCGGCGGCGGCAGCCGACATGGCGGCCGCGCTCGCGCACGAGCTCAACCAGCCGCTCACCGCGCTGCGCAGCTATGCCCGCGCCACCCAGCTGATGGCGCAGCAGGCGGGGCCGGCGCAACAGGCCGGCGCCGGATCGCTGGCCGACGTGACCACCAAGCTGGTGGGCGAGGTCAACCGCGCCGGCGAGGTGGTGAAGCGGCTGCGCGACTTCTTCCGCCAGCGCGGCACCGAGCTGCACCTCACGCCGATGGCGCCGCTGGTCGACGCGGTGCTGCAGTCGCAGGCCGTGCGCGCGCGCAGCGCCGGCGTGGCCCTGCAGGCGCAGTGCGACCCCGCGCTGCCGCCGGTGTGGATGGACCGCGTGCAGATCGAGGTGGTATTGCGCAACCTGGTGTCCAATGCGCTCGATGCGGCCTCCCAACGGCCGGACCCGCACCCGTTTGTGCGCGTGGACGCCACGCTGGAAGCGGGCCGCGTGCTGGTGGCCGTGCGCGACAGCGGCGCCGGCGTGAGCGCCGAAGAACTGCCCCAGGTGTTCGAGTCGCGCCGCTCGAGCAAGCCGGGCGGCATGGGCATCGGGCTGAAGATCAGCCGCTCGATCATCGAAGCCCACGAAGGCAGGCTGTGGGCCGAACCGGGGCCGGGCGGACACTTCTTCTTCACCCTGCCGCTGGCCGCCACGGAGGAGGCCGCCGAGTGACCCACCACACCATGCACCAGCGCACCGTCTTCATCGTCGACGACGACCCTTCGGTGCGCGACGCGCTGTCGCTGCTGCTCAGCCTGCGCGGCTATGCCACCGCGGTGTTCGGCTGCGCGGAAGATTTTCTCGACGTGCTCTCGCCCGACTGGCAGGGCTGCGTGGTGGCCGACATCCGCATGCCCGGCATGAGCGGGCTCGAGATGCAGCAGGCGCTGGCGGAGCACCCCTCGCGGCTGCCGGTGATCGTCATCACCGGCCACGGCGACATCGCCGCCGCACGCCAGGCCTTCAAGGCCGCGGCGATCGACTTCCTGGAGAAGCCTTTCGACGACGACATGCTGGTGGCCGCGATCGAGCGCGCGCTGGCCGGGCTGGAAGTCGTGCAGCCCTCCGGCCGCGTGCCGCTGCGCCACACCACCTTGTCGCAGCGCGAGCGCGAGGTGATGGAGCTGGTGGTGGCCGGCTGCGACAACCGCCAGGTGGGCGAACGGCTGGGCATCAGCCCGCGCACGGTGGAGGTGCACAAGTCGCGGCTGATGGCCAAGCTCGGCGCGCGCAACCTGCCCGACCTGCTGCGCATCGCGAGTACGCGGCGGCGATAGCGGCCCATCTTCACCAGAAGATCGGGGGGCATCGGCTGATCCGGCTGGTGTGTGCGTGCGTGATCAAGTGCGGTCTGGTTCAGGGATTCGCCCATGTGGCAGCGAAACTTCCGCTGCTATGCTCCCCGCGGCCTGATGCCCGTGGCGCACAACACACGCATTGGCAGCGGCGCATCACAACGAAGCGATCCGATCTGCGGAGGGAATCTTGGTTCGAAATCATCGTCGGCAGGCCCTGGCGGCACTGCTGGGTCTTGGCGTGCTGTTCGGCACGCAGCATGCTGCGGCCCAATCGTCTAACCCGCCCGCCCCCGCGGCACCGGCCTCGGCCGCAGCGCCGGCGGCAGCCGTTTCGCGTCACCTGGCGCCGGGCTTTCAGCGGCTGGACGCAGGTGCCAAGCTCGCCGTCGTGCCCATCGACGTGCAGTTGTTCTCCATCTCCGCCGGTGGCGTGGTTGAGCCCCGAGCCGACTGGAGCGAGGCTGCCAACCGGCACATGCGCGCAGCGCTCGACAAGACCGCGCAGGCCCACGCGCTGGAGTCGGCCCATCTCGATGGCAAGCTCGCCGACGAACATGCGGAGGTGATGAACCTGCACGCCGCGGTGGCGGGCGCGATCTCGATGCACCACTTCGGCTTCCACAAGCTGCCGACAAAGGAAGACAAGCTCGACTGGTCCTTTGGCGACGCGCTGCGGCCTTTGCAGCAGGCGACCGGCGCGCGCTATGGCCTGTTCGTGTACATGCGCGACAGCTACGCCAGCGCGGAGCGCAAGGCGATGATGGGCGTGGTGGCGGTGCTCTCGGCCGTGGCCACCGGCGGGGCGAGTGTCGCCATGCTGGGCGGCGGCATGCAGACCGGCTATGCGACGCTGGTGGATCTGCAGACCGGCCAGGTGCTCTGGTTCAACCAGCTGTTGCGCACCAGCGGCGACCTGCGGGAAGAAGCCGCGGCAGTCGAGACCATGAGCGCGTTGCTCACTGGCTTTCCGGGCAGCAAATGAACCCGTCTGGCCGCAGGGCCGTGCTGCGACAGGCCTGCGCGCACTGCCTCGCGCTGGCCGGCGTGCCCAGCTGGTCACAGCAGACGGCGTGGAGCCCGCCGGAGCGGCTGCCGCGTCCGAGCTTCGATTCCGACGAAGGCGGGCTTTGGGCCATGATGGACCAGGAGGAAACGCGCCTGCGTCGCGGCAGCTTCCTGCTGCGCGACAAGGGCTTGCAGGACTACCTGACCACGCTGGTGTGCAAGCTGGGCGGCGCGCACTGTCCGGATGTGCGTGTCTATGCGGTGCGCACGCCGCTGTTCAACGCGCTGATGGCCCCCAACGGCATGATGCAGGTGTGGAGCGGGCTGTTGCTGCGGGTCTCCAACGAGGCCCAGCTGGCCGCGGTACTGGGCCACGAGTTGGGGCACTATGTCTCGCGCCACGCACTGGCCCGGCTGCGCGAGCTCCGTGGCGGCTCCGCATTCGCCACGCTGATGGTGCCTTTGGGCCTGGTGGGCCTGGTCGGCCAGTTGGCGGCGCTTGCAGGCATGCTGTCGTACAACCGCGACCAGGAGCGCGAGGCCGACAGCATCGGGGTGCAGTTGGCCCAGCGGGCAGGCTATGACCCTCGCCAGGCAGCCACCTTGTGGGCGGACCTGCGTGCCGAGCTGTCGGCCGGCGCCGGCGGCGATCCTGCCAAGAAGAGCGTGCTGTTCGCGTCGCACCCGGGCATAGAAGATCGCCACGCCACGCTGGAAGCGCTGACCCGCGACGCGACCGGCGCGCTCGGCGAAGAGGACTACCTGCGCCACCTCGCACCGGTACTGCCCATGCTGATCGAGGACGAGCTCAAGCGCGGCCAGTACGATGAATCCATCGTGCTGTTCGCGCGCCGCAGCCAGGGCCGGCCCGAGCGCGGCGACTTTCGCTACGCGCTCGGCGAGGCGCGCCGCTTGCGCGGGCAGGAAGGCGACCTGGCTGCCGCAGAGCAGGACCTGCGCGCCGCCTTGTCACTGGAGCAGCCGCCCCCGGCAACCCATCGCTCCCTGGGTCTGCTACTGCGCCAACTCGACCGGCGCACGGAGGCTCAAGAGGCTTTTCGACGCTATCTCCAGGCGGCGCCCGCTGCGGCGGACGCGGCCATGATTCAAAGTTATCTCAACGATCTCACATCATGAAGAAACTCGCACTCACGCTCGTCATGGCTGCCGTGCTGGCAGGTTGCGCCGCCCCGCCCACCAAGGTAGGCCCTGGCGAAAGCCAGGTGGGCCGCCTCGCACTGAAGGTCGACGGCAGTTGGAACCAGATGCCCGCGATGCTGAACGTCGGGTCGGCCACGGTATGGACGCGCGAGGGCCTGCAGATCGACCGCCTGCTCTTCTGGTCGGGAGTGAAGGACGGCGAAGCCCTGGTGCCCGCCGGTCCCAACGCCCAGGGCCAACGGCCGCAGCTGTTCAAGGCGACGATGCAGCCGCACGAACTGGTGGCGCTGTTCGAAAGCGCCTACTCGGCCGACGGCTCGCTTTTCACGCTGGAAAAGCTCGAGCCAGCCGACTTTGCGGGACAAAAAGGCTTGCGGTTCGAGTTCTCCGTCGCGCGCAAGTCTGACGACGTGCGGCTGTCCGGTGTGGCCTGGGCCGTGGTGAGCAACAGCGAGCTGCATGCGCTGGCCTATACCGCACCCCGCGTGGTGTTCTTTCCTCGCCATGTGGGGCAAGTGGAGCAGATCGCGCGCAGCGTCCGCCTGAAAACCTGAGCCGCGAAGCCTGCCAATGAAAAAACGGCCCGCGACGCGGGCCGTTTTGTTTTGACGCTCGCCGTGTCAGCGACCGGCAGCCGAGGCCGCCGAGGCCGGCGCTTCATGCACCTCGATGCCGTGCTTCTCGCCCCCCATGTCGATCGCACCGCCCTTGCTGAGCATCCACATCGCGAGCGCCGCGAAGACCACGAAGCCGAGAAGCAACTTCCACATGGCGTTTCTTTCCTCTGCAGTTTGAATCAGTCGTTGGCGTAGATGTTCACGTCCTTGGTCTCACGCACGAACAGCATGCCGACCACGAAGGTGACCAGCGCGATCACGATCGGGTACCACAGGCCGTTGTACATGTTGCCCGTCTGCGCCAC
>JBFLWE010000058.1:0-39511 GCA_040758375.1 Pseudomonadota bacterium
CCCTAGCCCGCATTTAGAATCGCGGGTTCGCGGTTGCACTGCGCCGCCCGCTTTCTCCTCCACTGCTTCCGAGAAGCCTCAAGAAGCCATGTCATTGATCGTTCACAAGTACGGCGGCACGTCGATGGGCTCGACCGAGCGCATCCGCAACGTTGCCAAGCGGGTGGCCAAGTGGGCCCGCGCAGGGCACCAGATGGTGGTCGTTCCCTCCGCGATGAGCGGCGAGACCAATCGCCTGCTGGGGCTGGCCAAAGAGCTGTCGCCGGCGCAGACCTCGCCGGCCGTGATGCGCGAACTCGACATGATCGCGGCCACCGGCGAGCAGGTGTCGGTGGGGTTGCTCGCCATTGCGCTGATGGCCGAGGGCATGGAGGCGGTGAGCTACACCGGCTGGCAGGTGCCGATCGAAACCGACTCGGCCTACACCAAGGCGCGCATCCAGAACATCGACGACAAGCGCGTGCGAGCCGACCTGGCCGCCGGCAAGGTGGTCATCATCACCGGCTTCCAGGGCATCGACGGCCAGGGCAACATCACCACGCTGGGCCGCGGCGGCTCCGACACCTCGGCGGTGGCCGTGGCGGCTGCGATGAAGGCCGACGAGTGCCTGATCTACACCGACGTCGACGGGGTGTACACCACCGACCCGCGCGTGGTGCCCGAGGCCCGGCGCCTGGAAAAGATCACCTTCGAAGAAATGCTCGAGATGGCGAGCCTGGGCTCCAAGGTGCTGCAGATCCGCTCGGTGGAGTTCGCGGGCAAGTACCGCGTGCCGCTGCGCGTGCTGTCGAGCTTCACGCCCTGGGACATCGACCTGAACGAGGAAGCCCGCTCGGGCACGCTGATCACCTTTGAGGAAGACGGAAAAATGGAACAAGCCATCGTGTCGGGCATCGCCTTCAACCGCGACGAGGCCAAGCTCACCATCATGGGCGTGCCCGACAAGCCGGGCATCGCGTACCAGATCCTGGGCCCGGTCGCCGATGCCAACATCGATGTGGACGTGATCATCCAGAACGTGTCCCACGACGGCAAGACCGACTTCTCGTTCACCGTGCACCGCAACGACTACGCGCGCGCGATGGACTTGCTGAAGTCGCAGGTCGCCCCGGCGTGCAATGCCACGCAGGTGCTGGGTGATCCGAAGATCTGCAAGGTGTCCATCGTGGGCATCGGCATGCGCAGCCATGTGGGCGTGGCCAGCAAGATGTTCCGTGCCCTGAGCGAGGAGGGCATCAACATCCAGATGATCAGCACCAGCGAGATCAAGACCAGCGTGGTCATCGACGAGAAGTACATGGAGCTCGCCGTGCGCGCGCTGCACAAGGCCTTTGACCTCGACGCCGTGGAGCAAAGCTGAGCTAGAATCACGCGCTTTCCGGCTGGAGACGTGACCGAGAGGCCGAAGGTGCTCCCCTGCTAAGGGAGTATGCGGGCAAAACCTGCATCGAGGGTTCGAATCCCTCCGTCTCCGCCAAGGATGGTTCCAAAGCCGTCCAACAGCATCCCAAAGAAGCCCCGCAGAGCCCGTCTCTCCGGGGTTTTTTCATGCAGAAACGTCCAACAGGGTGGAATAACATCCGGCCCCGATAGGGGGACTTTTTGGGGGCACGAGAGTCCCGATTCCCCCGCCGGCCGGAAAAGTCCCCCACCATGCCCCTCACCGACACCGCGTGCCGCAACGCGAAGTGCCCGGCCGACAAGGCCCGTCTGCGCCTCGCCGACAGCGGCGGCCTGTACCTCGAGGTGCTGCCCAGCGGAGCGAAGCACTGGCGCTGGAAGTACCGCTTCGCCGGCAAGGAGAAGCGCCTTGCGCTCGGCACCTACCCGGACGTGAAGCTCGCCGAGGCCCGCGCCGGCCGGGACAAGGCGCGCGAGACGCTGCGCGCGGGCGACGATCCCGTGCAGGCCAAGAAGGACGCGAAGCTGGCCGCCAAGCTGAAGCTGGGGAACACGTTCGAGGCGGTCGCCCGGGCCTGGTACGAACACTGGAAGGGACCGAAGTCCGAGCGGCACGCCGGCTACGTGCTGCGCCGGCTTGAGGCTGATGTGTTCCCGGTGCTCGGCCAGAAGCCGATCGCCGACATCACGGCGCCGCAACTGCTGGCCATGGCGAAACGCATCGAGGCCCGCGGCGCGCTCGACATCGCAAAGCGAGCGCTGCAGACCTGTGGCCAAGTCTTCCGGTACGCCGTGGCGCACGGCGTCATCGAGCGCAACCCTGCGGCGGACGTGAAGCCGGGCGACGCGCTGAAGCCCAGGAAGCAGACGCACTACGCGCGCGTGGACACGAAGGAGCTGCCTGAATTGATGCGCAAGCTGCACGCCTACGATGGCTCGCCCTACACGCGCTTCGCTCTGCAGCTGATGGCGCTGACCTTCGTGCGCACGTCCGAACTGATCGCGGCGCGCTGGAGCGAGTTCGACCTGGAGGCCCACGAGTGGCGCATCCCGCCGGAGCGGATGAAGATGCGCACGCCCCACATCGTGCCGCTGTCGCGCCAGGCGGTGGCGGTGCTGCAGCTGCTGGACGAGCACAAGGGACTGAGCGGCTTGCTATTCCCAGGCGAGCGTGACCACGAGAAACCGATGTCGAACAACACGCTACTGAAGGCGCTGGAACGCATGGGCTACAAGGGCCGCATGACTGGCCACGGCTTCCGCGGCGTCGCGTCGACGGTGCTGCACGAACACGGCTTCGACCACGCGCACATCGAGCTGCAGCTGGCACACATGGAACGGGACGAGGTGAGCGCGGCCTACAACTTCGCTACCTACCTGCCGCAGCGCCGGAAGATGATGCAGTGGTGGGCGGACTACCTCGACCAGCAGCGGCTCGGGGCCAAGGTGATCCCGTTCAAAGCGGCATAAATCCGCATACAAAAAGGCTTGCGGCTTGTGGCATAAGCGACTACATTAATCGCATGCCCGCAGATCAACCACCCGCCAAAAAGACCCGTGGCCGTCCGCCGCTCAAGGCCGGCGAGGACACCGTCCCCGTAGTGATCCGCATGACCGAGCCCCAGCGCGACAAGCTGGGGCGGCTCGGCGGTGCCCAGTGGGTGCGCGATCGCATTGACAAGGCGAAGGAGCCAACGATGACGACGCCCCTTGAACAGATGGACTCGCTGCGCGCCGAGTGCGAGGCAGCAAAGCAATCGATGGCTGAAGCTCTGCTGAAGTTGGCGCGGGGCGAGATCACCGCTTCCGAGGCTGAGGCGATCCGTAAGCACAGTCTCGCCGTAGCGCGCAGGATGAACGCCGCCATCAAGGGTGAAGCCGAAAAACTGGGAAACCGCGCCGGCCGATAGCCGGCAAAGCGTCACGCCGTGCAACGAGGGGGGCTCTTCACAGCGTGGCAAGAGCGGCCGAAACAGGCGTTGCAGCGCCTGTCCGGCCTGACCACCACCGAGCCAAAGGAGGGCTCGATCATGGCTAAGACGATTCTCTCGCAAGTGCCTGGTGCTGACTTCATCGAGGTCCGCATCACCCCCACTATCGAGCGCCAGTACAAGGCCCGCGGCGTGTTTCCCGAACTGCGCCTGGAGAACGCGCACAGAATCACCAGCGGGGCCACCGGGCACTACTTGGTCTCCCCGGAGCGCGCCCGCGAACTGCTGGCTGATGCGGAGGCTCTGGACTACAGCCAATTGCCGCGGGGGCTTCCGGCGGCTTATACGGCGCTGCAGTCCAACCTTCGCGAGTCGGTGCGGGAGTGGGAACGGCGCGGCTTGTGGGACGATCCCGGCTTCGATGAAGGTGTGCGGCGTGTCAATGCGGCGTCAGCCATCCTCGAAGTCGGTGAGAAGGTTTTGTATTTCGCCCCTGGCGCGGAGCGCGGAGAAGAGGTCGTGATCGTTCGGGCGTATGGCTGGGCGATCGTGAAAAGTGACAAGGGGCCGTACGTTGACGCCAGCGGCTCCCGGCACCGGTTCCAACAAGGCTACGCGGTCATGGACAAGGGGCGCGAGTCCTTCTTCGTGCCGGCACACCGACTGACCCGAGACGACTGCAAGCCGGCGCACCTGAAGCTGGTGTACTCGCGGCCGACAGCGCCTCCGGTGTTGCTGGGAGAGCTTGGCTTCCGCTTCTGACCGCAACAGACCGCACGGCGCGTTGCCGTCTCTTCCCATCATTGGCCGCCTTCGGGCGGCTTTGTCGTTTTCTGGCGCGGCCTCAGGTTTTCTCAGGGCGACCGCCGAGTAGCACGCGCTCGACCTGCTTGACATCGACGAGGAGCCCTCGCACGTAAGTGCGCGTCACAACTCCACTTTTCTGCTTCGTGGGCCGTTCAGCGGGCCTTTGTTGGGCCGATTTGACGGCTATTCGCGAACCCTGTCTTCAGATCATTGGTGCCGCACCTTGTTGGCTGCAATCGGTGCGGAAACGCACCGGTTGATCGGCCGACTATGGCGCTGTTCCTCGTTGTGTCGTGCTGCAAATGGTCGGGATTCCGACCACCTGCCTGCACAACGATGGACCCCGCTGGACCCAACAGGAGACCGAAACATGCAGACCAGTGACACCACGCCGGCCGTCATTCCCCTCAATGGCGAGGCGTGGCTGAGCCCCAAGCAATTCGCCGCCGCCCTTGGGCTAAGCGTCTCGACGCTCTACAACCGCCTGCGAGACGACCCCGCCATGCCGAAGCCTACCAAGGTCGGCCCGAGGCTCACCCGCTGGCGCGCCTCGGCGATTCGCCAGTACATGGCGACTGTCGAGCGCCGCAGCCCCGCGGAGGCGGCATGAGCAAGACCCTCGCCCAAGCCGAGCACGACGCCCTCTGGTACGGCCGGCTGCACGCGCAAGCGCTGAGCGATCACAACCACCCCGACCACGCGGTCGTGTCGCAGGAGTGGGCCGCCTTGAACCGCCACGTAGTGGAGCTGCGCGGCGTCAACCCCGACGCCCCGTCCGGCGACACCGTGGGCGCGATCACCGGCGGCTACATCGGTGGCAACGGGGGCGGCCAATGAAGTCGCCGCACGTGCAGCGCATGCTCGACCAGGCCGCCATGCACTGGTCACTGGCCGCACGCCGGGAAGTGGCCGAGGGCGAGGACGCCGCAAAGCGCGCCATCGAGGCGTTGCGCAGCGGCGAGGCGTCCGCAGAAGACCTGCAGATGCTGGTCGAGCACGCCCAGGCCATGCCGGACGAAAGCGGCGCTCGCCTTCGCTGGCGGGCCTTCTGCCGTGCACTGGCCGTCGAGCTTGGAGCGAAGCGATGAGCGCTGCGGCCCTTTCCAATCGGGTCATGTCGAACATCCGCGGCCAGCAGGACGCGCAGCGGGTGCTCTACTCCGTACGACAAGGCTTCGCTGCCCCGGATGCTTTGCACGAAGCGGTGCGCGAGGTGCTGGCCACCGGCGACGAGGAACGCACGCGCGGCTTCCTGCGCGAGGTGCAGAAGCGGCTGGAGGAACGCGGGTGAGCGTTCATGTCATGAGCCGGGTTTGGGGCGACGTGCACCAGGACTACGCCGACGGATCGAAGCACGCCGGCTCCGAACTGCTGCTGCTCATGGCGATCGCCGACTTTGCAGACGACGACGGCAACGCATTCCCGGCTATCGGCACGCTGGCCAAGAAGTGCAGGCTCAGCGAGCGCTACGTGAACATGCTGCTCGCCAAGCTGCGGGACAGCGGCGAACTTGAGATCCACCTCAACGAGGGTTGGCGTGGCGCGAACCGCTATCGCATCACCCTGGGGGTGAACTCCACTTCACCCCTGAAGCCCGCTTCACCCCGAAGCCCGCTTCCGAAGGGGGTGAAGCCCGCTTCCGGGGGGGATGAAGCCCGCTTCCCGAAACCCCTGAAGCCCGCTTCACCCGAACCATCAAGGAACCGTCATAGAACCACCAAGGAACCGTCAGGGGAGAAGCGCGCGAGCAAGTCGCGCTCGAACGCCGCCGACTTCTTTCCCGATGTCGCGCCCCAGGTACTGCATGACTTTGAAGCCGTGAGGAAGGCCAAGCGCGCCGGCCCGATCACGGAGACGGCAGCCAATGGCATCAAGCGCGAGGCTGCCAAAGCTGGCCTGACGGTGCAGCAGGCGCTGGAGATGTGCGCCGAGCGGGGCTGGACATCCATCAAGGCCAGTTGGGAGTCGGTGGCAGGAGCTACCTCGGCGGGCAAGAACCAATCGACCAGACGCACCTTTGGGGGCATGAACTACCGGGACGGCATTGATGACGACGGACGAATCCTGCCTTGAGAAGACGGTGCGGTGCCCACGGCACGGCGAGTACAAGGCGCTCCTGATCCCGGCCGGCTTTGTAAAGCGCGAGCTGTGGACCCGATGCCCCCGCTGCGACGACGAGAAGCAACAGCGCGAGCAACGAGAGCGCTCGGAAGCCCGGGCAAGGGAGCAACTGCAGTCGTGGCGGGTCGAGAGCGGGCTCGTAGGCCGCTACCTGGAGACCACGTTCGCTACCTATGTGGCCGATACGCCGGCGCAGCGCGAAGTGCTCGCAGCTTGCAGCGAGTACGCATCCGCACCGGCGAAGGGCTGGCGCCCGCTGTGGCTGGTTGGCTTGCCCGGGACCGGCAAGACACACCTGGGCGCTGCGATGGTGTTGGACTCCATCGAGCGGGGCCGCCGTGCGGCCATGGTCAACGCCCGGCAGCTGGTGCGCACGCTTCGCAACACCTGGCGGCGCGACTCGGAAGAGACGGAAAGCGACGCGATCAAGCGCTACGCCAGCGTGCCGTTGCTGGTGCTCGACGAACTCGGCGTTGGCTCCGGTAGCGACGCGGAGATCACGCAGCTGTACGACGTGCTGGACATGCGCTACCAGCTCTGTCGCCCGCTCGTTGTCATCTCGAACCTGTTGGTGACTGAGATGCGGGCTGCGGTCGGCGATCGGCTGTTCGACCGGCTGCGAGAAAACGCGAAGGTGCTCATGTGCGATTGGCCCAGCTATCGCGGCAGGAATCACAGCAAGGGCGAGTAGCGCCCACACCACGAAAGGAACCCATGACGGACTCAAAGCAACCCCACACCGCCGAGCACCTGCGCGAGGTGATCGCGCGCAAGCAGGCTGAGCGCACCACCACCATGGCGCTGGTCCAGGGCAACAACGCGGAGGCGTCCCGGATGGAGGTGTCCGCGGTGCTGGCCGATGAGCCGGTGCCTGCGCGCGTCGCGGAGCTTCGCGCCGAGGCCACCGAAGCCGCCCACCGCGTGCGCTCCATCGACGAGGTGCTGCACCAGCTGCAGGGCAAGCTCCAGCAGCGCCTGCGCGCGGACAACGCGGAGAAGGCGGCCCGGGTGTTGAAGCTCAAGCGCGAGGCCTGGGGTGAGATCGACGCCGCCACCGACGATCTGGTGCAGGCCACCGCGGCTTTCGTCGCGAAGCTCGAAGCCTTCCGCGAATCGAGGCTGAAGCTGGTGGCCTGCGACGTGGCGGCGCGCGAGCTGCGCGACATGGGATGGATGAGCCAGGATGAGTACCAGGCCAGCGAGCGCCCGAAGTACGCCATCCATCCGTCGATCGTCACCCAGGACCGGGAAACCGGGGCCGTCTTCCCGCAGTACCGGCGCACGCCCGAGCAAGAAGTGGCCGCCCTCCTGGAAAGGGTGCAGGACGCCGCCGGCCAATTCACGACCTCGCGGCACGCTTCCGACTTTTTCCAGCGCTTCATGGTCTGGGCAGAGGCCTTTCAGGCGCTGAAGAACGGCGGCACGCCGAAGGCCGCGGCACCGGCGCTCGACTTCGCCGCGAACGATGTGCTGAACGAGCGGTTGGTGAACGAGGACTGACGCGGCTCCTCGCAGGCACTCGAGATTTCGAGCAGGGAAGCACAGATGGCAGTCGTGTTGGCCGACTTGACGCAAGTCGTCCCCGTGATGGGGGTCGCCGGTGTCGTCGCAGGCTGGGCCGCCGCACAAGTCTGGCTCTACCTCGGCGACGAGATCAGGGCGCAACTGCGTCGGGTCTGGTCGAAGCTTATCGCCCGAACGACGGCGCCGGCCCGTCGCGATCTTGGGCAACGCCGGCACGACGAAAGGGTCTGATCATGGGGTTGTCCGCTGGATACATTGTCGGCGCTGTGGTTTCTGCTGGTGCGGTGGTGCATTCCGCAGAGCAGCAGCGCAAGGCTACCCACCGGGCGCAGGACATGGCGCGCGAAGAGGCGGCCAAGGCGGAGGCCACCGCGACGCAGAACGCGAACGCCAGGATCCAGCAGCGTCGCCGCGCGCTGTCGGCCAACTCGCTGATCACCGGGGGGGGCAGCTCGGACATCATGTCCTCGGGCGTGCTCAACGGCGGCAAGCCGACGCTGGGGGGTTGATCAGGAACGAGACAGCGCGCTGACGCGGCCCTCGCGCGCGCACGTTTATCGGAGGGTGAGCAATGCCACGAATCGCAGCTGGTGAAGACTTTGGGCAACTGGTCGAGCAGCCGATGCGCATGAGCGAGTCGGCCGTGCCGCGCGCGGCGTTCGGCGTGTTCGAGGGCATGCGGCAGCTGGGCGACCAGCTGGTGCGCGAAGGCGAGGAAGCAAAGCGGGTGCGGACCGCCCGCGCAGTGACCGAAGCGCAACTCGACTTCGAGACCGCGCAGATGGAAATCGAGGATCGCCTGCGCAGCGGCGACCTCAGGCGCGAGGAACTGCAGCGCGAATGGGAACACAAGGCGAGCGAGATCCGGGAGCGCGCGCGAGAGCAGGTGCCGCGGGAGCTGTGGGAGCCGGCGCAAACCGCCCTGGGCGCCAAGGGTCGCAACGCGTTGCTGAAGCTCATGGGCACGGCCAAGGTGCTGGAGCGTGAGGAGACCCGCGCCAACGTCGAGCAGACGCTGGCCAACCTCGCGCGCTCCGCCGACACCCCGCGGGAGAACTCCGTAGCGATCGCGAGGCAGCTGCTGGAGATCAACGGCGCCGCGGCAGGGCTGGGCCGGGACGATCAGCAGCGCGTGCTGCAGCGCTTCCGCGAGTCGCTGGCGGAGAACGAGGCGAAGCGCCTGCTCGTGTCCGCCCGCGGCAATCCGAAGGCACTGGAGGCCGTCACCGGCCGGCTGGGCACGCCGGAGTTTGCGGACCTGAATCCCGATGCTCGCCTGCGCCTTGAGCAGTACGCGCAGCAGCAAAGCGAGAGCGCCATCACGCGGGCGCGCATCGAGCAGGACCGGCGCGAGCAGCAGGTGTACGGCACCGCGCTGCTGCAAGTCGAGACCAGCGGGACCATTGACCCGGACATCTGGCAGCAGCTGACCGATGGGCACCGCGCCTCGCTGCTCAACCGCGCGAAGGCGGAGGCCAAGCAGCGGCGCATGGAGGCTGAGGGGCGGCCGGTCAAGACCGATTGGTCGCTGTACCTGACGCTGCGCGAGCAGGCCGTCGCGGACCCCGAGAAGTTCGTCCAGGTAGACCTGAAACAGTACGTGGACCGCATCGGCGGCGCACAGCTGGAGCAGCTGGCGGACCTGAAAGCAGCGCACTTCAAGGCGAAGGCCGCAGCGAACGGCAAACCACAGCGCGAGGTGGTGAGCCTCACGCAGCAGATGAACGCGACCATGCAGGCGCTCAACATCAAGAAGCCCGAGCAGAAGGGAAAGTTCATCTCCTACGTGCAGGCCGAAGTCGACGCGGCGACGGATGCCAAGGGCAAGCCGCTGACCTTCGAGGAGCGGCAGGCCATCATCGACCGTGCGGTGCTCAAGGGCCCGGACCCTGACCGCATCCTGCCGTGGGGCGAGCGGCGCATGTTCCAGCTGACACCCGAGCAGCGTTCGCGCTTCCAGCCGGACGCGCCCACCGATGCGCCGGCCGCGGAGGTGGAGGCCCTGAACGAAGCGCTGAAGGCGCAAGGCTTGGCGCTGACGCCGGCAAACCGCCTGGCGCTGTACCGCCGTGTGATGGGGGCCAAGCAATGACGAATCCCTACTTGGCCGGCGCCGAAGACCTGGCGCAAGAGCAGCCGCGCAACCGCTACAGCACCGCCGCCGCTGAACTGGCGGACGAGAACCGCACGGCGCTGCGCACCAGCATCTACGGCGCTGCTGCACTCACGCCCGAGCAAGGCGCGAGCGCCGTGCGCCTGTCGAGGCAGACCGGCCTGCCCGTTGACCTCGTGCAGCGCAACCTGCCGGAGGTGCAGCAGCGTGTCGCGATCGAGCGTGTGGAAGCCGACACGGCAGACTCGCCGGTGCTGCGCCGCCGGTACACCGACCCGGCCTTCGCCGCGGTTGCGCACGACGACAGCAGCGCGCTCAAGCGCCTGGAGCGCAGCGTGCAGAAGGCCGTGCGCTACCTGGTGGGCGCCGACGGCAAGGACGGCATCTTCGGGGACGTGAAGGCCGGCTACTACGGTGCGCAGGCCGGTACTGCTGGCGCGTTCCGGGCCGTCGCTGAAACCGCCGCGGTTCCGTTCGACGTGCTGGAGCGCTTCCCCTCGATCGGCGGCAATCCGCTGCGCCGCCTGGCCGAAGGGTTCGACACGCTCGCGCAGCAGAACGCCAGGGCGCGGGAGCGCAGCACGAAGCCGACCGAGGGCATGGTCAGCTCCGGCGTGTCGTCGGGTGTGCAGTCGCTGACGCAAAGCGCGCTGATGCTGCCGCTGGCGCTGCTGCCCGGTGGCCAGGGTGCGGCCCTCACCGGCATGTCGGCCAGCAGCGGCGGCCAGAGCTACCAGCGCGCCCGCGAGGCGGGTGTGCCGCAGGGCACGGCGCTGGCCTACGGCGCGAGCGACGCGGCCATCGAGTACGCCACCGAGCGCATTCCCGTCGGCCGGCTCATCGGCGACCTGAAGGCCGGCACGCCGGTGGTGCAGACGCTGCTGCGCCAGGCGGGCGCGGAGATCCCCGGCGAGCAGATCGCCACGATCGCCCAAGACCTCAACGAGTGGGCGGTGCTGAACCCGGATCGCCCGTTCGCCGACTACCTGCGCGAGCGGCCGAGCGCGGCCGCGCAGACCCTCATCGCCACCCTCATCAGCAGCGGCGGCAACGTCGCGGTCATGAAGGGCGTGCAGGCCGCCGTCGATCGCGTGGCAGGCGACGGCCGCCGGGCGGAGGAAGCCCAGCTGAGCGCACAGGAGCTGGCCGCGGTGGTGAAGGATGCCGACGCATCCGCCCTCAAGACGCGCGACCCGCAGGCCCTGGCCGAGTTCGTGCGCGAGGTGCAGCCCGATGCCGCGGTGTACGTGGCGCCCGAGCACCTGGCCGGCGTGGACGTGTCTGCGGTGCCCGGGCTGGCCGCGCAGGTGCAGGAGGCCCAGGCCACCGGCGGCGATGTGCGCATCGAGCTGGCCGACCTGCTGGCGCATCTGCCGGCCGAGCAGCTGCTGCCGAACCTGCGCACCGCGCCGCACGCCATGACGCCGGCCGAGGCCCAGGGCTTCGATGCGCCCACGCGCATGCTGTCCGAGGTGATGCAGCCGGTTGAGGGCGCGCTGCTCACCTCACCGGCGCAGACCGGCATGGACGGCCTGGCCTGGAACGACTACCAGACCGCCGCGGTGGATGCAGCGCAGGCGGCCATTGCCGAGCGCGACCAGCGCCTGCTGCGGGATCTGCAGTGGCTGGAGACGGCCAAGAGCAAGGCCGCACGGGAAATCGCTCAGCAGGTGGCCGCAGCGCGGTCCACGATCGAGGCGGAGGTGCAGGCCGAGGTACAGAAGCAGGCACCGTACGCCGTCCAGCGCTGGCTGAAGACCGGCATGCTGCCCGATGGGACGCAGACCGTGGGCGCCAGGCTCAACACGCCGGCGCTGCGCGAGATGTTCGGGGATGGGCCCGCCGCGCCTTGGCGCTACCTGCCAAGCAACATGCTCGACGCGGTGGAGGGGCTGCACCCCGACGTGGTGGCGGAGATGTTCGGCTTCAACAGCGGCGACGAGATGGTGCGCGCGATGCTCAGCGCCGAGCCCGAGTCCGACCTGGTGCAGCGGCTGACCGAGGAGCGCCTGCTCGACGAGCACCCGGACATTGCCGACGCGATCGCGCAGGAGCGCAGCGCCGAGGCGATGGTGTTCGAGCGCGCGCGCCTGCGGTTCCTGGCCACCGAGTCGGCTGCGCTGGCCCGCGCCGTCGGCAACCGCGTGCTGCTGGCGCAGGAGGCGAAGCGCTATGCCGAGGCGTCCATCGCCCGCAGGACCGTGCGAGCCGCGCGCCCGGCGCAGTTCAAGGCATCGGCCGAGCGTGCCGAGCGTGCGAGCGCCGAAGCCTTCCGTCAGGGCGAAACCGCCATGGCCGCGAAGTGGAAGCAGAGCCAGTTCCTGCAGGCCGCGCTGCAGTCGGAGGCGGCCCAGGCCCAGCAGGAAGTGCAGCAGGCTCTGCGCCTGTTCAAGCGCGTCATCCGCGGCAACGACGAGGGCCGCGACGGCAACCTGGCGGCCACGGCGCGCGCGGTGCTGGCGATGTACGGCATCGGTGCCTCGGACAAGACCCCGGCCGACCACCTGGCCCAGGTGCAGCGGTACGACCCCGAGCTCTACGCCGACCTGCAGGCGCTGATGGAAGGCATGCCCGGGCCGGCGGCCGACTATCGCGACCTGACTGTCGCCGACTTCCGCGCGGTGGCTGAGCGTGTGGGCGCCATCTGGTCCCTGGCGAAGTCCACGCTCGAGTTCGAGGTGGCCGGCCAGCGCATGGCGATCGAGGAAGCAGCCGCGCAGCTCGCCAACGTGCTGGCCCAGGAGCCCGCGGCCAAACGCGAGCGGCAGGTGGGCACGAACCAGCGCCTGGATTTGCGCATGCGGCTGCAGGGCATGCGCGCTGCGCTGCGCCGGGTGGAGTTCTGGGCGGATGCCCGGGACAAGGGCGACAAGGCCGGGCCGTTCCGCCGCTTCATTTGGGAGCCGGTGAGCGAGGCCGTCACCCGCTACCGCGCGCGGCGCAATGAGTACGTCTCGGGCTTCCTGAAGCTGCTGCGCACCATCGAGCCCACGCTGAAGCCGGGCAAGATCGCCGCGCCCGAGCTGGCCGACGGCATGGTCTTCGCCGACCGCTCGGCGCTGCTGCACGCCCTGCTGCACACCGGCAACGAGAGCAACAAGCGCAAGCTTCTTCTGGGCTACGGATGGGCCGAGCAGCTGGAGGATGGCAGCCTCGACACCTCGCGCTGGGATCGCTTCCTGCGCCGCATGCACGACGAAGGCCGCATCACCAAGGCGGATTGGGATTTCGTTCAGAGCGTGTGGGACCTGCTGGAGACGACGAAGCCGGCGGCCCAGGCAGCGCACCGCCGGATGTTCGGGACGTTCTTCGAGGAGATCACGGCCGAGCCGGTGGAAACGCCCTTCGGCCAGCTGCGCGGCGGCTACGTGCCCGCGGTGACCGACCCGCTGCTGCTGCCCGAGGCGCGCACGCACGGCGCCATAGACGACATGCTGTCGAGCCAGAACAGCCCGATGTTCCCGGCGGTGAATCGCGGCTTCACCAAGTCGCGCATCGAGAACTACAGCCGGCCGCTCGCGCTCGACCTGCGGCTTCTGCCGGCGCACCTGGACAAGGTGGCGCGCTTCTCCGAGCTGGGGCCGGTGCTGCGCGACACCGCGCGCCTGGTCACGCGCAACCGCACCTTCCGCGACGCGATGAACGCGGTGGACCCGACGGCCATTGAAAGCCTGCTGGCGCCGTGGCTGAAGCGCACCGCGGTGCAGAGCCTCACGAAGGCGCCCGAGAGTCAGGCCGATCGCGCCGTCGCGCGCATTGCCAACCGCGTGCGCAGCCGCACCGGCCTGCTGCTGATGAGCGCCAACGTCATCAACACGCTGCAGCAGGTCACCGGCCTGAGCGTGGCGGCCCTGCGCGTGAAGCCGCGCTACCTGGCCGCCGGCATGTGGGAGTACATGCGCAACCCGCGCAAGACCGGGCAGGCCATCACCGAGCTGTCGCAGTGGATGCAGCAGCGCGGCGACAGCAGCGCCCGGGACGTGGAGCGCGCGATCGACGACCTGCTCACGAACCCGAATGCGCTGGAGCGCGCGGAGCAGCTGGGCAACCGCTACGGCTATGCGCTGCAGCAGGGCGCGCAGAACGTGCTCGACCGCATCGTGTGGCTGGGCGCCTTCAGGCAGGCCGCCGCTGAGGGCCGGAGTGACGCCGACCAGGTGCGTGCAGCCGACAGCGCCGTGCGCATGACGCAGAGCAGCTTCGCCCCGGAAGATGCCGCGAAGGTCGAGCACGCCGGCGCCTTCACCCGCCTGTTCCTGATGTTCTACAGCTACTTCGGCGGCCAGGCGAACCTGCTGGCGACCGAGGCGCAGAACGCCCGCGGCAACCCGGGCCGGCTGGCGCTGGTGTACCTGCTGGGCTTCGCCATCCCCGCATTCGTGGCCGACGTCATCAGCAAGGGCCTGCGCGGCGACCTGGACGACGAAGACGACGAGCCGCTGGCCGACAAGCTGCTGGCCTACTGGTTCGGGTCCCAGGCGCGCTATGCGCTCGCCATGGCGCCAGTGGTGGGCCAGGTGGGCAATGCGGCCATCGGTCAGCTGACGCCCGAGCGCTTCGACGACCGCATCGGCGCCAGTCCTGCCTACAGCGCCGCCGAGGCGACGGTGCGCGCGCCGTTCACGATCTATCGCGCGATCGAAGAAGACGGCAACCCGAAGGCTGCCGTGCGCGATGGCCTCACCGCGGCCGCGCTGCTCACGGGCTTGCCGGTGGGCCCGCTGGTGCGGCCGCTGGGCTACCTGGCGGACGACGAGCTCGGCGACGACGTGACCCTGCGCGGGCTCATCACGGGGAAAGACGATGCGAACTGACCAGATCGAAGGGCTGAAGGCGCAGCGCGGCGTGCTGGTCGAGCGCCTGCAGGAGATGATGGACACGCCGAACGAACAGCGGCCGCAGGATCAGAAGGCGCTGCGCGCGTGGCTGCGCGACCTCAAGGGCACGCGAGAGGCCCTGGAGCAGCTGGACGACCTGTTGCGCAGGCTGGAGGCCCGGAACAAGCCCAAGCCCACACGGCAGGCGCCAGCACCTGCGGAGAGCTGCGGCGACGATAGCGGCGCGGTGGTGGCCCGCATCCCGCGGGGCGCGCGCGCGGAGCTGCGGGTAGAGGTGAGGACGTGGAAAGGTCGGCGCCTCGTGGAGATCCGGCGATGGGCGGTGCAGCCGAGCACCGGGGAACTGCAGCCGACCCGCAAGGGCGTCACCATGGAAGGGAAGGACTTGCCCGCGCTGATCGACGCCCTGATGCTCGCCTCTCAACACGCGCCAAGCAGGTGAAGCAATGGCGTATCCCCCCAAGGATCTACCCGCGAGCGTGCAGCTGTGGGACCTCCACGGCCTGCCTGTGTCCGTGGGCCGTGTGCCTGGCTGCCCTTGGCGCATCGCCTCCTGGGGTGATGGCCAACCCAAGCCCTACAGCAGACAGCAGGACGCCGCATTCGCCCGAAGCCTCGACTTCACCGGGCGAGGAGGCAAGCGCGTCAGCGAAGCCGAGTTCCGGCAGCTCATCACCATCCGACAGGCCGGCTACTGAGCTGACCGATGGGGAGCTGCTGTTTCGCGCGGCGCTCCGGGCCTTCGTCGGGCCTTGATGTGAGGCGCTGGCCCTTGCGGGCCGGGGCAGGGCAGCAGGCCAGCGCAACTGGGGGACTTGATGGGGGCATCGGCGCGCTTTACTGGAGGCGATCACCAGAATTGGCGCGGCTTCCAGAGAATCATCGGGCTGCCTCCGTCTCCGCCACCGAATCGAAGCCCGCGCCCTGCGCGGGCTTCTTGTTTGTCGGTACCTCAGTTCGCTGCCCGGGGCTGGCCCCGGGCGTTGCGGAAGTCGCTGGGGGTCAGCCCGTGCCGCTCCCTGAAGGCGCGGTTGAAGGGGCCGATCGAGCCGAAGCCTGCCTCCAGCGCCAGCGTGAGGATCGGGTGGCCGTCGAAGGCCGGATCGGCGAGCTTGCGCTCCACTTCGCGCAGGCGGTGCTCATTCACGAAAGCCGGGAAGTTGCGGTAGCCGAGCCGGCGGTTGATCAGCTCGCGCAGCCGGTACTCGGGCAGGCCCATGCGCTGGGCCAGGCCGCTGAGCGAGAGGTCGGGCTCGCGGTACAGCGCTTCGGTCGTCATCAGCTGGTCCAGCCGCTGCAGCCACATGCCTTCGGGCGCCGCCTCTTGCGGGGGCGCGGCAGCGGGTGCTGCCTGGGGCTGCTGCGGCGGCGGCGTGCCGAACAGGGCCTGCAGCGCGGCCCCATGTGGGCGCAGCAGCAGGGCGAGGGTTGCCGCCTCGGCCAGCGCGATCGCCGTCAGGTTCAGCGCGTCGAGCCCGGGCGGTGCCGCCCGACCGCCCAGCCACAGCTCGACACCGAGCACGGCCAGGCCGTGCGCACCCACATAGCCCAGCAGCCAGACGCGCAGACTGCGCCGGGCCGCCACCAGGTCATCGGCGGACGACAGACCGAGGCGCCACAGGGCCGCCGCCACGAAACCTGCGGCGAGCAGCTTCTGTGCTATGTGGGCATGGTCGCCGGTCCACAAGCCGGTGCCGGCCGATACCGGCACCAGCCCGGCGGCCACCACTGCGGCCGCCAGTCCCCAGGCAGGCCAAGGCAGATCGGTGCGATCGTCGAACACGTTGTGCAGCAGCCACCAGAACGCCACCGGAAACAGCAAGGCTCCTACCGTCAAGGGCAACAGCAGGCCGATGGGAGCGGCAGCGGCTTCGGGCGCCGAGCGCAGCAGGTAAGCGATCAGGCACAGCACCAGCGGCAGCAGGGCGCGCCGCGCGCGAGGTGGCAACGCGAGCGCCAGTGCCAGCAGCACCGCGCCCAGCCCGATGGCGATGCCGCGCAGAAAGGGCAGGAGGGAAGAGGTCATGGGCGGCAGATTGGTGCGCGGGGCTCTGTTCGTCTTGCCGAATCATGCAAAACCGCGCCGGTTTGAACAATCGGCCAGCCCTCGCAGCGATCGGCGCGACTTGCGTCCGGTTGCCACCTACCGTGCAGCGCATCCACAACTGCGGGAGCGCCGCGATGATTTCCACACCGCTTGAACTTGCGATAAATGCCTGGCCGGCCATCTGGCTGGCCGACGCGCTTCGGTACCTGATCCCTGCGGCACTGGCCAGCGCCGCGATCGCCTGCCTGCCGGCGCGCTGGCGGCAGGCGCGCACGGTACGAAGCCTGAGCCCCTTACCGGGGCAACGGTGGCGCGAGTTCGGCCATTCGATGGTGACGGTGCTGATCTTTTCTGCCAATGGCGCGCTGATCTATGCGGCGGCACAGGCCGGGTGGCTCTGCCTGTACTTCGACATCGGCCGCTTCGGCCCGTTCTATGCGGCGTTCAGCCTGATGCTGCTGATCGTCGCGCACGACACCTGGTTCTACTGGACCCATCGGCTGATGCACCGGGCGGGCGTGTTCCGCTGGACACACCGCACGCATCACCGTTCGGTGGCGCCCACGCCCTGGGCGGCGTACAGCTTTGCGCCGGCTGAAAGCGTAGTGCAGGCAGCCTTTCTGACGCTGATCCTGCTGGTGTTGCCGCTGCACCCGGCGGTGATCTTCGTGTTTCTGCTGCACATGATCGTGCGCAACGTGCTGGGCCATGCCGGCGTGGAGTGGATGCCGCGCGCGGGGCTCGCGGGCTGGTGGGGACGCTGGCTCACGACCACGCTGCACCACGACATGCACCATGCCCACGGACGGTTCAACTATGGCCTGTACTTCACATGGTGGGACCGTATGTGCGGTACCGAGCATCCTGAATACCGGCCGCGCCTGGCGAGGCTGGCCGGTGCGTTGGAAGATCGGTCGGATGCTTGAGGCGGTCTTTCGTTAGCCTCGGTCGAGCATCAGCTGCTGCACCCACAGCGCCGACTGCGACACCGGTTCGCCATGGCGGATGGGCTGGTGCCGCAGCCCGATGGCCACGCGGCCGGTCCAGTACACCAGGCGGCCGCTGCCTGGCAGCACCACCGGGCCGATGTGGCCGGGCGGAATTTCCACCGGCGGCATGGCGCTGTGGTGACGGATGGAAGCGCCCGTCGCGCGGCGCGCACGATCATGGCTGCTGGGTGCCGAAAGCGATGCCGACATCGTGATCTCCCAGGGGTTTGGTAGGCCCCGCCAATGCGATTTGGACCTCGCGTAACGCATGGCAACCGTTGTGCCCACAGTGCAGCCCACCCCGCGAACAGGCGGGCACGCCGTCTGCCTCCATCAGGGGGCCCGCAGCTCACCGGAGACCCCCCATGCTGTACCTGCACACCCCGCCGCCGTTTCCCGACTGGCGCCCCAACATCAACAAGATGCCGCCGGTGGATGACCTGCCGTTTCCTACCGACGTGGACATCGAAGACCTGGACCCGCCCACTCCCGAACCGCCGGAACATGGGCCGGTGCCCAACGTGATCCTCCACTGAAGGTTTGCAGGAGATGGCGGGGGTGGCGCGCATGGCGTGGTCCGGCCCCCTGCGCCGTCGCCCGCTTGCCAGCGGGATTGGCCTTGTGCTGCTGTTGGTTGCGCTGGGCATCGGGCTGAGCGAATGGCGCGGCTGGCCCTTTCTGCGCGAGCCGTTGCAGCGCACGCTGAGCGAGCGCCTCGACCGCGAGGTGCGGATCGGCTCGAACTTCCGCCTCCACCTGCTGGGCTCGATGCGACTGCGGACCGATCTGCTGGAGCTGGGCCCCCCGCGCTGGGCGCCACAAGGGCCTGGGGAACGCTTCTTCCACGCACGCGATGTGTATCTCGTGCTGCCCTGGGGTGGGCTGTGGAACACGGTGGTGCGCAAACGGCCGCAACCGTTGCGCGTCTCCACGCTCGACGTGGGCAGCTTCGAGGCGACACTGTGGCGCCGTGCGGACGGGCGAGCCAACTGGGAGTTCGGCTCGCCCGGGGCGCTTTCGCAGCAGCCGCCGATGCGGCCCGAGTTCGCGCAGCTGCAGGTGCGCAACGGACGCCTGACGCTCGACGACGCGCCCACCGACCTGAGCCTGCGCGCCGAGGCGCAGACGCGCGAGGGCCTGGCGGCCGGCGAAGGCGCGGGCCTGCACATCCAGGGCGAGGGGCGTTATCGCAAAGGCGAGTTCAGATTCACCGTGCGCTCCAACGGCGTGCTGCCGCTGATAGCCCCCGAAGGGGCCAGCGTGTCGGTGCCGATCACCTTGCAGGGCCGCACGCCCGAAGGGAAGGTGCGCTTCGAAGGCCAGGCGCGCGACATCATCCACCTGCAGGCCCTGTCGGGCAGTTTCCAGGTGAGCGGCAGTTCGCTGGCCAGGGTGGGGGAGCCGTTCGGCATCACCTTGCCCACCACTGCGCCCTTCGAGGCCGCGGGCCGGCTCGGAAAGTCGGGCGAGGTCTGGAAGGCCGAATTCGCGCGCTTCGAAGTGGGCTCCAGCCGCCTCGCGGGAGACTTCACGTTTGACCGGCGGCCCGAGCTGCCGATGCTGTCGGGCGTATTGCGCGGCAAGCGCCTCGACCTCAAGGACCTGGGGCCGGCCTTCGGCGCTCCGACCGGCGGCGCACCCAACCCGCCGCCCCCGGCCGGCAAGCTGTTTCCGGACCGCGAGTTCGACATTCCCTCGCTCAGGCAAATGAACGCCGACGTGCGGGTCGATCTGCGGCTGGCCGACCTGCACACCGCGTTGCTGGAGCCGCTGGCGCCGCTGCAGGGGCGCATCGTGCTGCGCGACGGCGTGCTGCGCATCGAGGACCTGCTGGCGCGCACCTCGGGCGGCGAGGTCAAGGGCTTGCTGGCGCTGGACGGCCGCAGCGAGCGGCGGCCCATGTGGCGAGGCGACTTGCGCGTGTCCGGCGTGCGGCTGGAGCAATGGCTCAACCTGCGCAACCGGCAGGCCAAGCCCGCACGCAGCGCGGCCGCCGGCAAGGAGCCGGCCACACGCTACGTGTCGGGGCGGCTGGGCGGGCACTTCCGCTTCACCGGCACCGGCCGCTCGGTGGCCGACATGGTGGCCAGCCTCGACGGCAGCCTGGCGGCCTGGGTCAATGACGGCGAGGTGTCGCACCTCGCGCTCGAAGCCGCGGGCCTGGACATCGCGCAGGCGCTGGGCGTGATGTTGCGCGGCGACGATGCACTGCCGATGGAGTGTGCCGTCACCCAGTTCACCGCGCGAGACGGCTTGCTGCGCACCGACGTCGCGCTGGTCGACACCAGCGACACCACGCTGGTGGTGCAAGGCGAGGTGTCGCTTTCGCAGGAACGCATGGCGCTGACGGCGCGGGCCTACCCGAAAGACTTTTCACCGGCCGCGTTGCGCGCGCCTGTTCATGTGGAGGGCAGCTTCCGGCAGCCCCGTGTGCGCCTGGAGAAGAAGCCCATCGCGATGAAGGCGGCCGCCGCCGTCGCGTTGGGCACGATCACGCCGCTGGCGGCGCTGCTCCCGCTGATCGACCCCGGCAAGCAGGCACCGCTGGGATGCCAGCAGGCGTTGGCGCATCTGCGCGGTGTGCGTGGCGTGGAGCCGCCCAAGGTGCAGGCGGCCGGCACGGAACACAGCCTCAAGCGCAAACCCGCAGACGGGCCTTGAGCCGCGCCGTGGGTCTGCTGTGCACCCGTGCGCGCCTTGCGCTCACTTGCCTGAGGGGTGTTCCTCGCCGGCGGCCGCGGAGGCTTCCTGCGAATATTCCTTCAACCGGTTGTACAAGGTCTTCAGGCTCACGCCGAGAGCGGCGGCCGTCTTCTCCTTGTGGTTGCCGAAGCGCTGCAAGGTGGCCAGGATCAGCGTGCGCTCCACCTCGGCCAGCGGCGTGCCCACGCGCACCGTGATCGTGGCGCCATCGGCGCTGCTGGCGCGCGGGGTGTCGAACTCGATCCACTCGTCGTCGATCTCGTGGCCCTCGGCCATGAGGTACAGGCGTTGCACCACGTTGCGCAGCTCGCGCACGTTACCCGGCCAGCGGTGGTGCCGCAGCTTCTCCAGTGCCTTGGGGTGGAAGCGCTTGTTCTGGCCCTCGCGGCGGCAGATGTCCTGCAGGAAGTGGTCGGCCAGCAGCGGAATGTCGTCCAGCCGGTCCTGCAGCGGCGGCAGGTGGATCGGGAACACGTTGAGCCGGTACAGCAGGTCCTCGCGCAGCTTGCCGGAGGCCACCGCCTGCTCGGGCACGCGGTTGGTGGCCGCGATCACGCGCACGTCGGTCTCCAGCGCGGTGGTGGAGCCCACGCGCATGAACGTGCCGGTTTCCAGCACGCGCAGCAGCTTGACCTGCAGCTCCAGCGGCATCTCGGTGATCTCGTCGAGGAACAGCGTGCCGCCGTGCGCACGCTCGAAGAAGCCCAGGTGCTGGCGGTCGGCGCCGGTGAAGCTGCCCTTCTCGTGGCCGAAGATCTCGCTTTCGATCAGGTGCGGCGAGATCGCGCCGCAGTTCACCGCGAGGAAGGGCTGCTTGCGCCGGCGCGAGAGGTCGTGGATGGTGTGCGCGGCCACCTCCTTGCCGGTGCCGCTCTCGCCGGTGATGAGCACGGTGACCGCGGTGCCGGCCACGCGCGAGATCTGCTCGTACACGCGCTGCATCGCATGCGAGCGGCCCCACATGTGGCCGAAGCGACCGGTCTTCTCGAACTCGGTCTTCATGTCGGCGATCTCGGCCTTCAGCGCCGAGGGCTTCATCACGCGGCCGAGGATGCCTTGCAGCTGCTTGATGTTGATCGGCTTGATCAGGTAGTCGGCCGCGCCCATGCGCAGCGCCTGGATCGACGTTTCCAGGCTCGCGTGGCCGGTGATCAGCACCACCTCGGTGTTGGCCAGGGTCTCGGGCTCCTTGAAGAGCTCCATGCCCGAACCGTCGGGCAGCATGAGGTCGAGCAGCACGATGTCCGGCTCGCGCATCGCCAGGTGGCGGCGCGCGTCGCGCAAGGTGTGGGCAGTCGCCGCGGTGAAACCTTCACTGGCGATCAGGGCGGCCATCATCTCGGCCGAGTCGGCATCGTCTTCGACGATGAGAGCGTGTCCCATGGGTCCCTCTTGTGTATGGCGTGCGTGGTTACGCGAAGGCTTGTGGCGTGCGCGGTGCTCTGGCGCCCGTGCGCTCGCAGTGCGGACCGAGGGGTTGGATGGCCTGCGAGCGAAGGGCAATTATGGAACCTGCGCTTCGAATGTCGATGAAACGGAATGTCATGACCGGTTGGCGAAAGGGTTGTGGGACGGCGGGCTCGTGCGCGGGGATTCAGGATCGCGCGCTGCTTCGCAACAGCTCTTGCAGCGTGCCGCGCAGCAGTTCGGGGTCGAGCGGCTTGCCCAGATGTGCGTCGAAGCCGGCGGCCAGCGCGCGCGCGCGGTCGCTCGCGCTGGCAAAGGCCGTGAGCGCCAGCGCAGGCATCGAGGGCTCGCCGCGCTCGCGATGCAGCTCGCGCACGCGGCGGATCAGGCTGTAGCCGTCTTCTCCCGGCATCGCGATGTCGGAGATGAGCACGTCGGGACGTTGCTCGCCGACCACCCGGCACAGATGGGCGAATCCATCGCTGGCATTCGAGAAGAACCGCGCCTGCACGCCCTCGTCGTGCAGCAGCAGCTCGAGGATCTGGCGGCCTTCGGGGTCGTCCTCCAGCACCACCACGCGTCGGCCGGCCAGCAGTGGCGCGGGCGCTGCGGGCGCTGGCTGCCAGGACGCGGTTTCGGTCGCCGGTGGAGCAGGAAGTTCCATGCTGAACGTGGCGCCGCGGTTGGGGCCGTCGCTGGTCACGCTGAGACGCCCGCCGTGCAACTCGACCAACTGGCGTGCCAGCGCGAGGCCGAGCCCCAGGCCGCCCTGGCGGCGCGTGCTGGAGGTGCCGTTGCCCTGGCGGAAGGGTTCGAACACGCGCGCCGCCTGCGCGGGCTCCAGGCCCACGCCGGTGTCGGCCACGTCGATCACCACCCGGTCGGGCGCGCGGCGCCGCGAGCGCACCTCGATGCGGCCGCCGGCGGGTGTGAACTTCACTGCGTTGGAGATCAGGTTCACCAAGGCCTGGCGCAGCCGCTCGGCGTCGGCCTCGATGAGCGGCACATCGGCCGCGTGCTGCGCCGTGAGGCTGAGCTGCTTGTCCGCGGCAGCGGGTCGAAAGGTGTCGACCGCCTGGTCCACCAGCGCCGGCAGCGGCGTGCTGCGGCGCTCCAGCTGTACCTTGCCGCGCAGCAGGCGCTGCGTGTCCAGCAGGTCGTCCACCATGCGGGCTTGCGCGGCCACATTGCGGTCGATCGCGTCCAGTGGGCGCAGGTGCTGAGGGGGCAGGTTGGCGGTCTTGCGCAGCACGTGGGCCCAGCCGCGGATGGCGTTCAGCGGCGAGCGCAGCTCATGCGACACCACCGCCAGGAATTCGTCCTTGGCCGAGGCCAGCGCCTCGGCCTCGCTGCGCGCTGCGCGCTCGCGCGCCAGGAGGTCCTCGCGTTCGAGGTCGCGCAGCTTGCGCTCGGTGATGTCCTCGGCAATGCCGCCGATGCGCAGCACGCGGCCATTTGACTGCTGCAGATGGAAGCGCCGGTCGCGCACCCACAGCACGCTGCCGTCGCAGCGGCGCAGCCGGTATTCGCGCACCGGCTCGTGGCCGTCGGGCCCCGGCCGGCTGGCATAAAAGGGCGCCGGCAGCAGCAGCCGGTCTTCCGGCAGCACCTGCGACAGCCAGGCCCCGGGATCGGCGTGCAGCGCCGGCGTCGAAACGCCCCACAGGCGCTCGAAGGCCGGGCTCACGTAGATCAGTTCGTCGCTGACCAGGTCGGCGAACCAGAAGACGTCGTCGCTGCTTTGCGCAAACTGGCGAAAGCGCTGCTCGCTGTCCTCGGCGTTGTTCACCAACGTGCGGAACTCCCGCTCGCGGCGCCCGAGGGCGTCTTCGACCTGTTTGCGGTGTTCCACCTCCACCAGCATGCCGGCCCACATGCGCGGCAAGCCCTGCGCGTCGCGCACCAGCCGTGCGCGCGCCAGCTGCCAGCGGTAGCTGCCGCTGGCGTGGCGCAGTCGGAACTCGACATCGAAGGTGTCGGCGCCGGCCTGTTCGCAGCGCTGCCATTCCTGCAACAGCCGCTGCCGGTCGTCTGCGTGCACGAGCTCGTGCCAGCGCGACGTGAGCTCGTTCACGCCGGCCACGCCGGTGTAGTCGCACCACAGCGGATTCACGTAGTTGAGCTGTCCGTCCGGGGTGCAGGCGAACAGCAGTGCCGGTACGGTCTGCGCCAGCGCACCCAACGGCAGCCCGCCAGTGCCCAGGGTGCTGGCGCTGTCGTCCAGCAGTTCGAAGCGCACCTGGGCGCCGGCGGCCGGCCTGGACGTGCCGCCCGGCTCGGGAGCCGGCTCTCTGAGGCGGCCTTCGAAGCCGCTGCGCAGGACAGGAAGCCCTATCACCTCTGGCGCAGGATCCGGGTCGTCAGCGTTGGGTGCCGCCACGATGGGCGATACCGTGGGCGCCACGGCGGTCTTCGCGCGACGGGGGGCGGTCGCTGACGACCACGCGGCGCGGTTCGCCGGGGTGGGCGCGGCGGCGCTCGACATCCACTTCGTGGCGGCGCGCAACGCACTCACGCGCCGCGGGGTCGGGCGGGATCATCTGGGCCATGGGCTTGCTCCTCTTGCTCGACGCCGCGTTGCCGAGGCGGCGTATCACTGAGAAGCCAATTTCGCAAGACTCGTGCCTGACGAATGGTTGCGGCTGTTGCCTCGCACGGCACGGCGGTTGCCGAGTGCTTCGGCAGTGACCCGACTGCGCCGTCCCCCAGGGCGCGGTGGGGTTGCGGCGGCTTTGCGACCGGTGGCGGCTGCGACCTTGTCCGTGGCGCCCGGCTTGTGCGCCAAGCAGTCGCGGTCCGGCAATTCGGGGCCGCGGTTTTGTACTTTCTACAGGAGGCTTCCATGGACACCCCCACCAGCACGCCGACCCCCGGCAACGGCTCCAATGGCGCCGCGGGCAACCCCCAGAAGGTGGTCGAACGCGTAGCCAAGAGCGCGCACGAGACCGTGGACCGTGTCGCGGCCGCCGCCGGGCCGGCGATCGAGCGCCTAACCCACAGCGCCAGCACCGCTGGCGACACCCTGCGCGCCAAGGCCGACCAGTTCGGCGCCTTGGAAGAACAGTGGATCGCCAGCGCGCGCAGCTATGTGCGCGAGCATCCCTTCACCGCGGTCGCCATCGGCGTGCTGGCCGGCATGCTGATCAGCCGCATGGGCCGGTCGGACTGACGGGGCGGCCCGCGTGCACGCCGAAACCAAGGCGGCGTCCGCCGCCGCCGACGCGCCCACGCCTGCGGCCGAGGCCGGCCCGCAGGAGGCGATCTCGGGCATGGGCGATGCGCTGCACGCCCTGTGGGAGGACGCGCGCGGCGCGGTGACCGACCGCGTGCGCCTGCTGCTGCTCGAGCTGCGCCTGGCCGGCGTGACGCTGGTGCAACTGGTGGTCTATGCAGTGGTGGTGGCCGTGCTCGTGGTCACCGCCTGGCTGGCCCTCGTGGGCGGCTTGGTGGCGGGCTTCATGAGCTTCGGGTTGCACTGGGCCATGGCGGTGGCCATCGTCATCGTCGTCAACCTGGCGGTGGCCGCCTGGATCGTGGTGGCGATGCTGCGCATGGTCGAGCGCATCGGCCTGCCGGTGAGCCTGCGCCGCTTTGGCAAGCCGGCCGGCGCAGCCGCGACGCCGTCCACGCCCAAGGAGGCCTGATGCTGCGCTCGCCGCTGAAGAAGCTCGAGGCCGAGATCAGCGATTGCGAGGCGCGCGTGCGGCTGCACGACACGCGCCTGCGTCACGGCCTTCAGGTGTTGCGCGAGGGCGCGCTGCAGGCGGTCAGCGGCAAGGTGCTGCTGGCCGGCGGCGCCCTGCTGGGCAGCGCCTTGGGCCTGTGGTGGAGCGTGCGGCGCGAGCGTGCCGACGCGCGCCGCGGCTGGGCTGAGGACGACGACGAAGACCGCCGCGCCCGCAGGCACGCGCGGCGCCGCCGCCATCGCCAGCCGTTGTCGGAGCAGTTGCGCCACTGGGCTCCGTTGCTGCTGCCGTTTCTCACGCCACTGCTCGACCGCAAGGTGGCGATGTCGCTGCACCGGCTGGGCCTGCCCGTCAACGTGCGGCCGGTGGACCCGCTGCCCACCGTGCAGGCGCTGGACCTCGGGCGCTTTGCGGGCCGCTGGTACGAGATCGCCCGCCTGCCCACGCGGCACGAGCGGCGCTGCAGCCGCGACGTGACGGCCGAGTACGCGCCCGACGGCCAGGGCGGGGTGGTCGTGCGCAACCGCTGCGTGCGCGACGACGGCCGGCTCGAACAGGCCGAGGGCCGGCTGCGCATTCCAGACCCGCGCCTGCCCGGCGAGGCGGAGGTGAGCTTCGTGCCCGAGTTCCTGCGCTGGTGGCCCGGCGCCTGGGCCGACTACTACGTGCTGTTCGTGGACGTGGACTACCAGGTCGCGCTGGTGGGCACGCCCGAACGCGACCGGCTCTGGGTGCTCGCGCGCAAGCCCGAGATGGAGGCCGGTGACCTGGAGGCGCTGAAGTCACTGGCCTTGCGCCATGGGTTCGACAGCACGCGGCTGATCAGCACGCCGCACACCGAGCCCGCCCAGGGCGTCTCGCAGGCGGCGCCCGACGCCCGGCTGCACCAGGCGGCGCAGGCGCTTCAGTAGTTGCCGGTGCGCCCGCCCGAGTAGCGGTTGCGCTCGTCCTGCGGCGTTTCGCGCGGGATGCGGTCCTGGGTGCTGGTGGCCCCGTCGTCGAGCCCTTCATCGGGCTGGCGTGGGCGCGGCGGCTCGCCCGTGGCCGGATCCTGCTGGCGGGGTTGCGAGGGCGTGGGGTTCCTGGGTTGCCGTGCCATGGCGCTGGCTCCTTCAAGCGGGGGATCGAAGGAGAGGCAAGGGCGGTGCCAAGGCCGGCGCGCCGCTGTTCAGGACGCGACGGCCAGCGAAGTGGTGGCCACCGAAAGCTGTTCACGCAGGCGCTGCACGCTCAGCGGCTGCGGTATCACCGCGTCGAAACCCGCGCTGCGGCAGCGCTCCTCCTGGCCCGGCTCGGCCGCGGCCACGATGCGCACCTCCGGCGCCTGCTGGCGCCAGGCCGCTGGCGCCGCCTCTTCTTCGTCCTGTTCGTCGCAGGGTGCCGAAAGGGCCACGATCAGCGCCTGCCGCAGCGCCGGATCGTGGCGCAGGCAGGCGAGGGCGATCGCGCCGTCGGGGGCGATCGCAATGCGGCGCGGCGCTTCTTCGAGCAGCGATTCGAGCACCGGCAGCGCGGCCTCGTCGGTGCCCACCAGCAGCAGCGGCCGCTGCAAGGCATGAGGCGCCGCGTGCGTTTGCTGCGCCGGCAGGCGCACGGTGAAGCGGCTGCCCTGGCCGCTGCCGGCGCTGCTGGCCTGCACGCTGCCGCCGTGCAGCTCGACCAGGCGGCGCACCAGCGTCAGGCCCAGGCCCAGGCCGCCCTGGCGCCGTTCGGCGCCACGCTCGCCTTGCACGAAGGCGTCGAACACGCGCGGCAGCAGCGCGGGCGGAATGCCCATGCCGGTGTCTTCCACCACCAGTTCGGCCTGGCCGTCCACCTGCCTCAGGGTCACGGTGATCTGTCCGTCCGGCGGCGTGTACTTGGCGGCGTTGGTGAGCAGGTTGCTCACCACCTGCTCGATGCGCATCGGGTCGGCCTCGACCTTCACGTCTTCCAGCTGCAGCGTCAGCGCGTGATGGCGGAAGCGTCCTGCCAGGCGCAAGGCTGCCTGCGTGCGCCACACCAGTGGCGCGAGCTGCAGCGGCTGCCTGGCGAGCTTGATCTTGCCGGCGCTGGCGCGCGCCATGTCGGTCAGCTCGTTCATCAGACCGACGAGCTGCTGGGTCTGGCGGGCGATCACCCGGCGCGCGCTCTGCGCGCTGGGATGCCGGGGCTCGACGCGGTTGATCACCTCGACCGCCGCTGCAATCGCGCTCAGCGGATTGCGCAGCTCATGGCCCAGCATGGCGAGGAACTCGTCCTTGCCGCGGCTGGCTTCCTCGGCCGCATGGCGGGCGTCCTGCTCGCGCTGCACGAGCGCCAGCCGTTCCTGAAGCAAGGCCTGGTACTCGTCGGCCTTGGCCTGCAGCGCCTGCATGGCCTGGTCGCGCTGCCGGTCGGCGGCCTGCAGCGCGTCGCGCAGCGCCGCGATCTCGCGCACGACGATGTGTTCGCGCATCTGCGCCACGTTGCCGCGCGCCAGCTGGCGCAGCGGGCCGCTGACGCGCCGCCCCACGTACAGCGCCAGCACCAGGCCCAGCGCCAGCGACAGCAGGCCGGCGACGAGCACCGACCATAGCGTGGCCAGCTCCGCCCAGGCGGGGCGGCCGCCGCTCATGCCGGCGCCGACCCACCACCCCGTGCTGCCCACTTGCTTCAGCGTCAGCAGCGGCTGGCCCGGGGGGCTGCCGGGGCCCACGCCCAGCAGCTGCGCCTGCCGTTCGATGGGCATCTGCTGGCCTACGAAGCGCTCGGGCTGGCGGCTGGTGGCCACGACACGCGTATCGCGGTCGACCAGGGAGACGAAGCCGTCCGGCGGCACGCTCGACTGGTCGATCAGCTTCTGCCACTGCCGCGCATCGATCAGTGCGGCCAGCAGGAAGCGGCCGTTGGCCGTCTGCACAGGCAGCTGCACCGCGGTGGTGGGCCCGGCCGAGTGTCCGGGCAGCGTGGTCACGTGCAACGTGTCGCCGCTGGCCTGCGGCAGCCGCGCAGGGGCGGCGGCCCCAGGCGTGGCGAACAGCACGCGGCCGCCGGCGTCGCTGAGCACCAGGGCGCGCCAGCTCGGTCGCGCCAGCGGCCAGCGCTGCACGTTGCGCTGGAACTCGGCGATGTCGCCGCGCTGCAGGGCGGCGTCGCGCGACAGCAGGTTGAGCGCATCGGCCGTCGATGCCATCTCGCGCTCGAGCGCGAGCGCCAGCGAATTCGCCAGCCGGTATAGCGTGGTCTGGCGCTCGATGCGCGCGTCGTCGGCCTGGCCGTGCAGCAGGTACAGCGCAAAGCCGGTGAGCGGCACTGTGGCCACCAGGATCACGGCGACCAGGTACACGCGCAAGGTGGAGACCGGCCATCCCATGAAGCGCCCCCAGGGGCGGGGGCGACGGTGGGGAGCCGACGGTGACGACATGGGCAGCGTGCCTGCGGACTGTTTGAAGGACTCCGCAGCGTACCGCTGCATTGCCGTGCGTCAAGGGCGGTACGAAGCGGTTTCTCCTCGCCATGGCGACCACGGGCATATCGGTTGCCTCGCTTTGCTGCTGCGGTGTCCCTCGATCGCTGCCATCCCCCGCCCGACGAAGCCGATACGCATGAAGTTGCAACTCGTTGCCGTTCCGTTCGGCCCTCGCCGCAGCCACCACGCCACACCCCCGCGCTGACGAAAGGAGTGCACATGAACCCGCAAGCCAACCCCAGCGCCGACGGCGGCGCCCGCATCCAGGGCTCGGGCCTGTACGACAACACCAGCGGCCCCGGCCCGCGGCTGATGACCGCCAGCACGCTTACCGGCGACAAGGTGGTCAACCGCAGCGGCGACACGCTGGGCGAGATCAACGAGATCATGCTCGACGTGCCGCGCGGCCGCGTGGCCTATGCGGTGATGTCGGCCGGCGGCGTGCTGGGCGTGGGCCAGAAGCTGTTTGCGATTCCGTGGAACGCGATGGTGCTCGACACCGACCGCCATTGCTTCATCCTCGACGTGCCGGTCGAGCGCTTCAAGGAGGCACCCGGCTTCGACAAGGATCACTGGCCCGAGCAGGCCGACGAGCAATGGCATCGCGACCTGCACGCCTACTACCGTGCCCCGGTGTACTGGGAGTGAACACATGAGCGCGACCCGAAGCCTCGTCTGGATCGCCGGCCTGGCCGGCTTGCTGGCCGGCGCCAGCCTCGCCACGCACCGCCGCAACGAACGCGAGCGCCGCGCCTTGCGCGGGCAGTCCGAGCCGCTGCAGACCTGGGAGGGCGAGGGCGGCGCGGTGCCGGTGGGCACCGGCCGTACCGCGCAGCAGGTTACGCCCTCGCCGTCTGCAGCGAACGACCTGCCCGGGGGCGAACTGCCCCATTAGCGGCGCCGCCCGCCGGCCCGGCAGGCGGCGCGGCCAGCAGGGCGAGCAGGCGTTTCTCGCCTTCTTTCAGGCCGCGCAGGCGTGCCGGCGGCGCCGGCACGCGGCCTTCGCACGCCGCCTGCAGCCGGCCTTCGCAGAACCGCGCCAGCACATCGGGGTGCACGTAGGACTTGCGGCACACGCCGACGGTGTGACCGAGTTGCCTGGCCACCTGCGTGATCACCTCCTTGATGCGCAGACGGGCTTGCTTTGCGGTGCCCGCTTCGCAGGCCGCAAGGCGCTGCAGCGCAAGCACGCTCGCGTGCCAGGTGCGGAAGTCCTTCGCCGTGGCGTCCACGCCACTCAGGTTGCGCAGGTACTCGTTCACATCGGCCGAGCCGATGCTGCGTGTCTGGCCCTCGTCGTCGACGAACTGGAACAGCTCCTGCCCCGGCAGGTCCTGCAGCTTGCGCACGATGCGTGCCAGCTTGGGATCGTCGAGCTCCACGCGCTGGTGCACCCCGCTCTTGCCGCGGAACGACAGCATCAGCCGGCTGCCCTTGACGGCCGCATGCCGGTTGCGCAGCGTGGTCAGGCCGTACGAGCCGTTGCTGCGCGTGTATTCGTCGTTGCCCACGCGCAGGTAAGTGGTGTCGAGCAGGCGCACGATCGTGGCCAGCACCTTCTCGCGCGGCAGGCCCTGCAGGGCCAGGTCGCGCTGCACGGCGCGGCGCACGCGCGGCAGCGCCAGACCGAACTCGCGCATGCGTTCGAACTTGTGCGCCTCGCTGAAGGCGCGCCACAGCTCGTGGTAGCGGTACTGCTTGCGCCCGCGCGCGTCGCGCGCGGTGGCCTGGAGGTGGCCGTTTTCGAGCGGGCAGATCCACACCTGCGCATAGGCCGGCGGGATGGCCAGGCGGCGGATGCGACGCAGCGCGTCTTCATCGCGCAGCGGCCTGCGCCGCTCGTCGAGATAGGCAAATCCCTGCCCGCGCCGCACGCGCGTCCAGCCGGGCAGCGTGTCGTCCACGTACACCAGGCTCTCCAGCGCGGCCTGCTCGTCGGCTGCGACCATTGCGGCCAGGGCCCGCGCGGCGTGCGAAGGGGCTTGCGCCGCGCGCGTGGCCATGGCGGTTTCAGCGCGCCGGCGCGCTGGCGGGCGCCTCCACCTGGGTGCTCGGCTTGGGCGGTGTGGGGCTCTTCGGATCGCACGCGGCCAGCAGCAGCGCACACGCGGCCAGGCCCAGCCAGGCGAAAGGTTTCATGTCGTCGCGGGATAGCGGTCGCGCAGCGCCTTGATCTGGTCGTGGTTGTGCTGCGCACCCATCAGCTGGCGCTCGACCAGCGCGCGCACGTCCTCGGGCAGCGGCTTGGTCAGCGCCACGCGGTAGCGGCGCACGGCGGTGTCTTCGCCGCGCTCGCATTCCTGAAGCATCGCCTTGTCGTCGTAGGTGCTGAGCGTGCTGCGCACCGCCACCCAGCCGCGGTGCACGGCGCCCGCGGCGGTGCCGCTGTCGGCGGGCTTGCCGCCCAGCGCGACCACCTGCGCCTGCAGTTCCTCGGCGGCGCGCCGGCATTCGTCGGCGCGTGCGCTGAACACGCTCTTCAGCTCCGCTGACTTGGCGTTTTCAGCGCAGGCGTTGAAGCCGTATTCGCCGTCCTTGCAGTTTTCGATCAGGTCGTTCAGTACGTCGACCACGTCGTCTCGGTCCATGTCGTGCGCTCCTCGTGGAATGAAGAAGAGGGGGACCCTTGAACGGGCACTTCGCGTGCCCGTGTGCGCTGCGCGGCCAGGGCATGGCGCTTGCCGAACCCTCGCATCCCATTGCCGCCCGCCCCATGCTGCCATCGTTCACCGTGCTGCTGCGCGAGGTTGCGCCTTCGACCTGGCCGCGCTGCCTGCGCGTGCTGGCGGCCGTGCGCGAGGTCGCGCCGGTGCCGCTGACCCTGCTGGTGGTGCCGCGCCTGCACGGCCAGCCGCGCGACGCGCGCTTCGACGATGCGCTGGCCTGGCGCCTCTGGCTGGGCGACGAGCTGGCGCTGCACGGCTACATGCACGAGGAAGACGGGCCGGTGCGCGGCGCGATCGACCGGGTGCGCCGGCACTGGGGCGCGGGCAGCGCGGAGTTCCGCAGCCTGCACTGCGACGACGCCTTGCAGCGCCTGCACGCCGGCATGCGCTGGTTCGCGGCCAACGGCTGGCCGCTTGCCGGTTTTGCGGCGCCGCGCTGGAGCATGGGCCCGGGCGCCTGGGCGGCGCTGCGCCTGACACCGCTTCTCTACACGCTCACGCGACACGGCATCCATGCGCTGGCGCGCAACGAGGAGATGGCCAGCCACAGCGTGGCCTTGCGTGCACGCGGCAGCCTGGCGCGCGCAGCGTCGCTGGCCTGGAACGCCTGGCCCGGGCAACTGGGGCAGGACACGGCGCCGCTGGTGCGCCTGGAGCTCACGCCCGATGCGGCCGACCACCGCGCCGTGCGGCAGGCCTGGCAGCGCTGCCTGCACCGGCATCTGTGCTACCGCCAGGCACAGACGGTGGCGCGCGTGGTGCAGGCCTGGCAGCCTGCGCTGGCCCGCCCCGGGGCCGCGCCGCTGGCCTCCGCCCGGCCGTTTTCGGCCCCCGCGTGAGCGCTCGCGGCCGCAGGGTCAGCGCATCTGGCCTTGCGTCTGCAGCACCGTCTGCAGCATCGACGGCTCGGCGGCGTGGGCCCTTGCGACGGCGCGCTGTGCAGCCGCATGCGCGGCGGCGGTGTCGCCCAGCGCATGCAGCGTGAGGGCCAGGTTGTTCCAGGCCGCCGCGCTGTCGTGCTGCTGCGCCGCCTGCTCGAAGGCGCGCGCGGCTTCGTGCAGGCGACCTGCGGCATGGAGTGCGTTGCCTTGGCCCATGCGGGCCACCAGGCTGCCCGGCCAGCGATCGACCACCGATTGCCAGGCGCGTGCCGCCTCGGCCGGCGCGGCGCTGCGCTCGAAGCCCAGCGCCGCCTGGTGCACGTCGGCTTCGCTCGCCGTGCGCGGCAGCTCGCCCGGGGGCACGACGACGAAAGCCCAGTGACCGGCGCGCGCCCACGTGCGCTCGAAGGTCTGCAGCGGGAAACGGGCGCGCTGGGTCGCGCCGCTGCGCAGCACCAGCTCGCCGGCCGGCAGGTCGTGGCCCACCACCACCGCGTAGTGCCAGCGCGGCAGCCACGACAAGCCCAGGTTGAGCAGCACCACCGGCGGATGCCCGTCCACCGCTTCCTGCAGCAACGCGTCGAGCGTGCCGGGAAGTCGTACCGCCAGCGCGCCCGCGCGGCGTGCGCCGGCGAGCATTTCCGTCTGCAGGGTGCCTTGGCGGGCGGGCAGGAACACCTGGGCCGCCAGCGTGTCCACGTCGGCGCCGAAGCCGGCGTGCGTGAGCACCGTGGCCAGCGCAGCAGGCCCGCAGTGGTGCGGCGTCTGCGGAAAGAACGGAACCTCCCGGCGCTCCGCGCTCGCCGGCAGGCCGGCGGCGCGGGCGAGCAGGGCTTGCGTCTGCGGCGCGTCCAGCGTGGCGCATCCGCCGGCGGCCAGCGCGGCCGCGCAGGCCAGCAGCACGCGGCGTCGCGGCCGGCAGGTGCTCAACGCACCGAGCGGGTGAACGGGAACACCTTCGTGAAGCCGAGGATGTCGGTCACCAGCAACAGCACGAAAACGAACAGTGCCACGCCCAGCACGTCGCTGGCGCCGGCGGGGGCCTGGTCGATCTGATCCGCGAGCTGCGCGGCCTCGGCATCGGTGAGCGCGGCAACGCGGGCACGCGCCTGGTTCACGTCGATGCCGCGCTGCTGCAGGGCCTCCTGCAGGTCGGCGCGGTCGAGCGCGGCGTTCAGGCGTGCATGGCCGCCGGACAAGGGCATCGCCTGAGCGGCGATCTGCTCGGTGGACACCAGCGCGGCCTGCGCGCTGCTCAGCATGGCGGCGTTGCACATGGCCATGGTCAGCACCAGCGCGGTGCTGCGGACGTAGCGGTTCATCGTGGGCTCCTCTCGGGCGGTTGATGTCGAGCCGATCGTAACGAGGGATGGACTGCTGGTGTGTGTGCGTGTAAGCGTGGGTCAGAGCCACAGTGCCAGCGGCCGCGCCAGCGCCTGCAGCAGCCGTTCGCCCACCCCACGCTGGCGCCAGCAGGCCAGCGTGATCTCGCGGCTGTGGCGCAGGTGGTCGCTGAACATGCCCTCGAGCTCGGCCCCCAGGCCTGCGTCGAGCACGATGAGCCTGGCGTCGGCGCTGTGCAGCAGGCCGTGGCGGTCGAGGTGGCCGGAACCCACGCCGGCCCACAGGCCGTCGATCACGGCCGTGCCGGCGTGCAGCAGCGTGCGCTGGCGCTCGAAGATGCGCACACCCGTCTTGAGCAGGCTGGCGTAGTGCGAGCGGCCAGCCTGCCTCGTGGCCCAGCCCTCGCTGATGCCGGGCAACAGCAGCTTCACCGCGACGCCGCGGCGGGCCGCCTGCGCCAGCCCCTGCAGCAGCCGCCGCGGCGGCATGAAGCGGGCGGAAGTGATGCACACACGGTCCTGCGCGAGTTCCAGCGCGCCCAGCAGCGCGCGGTAAAACATGTGGGCGCCATCGAGTTCGTCCACCGCCACGGCGGCGCGCATGCCGCCGGCTGCAGCGAGGCGGGGAAAGAAGTGCGACAGGTAAGGCTGTTGGCCGGTCTGCTCGACCCAGTGGGCCATGAACAGCTGCTGCAGCCGCGCCACGGCCGGGCCCTCCACGCGCACGGGGGTGTCGCGCCAGGGGGTGGGCCGTGCGAGCCAATGTCGGCCCGCCGCGCCGGCGCGGCGCGGGCCGGGCAGGTGCATGCTGCCGGTGAAGGCCACCTTGCCGTCGACCACGAGCAGCCGTCGCAGCGGCCCGGTGCTGCGGCGGATCTGCACGCCCGCGCTGCGCAATGCTTCGGCGAGCCGCTCCGGCAGGCCACTGTCGCAGGTCAGCAGGTTCACCTTGACGCCTTGGCGCCGCTTGTGCAGCAGGCACCGCGCCAGCTCGTGGCCGGGGCCTTGCTCAGCGGCAAGGTCGCCTTCGAGGTTGATGTGGTCGCGCGCGGCGGAGATGGCGTCAGACATCGCGCGGTGGCCGGCCGGGCCGTCGGGCAGCAGGTCCACGCGGTTGCCGCTGTCCAGCGCCATGCCCAGCGTGCCCGACAGCATGGCGCTGTGGCGCACCAGCGCCTGGCGCGGGTCGAAAGCCGGGCCGTGCGCGTGCTGCGCACTCGAAGAGAAGGGGGGTCTCATGGCGCGACGGGGAATGTGCCTGCCCCTCGGCCGGCAACGCCTGTGCCTTGTCGTCGTCGCCCCGTGCGGCTGTCAGCGCTTGCCGACGCGGCCGCCGCGCGTGGGGACGGTACAGTGCTGCGATCCCACGACGCACCACCATGACATCAGCCGCCGCACCGCCGCGCAAGGCCTCCTGGCGCGGGCTGCCCCCCACCATCTGGGTGCTGGGCTTCGGCTCGATGTTCATGGACATCTCGTCGGAGCTGGTGCACAGCGTGCTGCCCCTGTTCATGGCGACCGTGTTGCACAGCTCGATGTTCACCATCGGGCTGGTGGAGGGCGCGGCCGAGGCGGCGGCGGCGATCACCAAGGTGTTCTCCGGTGCCTTGAGCGACCGGCTGGGCCGGCGCAAGCCGCTGCTGCTGCTCGGCTACGGGCTGGCGGCGCTGACCAAGCCGGTGTTCCCGCTCGCGCCGTCCATCGGCTGGGTGTTCGCCGCGCGTTTCGTCGACCGCGTGGGCAAGGGCATCCGCGGCGCGCCGCGCGATGCGCTGGTGGCCGACGTCACGCCGCCGGCGCAGCGCGGCGCGGCCTACGGCCTGCGCCAGGCCCTCGACTCGGTGGGCGCCTTCGTGGGCCCGCTGCTGGCGGTGGCCTTGCTGGCGGCCTTTGCAGGCGACTTGCAAGTGGTGATGTGGGCGGCCGTGGTGCCGGCCTTGGTGACCGTGGCGTTGCTCGCGCGCTATGTGCGCGAGCCGGAGCAACTGGCCGAGGGCCTGGCGCGGCCGCGCCTGCACTGGGCCGAGGCGCGGCGCCTGCCGCGGCGCTTCTGGGGCGTGGTGGCGCTGGGCGGCGTGTTCACGCTGGCGCGCTTCAGCGAGGCTTTCCTGGTGCTGCGCGCGCAGCACGTGGGGATGCCCATCGCACAGGTGCCGCTGGTGATGATCGCGATGAGCGCGGTGTACGCGCTGCTGGCGTTTCCCGCCGGCCATGCCAGCGACCGCTTGCAGCCGCGCACGCTGCTGGTCGCAGGGCTGGTGGCCCTGATCGCGGCCGACATGGTGCTCGCCAGCGCCGCCACGCCGCTGGCGGTGTATGCGGGCGCGGCGCTGTGGGGCCTGCACATGGCGCTGACGCAGGGGCTGTTTGCCAAGCTCGTGGCCGACACCGCGCCTGCCGAGCTGCGCGGCTCCGCTTTCGGCCTGTTCAACCTGGTCAGCGGCGTGTCGCTGCTCGTCGCCAGCGCAGTGGCGGGCGCGCTGTGGAGCGCCTACGGCCCCGAGGCCACGTTCGCGGCGGGGGCGGGATTTGCCGCGCTCGCGGCCGCGGGGCTCTTGCTGTACCGTGCGCGCTCCGTGCCCCCCCTCGCGCCATGATCCAGACCGACCGACTGCAGCTGCGCCGCATCAGTGCCGACGACGCAGCCTTCATCCTCGAACTGCTCAACGAGCCGGCCTACATCCGCAACATCGGCGACCGCGGCCTGCGCACGCTGGAAGACGCGCGCCGCTACATCGCCGACAAGCTGGTGGCCAGCTACGAACACCACGGCTTCGGCCTGTACGCCGTGGAGCTCAGGCACGGTGGCGGCCCGCTGGGCATCAGCGGCCTGGTCAAGCGCGACAGCCTGCCCGACGTGGACATCGGCTATGCCTTCCTGCAGCGCCACTGGGGCCGCGGCTACGCGCTCGAAGCCGCACGCGCCGTGTGGCGCCATGCGCAGGAAGACCTGGGCCTGAAGCGGCTGGTGGCGATCACGGCGCCCGACAACGAGCCCTCGATGGCGCTGCTGCGCAAGATCGGCATGCGTTTCGAGAAGATCCTGGTGCTGCCCGAGGGCGAGAGCGCGTTCTTCTCGGCGCAGCTGGGCGCCGCGCGCTGATCAGGCGCCGCGCGAGAAGTCGGGCAGGCCGGTGGCTTCGGGGTAGGGGCCACGCTGCGAGTTGGAGCCGAACAACTCGTCGCTCACCGCGGCTTGTGTCGGCAGGGCGCTCGCGTCGGAACCCTGCAGCCGCTCGCTGGTCTCGGGCTCGGGTGCATGGGCCGGCGCATGCCGGCGGCGGGCGCGTGCGTAGAGGCTGGCGGCCACGCCGGTGGCGGCCAGGGCAAAGGCAAAGGTCTTCAGGCGCATGAGCGTCTCCTGGGGGATGGCCCTCGCATTCAGCAAGCCACGCGCCCGCGCGGCTGCGCGGTTCTTCAGGTCTGCGGCAGCGGCTTTTGCCGCAAGGCCAGCACCGCGCCGAGCGCCAGGAAGCCGGCCGACCACAGGAAGCCGCGCGCCAGCCCGCCGGGCCCGTCGGCCAGCCAGCCGACCACCGTGGGGCCCACGATCTGGCCGGCGGCGAAAACGATGGTGAACGCCGCGATGCCGGCGCTCCATTGCGCCTGCGGCAGGTTGTGCCGCACCAGCGCGGTGGTGGAGGCCACCACCGACAGGAACACCGCGCCGAACAGCGCCCCCGAAACGATGGCCGCCGCCGGATGCGGCAACAGCACCGGCAGCGCGGTGGCCGCTGCGAGCAGGGCGTTCAGCAGCGCCAGCGCGCCGCCGGCGCGCGCCTTTTGCAGCAAGCCTGCCCACAGCCACGACGACGTCGCGACGCCCACGCCCAGCAGCACGTAGAAGCCGACGATCTGGCCCTCGGGCAGCCGTTGCTCGCGCAGCAGCGTGATCACGAAGGTCATGTAGCCGATGTAGCCCAGGCCGAACATCAGGTAGCCGCCCAGCGCGGGCGCCAGCGCTGCCCAGCGCAGCGGCGCCCGCTGCGCCGCGCCGCCGGCGCTGCCCCCGTGCAGGGGCCGCGTGGCGGTCGCGGTGGCCAGTGTTGCGGCCAAGGCCGTGGCCGCCAGCGCCCCCCAGGCCCACTGCCAGGCGTGCGGCCGCGCCAGCCCGGCCAGTGGCGGCACCAGCAGCGCCGAGGCCACGATGCCCAGGCCGGTGCCGCCGTAGTACATGCCCAGCACCAGCCCCGGCGAAACCGAGCTCGACTGCTGCGCCAGCCGCGCGGCCAGCAGGCCGCCGGAGACGAAGCTCGCCGCGCTGGCCACGCCGGTGGCCCAGCGCAGCAGGTACAGCAGCCCGTCCGACAGGACCAGGCCGTGCGCGGCCAGCAGCACGATCGCGCCCGCGCCGCCGGCCAGCAGCAGGTGCCGCGCGTCATGGCGCGCCAGCCAGCGCGGGGCCAGCAACGCGCCCACCAGGTAGCCGGCGGCGTTGGCGGTGTTCATCGTGCCGGCGGTCAGGTAGCTCCACTGCAGGTCTGCGCGCATCGGCGGCAGCAGCAGCGCATACGAAAAGCGCGCCAGCCCCAGCGACACGGCGGCGGCCAGCGAAAGCCCGAAGGCGATGGCGAGGATGCGGCCCCGGCTCATGCGGCGAAGTCCCTCCAGAAACGGCTGACGGGGGCCTCGGGGATCGTGGCACCCTGGTTGCCGCATTGTGCGGGGACGACGATTTCTGCCCGCGGCACCCTGCGCGCCCGACCCTGAAACACCGTGTTTCGTTCGCGCGTTTGCGGCAGCTCAGCTTCGTGCAGGACTTCGCATCCGTGTGCCGGCCTGCCGCCGCCCAGGCTGGCAGGCTGGAGCACCCTCGATATCCTGTCCGCCATGGACCCACGCCGACCTTTCCTGCGCCGTCTCGGCGGCCTCGCGGCCGCGTGCTGCCTGCCGGCCTGGCGCGAGGCTGCAGCGCTCACCGAGACCGAAGGCGCACAAGGCGTGCGCGCGGCGCTGGAGCGCGGTGCGCTGGCCGCCGTGTCGCTGCTGGGCCGCAGCGACGGCTTCTTCGGCAACCCGCAGGTGCGCATTCCGCTGCCGCCGTCGTTCGAGAAGGTGGCCGACGTGCTGCGCCTGATGGGCCAGCGCCGCAAGCTCGACGACCTGGTGCTGGCGATGAACCGTGCCGCCGAGGCCGCGGTGCCCGAGGCCAAGGCCCTGCTGGTGCAGGCCGTGCGCTCGATCAGCGTGGAAGACGCGCTCGAGCTGCTGCGCGGCGGCGACACCGCGGTGACCGATTTCTTCGCGCGCAAGACGCGCGAGCCGCTCACCGAGCGCTTCATGCCCATCGTCACGCGCGCCACGGCGCGGGTGTCGGTGGCGCGCAAGTACAACGACATCGCCGGGCGCGCAGCCGCCATGGGCCTGATGGAGCCCAGCCAGTCCAAGGTGGAGCCGTACGTCACCGCCAAGGCACTGGACGGGCTGTACTTCATGATCGGCGAAGAGGAACGCAAGATCCGCCGCGACCCGGTGGGCACCGGCAGCGCGATCCTCGAAAAGGTGTTCGGCCGCTGGTAGCGGCCAGCTGTCAGCCTTCGGCCGCCGGCTCCTGCTTGCGCGGCCGGCGCGCGCGCGAGGTCTTGCGCGGCGCCGGCTCGGCCGGCGCCTGCGCCGCGGGCGCC
>JBFLWE010000059.1:0-39348 GCA_040758375.1 Pseudomonadota bacterium
GTCGCTGCCCGCGCCCCCGCTGTTCGTCGGCGGGCTCGGGCTCGCGGCAGCGCTGGTGCTGCTGTTCGTGGCGGTGGCCGTGGGCGCCTACCCGGTGGTGCGACGTCTGACGCGACGGCTCGAAGCGCTGCAGCGCGGCGTCGAGGCCTTCGGCGCCGGCGCCCTGCACCAGCGCGTGGACGAGAGCGGCCGCGACGAGGTGGCCGCGGTGGCGGGCAGCTTCAACCGCGCGGCCGAGCGCATCGAGCAGCTGCTGCGTTCGCACCAGACGCTGCTGGCCAACGCCAGCCACGAGCTGCGTTCGCCGCTGGCGCGGCTGAAGATGGCGGTGGCCATGATCGAAGGGGCCGGCCCCGAGCAGCGCGCCCGCCTGCGCCGGGAGATCCACACCAACATCGCCGAGCTCGATGCACTGGTCGAAGAGGTGCTGCTGGCCAGCCGGCTCGATGCGCAACCGGGGCTGGAGCGCCGTGATCCGGTGGACCTGGTGGGCCTGGCGGCCGAGGAGGGGGCCCGCGTGGGTGCGTCGCTGGACGCATCGGCGCAGGTGCCGCCGGTGCGCGGCGACGAACGCCTGCTGCGCCGTGCCGTGCGCAACCTGCTGGAAAACGCGCGCCGCTATGGCGGGGAGGAGGTGTCGGTCGCGCTGGCGGTGCCTGCCGGTGCGGTGGAGCTGCGCGTGTGCGACCGCGGGCCCGGCGTGCCGGAGGCGATGCGCGAGCGCATCTTCGAACCCTTCTTCCGCCTGCCGGGCCATGCCGAGCAGGCCGGCGGCGTGGGACTGGGCCTCAGCCTGGTCAAGCAGATCGCCGAGCGCCACGGCGGCAGCGTGCGCTGCGAAGTGCGCGCAGGCGGCGGCAGCTGCTTTGTGCTGCGGCTGCCGGCCTGACGGGCAGGGCGCGAAGCCCTCAGCTTTTCCGTGGGCAGCCCTCCAAACACGCAATTGGACGCAGGGCATGGCATGCCGCGATGATCGCGGCCACCTTCGCCAAAGCACGCCCGAAAGGCACGTTCGTCAGCCATGCCCGATCCCAGCCCCTTCCTTCGCCGCCTGGCCGCCTGCTCCGCATTGGCCGCCACCCTTTTCATGCCGGCCCATGCGGCGCCGCCGATCCACGCGTCGCAAGCCGGTGGCAGCGACTACTACCCGGACTATTCTGCCGAGATCAAGCTGGTCGAGGCGCTGAAGAAGGGCGGCTTCGTGCTGGTGCTGCGCCATGGGCCCACGATCCCGCAGCTCGGGCCGCAGCCGCGGGAGCCGGTGCCCACCGATCCGGCCGATTGCACCGGGCAGCGCATGCTGTCGCCTGCCGGCCAGCAGGTGAGTGCGGAGGCGGGCAGCGCGATCAAGGGCCTGGGTTTTCCGGTGGGCGCCGTGCTGGCCAGCCCGTATTGCCGCACCATGCACACCGCCTGGTACATGTTTGGCGCGGCGGTGCCCGAGGCGCGACTGATGGCGTTTCGCAGCAGCGACACCGAGCAGCTCAAGACCGCGCTCGATGAGCTGGTCCAGGGGTTTTCGCAAGAAGGCCGCAACCTGGTGCTGGTGACGCACTATCCGCTGGCCGCCAAGGTGTTCCATGTCCGGCAGGACGAAGGCGATGCGCTGGTGCTCAAGCCCTACAAGGGCCGGCTGATCCCGGTCGGGCTCGTGCCTTCCGTGCGCTGGGCCGACGTATTGCGCCAGGCCGCACGGCCGGCAAGCGGGCACTGAGGGGTGGTGGCGCCGCTAGCGTGAGGCGCCCGTCGCGGGCGGGTCGGCCGGCGCCAGCGAATCGGGCGGCGGGTGGTCGGCGCCGGTGGCCAGGCGCGCCCGTTCGGCATAGCGGTTGAAGCGCCAGGCCGTGCCCTCGAGGGTGATGCGGCGCCAGACGGCGCGCTTTTCGCCGGGGCTCATCACCGGCCAGTGCTGCACTTCGTCGAAGCTGCGGCCGCAGCCCTTGCACACGGCGTCGCCCTGCGTGGTGGAGCAGATCGCGATGCAGGGCGCGTCGGGCGTGTGCGCGTACCAGGCCAGCCAGGCCTCGCGCGCCTTGGCCGGCATGGTGTCTTCGTCGCACTGGTCCTCGTGGTAGTACACCATCAGCGCGTACACCTCGGCCAGCGCGCGCACCTCCTTGCACGCGCTGATGCCGTCGGGCGACGGCGAGCGCTCGCGCCACCAGTTGATGGCGGCCTCGATGTCGGTGATGTGGATCCCTGCCATGGCAACAACGTCAGCCGAGCTCTGCCGGAGACCGGCCGACACCGCGGAACCGGCTTTGCCGGGCCGCTGGTGTCGCCCCCTTTGAGGGGGAGGCGCCGGAGGCGCTCCGGGGGTGGTCAATAGTTCAACCCCATTGCGGCGCGCACGTCCTTCATCGTCTGGCGTGCGACCGTGCGCGCGCGCTCGGTGCCCACTTCCACGATCCAGTGCACCCGCTTCGGGTTGGTGAGGAAGGGCTCGGCACGCTCGCGCCAGGGTTGCTGCTCCTTCAGCACGGCGTCGATCACCGGCTGCTTGCAGTCGAGGCAACCGATGCCCGCGGTGGTGCAGCCATGGAAGGCCCACTCCTTGGTCTGCGCATCGGAATACACCTGGTGGAACTGCCACACCGGGCAGCGGTGGGGGTCGCCCTTGTCGGTGCGGCGCACCCGCTGCGGGTCGGTGGGCATCTTGCGGATCTTCTCGGTCACCACGGCCGGTTCCTCGCGCATCGCGATGGTGTTGCCGTAGCTCTTGCTCATCTTCTCGCCGTCCAGCCCGGGCAGCTTGGCGGTTTCGGTGAGCAGCACCTGCGGTTCGGGCAGGATGGTTTTGCCGGTGCCCTTGAGATGGCCGAGCAGCAGCTCTTCGTCATCGACCGTCCAGTCGGGGTTGTTCGCGGCGGCTTTTTTCAGGATGCCCTCGGCCTTGCCTTGTGCATCGGCCGCGCCGGTTTCCTGGTAGGCCTTGCGCTGCTTCTCGAAATAGCGCGCGTCGTCCTTGCCCAGCTTGGCCAGCGCCGCCTGCACCTTGGCCTCGAAGCCGGGCACCTTGCCGTACAGGTGGTTGAAGCGGCGCGCCACCTCGCGCGTGAGCTCCACGTGCGAAGCCTGGTCTTCGCCCACCGGCACGTAGGCCGCCTTGTAGATCAGGATGTCGGCCGCCTGCAGCAGCGGGTAGCCGAGGAAGCCGTAGGTCGCGAGATCGCGGTCCTTCAGCTTCTCCATCTGGTCCTTGTAGGTCGGCACGCGTTCCAGCCAGCCCAGCGGAGTCCCCATGGCCAGCAGCGTGAACAGCTCGGCATGCTCGGGCATGCGGCTTTGCAGGAAGATGGTGCAGCGCTCCGGGTCCAGGCCGGCGGCCACCCAGTCGATCACCATCTCGTAGACGTTGCGCTCGATGACCTCGCGGTCTTCGTAGTGCGTGGTCAACGCATGCCAGTCGGCCACGAAGTAGAAGCAGTCGTACTCGTCCTGCAGGCGCACCCAGTTCTTCAGCGCGCCGTGGTAGTGGCCGAGGTGCAGCGCGCCGGTGGGGCGCATGCCGGACAGCACGCGCGACTTGGCGGTGCGCGGCGTGGGCGTGGCGTCGGGGGTCATGTGGGGAGGAGCTCGGAGTGAGGCGAGGATTGTAGATAGCTACACTGCGCGGCCATGAAGCGCATCGTGATCCTGATTTCCGGGCGGGGTTCCAACATGGAGGCCATCGTCCAGGCCGCCCGGCAGGAGGGCTGGAATGCGCAGGTCGTTGCGGTGATCAGCAACCGGCCCGAGGCGGGCGGGCTGCGCTTCGCGCAGGCGCACGGCATCGCCGCCGTTGCCGTCGACCACAAGGCCTTCGGCAACCGCGAGGCCTTCGATTCAGCGCTGGCCGAGGCGATCGACGCCTACGGGCCAGACCTGGTGGTGCTGGCCGGTTTCATGCGCATCCTCGGCGATGCCTTCGTGCGCCGCTACGAAGGCCGCATGCTCAACATCCACCCGTCGCTGCTGCCGGCGTTCCCGGGGCTGCACACCCACCGGCGTGCGCTGCAGGCCGGCTGCAAGCTGCACGGTGCCACGGTGCACTTCGTCACGCCGCAGCTCGACCATGGCCCGATCGTCGCGCAGGCCATGGTGCCGGTGCTGCCCGGCGATACCGAGGACGCGCTGGCCGCGCGCGTGCTCACCCGCGAGCACGTGATGTACCCGCGCGCGGTGCGCTGGTTCGTGCAGGACGAGCTGGCCGTGGCCGATGGCATCGTCAGCCACGCCCGCGGCGAGTCGCAGCTGTTCCAGTAGCCCCCCATGCATCCCAACGCCCTGCTGGACCTGGCCACCGAGCTGTTGCGCGCGGTGCTCAAGTTCGATGCGCCCGCCGACAGCGTGGTGTCGGCCTTCTTCCGCCAGCACCGCAACCTGGGCCAGCGCGAGCGGCACACGCTGGCCGAGACGGTGTACACCGTGCTGCGCAAGCGGCTGCTGCTGCAGCATCTGGCGCAAAGTGGCAGCGGCGCGCTGGAGCGGCGGCTGGCCATCCTGGCCTGGCAGGGCAGCGAAAGCTTCCTGCGCGGCGCGCTGGGCCCGCACGAGCAGCAGTGGCTGGATGCCGCGCGCAAGGTCGACCCCGCCGCGCTGCCGGAGAAACTGCGCCACAACCTGCCCGACTGGCTGGCCCAGCCGCTGAAGGCCACGCTCGGCGAGGCCGAGTTCCAGGCGCTGGCCGCCAGCCTCAACGAACCGGCCCCGCTGGACCTGCGCGTCAACCTGCTCAAGGCCAAGCGCGAGGAGGCCCTGGCCGCGCTGGCGGCCGCCGGCGTCGAAGCCGTGCCCACGCCGTATTCGCCCTGGGGCCTGCGGGTGCAGGGCAAGCCGGCGCTGAACAAGCTCGACCTGTTCACCCAGGGCACGGTGGAGGTGCAGGACGAGGGCAGCCAATTGCTGGCGCTGCTGGTGGCGCCCAAGCGCGGTGAGATGGTGGTGGACTTCTGCGCCGGCGCGGGCGGCAAGACGCTGGCACTGGGTGCGGCCATGCGCAACAGCGGCCGGCTCTATGCCTTCGACGTCTCGGGCCACCGGCTCGATGCGCTCAAGCCTCGCCTGGCGCGCAGCGGCCTGTCCAACGTGTACCCGGCGCAGATCGCCCATGAGCGCGACGAACGCATCAAGCGCCTGGCCGGCAAGATCGACCGCGTGCTGGTCGATGCGCCGTGCACCGGCCTGGGTACGCTGCGCCGCAACCCCGACCTGAAGTGGCGCCAGTCGCCGGCCGCCGTGGAGGAGTTGCGCGCCAAGCAGCGGGCGATCCTGGACAGCGCCGCGCGCCTGCTCAAGCCGGGCGGGCGCCTGGTGTACGCCACCTGCAGCCTGCTCGAAGCCGAGGACGAGGCCATCGCCTCGGCCTTCTCGGCCTCGCATCCCGACTTCGAGCCGCTGCCCGCGGCCCAGGTGCTGGAGCGCTCGCAGGTGAGCGAGCCGGCCAGCCTGGACGCCGGCGGCTATTTGCGCCTGTGGCCGCACCGGCATGGCAGCGACGGGTTCTTTGCCGCCGTGTGGCAAAAGCGTTGATTCCTTGCAAAAGCGCCCCAAATGTCGTGCCAGGCGGGGCGCACGGCGCAAAGATTGCTTGCGAACAAGGGAACCGGCGCGCTTGACGGGGCTCAAATCCGCGCCCGGAAGCCCGCAGTCCGGCACGAAACGCCGCTTGCGTTTCGTCATGAGCCGGCGCAGGCTCTCCTACAATCCCCAACTTCGCTCTCGGTGGGCGACAAGGACCTGAATGAACGAACTCTCGATGGTGTGGGACGCTGCAGTCGAATGGCTGGCCCACGGCGTGACCAACGCTTCGTGGTGGCAGATCGTGCTGTTCACGCTGGCGACCACCCACGTGACGATCGCCTCGGTGACGATTTTTCTGCACCGTGCGCAGGCGCACCGGGCGCTGGACCTGGGGCCCGTGCCCTCGCATTTCTTCCGCCTGTGGCTGTGGCTGACCACCGGCATGGTGACCAAGGAATGGGTGGCCATCCACCGCAAGCACCACGCCAAGTGCGAGACCGAGGACGACCCTCACAGCCCCGTTACCCGCGGCATCAAGACCGTGCTGCTGCAAGGCTCCGAGCTCTACCGTGCCGAGGCCAAGAACCAGGAAACGCTGAAGAAATTCGGCCACAACACCCCCGATGACTGGCTGGAGCGCAACGTGTACAGCCGCTTCACCTGGCAGGGCGTGGGCCTCACGCTGATCCTCGACCTGTTCCTGTTCGGTGCCGTCGGCCTGACCGTGTGGGCCGTGCAGATGCTGTGGATCCCGATCACCGCCGCCGGCATCATCAACGGCATCGGCCACTTCTGGGGCTACCGCAACTTCGAGGCCGCCGACGCCAGCACCAACGTGCTGCCCTGGGGCATCATCATCGGCGGCGAAGAGCTGCACAACAACCACCACACCTATCCCACCAGCGCCAAGTTGTCGGTGAAGAAATACGAGTTCGACATCGGCTGGGTCTACATCCGCGCGCTCGAGATGCTGGGCTGGGCCAAGGTGCGCAAGACGCCACCGATGCTCAAGCTGGGCAGCGTGAAGCCGGTGGCCGACGACAAGACGCTGGAAGCGCTGATCGCCAACCGCTACGAGGTGATGGCCCGCTACGCCAAGGAGATGCGGCGCGCCTGCAAGGCCGAACTGGCCCACTTGAAGGAACAGGGCGCAAAGAACACCGCCAAGTGGCGCCAGCTGCGCCTGGCCAAGCGCTGGCTGCACCGCGACGACGACAAGATCCCGCAGGGCGTGAAGCCCGAGGTGGCCCATGTGCTGCAGCAAAGCCCCAAGCTCGCCAAGCTGGTGCTGATGCGCGAAGAGCTGCGCCAGCTCTGGACCCGCACCAACGTGTCGGCCGACCAGCTGGTGCACGACCTGCAGGCCTGGTGCAAGAAGGCTGAAGAGAGCGGCATCGCGGCGCTGCAGGAGTTCTCCTTGAAGCTTCGCGCGGCGCACGCCTGATCCGGCGCCTGCATCAACGAAGGGCCTGCATCGCAGGCCTTTTTTGTTTTCTAGCGCGTGGCGCGGCGCCGCACGCAGTCGAGATACGCGTGCCCATCCGGCGGCAGCCCGCTGCGCTGCGAGGCCCACACCATCTCGCCCAGGCATTCCATCACCTCGTGGTGCGCTTGGTGCATCGAGCCGCGCCGGGCGGCCAGCAGCTCCACTGCCTGCTTGATGCCGTGGGGCTGGTCGATGGACATCTGCTCCTCGATCGTGAGGTGCATCGCCAGGTGGAGGAAAGGATTGGCCCTGCCGCCTTCCACCGTGTACTGGGCGGCCAGCGCGCGCTCCAGGTCGGCCAGGTCTTCGTGGTACTCGGGGTGCTGGTCGATCCATCCGGCCGCGATGGCTTCCATCGGCGTGAGCGGCAGGCCCTGGCGCAGTTTGGCCTGGGTGTCGCAGAAGAAGCGGCGGACGTCGTTCTGGTTGGGGGCGAACATCGCACAATTCTCCGCCCAAGCAGCAAGAGAGCAAGAGGCCCGCGATGAACGTCAGCACGGAACAGCTTTTCACCGACGCGCGCACGGCCTACGGCTTTCACCCCACGCCGATCCCCGACGAGACGCTGCGGGCGCTGTACGACCTGATGAAGTGGGGGCCGACCTCGGGCAACTGCACGCCGGCGCGCATTGCCTTCGTGCGCACACCCGAGGCCAAGGCGCGGCTCATCCCCTGCATGGACGCCGGGAGCAACCAGCGCAAGGTGCGTGAGGCACCTGTCACCGCCATCATCGGGCGCGACCTGGCGTTCCACGAGCAGCTGCCCAAGCTGTTTCCGCACACCGACGCGCGCTCGTGGTATGTGGGCAAACCCTCGAAGATCGCCTTCGAGGCCTTGCGCAGCGGCAGCCTGCAAGGCGGCTACTTCATCATCGCCGCGCGGGCGCTGGGGCTGGATTGCGGGCCCATGGGCGGCTTCGACGCCGAGCGGGTGGACGCCGAGTTCTGGGCCGGCACCAGCGTGAAGAGCAACTTCGTCTGCACGCTGGGCCATGGCGATGCGTCGCGGCTGAAACCACGCAATCCGCGCCTGTCGTTCGACGAGGCGTGCAAGCTGGTCTGACCGCTGACGGCGGTCACGGGGTTTCGGTCGGCTCCTGTGCCGAGTGCCAGCCGCCGCGCGCCGTGCCCTTGTCGGCTTCGGCGCGCTCCTGCGCCCACAGTTGCTCCAGTTGCTGCCGCCCCTCCTTGGCCATCGCGATCAGCTTGGCCTCGTCGCGGAAGTGCGGCGCCATCTGTTCGAGCTGCTCCACGCTGTGGCGGCGGAATCGCATCGCCTGCAGCCGCGCGGCGTGGGGCTGCCAACCCATCAGCTCGAGCACGCTGCGCCCGCTCATCAGCGCCGAATCCAGCGTCTCGCGCTCGATCAGCGTGAGGCCCAGCTCGCGCAGGCGGTAGTAGTGGGCCACGTTGCGGGCCCGCGCGACGAGCTGCAGCTGCGGAAAGCGCTCGCGCGCCAGCTTGGCCAGCGCCAGGCTTTGCTCGATGTCGTCGATCGCGATCACCAGCACGCGTGCGCTCGCGGCGCCGGCGGTGCGCAGCAGGTCCAGGCGGGTGGCGTCGCCGTAGTGCACGCGCCAGCCGAAGCGGCGCACGGCCTCCACCTGCTCGGCGTCGTGGTCCAGCACGGTGGCCTGCAGCCCGTTGGCAAACAGCAGCCGGCCGATGATCTGCCCGTAGCGGCCGAAGCCGGCGATGATCACCGGCGCTTGCTGCGGTTCGCGCAGCTCTTGCACCTTCGGCCTGCGTGCCTGGCGCGCCAGCCGCGGCACCCACCAGCGGTCGGCCGCCAGCAGCAGCAAGGGCGTGAGCAGCATCGAGATCGCCACCGCGGCCACCAGCAGCGAGGACACCGGCGCCTCGATCACGCCCGCCTGCGCCGCACCCTGGAACACCACGAAACCGAACTCGCCGCCTTGCGCGAGCAGGATGTTGAACACCGGTCGCTCCGGCGGCGGCAGGCCCATCGCACGCGCCATGGCCCACAGCACCAGCGCCTTCACCGCCAGGAATGCGGCCACCACACCGGCCACCACCCCCGGCGACGCCAGCACGACGGCGAAGTCGATGCTCATGCCCACCGCGATGAAGAACAGGCCCAGCAGCAGGCCCTTGAAAGGCTCGAGGTCGGTTTCCAGCTCGCGCCGGTATTCGCTTTCGGCCAGCAGCACGCCGGCCAGGAAGGCGCCCAGCGCCATCGACAGCCCCACCGCCTGCATCAGCGCGGCGGTGGCCACCACCAGCAGCAGCGCCGCGGCGGTGAAGATCTCCGGCGTGCGGCTGCGCGCGATCCAGCGCAGGGCAGGGCGCAGCAGCAGGCGCCCGCCCAGCACGATGGCCGCGATCACCGCGGCGGCCTTCAGCGCCCCGCCCCAGCCGTCGCCGGCCTGCGCCGCCGCCCCACCCAGCAGCGGGATCATCGCCAGGATCGGAATGGCGGCAATGTCCTGCAGCAGCATCACGCTGAGCACCCCCTGGCCGGCGCCGGTGGCCAGCAGGTTGCGCTCGTTCAGCACCGTCAGGCCGATCGCGGTGGACGACATCGCCAGCCCCAGCCCCGCCACCAGCGCCAGCTGCCACGGCAGGCCCAGCAACGTGCCGGCGGCCAGCATCAGCAGGGCCGAGCCCAGCAGCTGCGCGCTGCCCCAGCCGAAGATCGGCCGCCGCATCGCCCACAGGCGGCGCGGCTGCAGCTCCAGCCCCACGAGGAACAGCATCAGCACCACGCCGAATTCGGCGAAGTGCAGCATGTCGGCCGGGTCGGTCACCAGCCCCAGCCCGGCCGGTCCGATCACGATGCCGGCGGCCAGGTAGCCGATGATCGAGCCCAGACCCAGCAGCCGCGCCAGCGGGACCGCCAGCACCGCGGCGGCCAGGTACACCAGGCTGGTGAGCAGCCAGTTCGAGTGCTCCATCAGCGCGGCTCCGGCCGTTCGCCCGGGGCCACCTCGCGGGCCGGGCACTCGGGCAGGTGTTGCAGCTCCGGCCAGTCGGGGTAGCGCCGCAGCCGGTCCACGAAGGTCTGCACGTGCCCGGCCAGCGCCGCATCGCTGACCCGGTGCGCGCCGTGCAGCAGCATGGGCGGCAAAAAGCGCATGCCGCACAGCGTGGCGGTCTGTTCGTAAGGCGGCAGGAAGGCGTCGAAGGAGTAGCGCCCCCACGCGGCGTTGCCGCCGCCCCCCGTGGAGGTCAAGCCGCCCGGCAGAGCCGGATCGGCTTGATCGCGCTGCCGGCCGCCCGGCCGGTAGGCCTCTTCGGGGCTGCCGGTGGAGGCCACCAGCCACAAGTCCTTGCCGCGCAGCGCGGTGCCGCCGGCGCCGTAGGCCCAGCCCAGGCGCAGCACCTCGTCCACCCACAGCTTCATCAGCGGCGGCATCGAGTACCACTGGATCGGGTGCTGCCACACCACCAGCCGGGCCTCGGCCAGCGCCGCCTGCTCCGCCGGCACGTCGATCAGGTAGTCAGGGTACAGCGCATAGAGGTCGCGGTAGGCCACTCCCGGCACGCCGCGGCAGGCCTCGGCGAGCGCGCGGTTCACGTGGGAGCGGGCCAGGTCGGGATGGGCGCCGAGAACAAGGGCGTGGGGCATGCAGGATGTCGCGAACGCGCCAGCGGCGCTTGGGTTTGCCCGGCTTGGGGGGGCCGTAGCGGGCGCTACCATACCCCGAAATCCAATCAGGACGGAGGCGGCATGCCGGTCATCGTGGTGGCCAATCCGAAGGGTGGAGTGGGCAAGAGCACGCTGGCGACCAACCTCGCCGGGGCGCTGGCGCATCAAGGCCACGCGGTGATGCTGGGCGACGTGGACCGCCAGCAGTCGTCGCGCCAGTGGCTCACGCTGCGGCCCCCCCACCTGCCCGAGATCCGCGGCTGGGAGCTCAAGGACGACGGCCTGGTGCGCCCGCCCAAGGGCACCACCCACGTGGTGCTCGACACGCCGGCCGGCCTGCACGACAAGCGGCTGGACGAGGTGATGAAGATCGCCGACAAGGTGATCGTGCCGCTGCAGCCCAGCCTGTTCGACATCCAGGCCACGCATGCCTTCGTGCAGGAGCTGGTGAACCACAAGCGCAGCGAACGCGTGCAGGTGGGCGTGGTGGGCATGCGGGTGCGCGACCACACGATCGCGGTGGACCAGCTGCGCCACTTTCTCGACACGCTCAAGGTGCCGGTGCTGGGCTTCCTGCGCGACACGCAGAACTACGTGCACCTGGCCGCACGCGGCCTCACGCTGTGGGACGTGGCGCCCAGCCGGGTGGAGCGCGACCTGCCGCAATGGGAGGCGATCCTGAAGTGGGTGAATGCATGAAGCGCTTCCAGAAGCTCGAAGACCTGAAGGGCCTGGTCGGGCATGCGCTGGGCACCAGCGAGTGGCTCACGGTCGACCAGCGGCGCATCCAGCAGTTCGCCGACGCCACCGAAGACCATCAATGGATCCACTTGGACGCCGAGCGCGCGGCCGCCGGCCCCTACCGCACCACCATCGCCCACGGCTTTCTCACGCTGAGCCTGCTGCCCAGGATGTTCGAGACCGCCTTCGAGGTGGTGGAAAGCCGCATGGGCGTGAACTACGGGCTCAACCGCGTGCGCTTCCCGGCGCCGGTGCCTTCGGGCAGCCGGGTGCGGGGGCACTTCAAGCTGCTGTCCTACGAGCCGGTCGAAGGCGGCGCGCAACTCGTCGTGGAGGTCACGGTCGAGTGCGAAGGGGCGCCCAAGCCCGTGTGCGTGGCCGAGTCGGTGACCCGGCGCTACCTTTAGGGCCTGCCCAGGCCCTAGCCCTGACGCCTGCTTACCCTTTCCCCCTTTAGGGGGGCACGCGGCCCGCGGACGCTCGATTACGATGCGGCGATCTGACACCCGAGATCCCGGGGGCATCCACCCCGGGACCGCGCCGCGAGAGGGCCCCATGAAGGTTTTGCTGGTCGACGACCATCCGCTCATTCTTTCTGCGCTGCAGGCGGTGATCCAGGGCCTCGGAGACGACGTCAAGGTCGTGGGCGCGGGCAGTGCGCGCGAGGCGCTGGGCACGCTGAAGGCCGACCCCGAGTTCGACCTGGTGCTGCTCGACCTGCAGCTCGGCGACGCCAACGGCTTCGACGTGCTGGCCGAGCTGCGCGAGACCTACCCGGCGCTGCCGGTGGTGGTGGTCTCCGCGTCCGACCGGGCCAGCGACGTGATCCGCTCCATCGACATGGGCGCCATGGGCTTCGTGCCCAAGCGCGCCTCCAACGACACGCTCACCGAGGCGCTGCGCCTGGTCATGTCGGGCGGCATCTACGTGCCGCCCATGACGCTGGGCACCGAGGCCCGCTCGCCGGCCGACAGCGCCGCCGGGCCCGACACCCTGCCGCCCATCGACGGCTACCAGACGGTGCCCACGCTCGAGGCGCTGGGCCTCACCGCGCGCCAGCACGACGTGCTGCTGCTGCTGTTGCAGGGCAAGCCCAACAAGCACATCGCGCGCGAACTCAACCTCTCGGTCGAGACCATCAAGGACCACGTGGCCGCGGTGCTGCGGGCGCTGGGCGTCAGCTCGCGCACGCAGGCGGTGCTGGCGGTCAGCCAGATGATGCAGCAGCAGCCCATGGCCGCGCCGGGCTGGCGGCCGCCCGAGCGCTGAGGCCTGTTCACGCAAGGCCGCATGTCGACGCCGCTTTCCTCCGCCGCGCCAGCCGTTGCCGCCGATCCCGACCCGTCTGCGCCGCGCAGCGACAGCCTCGACCAGGTGCAGGCGCTGTACGTGCAGACGCCCACATCGCTGGTGGGCAACCTCGTCGGCCTGGTGGTGATCGGCGCCATGTTCGGGCAGCTGGCGCCGCAGCTCACGCTGGCCTGGTGCGGCACCTTGCTGGCGCTGTGGCTGCTGCGCTTCGTGCACTACCGGCGCTACCCGCGCGGCGTGCTGATGCCGCCGCTGCTGGCCTGGCGCAACCGCTGGAACGCGATGGCGCTGGCCTCGGCGCTGTGCTGGGGCGCCGCGGTGTGGCTGTTCTACGGCCGCGGCTCCACCTTCCACACCATCGGCCTGATCCTCATCGTCTATGCCTACTGCCTGGGCGGCATACAGCTGCTGGCGCGCCAGTGGCGGGTGTACCTCGCGTTCCTGAGCCTGGGTCTGGTGCCCACCATCGCACGCATCGCCAGCGACACGGCCCAGCCCTACCACTGGCAGCTCGCGCTGATCATGTCGCTGCTGTTCCTGGTGACCGCGCTGATGGCGCGCACCTACGGCCTGGCCTTCGACCGCACCATCGACCTGAAGCAGCGCACCGAGCAGCTGCTGGCCCAGCTGCGCGTGGAGAAGGCAGCGGCCGAAGCCGCGCGCCGCGATGCCGAGGTGGCCAACCGCGCGAAGACCCAGTTCTTCGCCGCCGCCAGCCACGACCTGCGCCAGCCGCTGCACGCGCTGGGCCTGTTCGCCGAGGCGCTGCGCTCGCGCAGCCACGACGAGCAGGTGGCCCAGCTGGTCAACAGCATCAACTCCTCGGTCGACGCGCTGGAGGGCCTGTTCTCCGAGCTGCTCGACATCACCAAGATCGACACCGGCGGCGTCGAGGTGAAGCCGCAGCACTTCGCGCTGGGCGACCTGTTCGGCAAGCTCAAGCTGCACTTCGAGCCCACCGCGTTCGAAAAGGGGCTGGATCTGCGCTTTCGCGGCGCGCAGCACCATGCCTTCGCCGACCCGCTGCTGGTGGAGCGCGTGCTGCGCAACCTGGTCTCCAATGCGATCCGCTACACGGCGGACGGCACGGTGCTGGTGGCCGCGCGCCGGCGCGGCGGCCAGCTGCTGCTGCAGGTGTGGGACACCGGCCCCGGCATCGGCGAGCACGACCGGGAGCGCATCTTTGAAGAGTTCTACCAGGTGGCCGACCGCGGCGCGGCGCTGGAGCCGCACCAGCGCAAGGGCCTGGGGCTGGGGCTGGCAATCGTCAAGCGCCTGGCGGGCCTGATGCAGGCGCCGCTGTCGCTGCATTCGCGCGTGGGCCACGGCACGGTGTTCTCGCTGCAGGTGCCGGTGGGCCGCGCACAGCGCGCCGAAGAGCCGGCGCGGCGCGCGAAGTCGGCGCTGGGCCTCACGCTGGACCGCCGGCTGATCGTGATCGTCGAAGACGACATCGCGGTGCGAAGCGGCCTGGAGGTGCTGCTCAAGAGCTGGGGGGCCAGCGTGCTGAGCTTCGACAGCGTGACGGCCTGCGTCAACTGGTGCGAGGCCGCGGCCGACGCCGCGCAGGCCGCGCCCGACCTGGTAATCGCCGACTACCGCCTCGAAAGCGGCCACACCGGCGTGGAGGCGATCCGGCAGCTGCGCGAGCGCTTCGGCCCGCAGCTGCCCGCCGTCGTGGTGACCGGCAGCATGATGAGCGGCTTCGAGCAGGAGGCGCAGGAGCACGACTTCCACCTGCTGCTCAAGCCGGTGGTGCCGAACAAGCTGCGCGCGATGATCGCGTTCAAGCTCGGGATGCGCTGACTACAACTCCCTCAGCGCCGCCGTCACCGGCATGCGCGCCGCACGCACGGCCGGGAACAACCCGCCGATGAAGCCGATGCCCAGCGCCCACTTGAGGCCCGTCCACAGCAGCGCCGGCGTGACGCGCAGCTCGAACGCGAGCTGGCCCACGGTGCCGGCGGCCAGGGTCGAGGCCGAGTAGCCGTTGAACAGCAGCCAGGCGAGCAGCCCGCCGATCACGCCACCGGCCAGCGCCAGCAGCATGGTCTCCAGCATCACCGCCACCACCACCGGCAGGCCGGCGAAGCCGATCGCGCGCAAGGTGGCGATCTCGCGCGCCCGGGCGGCCACCGCGGCGAACATCGTGTTCAGCGCGCCGAACATCGCGCCGATGGCCATGATGGCGCCCACCGTGATGCCCATGATGCGGATCACCTGCACCATGCGCTCCGACTGCTTGCTGTAGTAGTCGGCCGTGGTGCTGGCCTCCACCTGCAGCTGCGGGTTGGACTCCAGCGCCGTCTTGAAGGACTTGAACGCCTGCGGATCGGCCAGGCGCACGGTGACCGAGGCGCGCGCGCTGCCGCGGCCGTAGGTGTCGGCCACCACGGCGGCGTCGCCCCACACCTCGGACTCCATCGCGTCGCCGGACGCGAACACGCCGGCAACCACCCAGCTCTGGTTGCCCAGGCGCACCTGCTGGCCCGGCTGCAGCCCGGCAAACTGGCGCGCGGCGCCGCGGCCCACCACCAGCTCGCGCAGGCCCGGCTGGAAGCGCCGGCCCTCCACGATCTTGACCTGCGGGCGCACCGCCCAAGCCTGGTCGCCCACGCCGCGCAGCTGCACGCTGCCTTCTTCGTCGGGGCCGCCGCCCTTGACCGGCAGGTTGGCCGCCACCACCAGCTCGGGCGAGGCCAGCGGTTCGCCCCTGGCGTCGCGCGCGATGCCGGGTGTTTGCGCGATCAGCCCCACGGCGGCGTGCTCCAGCCCCGACATCACCTCGGACGCGGAGGCCCCGCGCATCACGATCGCCGTGTCGGCACTGCCGGTGCTGCGCAGCGTCTGGCTGTAGCCCTCGGCCATGGCCAGCAGCGCCACCAGCACGCCCACCACGCCGGCGATGCCCACCACGATGACGGCCGAGGAGCCCAGGCGCTGGTTCAGCGTGCTCAGCCCCACGCCGGCCACCGAGCGCGTCTGGTTGCCGCGGCGGGTGAATGCGAGCCAGAGGCCCAGCAGCAGTGCCAGCGCCAGCGCGCCGGGCCAGGGCAGCATCACCCACACCGCCAGGCACACCACCAGCACCAGCAGCAGAAGCAGGTTTCTCAGGAAAGCCATGGGTCTTCCTCCTTCAGCGGCCGGCCAGCGCATCGACGATCTTCAGGCGCATCGCGCTGCCGGCGGGCAGCGCGCCCACCAGCAGGCCGATGCCCAGCATCAGGGCCACGCCCAGCGCCCAGCTCTCGATGCCCACCACCGGCAGGTTGAGCATGCCGCCGCTGGCGCCGCTGACCACCGGCACCAGCGCCGCCGCCAGCCCCAGCCCGATCACGCCGCCCAGCAGCAGCAACAGCAGCGACTCCGCCAGCACCATCGCCAGCACGCTGCGGTCGGAAAAGCCGATGGTCTTGAGCACCGCCAGCTCGCTGGTGCGCTCGCGCACCGCCTGCATCATCGTGTTGCCGGCCAAAAGCAGCAGCGTGAAGAACACCGCGCCCATGATCGAGCCGACGATCAGGCCGATGTCGGCCATCTGCTTCATCCAGTTGGCGGTGGCGGCCTGCTCGGTCATCGTGCGCGTCTCGTGGTCGGAGTTGGCCGACAGCGCGTCGATGGCCTTGGCCACGCGGTCGGCCTGGTTCACGTCGGCCACCCGGGTGACGTACCAGCCGACCTGGCCGCGGTTGTAGGGCGTGGTGTCGTCAAAGTACTTCCAGTGCAGCAGGAACATCTGGTCGTACCAGCCGCCGGTCTTCTTGTCGGTGGAATGCATGATGCCCACGATGTCGAACGACCAGTTCTTGCTGCCCGACTTGTCGGGGAAGATGGTCGATTGCAGCGGCACCTTGTCGCCCACCTTCCAGCCGAAGCGCCTGGCCAGCTGCTCGCCCACCAGCGCGCCGGTGCGCGTCTCGGCGAAGGCCTTGCGCTGCGCTTCGCTGACCGACACCTCGGGGTACAGGTCGAGGTAGTTGGGCGCCACCGCGAAGCTGAACACCTGGTTGTGCGGGTCCTGGTAGGCGCCGCCGAACCAGTTGGCATAGGTGACGGCCTGCACGCCGGGCACCTGCCGGATCCGCTGCTGCAGCGACAGCGGCAGCAGCTGGATGAACGAGAGCTTCGAGCCGGTCTGCAGCCGCTGCGCGCCGTTGGCGCTCTGGCCGGCCTGGTTGAACGAGGTGCGCACGGCGTCCAGCAGGCCGAACAGCAGGAAGGCCGCGATGATGGACACCAGCGTCAGGAAGGTGCGGGTCTTGCGCCTGAACAGCGACGCCCACACGAGGTGCAGGTATTTCATCGTGCCTCCCGCTCACTCGGCGGCGGCCAGCGCAGCCTCGCCGACCAGCGTGCCCTTGTCGAGGTGCAGCGTGTGGTCGGCGTAGCCGGCGGCCTTGGGGTCGTGCGTGACCATCAGGATGGTCTTGCCGTGGTCGCGGTTGAGGGTGCGCAGCAGCATCAGCACTTCCTCGGCCGATTGGCGGTCGAGGTCGCCGGTCGGCTCGTCGCACACCAGCAGCGTGGGGTCGGAGACGATCGCGCGCGCGATCGACACGCGCTGCTGCTGGCCGCCCGACAGCTCGGTGGGCTTGTGGCCGGCGCGGTCGGCCAGGCCCACCAGCTGCAGCGCGATCGACGCGCGCTTGCGCCGCTCGGCGGCCGACAGCTTGGTCAGCAGCAGCGGCAGCTCGACGTTGCGCTGTGCCGAGAGCATGGGCATCAGGTTGTAGAACTGGAACACGAAGCCCACCTTGGCGGCACGCCACTTGGCCAGCGCGCCGGCACTCAGCTGGTCGATGCGCTGGCCGCCCACCGTGATGCTGCCGCCGGTGGGCTTGTCCAGCCCGCCGATCAGGTTGAGCAGCGTGGTCTTGCCCGAGCCCGACGGGCCCATCAGCGCGAGGAACTGGCCTTCGTTCACATCGAGGTCGATGTGGTGCAGCACCTCCACCTTCTGTCTGCCGCGTTCGTACACCTTCGACAGGTCACGGATCTCGATCAGCTTGTCGGCCATGCTTCCTCTCCTTGCCTTTGTGCTCGGTTGGGTGCGCTGCGGCGGCGCTGCCGCCGCGTTCAGCGCGGGGTGTCGGATGTCCTGACGCTCATGCCGTCGCTCAATGTGTCGGGCGGCGACAGCACCACCTCGTCGCCCGCGGCCAGGCCTTCGGGCAGCAGCGTCATCTGCCCGACCGGCTGCCGCGCCGGCGCCACCGCGCGCTGCCGGGCCTTGCCGTCGGCCACGACGAACACCACGCTCTTGCCGTCGCGCTGCACGATCGCCTGCGGCGGCACCAGCACGCCCTTGGGCGCCTGCTGCGCGGCAGGCTGCGGCCGCTGGCCGAGGAAGCTGACGCGCACGCCCATGTTGGGCACGATGCGCTCGTCCTTGCGCTCCAGCGCCACGCGCACCTTCACGGTGGCCTTGCCGCGGTCGGCCGCCGGCACGATGGCCACCACATGCGCCGGGATGCGCCAGTCAGGGTAGGCGTCGAGCACGGCCTCGGCCGGCATGTCGGGCTTGACCTGGCCGATGTAGGCCTCGTTCACGTCCACGTCGACCTCCAGCGAATCCATGTCGACGATGGTGCCCACGCCGGTGCGCGTGAAGCCGCCGCCGGCCGACAGCGGCGACACGATCTCGCCCACCTGCGCGGCCTTTTCGGTGACCACGCCGGCGAATGGCGCGCGCACGAAGGTGTAGTCGTAGTTCACCTGCGCCTGCGCGGCCTGGGCCTTGGCGGCTTCGACCTCCTTGCGGCGCGCGTTCAGCTGGGCCGCCAGCGTGTTGACGCCGGTGCGCGCCTGCTCGGCGGCCTGCTTCGTGACCATGCCGCTGGCGAGCAGTTCGTTCTGGCGCCGCTCGTCGGCCTCGGCCTGGGCCAGCTGCGCCTGCAACTGCACCACCTGCGCCTGCACGGCCTGCACGTTGGCCATCGCCGCGGCCAGCGTGGCGCGCTGCGTGCTGTCTTCCAGCCGCGCCAGCACCTGGCCCGCCTTGACGCGGTCGCCCTCTTCGATGAGCACCTGGGTCAGCGTGCCCGTGACCTGGGTGGACACGGTGGCCTGGCGGCGCGCGGTGATGTAGCCGGTGGCCTGCAGCACGGCCGCTGCGCCTGCTGCGCCGGGCGCGGCGGCCGTGGCAGTCTGTACCTCGACGGGCCGGGCTGCGAGCCACCACCAGCCGCCGCCGGCCAGCAACGCCAGCACGACGCAGGCGGCCGCGGCGATCCAGGGCCAGCGGGGGGAGCGCTGCGGATCCTCATCGCGCTGGTCGTGCGCGATGCGCAGCTCGTTCAACAGATTCGCGTCGATTTCGCGGACCTCCGGGTCGTCGGGGGACTGCAGTCAGCGGCCCTTCCTGATCGGGCAGGGCCGGGCAAGGGCGCGCGCCAGGGATGCCTGCGGCGGGCGAAGCGGGCATCATACAAGCGCGGTTTGCGGCCCGCGTTTCCGAGATTGCGTAGTGGGCGCGAGCCTCCCGGCCCGAGATGCACCTGCTCAGACTTCCAGGTTGTCGATCAGGCGCGTCGTGCCCAGCTTGGCGGCGGCCAGCACCACCAGCGGCTCCTCGCCATGTGGCGGCTGCAGGTCGAGCTGGCGCCGGATGGCCACGTAGTCGGGCTTCCAGCCGCGCGCGGCCAAGGCTTGCACGGCCTGCGCCTCCAGCGCGGCAAAGTCGCGCCGGCCCGCCAGCAAGGCACTGCGCACGTCGCGCAGCACGCGCGACAGCTGCACGGCCTCGGCCCGCTCGTCGGCGCTGAGGTAGCCGTTGCGCGACGACAGCGCCAGGCCGTCTTCCGCGCGCGAGGTCTCGCCGGGCTCGATGTGTACCGGCAGCGCCAGCTGCTGCACCATGCGGCGGATCACCATCAGCTGCTGGTAGTCCTTTTTGCCGAACACCGCCACCGCGGGCTGCACCAGGTTGAACAGCTTGAGCACCACGGTGCACACGCCGGTGAAGAAGCCCGGGCGGAAGTGGCCTTCCAGGATGTCGGCCAGCTCGGCCGGCGGCAGCACCTTGTAGCCCTGGGGCTCGGGGTACAGCTCGCGCTCGCTGGGGGCGAACACCAGGTCGCAGCCGGCGCCTTGCAGCAGCTGGCAGTCGCGCTCCAGCGTGCGCGGGTAGGTGTCGAAGTCCTCATGCGGCGCAAACTGCAGCCGGTTGACGAAGATGCTGGCCACCACCGGGCCGCCCAGCTCGCGCGCGCGCCGCACCAGCGACAAATGCCCCTCGTGCAGGTTGCCCATGGTGGGCACGAAGGCGGTGGCCTGCTGGCCCGCCAGCTCGCGGCGCAGGTCGGCGACGGTGTGGATCACGCGCATGGCTTCGGTCTCCTGTTCAGTAGCCGTGCACGGCGGGGTCGGGGAAGCTCTTGTCCTTCACGGCCGCGACATAGGCGCGCAGCGCGGCCTCGATGCTGCCGGCGCCCTGCATGAAGTTGCGCACGAAGCGCGGCAGCCTGCCCCGCGTGGCGCCCAGCATGTCGTGCAGCACCAGCACCTGGCCCGCCGTGCCCGGCCCGGCGCCGATGCCGATGGTCATGAGCTGCGGCAGCGCGGCCTGGATCCCGGCCGCCACCGCCGAAGGCATCAGCTCCAGCACCAGCATGGCCGCGCCGGCCTCGGCCAGCTCGTGCGCCTGCTGCTTGAGCGCGGCGGCGCCGTCGTCGTCCTTGCCCTGGATGCGGTAGCCGCCGAGTGCGTGCACGCTTTGCGGCGTGAGGCCCAGGTGGGCGCACACGGGGATGCCGCGTTGCACCAGTGCATGCACCGCCTCCACCGTCCAGCCGCCGCCTTCGATCTTGACCATCTGCGCGCCGGCCTTCATGAGCGCCGCGCTGCTGTCGATGGCCTGTTCGACGCTGCGCTGGTAGCTGCCAAAGGGCAGGTCGGCGATCAGCCAGGCGCTGCGGTTGCCCCGCGCCACGCAGGCCGTGTGGTAGGCCATGTCTTCCAGCGTCACCGGCAGCGTGCTCGCATGGCCTTGCAGCACCATGCCCAGCGAATCGCCCACCAGCAGGCATTCCACGCCGGCCTCGTCGGCCAGGCGCGCGAAGGTGGCGTCGTAGGCCGTGAGCATCGCGATCGGCTCGCCGCGCGCCTGCATCGCGCGCAGCGCGGGCAGGGTGATCGGCTTGCGGCCGGCGTCGTGGCCGACACCCGGCGAGGTATGCGCACTCATGGCTTCAGGCAGGTTGGTACGCCAGGCGTACGTAAATGGGCGCGAAGGCTTCGGCTTGCGTGATCTCGATCAGGCGCTCGCGCGAGAGCTCGAGCATCGCGATGAAGGTCACCACCACCACCTGCGGGCCGCGCCGCACGTCGAACAGGTCTTCGAACTCCACGAAGCGCCGGCCCTGCAGCGTGCGCAGCACGATGCTCATGTGCTCGCGCACCGAGAGTTCCTCGCGCGTGATCTTGTGGTGCTGGTGCAGCCTGGCGCGCTTGAGGATGTCGGCCCAGGCCTCGCGCAGCTCGTCGACGTGCACGTCGGGGAAGCGCGGCTTGAGCGACTGCTCGATCGTCACCTGCGCGCGCAGGAAGTCGCGCCCGATCACCGGCAGCGCGTCGAGCCGCGCCGCGGCCAGCTTCATCTGCTCGTACTCGAGCAGGCGGCGCACCAGCTCGGCGCGCGGGTCCTCGGGCTCCTGGCCGTCGTCGGTCTTCTTCGGCGGCAGCAGCATGCGCGACTTGATCTCGATCAGCATGGCCGCCATCAGCAGGTATTCGCTGGCCAGCTCGAGGTTGCGCGAGCGGATCTGGTCGACGTAGGTGAGGTACTGGCGCGTCACCTCCGCCAGCGGGATGTCGAGGATGTTGAAGTTCTGCTTGCGGATCAGGTACAGCAGCAGGTCCAGCGGGCCCTGGAAGGCCTCGAGGAATACCTCCAGCGCGTCGGGCGGGATGTACAGGTCCTGCGGCAGCGCGAACAGCGGCTCGCCGTACAGGCGGGCGACGGCCACATGGTCCACCACCGCAGGCTCCCCGGCGTCGTCCACCGGCAGCGGCGCGGGCGAGGACGGTGCCTCGTCGGCGATCAGGGTGTCGGACACCGCTTCAGTGGTTCTTGGTCTGGTAGACGTAGGGCTGCTGCGGCACCTTGCCGGCCTGGAACTCGGCCTGCCACTCGGGGTCGATCGGCCGGTCCCACAGCAGCGCCCGGCCGGCGCGCTGCTCCTGCTCGAGCGTGGGCTTCTTGGCTTTCAGTTCGTCGATGAACTGGGTGATCTCGGACTTGTAGGGTTTCCAGAACAGCGGCATGGTGGGCAGGCCGCGGCTAAAGGCGGCAGTCGAGGCGAAACTGCCGCGATTTTAAGCGGGCGGCGCCGGCGCCCTTTTAGGGGCGTCAGCCTTCGCTGCGCCGCAGGCCCTGGGCGCCAGCCAGGAAGGCGTGCGGGCGGCCGGTGATCCACTTGGCCAGCTCGTCGAGCAGGGCTTCGTCCAGCGCCTGCGCGGGCAGTTCGAAGTTCAGCGTTTCCAGCCGCTCCAGGTTTTGCGCCTGTACCCGCAGCATCGCATCCTCGTGCCGCGGCGCGATGCGGATGCCGGCGCGCAGGTCGGCCTGCAGCGCGTAGCGCATCTCGACCAGCTTGCCGTTGTCGGGGTTGCGCACGGCCTCCGTCTTCACCGGCATCGCGGCCTGGCGGATGCGCGCCTCCAACTGCTCGATGTCGGGCAGGAAGTCCTTGACCAGGTGCAGGGTCTTGCCGGTCTTGAGCTGCCAGTGCAGCACCACGTGGTCGTACACCTCGTCGCGGTCGAGTATCTTGCGCCGCGCGTCGGCATAGAAGTCGCTCATCGGCAAGCCCTGAAAGCCGTGCCGGCGGTCGAGCTGGTAGTGCGCGGGGCTGGGCGGCTGCAGCACGTTGAGCTGCTCGGCCAGCGTGCTGAAGTAGCGCAGCGCCGCCTGGCAGGCGGCCTCGGTGAGCGCCACGCGCTGGCGCAGGCCTGCGCCGTCCACGGTTTGCTGCTCGCGCAGCGCGTCGGCCTGTCGTTTGAGGTCGTCGAGAAAGCCCACCGGAATGAACAGCGCACGAACGGGAAAGGAGGCCAGAGGATAGCGCAGGGCCGCAGCCCGGAGCCTCCCTAGCTTGGGCGTTGCGCCGCCGCGAGCGCCTGCGCCAGGCTGGGCAGCACCCGCTCGTCGCCCACCAGCGCCTGCAGCCCCGTGCGCTGCACCATCTGCAGCGGCTCGTCTTCCAGCTCGCACAGGTACAGCGCCACGCCTTCGCGCTGCAGCCGCCGCCACAGCTGGGTGAGCGCGTCCACGCCCGAGGCGTCGATCCAGATCAGGCGGTGCATCTCCAGCACCAGCGCGCGCGTGCCGGCCGGCAGGGCGTCGGCCAGGGCCTCGATCTTGCCCACCGCGCCGAAGAACAGCGCGCCGTGCAGCCGCACCACCTGCACGCCGGGGGCAGCCTCGGCGGGTTGCAGCGGCTCGGCGCGGAACAGCAGGCTCATGCGCCAGATGAAGAACACGCAGGTCGCGATGAGTCCCATCTGCACCGCCGCCATCAGGTCGACCATCACGGTCAGGCCGAAGGTGCCGAGCAGGATCACCCGGTAGCCCAGCGTGAAGCGTCGCAGGTGATCGCGCGAGAACTCACGCCACTCGCCCATGTTCCATGCCACGAACAGCAGGATGCCGGCCAGTGCGGCCAGCGGCACGTGGGCCGCCAGCGGCGCGGCGGCGAGCACGATGACCAGCAACGTTGCTGCATGCACGATGCCGGCGACCGGGCTGGTGGCGCCGGCGCGCACGTTGGTCACCGTGCGCGCGATCGTACCGGTGGCGGGCAGGCCGCCGAAGACGGGGGCCACCATGTTGGCCACGCCCTGGGCCATGAGCTCCTGGTTCGGGTCGTGCTTGGGGCCGCCGGTGAACACCTGGTCGGCCACGCGCGCGCACAGCAGCGACTCCACCGCGCCCAGCAGCGCGATCGTGAACGTGGGCAGTACGAGCTGCTTGGCGCTGTGCCAGCTGAAATCGGGCAGGTCGAGCGCGGGCAGGGTCTGCGGGATGCCGCCGAAGCGCGTGCCGATGGTCTCCACCGGCAGCTTCAGCCAGGCAGTGGCGACCGTCATGGTGACCAGCGCCACCACCGGCCCCGGCACACGCGCCGCCACGCCGGCCAGCCGGCTGCCCGCCAGCCGCTCGGGCAGCGGCGTGCCCGAGGCAAACAGCCGCGGCCACAGGAACAGCCCGCCGAAGCACAGCAGGCCGATCGCGAAGGCATAGGGGTTGAAGGTGTGGAAGTGCTCGACGATCGCCGCCACCTGCGGGAAGAAGTCGGCCGAGACCTTGGGAGTGCGCAGCCCGAACAGGTCTTTCAGTTGCGACAGCGCGATCAGCACCGCGATGCCGTTGGTGAAGCCGATGATGATCTGCACCGGCACGTAGCGCACCAGCGTGCCCAGCTTGAGCCAGCCCATGAGGAACAACACCACGCCGGCCAGCGCGGTCGAGATCAGCAGGTTGGTCAGCCCGTAGCGCTCGACGATGCCGTAGACGATGACGATGAAGGCCCCGGCCGGCCCGCCGATCTGCACGCTGGAGCCGCCCAGCGCCGAGATCAGGAAGCCCGCGACGATGGCGGTGATGATGCCCTGCTCGGGCTTGACGCCGCTGGCGATGGCAAACGCCATGGCCAGCGGCAGCGCGACCACGCCCACGGTGAGCCCGGCGCCGATGTCGGCGACCAGGCGCTGGCGGTCGTAGCCGCGCAAGGCGTCGAGCAGTCGCGGTCTAAAGGGATGGAGTTGGGAACGCAGCATGGACTCTCCGGTATGGGGGGTGGGGTGACGGCGCCAGGGCCGTCTCCGGAGGTCCGCAGTGATGCACCCGCACGATGAATCGCCGCCGGCGGGACAGCGGCAGCAGCGCAGCAGGGGGCCGGCAGGGCACGGGGATCACCCGTGCATTGTCTCAGGTCAAGTCAGCGCACGCGCATGCCGGGCTGTGCGCCGGGCAGCGGTTCGAGCAAGAAGATGCCGGGCTGCGCCTTTTCGTCGGCGTGGCTGGCCGCCAGCACCATGCCCTCGCTGACGCCGAACTTCATCTTGCGCGGCGCGAGGTTGGCCACCATCACGGTCAGCTTGCCGATCAGGTCGTGCGGCCGGTAGGCCGACTGGATGCCGCTGAAGACGGTGCGTTCGCGGCCCTCGCCCACGTCGAGCGTGAGCTTGAGCAGCTTGGTCGAGCCCTCCACCGTCTCGGCGTGGACGATCTTCGCGATGCGCAGGTCCACCTTGGCGAAGTCGTCGATGGCGATGGCCTGGGCGATGGCCTCGCCCCCGGGCAGCGCCACCTCGATCTGCTCCACAGCCGCCGGGGCGGGCGGCTCGAACAGCGCGTCCACCTGCTTGGGGTCCACGCGCTGCATCAGGTGGGTGTAGGGCCCGATCAGGTGGCCGCCCAGCGGCTTGGCGGCGTCGGCGAACTGCTGCGGCGGCAGCTGCAGGAACGATTCCACCTTCTCGGCCAGCGCCGGCAGCACGGGTTTCAGGTAGATCGTGAGCACGCGGAAGGCCTCGATGCAGGCGCTGCACACCTCGTGCAGCTCGTTGTCGGCGCCCACCTGCTTGGCCAGCTCCCAGGGCTTGTGCTGGTCCACGTATTCGTTCACGCGGTCGGCCAGCAGCATGATCTCGCGCAGCGCCTTGCCGAACTCGCGCTCTTCGTACAGCTGCTGCACCGACTCGGCCGCGCCGCGCAGCCCTTGCAACAGGTTGGAGGCCTCCTCGCCCGCCTGGCCGGCCAGCTTGCCGCCGAAGCGCTTGTGGATGAAGCCCGCTGCGCGGCTGGCGATGTTGATGTACTTGCCCACCAGGTCGGCGTTGACGCGCGCGACGAAGTCGTCGGGGTTGAAGTCGACGTCTTCCACCCGGGCATTGAGCTTGGCGGCGATGTAGTAGCGCAGCCATTCGGCATTGAGCCCCAGCTCCAGGTACTTCAGCGGCGAGATGCCGGTGCCGCGGCTCTTGCTCATCTTTTCGCCGCTGACGGTGATGAAGCCGTGCACGAACACGTGGTTGGGCACCTTGCGGCCGCTGAAATGCAGCATCGCCGGCCAGAACAGCGTGTGGAAGTAGGTGATGTCCTTGCCGATGAAGTGGATCTGCTCGACCTTGGGATCGTCGACGAAGGCAGCGTAGTCGCGGCCGGTCTTGTCGAAGTAGTTCTTCAGCGAGGCCAGGTAGCCCACCGGGGCGTCGAGCCAGACGTAGAAGTACTTGCCCGGCGCGTCGGGGATCTCGATGCCGAAATAGGGCGCGTCGCGGCTGATGTCCCAGTCGGCCAGGCCTTGAGAGCCGCTGTCGTCGGTGGCGAACCACTCCTTGATCTTGTTGAGCACCTCGGGCTGCAGCCGGCCGGGCGTGGAGGTCCATTGCTGCAGGAACTCGATGCAGCGCGGCGACGAGAGCTGGAAGAAGTGGTGCTCGCTCTTCTTCATGACCGGCGTGGCGCCGGACAGGGCGGAGTAGGGGTTCTTCAGCTCGGTGGGGGAGTACACCGCGCCGCACACCTCGCAGGAGTCGCCGTACTGGTCCTTGGCGCCGCAGCGCGGGCATTCGCCCTTGATGTAGCGGTCGGGCAGGAACATGCCCTTGACCGGATCGAAGAACTGCTCGATCTCGCGGACGAAGATCAGGCCTTCCTTGCGCAGCGCGCGGTAGATGTCCTGCGCGAGCGCGTGGTTCTCGGGGCCGTCGGTGGAGTGCCAGTTGTCGAAGCTGATCAGGAAGCCGTCGAGGTACGGCCTGCGGCCCGCAGCGATCTCGGCCACGAAGTCCTGCGGCGTCTTGCCGGCCTTTTCGGCGGCGATCATGATCGGCGCGCCGTGCGCGTCGTCGGCGCAGACGAAGTGCACTTCGGCCCCGCGCATGCGCTGCGCCCGCACCCAGATGTCGGCCTGGATGTACTCCATCATGTGGCCGATGTGGAAGGGTCCGTTGGCGTAGGGCAAGGCGGTGGTGACGAAGAGCTTGCGGGTCATGGGGGCTCGCGTACGGCAGGGAAGCCATCGATTCTAGGGCGCCCTCCGTAAGGGGATAGGGCGCGCGCTAGACTGGCCTGACGCGTTCCACCCCTGCCTTCGCTCCCATGCCGATCACCGAAACCGCTTTGCTCGACGCCCTGAAAACCGTGGCCGACCCGAACACCGGCCGCGATTTGATTTCCGGCAAGCAGCTGAACAACCTGCGCATCGGCGCCGACGGCAAGGTGGGATTCGAGGTGGTGCTGGCCTACCCGGCGCGCAGCCAATGGCCGGCGCTGGCCGATGCGTTGAAGGCTGCGGCTTTGCGCGTGCCGGGCGTCACGGCGCTGGACCTGCAGTTCCGCACCGAGGTGATCGCCCATGCGGTGCAGCGCGGCGTGCCGCTGCTGCCGGGCGTGAAGAACATCATCGCGGTGGCTTCGGGCAAGGGCGGCGTGGGCAAGAGCACCACCGCGGCCAACCTGGCGCTCGCGCTGGCCGCCGAGGGCGCGCGCGTGGGCATGCTCGACGCCGACATCTACGGCCCCAGCCAGCCCACGATGCTGGGTGTGAGCGGCCGGCCCGAAAGCCATGACGGCAAGACCATGGAGCCGCTGGTGGGACACGGCGTGCAGGTCATCTCCATCGGCTTCATGGTCGAAGGTGATCAGGCCATGATCTGGCGCGGGCCCATGGCGACGCAGGCGCTCGACCAGCTGCTGCGCCAGACGAACTGGAAGGATCTCGACTACCTGATCGTCGACATGCCGCCCGGCACCGGCGACATCCAGCTCAGCCTGAGCCAGCGTGTGCCGGTGACCGGCGCGGTGATCGTGACCACGCCGCAGGACATCGCGCTGCTCGACGCGCAGCGCGGGCTCAAGATGTTCGAGAAGGTGGGCGTGCCCATCCTCGGCATCGTGGAAAACATGGCCGTGCATGTGTGCTCCAACTGCGGCCATGCCGAACACATCTTCGGTGCCGGCGGCGCCGAGCGCATGGCGAAGCAGTATGGGGTGGAGTTGCTGGGTGCGCTGCCGCTGGCGCTCAAGATCCGGGAGCAGGCCGACTCGGGCACACCCACGGTGGTGGCCGAACCCCGCAGCGAGGAGGCCAGGCTCTACACGGCGGTGGCGCGCCGGGTGGCGGTGAAGATCGCAGAGCAGGCCAAGGACTACTCGTCCAAGTTCCCGACGATCACGATCTCGAAGAACACGTAGCGCCGGCGGGCGCCGGCTACCGCGTGGCCGGCAGGGCCAGGTCGCGGATGAACTTCGGGCCCGCCCGGCGCTCGATCTCGCGCGCCAGCTCCAGCTTCCAGCCGGCGGCGAAAAGCACCTCGGCGGCCACGAACATCGGACCGATCAGCAGGCCGGCGATGTCGTCCGCCAAGGCCGGCTTGCGGCCCTCGTAGTAGTGGCCCAGCCACTGCAGCAGCCAGCCGAGCAGCAGCAGCCCCAGCCCCCAGCCCAGCCAGGCGGCGGTGCCGATGGCGCCGAGCCCCTGCGCCAGCAGCAGCAGCGCGGCCGTGCCGCCGCTCGCGGCCAGGCCGACCGCCAGGCTGCCGCGGGTGAGCCACCACGCGGCCGCCAGCCCGAATGCCACCCAGGCCGGGGTGAGCGTCAAGCTGCCCAGCGCCACGGCCGGACGGGCCAGCAGCACGCCCAGCGCGAACAGGATCATCGGCACGCCCACCCGGTGCGTGGCGATGTTGCGATGGTCCCGGTGGTATGCGGCGTAGCGGGCAAGCAGATCGGCGGCGTTTCGCATGTACGGCTCCTCGTACTGCAGTCATGCTAGTGTGAAAGCATGAGGGCGGGTGTCAAAATTTCGACACTTGACCCCGCTGCATGTACGGGTCGGGGCAAGGGATCGGAGCAGGACCGCGCTGCAGGTTTGATCCAGCTCGAGAAAAGGCGCGCAGGGGCGGCGCCGGGGCTTCCCTAGAATCCGGCGATTCCTTTGCAGGCGGCAGCATGAGCATCAAGAGCGACAAGTGGATCCGGCGCATGGCTGAGGCGCACGGCATGATCGAGCCGTTCGAGCCGGGCCAGGTGCGGCATGCGGCCGACGGCCACAAGATCGTGAGCTACGGCACCTCGAGCTACGGCTACGACATCCGCTGCGCGCGCGAGTTCAAGATCTTCACCAACGTGCATTCCACCGTGGTGGACCCGAAGAACTTCGACGAGAAGAGCTTCGTCGACTTCCAGGGCGACGTATGCATCATCCCGCCCAACAGCTTCGCGCTGGCGCGCACGGTCGAGTATTTCCGCATCCCGCGCAACGTGCTGACCATCTGCCTGGGCAAGAGCACCTATGCGCGCTGCGGCATCATCGTCAACGTGACGCCCTTCGAGCCCGAGTGGGAAGGCTATGTGACGCTGGAGTTCAGCAACACCACGCCGCTGCCGGCCAAGATCTACGCCGGCGAGGGCTGTGCGCAGGTGCTGTTCTTCGAAAGCGACGAGGTCTGCGAGACCAGCTACAAGGACCGCGGCGGCAAGTACCAGGGCCAGCGCGGCGTCACCCTGCCCAAGACCTGAGGGTCCGCAGCTGCTGCGGGCGGCCGAACTGGCCGGTCTTTCGCCTTCTGATCCGCCTTTTGCCCGGCGCCGGGCCGGTGCCTGATGTCACCCGGAACGCGGCTTGCCTGTGGGCCAGCAGGCTTTTCGGGAGTGATGCACCCATGCGCTGGGAAGGCGAGCGCCAGAGCAGCAATGTCGAAGACCGCCGGGGCGCCGGCGGCTTCGGCCTGGGCGGGCGTTCGGTGGGCATCGGCACGGTGGTGCTGGCGCTGCTGGGCGGGTGGATCTTCGGCATCAACCCGCTCACGCTGCTGGGCGTCCTGGGTGGTGACCCGGCCCAGCTGCAGGCCCCGGCGCAGGCGCCGCCGGCCAGCGACAAGGCGGCGGCCTTCGTCTCCACCGTGCTGGCCAGCACCGAGGACGTGTGGGCGCGCCAGTTCCAGCAAGGCGGCGGCAGCTACCAGGCGCCGCGCCTGGTGCTGTTCCGCGGCGCCACGCCCACGGCCTGCGGCCAGGGCCAGTCGGCCATGGGGCCGTTTTACTGCCCGGCCGACCGCAAGGTGTACATCGACCTCGGCTTCTTCGACGTGCTCCAGCGCCGCCTCGGCGCGCCGGGCGACTTTGCGCAAGCCTACGTGGTGGCGCACGAGGTGGCGCACCACGTGCAGACGCTGCTGGGCGTGACCGAGCGGGCAGAGACGCTGCGTGCCCGGGGTTCGGCCGCCCGGGCCAACGAGGTTTCGGTGCGGGTGGAACTGCAGGCCGACTGCCTGGCCGGCGTGTGGGCCTTCCACTCGCAGCAGGCGCACCAATGGCTGGAAGCCGGCGACCTGGAGGAGGGCCTCAACGCCGCCTCCCAGATCGGCGACGACACGCTGCAGCAGCGCTCCCAGGGCACGGTGGTGCCCGAGAGTTTCACCCATGGCACCAGCGCGCAGCGGGTGGCATGGTTCCGCAGGGGCCTGCAGGCGGGGAGACTGCAGGACTGCGACACCTTCAACGCCACGGAACTCTGATGCGGACCTTGCTGCGCTCCGGCGCCCTGATCGAGTCGTGGTTCGACATGCTCACCGAAGAGCAGCGGCCGGTGGCGCGCGCGCTGCATGCGGCGGTGACCGCTGCCGCGCCTTCGCTGCACGCCACCGTGCGCTGGGGCAACCTGGTGTACCAGCACGAGGGCACCAACGCAGTGGCGATCGTGCCGCACAAGAGCCATGTGAACCTGCAGTTGTTCAAGGGCGCCGCGGTGGCGCCGATGTACCCGCAGCTCGAAGGCGGCGGCAAGGGCGTGCGGCACCTGAAGCTGCGCACCTCGGCCACCGTGGACGCCGACCTGGTGGGCCGCATCGTCGTGGCGGCGGTGGACGCGCTGGAAGCCGCCACGCCGTTCGACTGACTGAAAGCGGTGTTCTGGCGCCGCTACACCGAGTCGAGCCAGTCGCAGCGCAGCCGGCCGCTCGCATGCAGCCGCCGGCGCAGCGCGACGTAGGCAGCGGGCGCGGCGAGCAAGCCGGTGAACAGCATCAGCCCGTACACCTGGCCCAGGATCAGCGCCGCCGGAATGCCCATCCAGCCCATCAGCCAGAGGGTGAGCACGGCATCCCAGGTGTGGTACTCCACGGGCGCCTCACGCCGATGCACGACATGCCAACGCTTCAGAACCGTGAGTTGCTGCAGGGTCATGGCGCCGCTCCTCGAAGCCTCCGACGCCGGTATCTTAGGCGTCTGTAAGCTTCACGTCAGCAAATGCCGCTCCCCGCAGGGCGGCAAAACTGCTCAGTGGGCCACGGTGAAGCGCTTGCGCACGTGGCGCGGCTGCTCCAGTTCGTCGACCAGCGCCGCGGCCAGGTCGGCCACCGAGATGCCGGCGGGCTGGTCGCCGTCCATCAGCAGCGCGTCCTGGCCCAGGCGGTAGCGGCCGGTGCGCTCGCCGGGCCCCAGGCCGGCCGGCGGACTGAGAAAGCTCCATTCGAGAACCGATTCACCCTGCAGCCGGCCGAGCAGGTCGCGCGCGGCCTTGGCGCCAGGCACCACATCTGGCGGCCGCGTTGCAGCAGTTCTTGCAGCACGGCCGAGCCGACGAAACCGGTAGCGCCGATCAGGGCGATGTTCATGCGCGTCCTCTTCTCCAAAGATTCGACGCGGCGCCGACGCTGAAGCTGCTGGTCGACGACGCGCAGATCGACCTGATCGCCGCGCGCATCGACCTCGCGGTGCGCTTCGGCCGGTTGCCCGGCTCCAGCTGGGTCGCGCGCCGGCTGGGGGGCTTCGACACCCGGCTGTGCGCATCGCCGGACTACCTGCGCCGGTACGGCACGCCGCAGCGGCCGGAGGAGCTGCTGGCGCACCAGTGGCTGGCCCTGACGCGTGGGCACGGCGACGGGCTGGCGCTGGCGCTGGAAGGTGCCTCCGGCCTGGCGCCGGTGCTGCGCTTGGCGCCGCGCATCACCAGCAACAATCAGCTCTCGCTGCAGCAGATGTGCGAGGCCGGGCTGGGCATCGCGGTGATGGGCAGCGTGGATGTCGAGGAGCCGGTGCGCCTGGGCCGCCTGCTGCGCGTGTTGCCCGAATGGCGGCTGGCGCCGCTGGACGTGTGGGCGGTGACGCCGCAGCGCGACGCCCAGCCGGCGAAGGTGCGCCACGCGGTCACGGCGCTGCAGGACTACCTGCTGGCGTTGCCGGGCACGTGTGCGGGAGGCCCGGCCTCATCGCGCCATTGCCGTTCACGCGCCTGCCGCGGCGCCCACGGGGTAGGTGCCCGGCAGCAGGATGCTCTTGTCCACCTGGCGGATGTCGGTGCGGCCGCAGAAGGCCATGGTGAGCTCCAGCTCCTTGTGGATGATCTCCAGCGCGGTGCGCACGCCGGCCTCGCCCATCGCGCCCAGGCCATAGAGGAAGGGGCGGCCGATCAGCGTGCCCTTGGCGCCCAGCGCCACGGCCTTGAGCACGTCTTGCCCGGAGCGGATGCCGCTGTCCATCCACACCTCGATGCGCGAGCCCACCGCCTCGGCAATGGCGGGCAGCGCGGTGATGGACGAAGGCGCGCCGTCGAGCTGGCGCCCGCCGTGGTTGCTGACCACCAGCGCATCGGCGCCGGAGTCGGCGGCGAGCTTCGCGTCTTCGGCGTCCATGATGCCCTTGAGGATGAGCTTGCCGCCCCAGCGCTTCTTGATCCATTCGACATCGCCCCAGTTCAGGCGCGGATCGAATTGCTGCGCGGTCCAGGCCGACAGCGACGACATGTCGGCCACGCCTTTCACATGGCCCACGATGTTGCCGAACTGGCGGCGCCTGGTGCCCAGCATGCCCAGGCACCAGCGCGGCTTGGTGGCCAGGTTGATCATGTTGGCCAGCGTGGGCTTGGGCGGGGCCGAGAGGCCGTTCTTCAGGTCCTTGTGGCGCTGGCCGAGGATCTGCAGGTCCAGCGTGAGCATCAGCGCGGAGCACTTGGCGGCTTGTGCGCGGGCTATCAGGCGCTCGATGAAGTCGCGGTCGCGCATCACGTAGAGCTGGAACCAGAACGGCGCCTTGGTGTGGGCCGCGACGTCCTCGATCGAGCAGATGCTCATGGTGGACAAGGTGAAGGGCACGCCCATCCACTCGGCCGCACGCGCGGCGAGGATCTCGCCGTCGGCGTGCTGCATGCCGGTGAGGCCTGTGGGCGCCAGGGCCACAGGCATGGCCACTTCCTGGCCGATCATCTGCGTGCGCACCGTTCGGCCCTCCATGTTGACGGCCACGCGCTGGCGGAACTTGATGCGCTGGAAGTCGCTTTCGTTGGCGCGGTAGGTGCTTTCGGTCCACGAGCCGGAGTCGGCGTAGTCGTAGAACATGCGCGGCACGCGCTTCCTGGCGAGCACGCGCAGGTCTTCGATGGTCGTGATCACCGGCATGGCGTTTCCTCTGTCTCCTCGTATCGAAGCTTTGATGCTAGCCAGCCGATGGCCCGGCAGCCGGAAATTTGTTCAGCCCGCGCCGGAAATGCGGTCTTGCAGCAAGGCCAGTGCTTCGCGGGCGGCTTGTTCGCAACGCTGGTGCAGCCAATGCACGAACGCATCGGCGGCCGGGCAGGCGGTGTGCCGCACCAGCAGGTACTGCTGCTGCGGCACCGCGGTGGTGGCGAACAGCGGCTTGAGCGTGCCGGTGGACAGCCAGTGGCGCGCCAGTGTGGGGCGTGCGAGCGCGATGCCCTGACCGCTGACGGCCGCTTCGAGCGTGAGGCCCAGGTCCACCAGCTTGGGGCCTTGCGTCGGCTCGGGCCAGTCCAGCCCCGCGGCGCGGAACCACGGGGTCCACGGATCGAGCGGTGTGCGCAGCAGCGGTGCGGCACGCAGATCGGCCGGCTTGCGCAGCGGCGGCAGGCGCTGCAGCAGCGCCGGCGCCGCCATCGGCGCCACCACGTCGTGCATCAGCTGCGCGGCATGGGGCGGCAGGTGGTGCACGTCACCGGTGCGCACTTCGACGTCGGCCTCGGCGCCGGACGGGCTGTCGAGAAAGGGAATGGAGAGCACGACTTCCAGCTCGACCTGTGGATGCGCGGAGGTGAACGACTCCAGCGCCGGCACCAGGATCTGGCGCGCGAAGGTGGGCGTGGCGCGCACGCGCAGCCGCTGGGCGCGCTGTGCGGCGCGCTGGTGCAGCGGCACGGCCGCCAGCAGCCCCAGCGCAGCACGCACTTGTTCAAGATATTCCTTGCCCGCGGCGGTGAGTGTGAGTGCCTTGGCCTGGCGGCCGAACAGCGGCGTGCCCAGCAGATCTTCGAGATTGGCCACGCGCTTGCTCACCGCGCTGGCGGTGACGGCCAGCTCGTCGGCCGCGCGCTCGAAAGTGCCCAGCCGCGCCGCGGCCTCGAAGGCGCGCAGCGCGTCGATGGAAGGAAAGCGCACACCGTCGGCGGACATGCGCCGCACTCTAGCAGCGCCGCCGCGTGCTCAAGGCGTGTTGATGATCTCGCGGTGCATCGGCGCCAGCCTGGACAGCAGCCGGTTCTGCGCGGCGAAGGGAATGCCTTGTGCATCCATCGCTTCCTGCAGCACCTCGACCAGCGCGTTGAAGTCCGCCTTGCGGATCTCGAAGCCTTCGTGCACCTCGCGCATGCCGGGGCCCTTGAGCTGGCAAGGGCCGCCGCAGACCTGGCAGAACTGGTCGACCAGCTGGGCTTTGACGTGGACCTGGTTCACGTCCTTGAAAAAGGGGCGCATGCGTGGGTCGGCCAGCAGGCGGACCATGAAGTCGTCCATCAGGCGCACGAGGCCCGGCCGGCTGCCGAGGGCCAGGTAGAGGGAATCATCGGCGGCGGCTTGCGCTTGGGCAGAGGCGGCGGGCACGAGCGCGGCCAAGGCGAGGGCCAGCACCACTCGGCGCAGGACAGGGCGGTTCATCGAAGGCATGCAAAACTCCTGGCTCAAGGCGCGACTTGCAGCGAGAGGTAAGCGCCGCGCTGGCTCGCATGGCCCACGATCTGGCCCAGGTGCACCCAGGCCAGCGTGAGCGACAGGTGCTTGCTGGGCGCCCAGGCGACGAAGAGGTCTTTCCAGTCGTCTTCGTGGAATGCGGCACCGGCGAAGGCCAGGTTGTCGGGTTTGGCGCGGTACTCGGCGCCGATGGCGAGATCGCGCCGCGCGAGCCAGGCGATGGAGATTTCGGGCTGCACGCGGTGGCGGTGCTGCTGCACGCTGCCGAAGCCGAGCAGGCCGTTCTGATTGGCCTTGGTGGCACGCAGCGTGGCGTTGACGAGCACGCCTTGCGCGAGGAGGAGCTTGGTGGCGCTGGCGTAAAGGTCCACGCCTTCGCGTCGCGCGGCCACGCTGTCGAGCAAGGCGCCCACGGCCGCGCCGGGATCGACCCGCTTGAACTGCGCACCCAGCGCGAGTTGCGGCATCAACCGGTCGCTGTCGAGCACGGCGTCGCCCAGCACGCGCCACTTGAAACCGGCAATGGTGTGCCGCAGGGTGGCGCCCGGCACCGCTGCGCCTGCCTCGAAGGCCTGCTGCGCGAGCGAGAACTCGGCCCGGTCGTTCAGGCCCACGGCGATGCCGTGGGCGGTGAGCTGGTAGTCCTGCGTCCTGGCGAGGCTGGCGTGGGCGCTGAGGCCCCATTGGCCTTGCGTGCCCGGCCCGCCGATCACCGCCCAGGGCGTGAGCCCGCCACCGGCGGCGCCCTCGATGCTGCTCACGCCGCCGGTGAGCAGCAGCTTGCCGGCGCCCCGGTGCCAAGGCAGAGGCCCATCGGCGCGGGCGGGGGCGGCGGCAGCGCAAAGGCATGCGGCCGTGGCGGCCGCGCCAAGGCGGCACGAGCGGTGATGTCGGCGCATGGGCATCCGGCGAAGTCGTACTCATCGCGGGATACGCCGGCGCGCGCGCGGTGGATGTGCCGCTGGCGTGCAGAAGTTCACGCGCCCGCCAGGGCGCCGGGGGAGAGCCGTTCAGTAGTTGTACTGGTCGCGTGGTGCGATGGTGGGGCGGCGGCGTGGCGCGAAGTTCAGCTTGGCCTCGGCCACGGCCGGCGCGGCGGCGGCCACCTGCACGCGCGTGGCGGGCTGGTCGGTGAGCTGGTCGGGGTGCCACAGGCGCACCTCGGCTTCGCCCTCGGGCACGCCGTGCAGCGTCGCGCGGCCGTTGGCGTCGGTCACGGCATGCCAGGGCGTCGTGCTCACGTAAACATGGCCGCGCATCGAGCCATGCAGGTGGCAGCCCAGTGCGATGATGCCGGGCACGTCGAGCTTGAGATCGCTGCTCGCCGGCTTGCTGCCTGCGACGGCCGGCAGGCGCAGCTCGAACTGCCTGGCCGGCGCCACCGTGCCAAGCGGGCCGCCGGGCAGCGAGCGCACATGGTGGTCGTAGGCGTCTTCGTTGACGAAGCGCACCGTGCCACCGACCGGGACCACCGTGACATAGGGCACGAAGCGGATGTTCTTCTGCGTCACCACGGCTGGCGCGGGCAGCGGCTGCGCCGACCAGGCGCCACGGGGCTGCAGCAGCACCACGGTGTCGGCGGCGGGCTTGCCGTCGGCTGCCTGCACGGTGATCTGCACGCTGCCTGCGTGCGCCGCGGAGGCGGCGAGCAGCGCGGCCGACAAGCCCGCGAGCAGGCTTGCGACGCGGCGCGTGAAAACGGTTCTGGGGCGGGGCGCGGTGGTGGAGCTGTCCATGGGCTGGCGATCATACGGAGCAGCCCCGGCCGCGCACAGCGGGCAACTCCCTGCAACTTTCTGGGCCGTGACTTCGTAGGCGGCGAGGCGCTGGATGCAGCGCTCAGAAAAAGGGCAGCTCGGGATCGGGCTCGCGAGCTTGCAGCGCGGTGGTGCCGCCGTGGCCGCTGCTGCCGGTGCCGGGTGGCTCTGCACCCGCGGGCGGCGCGGCGTGCGCGCGGGTGGCCTGCGGCTTGACGAGCGAACCGGCGCGCACGCCCAGCAGGCGCAGCCGGCGCGTGAGGTCCACCCGCTTCAGGCACAGCCCCGCCGCGCGGCGGATGGCGGCGAAGTCGGACACGGCTTCGGCCAGCGTGAGGTCGCGCGTGACGGTCTTGAAGTCGTCGAAGCGCAGCTTGATGCCGATGGTGCGGCCGGCGTAGCCCTTGCGCTGGAGGTCGTGGGCCAGCTCGTCGCAGAGCGAGGAGAAGATGGCCGACAGCGCCGCGCGGTCGCGCACCGCGTGAAGGTCGCGCTCGAAGGTGGTCTCGCGGCTCATCGACACCGGCTCGCTGTGGGTGACCACCGGCCGGTCGTCGACGCCGTGGGCGGCGTCCCACAGCCAGGCGCCGTAGCTGCGGCCGAAGCGCTCCACCAGCCAGGGCCGCGCGCAGGCCGCGAGCTGGCCGACGGTGTGGATGCCGAGCGAGGCGAGCTTGATGCCGGCCTTGGGGCCGATGCCGTTGATGCGGCGCACCGGCAGCGGCCAGATCACGCGCTCGATGTCGGCGGCGGTGACCAGGGTCAGCCCGTCGGGCTTGTCGAGGTCGGACGCGATCTTGGACAGCAGCTTGTTGGGCGTGACGCCGATCGAGCACGACAGGCCGGTGGCCCGGCGCACGCTGTTCTTGATCTCCTGCGCCACGGCGCGCACGCCGCCCAGCGGATCATGGCCCACGGCCTCTTGCACGCCGGGTACGGCGCTCAGGTCGATGTAGATCTCGTCGATGCCGCGGTCCTCGATCAGCGGCGCCACCTCGGCCACCGCAGCCTTGAACAGGCGCGAGTAGCGGCGGTATTGGTCAAAGTCGGTGGGCAGCAGGATCGCGTCGGGCGCCAGCAGCGCGGCCTTCATCAGCCCCATGCCGGAATGCACGCCCAGGTCGCGCGCGGGATAGGTGGCGGTGGTGATCACCCCGCGGCCGGTGTAGTTGCGCAGGCGGGCAAAGCGCCGCGTGCCGTCGGCCTGCACCTCAGGCTGGTGGCGCCGGCCGCCGCCGATGACCACCGGCTGGCCGCGCAGCTCGGGATAGCGCAGCAGCTCGACCGAGGCGTAGAAGGCGTCCATGTCGAGATGGGCGATCCAGCGGCGCGGGCGCGGCTCGGGGGCGGCCATCATGCGCGCTCGCGAACAGCCCTTGCAGCCGCTGCCGCGGCGTCGGCTGCCGCAGCGGCGAGGGGCGCGGGCTCAGGCGGCCAGGCGCCACGCGGGACCGGGTTCGCGCGCATGCCAGTTGTTGCCCGTGGGCGCTGCGTCTTCGTCGTCGTCGTCATCAGGCTGGGCACCATATCGCAGGGCAGGCCCGATTGCCGCCTCGCGTGCCGCTGCTGGCGGCGGCTGCACGAGGCCGTCGAGGGCGTCGCCCAAGGTATCGAGCGGGCTGCGGGTGGTGCCGGCGGCGATCTTCAGCACATGGGTGTAGACCATGGTCGTGCTGACATCGCTGTGGCCCAGCAGCTCCTGCACCGTGCGGATGTCGGTGCCGGCCTGCAGCAGATGGGTGGCGAAGGAGTGGCGCAGCGTGTGCACGGTGACCGGCTTGTCGATGCCCGAACGCTGCACGGCGGCCTTGAGGTCGCGCTGCAGGCGCTTTTCGTGCAGGTGGTGGCGGCGCTCTTCCCCGGTGCGGGGATCGACGGACAGCATGCGCGAGGGAAACACCCAATGCCAACCCCAGGACTGCGCCGCGCGCGGGAACTTGACCGACAGCGCGTGCGGCAGGTGCACACCGGCGCGGGCCCGGGCGCGGTCGCTCTCGTAGTCCATGCGCGCACGGGCGAGCTGCGCCCGCAGCGGGCCCTCGAGCGAGCGGGGCAGCATGACGACACGGTCCTTGCCGCCCTTGCCGTCGCGCACGAGGATCACGCCGCGTGCGAAGTCGAGGTCCTTCACGCGCAGGCGCACGCCCTCCAACAAGCGCATGCCGGTGCCGTAGAGCATGCGGGCGACCAGGCCGGTGTCACCCTCCATCTGCGCGAGCAAACGCTGCACCTCGGCCACCGTCATCACGACCGGCAGCCGCCGCCTGGCCAGCGGGCGCCCGATCTCCTGCAGCCAGGGCAGCTCGATGCCCAGCACCTCCTGGTACAGGAAGACGAGCGCGTTCAGCGCCTGGCGGTGGGTGGAAGGCGACACGCGCCGCTCGTTGGCCAGATGACTGAGAAAACCCTCGACCTCCGCCCGCCCCAGGTGCGAGGGATGCCGCATCCCGGCCCAGCGCACGAACTGGCGCACCCACAGCGTGTAGGCCTGCTCGGTACGCAAGCTGTAGTGCAGGTAGCGAGCGCGCTCGACCACCTGCTGCAACAGGCGAGGGGGCGCATGACCGAGGCCGGCGGCAGCCGACGACGCAGATGTGGACGCAGACGCAGACGCGTGTTCCATGCCCGGCTCCGCCGATCCGTGAGAAGCGGATGCAGGCGAAGCCACGCCCTCCGCATGCTTGAAAGAGGGAGCACTGGAGCCGCTGCCGCCGTCCACTTTTGCGTCGCTATGATGCTGTACGGAAAAACAGTGTATGTGCGCCAAGTCCTTGAAGCAAGAGGCCTTCACCGAGGCTTCAGCCGGCCGTTAGCTGGACATCGACCGGGATCGGGCCCCAACCGGACAGTGGGAGATTTGGGGGAGGGGAGGGACAATGGGGGCTACAACACGTTAGGTCTTCTCTTCGGTATCTTCGGCTTCCAATGAGCAAATACCTTGTCCGATTCGGTGTGGTGTATCTGTGCGTCCTGGTCGCGGCGGCCCTTGCGAGTTACCTGTTCAAGGTGCGGCTCGG
>JBFLWE010000060.1:0-17454 GCA_040758375.1 Pseudomonadota bacterium
GGCTCGGGCGTGGTGGTGTTCTCGGCGTTCGAGCGCTCGGGGCTCTTGCCGGCGGGACCGCGTGCGGGCGCCGGTTGTTGCTGGCGCGCCTGCTGCAGGCGCTGGGCGAACGAATCGCCGTCCTGCGCCTCGGGCGGAGCAGGGCGGGCGCCGGCCTGCACGGGCGCGGCGGGGGTCGGGACGGGCAGCGTGGGAGACAACATCGGCTTTCAGCTGAACTGGTTGACCATGCGTGAGGGGAGGTTCGAGTTCCAGCCCGAGCGCTGTGCGGCCTCGTCGGTGAGCTTCTGGTCGCGCCGCTCCTCGACACGGCGCTGCTCCTGCTGGCGGCGCTCGATCAGCTTGCGCACCGACGCCACGCGCAGTTCGCGCTGCTGCACCAGCTCACGCATGCGCTCGGCCTGCGCCTGGCACTGGGCCACGACTTGCTGCTGGTGGGCGATGGCCTGTTCGAGGCGTTCGCCGAAACCCTGGTAGCACTGCACGATCTCGATGGCGGCGCTGGCGCTGAACTGCTGCACCCAGCGCTGGCGGTACTGGCCGCGGTAAGCCAGCAGCTGCTCGGCCTGGGCCTGCGCGCCCTGGGCGCGCTTGTCGGCCTGCTGCATCAGCACCAGCGCCTCGTCGCGCTGTTCCTCCGCCTGCTTCAGCAGCACGGTGAGCGATTGGAGATCGTTGTTCATCGTCAACTACCCTGGGTGGCGGCCACGATGGTGGCGAGCTGGCGCTTGCTGGCAGGCAGCGGCGCCACTTCATGCATGTCCTGCTGCAGCAGGCCCATCAGCGCCGGATGGGCGCGCACCGCGGCGTCGAGTTCGGCGTCGTGGCCGGGGCTGTAGGCGCCGAGCTGGATCAGGTCGCGCGCCTTGTTGTACTTGGCCAGCAGCTGGCGAGCGCGCCGCGCGGCTTCGATGTGGTCACGGTCGGCCACGGCGGTCATCACGCGCGAGACCGAGCGCTCCACGTCGATGGCCGGGTAGTGGCCGCTTTCGGCCAGCTCGCGCGAGAGCACGATGTGGCCGTCGAGGATGCCCCGGGCCGCGTCGGCGATCGGGTCCTGCTGGTCGTCGCCCTCGGAGAGCACCGTGTAGAACGCCGTGATCGAGCCCACGCCGTTGAGCCCGTTGCCCGAGCGCTCCACCAGCTGCGGCAGCTTGGCGAAGCAGCTGGGCGGGTAGCCCTTGGTGGCCGGCGGCTCGCCGATGGCCAGCGCGATCTCGCGCTGCGCCATGGCGTAGCGGGTGAGCGAGTCCATCAGCAGCAGCACATGCAGACCGCGATCGCGGAAGTGCTCCGCGATCGCGGTGGCGTACGTCGCGCCCTGCATGCGTACGAGCGGCGGCGCGTCGGCCGGGGCCGCCACCACCACGCTGCGCTTGCCCCCCTCTTCCCCGAGGATGTCTTCGATGAATTCCTTGACTTCGCGGCCGCGCTCGCCGATCAGGCCCACGACGATCACGTCGGCCGCGGTGTAGCGCGCCATCATGCCCAGCAGCACCGACTTGCCCACGCCGGTGCCGGCGAACAGGCCGATGCGCTGGCCGCGGCCCACGGTGAGCATCGCGTTGATCGCGCGCACGCCGGTGTCCAGCGGCTGGCGCACCGGGTCGCGGTCCATCGCGTTGATCGGGCGGCGGATCATGGGCTCGTTGCGCACCGCCGCCAGTGGCCCCTTGCGGTCCATCGGATGGCCGTGCGGGTCGATCACGCGGCCGAGCAGGCCGTCGCCCATGGGCAGGTGCAGGCCGCGGTCTTCGCTGCGGCGCCAGGGATGGTTTTCGCGCCCCAGCCTGGGCGGCGCGCTGGGCGCCGGCCGCGGCACCACGCGCGCGCCGCTGGACAGCCCGTGCACCTCGCCGGTGGGCATCAGGAACGCGCGGTCGCCGTTGAAGCCCACCACCTCGGCCTGCACCGGCGGCAGGCCGTCGGCACTGTGCGGCCGCACTTCGCAGACCGAGCCCACCGGCACGCGCACGCCGGCGGCTTCGAGCACCAGGCCCGTCACGCGCACCAGCGTGCCCTCGGTCTCCAGCGGGCGCGGCGCCGCGGCATGCGCTTGCATGTCTTGCAGGTAGCGCATCCAGCGCGCCAGGCGCTCGGGCTCGGTGTGGCGCATCATGCTGCGGGTCCCTCGATGCTGTGGGAGCGCTGGCGGGGCAGGAGATGTACCGCGAAGAACGCCAAGAAGCCCAAGGACGCCAAGGCAAATGCAAAGCTTTCTTCGCGGTACGCCTCTTTCATGCTGCTCCCCCGTCTTCCCAACGCAGCTCTTGCCCCAGCGACGAGGCCGCGGCCTGCCAACGGGTTTCGATCTGCGCGTCGATCGAGCCGACGTCCGACTCGATCAGGCAGCCGCCGCGCGCGATGTCCGACGAGGCCATCAGCCGCGCGCCGCGCGCCTGCAGCGCCTCGGCGGCGCCTTCGGCCACCAGCGCCTGGTCCTGCGGGTTCACGTGCACGCGGATGTGGCGCGCGCTCATCAGCACTGCGTTCACCGCCTCGGCCGCCACCGCGGCGACGAGCTGCGGGTTGGCCGTGAGCTCGTGCCGCACCACCTGGCGCGCGAGCTGCGTGGCGGTGCGCGCCAGCGCGTCGGCCATCTGCTGCTCCAGGGCTTCGAACTGCGCGTCGAAGCTGTGCACGAGCTGGCCGATCTGCGCGGCCATCTGCTGCGCGAAGCTCTGCTTGAAGCTGTCGAGCGCCACCAGGCCGTCGCGGTAGCCGTCCTGATAGCCGGCCTGGCGTGCGTCGTGCAGCCGGGCCTCGATTTCCGCTGCGCTGGGCGGCGCGGGCGGTGCCTCGGGCCCGGCGCCGCCGGGCTGCGGCTGCGCCGCGCCTGCGCCGAAGCCGTTGGGCGTCCAGCTCGCAAAAGAGCCGAGCTCCTCGCGCGGGATGAAGCGTGAGTAGGCCGACGCGGGTTTGGCCGGCCCCTCGGGCGGCGGCACGTTGCGCGGGCCCTGGCGCCGGTCAGACGAACTGGTCATCGCCGCCGCCTCCCAGCATGATCTGGCCCTCGTCGGCCAGGCGGCGGACGGTCTTCAGCAGTTCCTTCTGCTCGGCCTCCACCTCCGACAGCCGCACGGGGCCGCGCGATTCGAGGTCTTCGCGCAGCGTTTCGGCGGCGCGCGTGGACATGTTCTTGAAGATCTTCTCGCGCAGCTCGGGCGTGGCGCCCTTCAGCGCGATCACCAGCGACTCGCTCTGCACCTCGCGCAGCAGCGACTGGATGGCCTTGTCGTCCAGCTTCTCCAGGTCGTCGAAGGTGAACATGTTGTCCATGATCTTCTGGGCCAGCTCGTTGTCGGCCTCGCGGATGTAGTCGAGCACCGAGGTCTCCAGCGAGCCGCCGAGCATGTTGATGATCTCGGCCGCGGTCTTCACGCCGCCCAGCGAGGCCTTCTTCAGCTTGTCGCCGCCGGCCAGCACCTTGCTCATCACTTCGTTGAGGTCCTTCAGCGCCGAGGGCTGTATGCCGTCGAGCGTGGCGATGCGCACCAGCACCTCGTTGCGCTGGCGCTCGCTGAAGCACTTGAGCACCGAGCTGCTCTGCTCGTAGTCCAGGTGCACCAGGATCGCGGCCACGATCTGCGGATGCTCGTTGCGCAGCAGCTCGGCCACCGAGCTGGCGTCCATCCACTTCAGGCTTTCGATGCCGGTGACGTCGCTGCCCTGCAGGATGCGGTCGATCAGCAGGTTGGCCTTGTCCTCGCCCAGCGCCTTGCGCAGCACCGTCTTGACGTACTCGTCGGTGTCGGCCACCAGCATGCTCTGGTCGGCCGCGACGCTGTGGAACTTGTCCAGCACGCCCTCGACCTTCTCGCGCGGGATGGCCTTCATGCGCGCGATCGTCTCGCCCAGGCGCTGCACTTCCTTGGGCTCGAGGTGCTTGAACACCTCGGCGGCCTCTTCCTCCCCGAGTGACATCAGGAGGATGGCGGCGTCTTCGAGTCCCTGTTCGTCCATGGCTTGTTCTTACGCTGTCTCGCCTTTGACCCAGCCGCGCACGATGTTCGCCACCGCCGCGGGGTTGTCCTTGGCCAGCATGCGCGCGCCTTCGAGCTGGCTGCTGATGCGCGGCGCTTCCAGCGCGGGCAGGGCGGGCAGCTTTTCCTCGTCGGCCACCACGGCGTCGAGCTTGCTGCCCTTGGCCGGCGGCGGGGGCAGGGCCGAGCGCAGGGCCGGGCGGATCAGGCCGAACACCACCACGAGCGCCACCAGGGCCAGCGCACCCGGCACCGCGCCGGCGCGCACCAGGTCCAGCACCCAGGGCTGCTTCCACAGCGGCAGCTCCTCGGGCTTGAGGGCAGGGTCGGCCTTGAACGGCGCGTTGATCACCTTCACCGAGTCGCCGCGCTCCTTGTTGAAGCCGATGCTTTCCTGCACCAGCGCCGTCAGCTTCTCCAGCTCTTCGTTGGTGAGCGGCGTCGAGGTGGTCTTGCCCTTGGCGTCGGTGTTCACGCGGTGGTTCACCACCACCGCGGCATTCAGGCGCTTGATCTGGCCGGTGGCGTTGCGCGTCACGCGCACGGTCTTGTCCAGTTCATAGTTGGTGAGCCGGTCGCGGCGCGTGTTGCCGCCGGGCTGCCCGCCCTGGGCGGCCTGCAGCGGCTGCGCGCTGCCGTTGATCGGCGCGGTGGCCGGCACCGGCGGCTGGTTGCTGGCAGCGCCGGGCACGCCAGAAGGCGTGGCCGAGGCGCCGTTGACCGACTCGGTGCTCTGCTGGCTGCGCACCGCGGCGGCGGCCTGCTCGCCCTGGTTGGGCTTGAACTCCTCGGAGGTGGATTCCACCTGCGAGAAATCGACGTCCGCCGCCACGGTGGCGCGCAGGTTGTCGCGGCCCACCACCGGCTCCAGGATGTCGAAGATGCGCTTTTGCAGCGTGGCCTCGATCTGGCTCACGTAGCGCAGCTGGTGTGCGTCGAGCCCGCCTTGCGAGCCGTTGCCCTCGGTGTCGGACAGCAGCGCGCCGGTCTGGTCGACCACGCTCACCGACTTGGGGCTCAGCTCGGGCACGCTGGAGGACACCAGGTGCACGATGCCGGCGATCTGTGCGCGGTCGAGCGTGCGCCCGGGGTGCAGCGTGAGCAGCACCGAGGCGCTGGGCTTCTGCTGCTCGCGGAAGAAGCCGTTCTGGTTGGGCAGCGCCAGGTGCACGCGTGCGGACTGCACCGCCGCCAGAGCGCCGATCGAACGGGTGAGCTCGCCTTCCAGGCCGCGCTGGAAGGTCAGCCGCTCCTGGAACTGCGTCTGCCCGAAGCGGGCGTTGTCCATCAGCTCGAAGCCGGCCACCGAGCCTTTGGGCAGGCCGGCCGAGGCCAGCTTCAGCCGCACGTCGTGCACCTTGTCGGCCGGCACCAGGATCGCGTTGCCGCCGTCGGCGTGCTTGTAGGGCACGTTCATCTGCGACAGCTGGGCCAGGATGGCACCGCCGTCCTTGTCGGACAGGCCGGCATACAGCACCTTGTAGTCGCCCTGGCTGCTCCACATCGACAGGCTGATCACCACCGCCACCAGCGCGGCGGCGCCGCCGGCCAGCTTGAGCTTGGCGCTGGCGGGCATGGCGGCCAGGCGGGCGAGGGCACCCTCGGGCACGGGCGTCAGCGTCGGGGTGGCGGGGTTGGCGATGGCGTTGTCCATTTGGCGGGCATGACACAGCCGGAAACCTTTTCCGGTTGGTCAGGATTCTTCGTGAACCCTCGTCGCGAGAAGCGGCGAGAAGCCTGGAAAAGCGCCACCACTTCGGCCCATCGCGGCGGCGGCCGCTGCCTAGCATTCCCTCATCTGGTCAGCTGACCGGGGATGTGCCATGGACCTGAAACTCAAACCCTTCGACTTCGCGCAGGCGGTCGCCCGGGCCGGCCTGGGCACCGACGGCCGCCCGCTGGCCAAGCCGGTGGGCAAGGCGGCCGAAGCGCCCAGCTTCGCCAGCGCGATGAGCGAGGCGCTCAAGGGCGTGAGCGCGTCGCAGCACGAGGCCGAGCGTCTGCAGCGCGAGGTGCAGCTGGACAACCCCACGGTGAGCCTGGAAGAGACCATGGTCGCGATGCAGAAGGCGCAGATCGGCTTCCAGGCCACCTTGCAGGTGCGCAACCGGCTGGTGCAGGCGTATTCCGAGATCATGAACATGCAGGTGTGAGGATGGCCCACCCCCGAGCGCCTGACGGCGCTCCCCCTCGAGGGGGCGCCACCAGCGGACCGGCGGAGCCGGATCCGCGGTGGCTGCTTGGGGGCTGGGGCATCCTTGTGTTGGCGGTGCTGGCCTTCGGCGGTTGTGCCGCTACCGATGTGCGCAGCCTGGCGACCGGCGGTGCGCCGGCGTACGAGCTGCGCGGGCGCAGCCTGTTGACGCTGGAGCAGCAGGCGCAGGGCTTGTGCCGGCGGGGGTATTCGGTGGTGCGCCAGTGGGAGCGGCAGCGCCGTGCGGAGGCTGGCGCGGGCGCTGCCGGCGGGGCTGCCGGCTGGACCGCTGCGCTGGACTGGCTGCGGCCTTCCGAGGCCGATCAGGCGCAGATGACGGTGCAGTGCAGGGGTGGATAGGCAGATTCGCCGCGGCAGCTTCAATCGGCGAGCACCGTCCAGCGCCCTCCCTTGGCAGGACCCTCGCGGACGAGACGCCCCGCTCATGGGGTTCCACGGCCGCGCCTCGTGTTCACGGAACAGCGCCTCCGGCGTCAAACCGAAATGCAGGTCGCCAACCGAAATGATCTCGAGCCGGTCGTCGTACAGCGCCACGCTCACCGAGCCGCCACCGATGGCGTAGTCGCGGTGCACGAAGGCGTTGGCCAGCGCCTCGCGCAAGGCTTCTACCGGCAGCAGCGGCGTGTGTCCTCGCGCTCTGTGTTCAGCACGCAGGGCATCCGCCCCCGGGCGAACCGCGAGCTGAAATGGCGGCTCAGTGCCGCGTCTGCGGCCGCGACTCGCGTCGCATCTCCTCGCCATGCAACTGGCGCCGGAAGTGCGCGATCTCGTCGCGGGCTTCCCGTATGCGCTGGCGCAGTCCGCCGTCGAGCCCGTCGGCCTGTTCGCACAGCAGCTCGGCCTGGTCGCCCAGCGACTTCAGCCGGTCGGCGCACTCGAACAGGCGGGCCGGGTCCTCGGCTTCGGTACCGGCTTGGCCTTGCACCAGCGCGCGGGCCTCGTGCGCCCGCGTTTCCAGCTCGCTCAGCGTGGCGTCCAGCGCCTGCGGCGCCTCGTCGCTGGCGTGGCAGGCTTGCGCGGCCAGCGTGATGCAGGCCTCCAGGCGGGAAAAGCGCTCGATCGCTTGCAGGTTGTCCATCGCGCACTCCTTTCTTCCGGTACGAGTGCGGCAACCCGCGTGCCCCGCTACAGCAGCTCTTCCGGCGCCAGCGGCTCCAGCAGGTGCAGCATGAAGCGGGTCCAGAAGTCGGCGTCGGGCTCCTCGGTGAGCACCTGCTCGCCCTGCTCGTCGGTGATCAGCCATTGCAGCCGCTCGCTGCCGTCGGGCGCCAGGCGTACGCGGTAGGAGGCCTGCAGCTTGTCCAGGTCCATCAGGCGCAGCACCTCGCGCGCCAGCGCCGGGCTGCGGGCGATGATGGCCATCTCGGTGTTGTGCTTCTCCGAGCGCGGGTCGAAGTTCATCGAGCCGATGAACACGGTCTGGCGGTCGATCACCGCGGTCTTGGCATGCAGGCGGCCGCGCGTGGAGCCGAACACGCCCAGGCGCAGGTTGCGCTTGACCCGGGTGGGGCTCAGCTCGTACAGGTCGATGCCCAGCTGCAGCATCTGCACGCGGTAGCGCTTGTAGCCGATGTGCACCAGCGGCTCGTCGGTGGCGGCCAGCGAATTGGTGAGCACGCGCAGGCGCACGCCGCGGCCGCGCAGCTCGCGCATCAGCGCCATGCCGCTGTCGCCCGGCACCAGGTAGGGCGTGGTCATCACGATCTCGCGCTGCGCGCGGCGCATCTCGCCGAGCACGTTGTAGTGGGCGCCCATCGCCTCCTGCAGGGCCACCACCTCGGGGTCGTCCTCGGGCCGCAGGCCGCGGATCTTCGACGGCGGATCGGCAAACGCCTCGGCCCGCGCCCACACCAGGCCCAGGCGGCCGTCTTCCAGCTCGCCGGAGACCGGGCCGTAGCCCAGCACGTCGTTGGCCGGTGGCGGCTCGGGCGGCGCGGTGGTGGCAGGGCCGGTGAGCTGGTCGAATTCTTCGCGCAGCGTGGCCGCCGGCAACGGGGGCGGCAGGATCGCATGCAGCGGATACACCGCCTCGCTGTTCCAGTAGCCGTCGAACAGCTCGGCCAGGCGTGGCACCAGCGCGCCGATCATGAAGGCATCCAGGTCCACGAAATTCGCGGACTGGTTGCGCATGAAGTATTCGTTGGCGATGTTGCGCCCCCCGGCCACCGCCATCGCGCCGTCGGCGATGAACAGCTTGTTGTGCATGCGCCGGTTGATGCGGCGCAAGTCGGTGAGCGAGGCGATCAGCCGCGTGGCGAAGGCTTCGCGCCCCGACGGAAACGGATTGAACAGCCGGATCTCGACGTTGGGGTGGGCAGCCAACCCGAGCAGCAACGGGTCGATGCCCGCGGTGTACAGGTCGTCCAGCAGCAGGCGCACGCGCACGCCACGCTGGGCGGCATCGCGCAACGCGCGCAGCAGGCAGCGGCCGGTGTCGTCGTTTTCGATGTGGTAGTACTGCAGGTCCAGCGAGCGCTGGGCGCGCTGGGCCAGCGCCAGCCGCGCGTCGGCCGCGAACGACCCGATCGGCAACAGCCGGAAGCCGGTGAGGTCGGGCGCGGGCGAGGACTGGGCGGCGATGCGCCCGAGCACGGTGTCGGCCGAGGCGGGCAGCGCGCGACTGAACGGGCGCTCCACGCCCTGCGGCAGGCTGGCGCAGCCACCGGCCAGCAGCAGCGCGGCCATGGTCAGCGTGGCGGCCAGGAGCCGGAGGCTGCGCAGCAAATGGGGGTTTTGAAGCAAGAAAGGATCCAACCGGTGTCGCGCGGCGTAACAATAAGCAGCCGTTGTCTGCGGCCAGAGGATACGCAATGAACCGACGTCTGTTGTTGAAGGGCCTTGCCGGATCCGGCCTGGTGGGAGCCGGCGCGTTCGGGGCGCTGCCGGCCCACGCGGCGCTCGACGTGGGCGACAAGGCGCCCGATTTCTCGGCCCAGGGTTCGCTGGGCGGCAAGGTGTTCCGCTTCAGCCTGAGCGAGACGCTGAAGGCCGGGCCGGTGATCCTGTACTTCTATCCGGCGGCGTTTTCCAGCGGCTGCACCATCGAGGCCAACCAGTTCGCGCAGGCCACCGACGAGTTCAAGTCGCTGGGCGCCACGGTGGTGGGCGTGTCGCACGACGACATCGAGACGCTGAACAGGTTCTCGGTGACCGAGTGCCGCAGCAAGTTTGCGGTGCTGGCCGACACCGACCAGGCCATCATGAAGGCCTACGACGCGGTGCTGATGCTCAAGCCCGAGTACGCCAACCGCGTGTCGTACGTGATCGCGCCCAACGGCACCATCGCGTACCAGTACACCAGCCTCAATCCGTTCAAGCACGTCACCAACACGATGACGGCGCTCAAGAGCTGGAAGATCGCCCAGCAGAAGGCGTGACTCAACCGGGCTGCCGCCGCGGTGCTGGCACGAGTTGCTGGCCGTCGCGCAGCCACAGCCGGCCCGCCCGGCTGTCGAGGTGAACGCCGCCGATCCAGCGCGTCAGCGGGTTGGCCGACAGCGCGGTCTCGCGGCCCCGCAGCACGGCCCGCCCGAAGGGGGTGAGGCGCAGTTCGCGCGCCTGGACGGGCCCTTCGCCACCCGCGAACTCCACCAGCGGCAACGGCGCTCGCCCTGCCCCGAGGCCACGCAGCATGTCGAGCAGCAGCAGTTCGCGGATGGCGTCTTCCCCCGTGCCGCGCGAGAGGGCCCCGGCCACCCGGGTGGCCACGGTGCTCGGGCCGCGCAGCAGCGGGCGCAACAACGCCAGTTCCCAGTCGCTCAGGCCGCTGGCGAGCTGCGGGTACCGGCTGAGCATGCAGCGCACAGAGGCTGCGGCCGTTGCGCCAGAGCCTGGCTGCGCATAGGCGTTCAGGCGCTCGGGCGTCGGGGCCGTGAGCGCCTGCCAGCCCGCGCGGAAGGCCGCGGCCGAGGCGTCGTCCAGTGGCACCGCAGGCGGGTGGCGGGCCAGCGCCGCGGGCGCCATCTGCCCGATTGCCCAGGCGCCTTGGCCTGCCTCGGGCGCCGGATAGCGGATGAGACGTACCTGGCCTGGCGGCAGCCGCAGCAGCTGTGCCAGGTGCAGCACCAGCAGCACCAGCAGCGTGTCCTCCAGCCCGCAGCCGGCCCAGACGGTGAGGTGGTCGTGCTCTGCCAGCCGCGCAGGCCGGCACAACAGGTCTTGCGGCTGCTGGTGGATGTCTTCTCCCAGCCCCGGCCAGAGCGAGGACAGATAGGCCGCGCGGACAGACTTGAAGTGCTCGATGTCGGTGAATGGCGGCACCGGTCCGGCGAAGAGGAAGTCGCGCTGCACCAGCAGCGGGATCTCGGCGCCGAGCACGGCGCGCAGCGCGCCGGCCGCCGTTTCGCCCGAAACGACGTGGAGGCTGCGTGCGTGCTCGGCTTGCACGGGCGGCCGGCTACTTGCCGGCGTTGTGCGGCACCACCACGTCCACCGAGCCGAAGCCCTTGTTGCCGCTGCGGTCGATGGCTTCGTAGGTGATGGTGTAGAAGCGGCCCTTGCCGGTGCCGCTTCGCTCCGCGCGCAGATAGATCTGCCCGGCCGCGTTGACCACCACGTCGGCGCCGGTGTTGCCGTCGCCTTGGCCGTCGTCGGGCTCGTTGACGGTGACGCCGAGCAAGCGCACGGTGGGCGCGGGGTCCTGGTCATCGACGGCGGTGGCTGCGGCGTCGATGCGCACCATCTGGTGGTTGGGTGGCCACAGCAGGCCCGGGCTGGCCGTCACGGTGACAGTGGGTGGTGTCGTGTCGCCGCTGAAGGCCGATTCGAAGATTTCCGACAGGATGGCGCGGTAGTCTTCGGCGCTGCCGCCCGGGCGGTAGAAGTACAGGCCACCGGTTTCGCGCGCGATGCGTTCGAACACCGCGCGCGCGGAGGGCACGGCCGCTGCCGCGGCCGGTGTGCGTGCGGCCGTGGCCGCCACGCAATCGCCCGACAGCATCACGTTGACGCGCACGCCCAGCGCATTGGCCTGCGCGATGACGCCGTCGGCGCTGCCGGGCCCGGGTGAGGCGTCAGTGACCAGTACGATCTCGCCCTCGCTGTTGTCGTCGGCGGCCAGTTGCGCCAGCTCGGCGCCCAGGGCACCCAGCGAATCTTCCGGGCAGTCGCCGCCGCCGGAGGCGAAAAGGCCGTTCACCGCGGCAATGGCGGCGAACGTGTCGGTGCTGTTGGCCAGCCGTACGCTCGGGCTGTCCTTGAAGCTCACCAGGTCGTACGACACCACGCGCTGCGTCCGCCCGGTGTCGGTGGCTACACGGTCGATGAACCCGGTGAGTGCCGTCTTCACGCCGCCGAGTTCCTCGCCCATGGAGCCGGTGTCGTCGATCACCATGCCCAGCCGCAGCGGCGGCCAGGTGGCCACCACGTTGCGCACCATGACATCGCTGCCGCACGTGCCCGAGTGGGTGGTTTCCATCGCGGTACGGTTGATCGGGTTGCGCGCACCGCCTGCCGCCTTGAGGACGCGGAAGTTCGCTTCGGAGATCGTGTCCAGGAAGTCGTCGCGCGTGATCACGCCGTTGCGCAGGCCGGCAATGGGGTCGCGCGAGACCGTGGAGGCCATGAAACCTAGCACGTCGGCGGTCTGCGCCCCGAATGGGCAGGTGACCACGGTCTTCGCCAGGCCCAGGATGTCGGCGCCCGGGGCCTTGATCTCGTTGACGGCGCTCATGAAGCCGAAGATCGCGTTGGGTGCGGCGTCGGGGGCCGAGCTGCCGCTGCCAGGCGCCGCCGCTGCGGGCGCCTGCGCGTGGCGCACCGTCACGGCCAGCGTGGACCGGTTGAGCACATACAGCTTGTCCGGGTGGAGCTGGTGCAGGTAGTCCAGGCCCAGCCGTGACAGCAGCAGGCGAACCTCCGGCCGCTCGGCAAGCACGCGGGCGCTGTAGGCTTTGGAGGCTTCGAGGAACTGGGGGTTGCGCAGTGCCGGATGCTGGCTTTCGCGCGGCGGGTCGGCGTGGGCCGAGGTGGCGGACAAGAGCATGCATGCCGCGGCGAGCGGCAAGAGGGTCCATCGCATGGCTATCTCCCTGAAACGGCTTGCGTGGCGAGCGCTTCACTGGCCCGGGGCCGGGCTTTGTATCGCCTGTCGTGCAGTGAAAGACGCGCGAGCCGCCTCTGCTCGCGTCGCGCGACCCAACGGCGGCCGATTCTAGGAGTCTGAGACGCTGCGTAAAGCGAAAAAGCGGTAGCGGCTCAGTCCAGCGCCATCAGCCGCCTTCGCTTTTGCGTCTGGTCGATGTAGCGCTGCAGGGTGCGCTGAGCATCGCCGTCGAGGCGCTGCAGTTCGCAGCCCAGGCGCACGCCGTTGCTCTGCGGGTTCAGCGAGGTCACGTGGCACAGCTGCAGCGTGGCCTCGAAGCGGGTGTTGGCGTCCAGCTCCACGCGCACGCCGTGCAGCGTGACCCCGGGCGCCAGCGGCGGCACGTCGTTGGGCAGGAAGAGTGCGCAGCCGCCGGTGCTCACATCGAGCACGCGCAGCGCCAGCACCATGTCGGGAATCGAGGGGTGGCGCAAGCTCACCGTGGGCGAGCTGCGCGGCAGCGTGCGCACGCGAAAGCTGTTGCGACGCTGGAAGCGGAACAGTTCGCTGGGCAGGTCGCACTGCAGCGCGCAGCTCTTGTCGCCGTGCACCAGCACCAGGTTGGCGGCGTCGAACTGCAGCTTCACGCTGTCGAGGTAGGCCACGGCGGTGCCTTCGCCGGCTTCCACCAGCGCGGGCAGCTGCGGGGCGTCGGCGTCGGCGCTGAAGCTCAGGCGGCGCCGCGCAGTGTCGATGGTCCACAGCAGCGTGGTGTAGTGGCTGCCGTCGGGCGCCGACAGGTGCAGCGGCGTGGCGCCGTCCATCAGCGACTTCAGCAGCCGCACCACCTCGGCCGGTGCCGCCACGCGGAAATCGTCCAGCGCGTCGTCCAGCGGTGCGGGCTTGGTGTCCTGGAGCATGAGGTGGCGCAGCGGGTGCGGCTGGGGTCAGTGGACCGTCTTCGACTTGCCCACCATCATGTTGTCCAGATCCTCCAGCCACGGCTCGGCCAGGTGGCGGATCTCGGCGTCGTTGACCAGGATGCGCTGCATGATGCGCGTCTTCAGCTGCGCCTCCTCGGCGCTGAGGTTGCGGTCGCGCGCCGCGTGCTTGAGCTGGGAGATCAGCAGCACGCAGGCGCCTTCGAGCTTGACGACCTGGTCCCAGTTGCCTGCGCGGGCGGCGTCGAGCATCTCGGCACTGGCCTGCTCGATCGCTTCGTAGTAGGTGAGGAGGTTGGCGCTCATGGCGGATTCCCTGGAAAGTAGCGTGTTCTTCACCTTCAGCCCTGCACCTGGTCGGCGATGGCGGCCCAGGCCTCGCGCAGCGGCTGGATCAGACTCAGGCACTCTTGCAGCGCGCGTTCGTCGTTGCGCAGGTTGGCCTGCGTCAGGCGCAGCGTGGTGTAGGCGTAAAGGTCGTGCAGGTCGGCCGCCAGGCGGCCGCCTTCCTTGAGGTTGAGGCTGGCCTTCAGGCCCTCGTCGAGGATGCGCACGGCCCGCGTGACGGCGCGGCCCTTGGCTTCGACCTGGCCGGCGCGCATGGCGGTTTGCGCCAGCGTCACCGCGTCGACGAAGCCGTCGAACAGCATCTGCACCAGCTGGTGCGCCGAGGCCGAGGCGACGCTGCTTTGCACGCCCACTTGCTTGTAGACGTTGGCCAGGTGCTGGGGACGACCGAATGACATGCTGATCGCGGGGCTGAACATGGTGCGGTGCAGAAAAGGGGGGTGGACTGCGTGATGCCTTGTTTATCGGCGCCGCCGGACCCGAACTTGAGCCTGTCCAGAAAGCGAGACGCCGGCGTCGGGCCGGCGTCTCGGGCGCGCGTGGCACTGCATCAGGACGACGACTTGTTCATTGCCGAGAGCTGGGCCGTCACGTAGCTGCTCAGGCCGCTCATGCTGGCGAGCTGGGTGTCCAGCGCCTGGTACTGCGCGCGCAGCCGCGCTTCGGTGGATTTCAGCCGCAGCTCCATCGCCTCCTGCCGCTTGTCCAGCGTCTTGATGCGGGCGTTGAGGCTGTCGTTGACCGTGCTGAGCGAGCCTTCGGGGTCGAGCACCGAGTTGGCCAGGTCGCGGTAGCGCACCATGAAGCCGGAGCTGGCGCTGGTGCCGGTATCGGTGGCGAACACCTTGCGCAGCTCGGTCAGGTTGGCCAGCGCGTTGTCGAGCTTGCTGGTCTTGGTCTCGAGCGTGCCGTCCTTCTTCATCACGATGCCCACGTCCGACAGCGTGGTGAATACCGAGGAGGCGGAGCTGCTCTCGTTGAGGATGGCGCGCAGCTGGTTCTGCAGCCCCACGGCGGTGCGGTGGCCCTGCAGCGGGCCGCCGGTCTTGCTGGTGGCGTCGTACTTGGTCTGGTCGCGGATGTAGCCGGCCAGGCCGTTGAAGGCCTTGACGAAGTCTTCGATGCCCTTGCGCACCGCTTCGGTGTCCGGGCCCACGGTGACGTTGATCGCCGAGCTCGTCTCCTTGTGCAGCGTCAGCGTGAGGCCGTCGGCCACGTCGGCCAGCGTGTTGCTGGCCGAGGAGATGGAAATGCCGTTGATCGTGGCCTGCGCGTTCTGCGCCGACTGGTTGCGTGTCATCGGCGAGGCGGCCAGGGCGCTGTAGCCCAGCGCCGACAGGCCGGTGGCGCTGTTGCCGTCGTCCACGTCTTCGGTGGCGGTGATGCGGAAGCCGTTTTCCAGGCCGGTGTCGGTGGAGCGCAGCGACAGCCGGGCGCCGCTGGCGTCGTTGATGATGGTGGCGGTGACGCCGGCGCCCGCGGCGTTGATCTTGTCGCGGATCGAGGCCAGCGAGGTCTCGCCCGCGCCGATGGTGATGTTCACCGGCGAGCTGCCGCTCTTGGCGGAAAAGCCGCTTTCCGGCGTGCCCGTCCAGCTGCCCAGCTCGATGGTGAGCGTGCCTTCCGACAGCGTGCTGCTGCTGGAGCCGAAGGCGCTGCTGGTGATGGTCTGCCCGGCCGCCAGCTTGCTCACCGTCACCGCGTAGCTGCCGGTGGCCGCGCCGCTGGCGCTGCTGGCGCTGACGTAGCTGTCGTCGGCGCTGGTGGTGGTGGTCTGGTTCCACATCGTCACCGAGGCCAGCGAGGTGGCCGCGCTGTCCAGGTCCGACAGCAGGCTCTGGATCTTGCCGAAGGCCGAGAGCTGCGTGCGCAGGCCGGATTCCTGCTTTTCCAGCAGCTTCAGCGGCTGGCTTTCGACCTGGATCAGCTTGCTGATGATGCCTTCGGCATCCAGGCCGCTGCCCACGCCGAGGGAGGTGATGGACGGCATGACGATGCTTTCGTGGTCCTACGGCGTGGATATCGGCAGCGGCCCCGCAAACTTGAGGCCGCCGCCGACCGGTGGGCCGGGATCAGCCCTGCAGCAGCTGCAGCACCTGCTGCGGCAGCTGGTTGGCCTGGGCCACCATCGCGGTGCCGGCCTGCTGCAGGATCTGCGCGCGGCTCAGGTTGGCGGTTTCCTGCGCGAAGTCGGCATCCATGATGCGGGCGCGCGCGGCGGCCTGGTTCTCCACCGCCTGCTGCAGGTTGGCGATCACCGCGTCGAAGCGGCTTTGCGTGGCGCCGTAGGTCGCGCGCGTGTTGTTGATCGTGTCCAGCGCGGAGTCGATGTCGTCGATGATGCCGCCGATCGTGCTGACGTCGGCCGTGGCGTCGATGACGGTGGTGCTGCCGGTCACCGCGGTGATCGTCGAGTCCTGCGTCATGTCGCTGGTGCCGATGCTGATCATGTCCTCGGTGGAGGTGTTGGCACCGATCTGGAAGTCCAGCGAGGTGGCGTCCGCCCCGAGGATCTTCTTGCCGTTGAAGGTGGTGCCGCCCAGCACGCGGTTGATTTCCGACTGCAGTTGCGCGAATTCCTTGTTCAGCGAATCCTTGTCCGAGCTGCTGTTCGTCGCATTGCGTGCCTGCACGGCCAGCTCGCGCATGCGCTGCAGCGCATCGCCCACCTTGGACAGCGCGCCTTCGGCGGTCTGCGCCAGCGAGATGCCGTCGTTGGCGTTGCGGATGGCCACGTTCATGCCGCGCACCTGGGCGTTCATGCGCTCGGCGATGGCCAGGCCGGCCGCGTCGTCCTTGGCGCTGTTGACGCGCAGGCCCGAGGACAGGCGCTGCATCGAGGTCTGCAGCGACGACTGCGATGCGTTGAGGTTGCGTTGCGCGTTGAGCGACGCGATGTTGGTGTTGATGGTCTGTGGCATGTGAGCACCTCTCAAGAATCGAATGACTCCCGGCGATGTGCCGGCGTTCCGGAGCGGCGTTCTTCAGCAGTGCATCCGGACCACGCCACCCGATTGCAGTGACGCTGGATGCCATTGTGAAAACGGCTTGAGCGTGTCGAATGCCCGAAATGAAGGCCAATGCGGGCCCAATTCGGCGCCGGGAAAAGGAAAGCCCCGCAAGGCGGGGCCTTGCGGGGCTTGGGGTGCTTGCAGGCCCTGCGGCCCGCCTGCCGTGTCGTCAGCCCAGCAGCTGCAGCACTTGCTGCGGCAGCTGGTTGGCCTGGGCGACCATGGCGGTGCCGGCCTGCTGCAGGATCTGCGCGCGGCTCAGGTTGGCGGTCTCCTGCGCGAAGTCGGCATCCATGATGCGGCTGCGTGCGGCGGCCTGGTTCTCCACGCCCTGCTGCAGGCTGGAGATCACCGCGTCGAAGCGGCTTTGCGTGGCGCCCCAGGTGGCGCGCGAGTTGTTGATGGTGTCGATGGCCGAGTCGATGTCGTCGATCACGCCGCCGATGGTGGAGGCGTCGGCGGTGGAGTCGATGACGGTGGACGAGCCGGTCACGGCGGTGATCGTGCTGTCGGCGCTCATGTCGCTGGAGTCCACCGTGATGGTGTCATCGGTGGAGGTGTTGGCGCCCACCTGGAAGTCCAGCGAAGTGGCGTCGGAGCCCAGGATGTGCTTGCCGTTGAAGGTGGTGCCGCCGAGCACGCGGGTGATCTCCGACTGCAGCTGCGCGAACTCCTTGTTCAGCGAGTCCTTGTCGGAAGTGGAGTTGGTGGCATTGCGTGCCTGCACGGCCAGCTCGCGCATGCGCTGCAGCGCATCGCCCACCTTGGACAGCGCGCCTTCGGCGGTCTGCGCCAGCGAGATGCCGTCGTTGGCGTTGCGGATGGCCACGTTCATGCCGCGCACCTGGGCGTTCATGCGCTCGGCGATGGCCAGGCCGGCCGCGTCGTCCTTGGCGCTGTTGACGCGCAGGCCCGAGGACAGGCGCTGCATCGA
>JBFLWE010000060.1:17554-39036 GCA_040758375.1 Pseudomonadota bacterium
CGTTGGCGTTGCGGATGGCCACGTTCATGCCGCGCACCTGGGCGTTCATGCGCTCGGCGATGGCCAGGCCGGCCGCGTCGTCCTTGGCGCTGTTGACGCGCAGGCCCGAGGACAGGCGCTGCATCGACATCTGCAGCGCCGATTGCGAAGAGTTGAGGTTGCGCTGAGCGTTCAGCGAACCGATGTTGGTGTTGATGGTCATGGACATGGTTCGACTCCATACGGTCCGAGGACTGCCGGACAGCCGGCGCTGGGCGCCCCATTGGCCGGTTGGGGACGTAGCACCCTTTTCGGCAGCGGAATTCGAAAACTTGAGCGCTGAAACCCCTCTTTTCCAACGATCAACAGTCTGGGCGACGTGGCAGGCCCCGGTGCCGGGGCTGAAATGCGCCGGGGAGGCCGGCCTTATCCGGCGGCCCGCCGGCCGCGGCACTCCTAGACTGGCCCTCAACCCCATGAAGCCGACCCCCACCATGAAATCCGCCTCGCGCGCCAAGCGGGCGCAGCAGCATTGGCAGACCGGCGTTGCACAGGCGCGCTCGCATCAGTGGCAGCGTGCCGCGCAGGAGTTCGAGCAGGCCACCCGCCTGGTGCCCGGCGACGCGCTGTACTGGATCAACCTCGCGCGCGCGCGCATGGGGCTGGGTCAGTGGGAGGCGGCCATCGAAGCCGGCGCGAAGGCGATGAAGCTGGACCCCCACTCGCCGCTGACGCGCCGCGCCTGTTCCGAATGCCTGGCGCAACTGCACCGCTATGACGAGGCGGCCGACTGCTTCGACGGCCTGCCCGCGGGTGCCGCGCTGGACCACGACTTCCATGCCGCCCATGGCAACGCCTTGTTCCAGGCCAAGCGCCCGCGCGAAGCGATCGAAGCCTTCTTCCGCGCCCTGGCAATCAGGCTCGACGCACCGCTGATCCACTACCGCATGGGCCTGTGCTTCATGGACCTGGGGCTGAAGGAGGAGGCCTCCGAATGCCTGCGCACGGCCGCGGCGCTGGACACCGGCGTGATCCGGGCGATGTCGCTGGCCGTGCTGGCGTATGAAAGCCGCCAGGCCTGCCAGTGGAGCCAGCAGGCCGAGGAGACCCAGGCGCTGCGAGAGGCGATCGCGCAGGCCGGCGAGTCGCAGGGCCAACTGCTGGCGCCGTTTGCGCTGCTGGCGGTGGACTGCACGCCGGCAGAGCAGCGGCGCGTGGGCGAGCTGCGCTCGAACTGGCTGGCGCGCGGCGTGCGTCCGCTGCCGCCGCGGGCGCCGCGCAGCGAAGGGCGCATCCGCATCGGCTATCTCTCCAGCGACATCTATCTGCACGCCACCGCGGTGCTGGTGGCCGAGCTGCTGGAGCGGCGCGACCGCTCGCGCTTCGAGGTGTTCATGTACTCGCACAGCCGCAACGACGGCTCGCGCATCCGCCAGCGCGTCATCGACGCCTGCGACCGTTTCGTCGACGTGACGAACATGACCAATGCGGCGATCGCGCAGCGCATGCGCGCCGACGGCATCGACATCGCCATCGACCTGAAGGGCCACACGCGCGACAGCCGCTATGAAGTGCTGGCCTGGCGGCCGGCGCCGGTACAGGCCACCTACCTGGGCTTCCCCGGCACCACCGGCGCGCGCTTCATCGACTACATGATCGGCGACCCGGTGGTCACGCCGCTGGCGCATGCGGAGAATTTCACGGAGCACATCGCGCAGCTGCCCTGGTCCTACCAGCCCAACGACCGCCACCGTGTGCTGCCGCCCAGGCCCTCGCGCGCCGAACACGGGCTGCCGGACGGCGCGCTGGTGCTGTGCTGCTTCAACCAGGCCTACAAGATCTCGCCGCAGATGCTGGAGCTGTGGGTGCGCATGTTGCAGCGCATTCCGGGTGCCGTGCTGTGGATGCTGGCCTGGAACCCGCAGGCCAAACGCAACCTGCTGGCCGAACTGGCGCGCCGTGGCATCCCGGAGCAGCGCGTGGTGTTCGGCGTGAAGCTGCCGCTCGAGGGCCACCTGGCGCGGCTGCGCTGTGCCGACCTGTTCCTCGACACCTGGCCTTGCAACGCGCACACCACCGCCAGCGAGGCCTTGTGGGCCGGCGTGCCGGTGGTCACGGTGCCCGGGCCCACCTTTGCCTCGCGGGTGGCGGCCAGCCTGCTGCACGCCTGTCACCTGGACGAGCTGGTGTGCGAAAGCGCCGAGGCCTATGTGGAGAAGGTCGTGGCGCTGGCGGCCGACCTGCCGCGCCTGCGCGGCATGCAACGCCATCTCGACGAGCAGCGCCTGCAGCTCCCGCTGTTCGACACCGACCGTTATGCGCGCGACTACGAGGCGCTGCTGATGCGCATGGTGGAGCGCGCGCGCCAGGGGCTGGCGCCGGCGCCGCTGGTCGCCGACGCCTCGATCGACGCGCCGCCGCGTCCATGAGCCTGGGGCTGGTGATGATCGCCCGCGATGCCGCTTCCGGCATCGAGCGGGCGCTCGCCAGCGTGCGCGGCGTGGTGGACGAGATGCTGGTGCTGGACACCGGCTCGGCCGATGGCACCCCCGAACGGGCGCGTCGCGCCGGCGCCCGCGTGGCGCACTTCGCGTGGATCGACGACTTCTCGGCGGCACGCAACGCCGCGCTGGACTTGTGCTGCGCCGACTGGTGCCTGGTGCTCGATGCCGATGAGTGGCTGGCCGAAGGCGCCCAGGCGCTGAACGCGGCCGTGGCCCGGGCCCCGGAGTTCGTGGGCCTGCTGGCTGTGGCCAGCGACACCGACAACGGCGGCCTCGTGCAGCGCTGCGTGAGCTGGCTGCCGCGGCTGCTGCCGCGCGGCGTGCGCTACGCCGGTCGCGTGCACGAGCAGCCGCAATCGAGCCTGCCGCGCGAGCGCCTGCAGGTGACGCTGGGCCACGACGGCTACCGCGACGCGGCGCTGCGCGCCAAGGACGGGCGCAACCTGCGCTTGCTGTCGCGTGCCTTGCAGGAGTCGCCAGGCGATCCGTACCTGCTGTACCAGCTGGGCCGCGACCATGAGGTGCACGGCCGCTATGCCGAGGCCGCCGGGCCGTATCGGCAGGCGCTGGCCGCGGCCCCGCTGCAAGCCGCCTGGCGCCATGACCTGGTGGTGCGCACGCTGTTCACGCTGAAGATGGCGCGCTGCCATGCCGAGGCCATGCAACTCGCCGAGCGCGAGATGCCGCGCTGGTCGCGCTCACCCGACTTCTATTTCGCGCTGGGCGACCTGCTGCTCGACTGGGCAGCCGAGGAGCCGGCGCGCGCGGCCGAACTGCTGCCGCTGATCGAGGCGAGCTGGCAGCGCTGCCTGGCCATCGGCGAGAACCCGGCGCTCGAAGGCGCTGTGGCGGGCCGCGGCAGCCACCTCGCGGCCTACAACCTCGCGCTGCTGCGCCAGCATCTGGGCACGGTGAGCGCCTGATGCGCCGGTGACTGCGGGAATGGCACCGGTTCCCCGCGCTTATCGCCGCATGCCCGGCGCCGGCGCTTCATAGCATGGCGTGTCCTCATCCGAAAGGCCGCCCATGACCTCCTTGCCTCCCGTGCACATCGCCATCATGCAGCCGCTGGGCTACGTGCACTCGCTGGTGTTCCTGGACACCGCGCGCTACGTGCGCCACCAGTTCCGCCGCCTGGGCGCCGAGGTCAGCATGGGCAAGAACCGCCTGCGCGAGGACGCGATCAACATCGTGTTCGGTGCCCACCTCGGCTTTCCGCCGGGCTGGCGCCGCCGCCATGCCTGCCTGTTCTTCAACCTCGAGCAGTTGGGCGCCGGCGGCGCTAACGTGTCGCCCGAGTACCTGCAGCTGCTGCGCGGCTCGGCGGTGGTGGACTACGACCCGAACAATGTCAGCGCCTATTGCAGCGACCCGGCCGACGTGCCGATCGTGCCGTTCCTGCATGCGCCCTACCTGCAGCCCGAGGCCTCGCCGCCGCTGGAGCAGCGCCCGATCGACCTGCTGTTCTTCGGCAGCATGAACCCGCGCCGCCGCGCCTTTCTCGACCGTGTGGAAGCCAGCGGCGCGCAGGTGGCGCTGTTCGACCACCCGGTGTATGGCGCCGAGCGCGACCCCTTCATCCGCCAGGCCAAGGCGGTGCTCAACTGCCACTTCTACGAAAGCAGCCGCTTCGAGCAGGTGCGGGCGTTCCACTGTCTGTCGCTGGGCACGCCGGTGATCTCGGAGCGCAATGCGCTCACCAACCCGAGTGCGCCGTTCGAGGACGCGGTGTTCTGGCTGCCGGAACTCGACATGGAAGGCTTCTTCCGCCAGAGCTTCAACACGCCGGCGTTCTTCGATGTGGCGCGCGCCAAGCTGGCCGCGTGGCAGCAGCACGACCCGGTCGAGGCTTATGCCGACCTGCTCGCCTTCGGCGTGGGCTACCTGCAGGCCCATGGCCGCACGCGCGGCAGCGAGCCCTGGCGGCCCAAGGAGATCAACCTCGGCTCGGGCAAGGACTACAAGCCCGGCTGGCTGAACATCGACATCCTCGACCGCGCCGAGCCCGACCTGGTGCTCGACCTGGGCCGGCCGCTGCAGCTGCCGGTGAACGCGCCCACGCGCTTCGGCGGCCAGGTGGTGCTGGAAGCCGGCAGCGTGGAGCGGCTGTACGCGAACAACGTGCTGGAGCATGTGCCCGACCTGCCCACGCTGATGACCAACGTGCTGGCGCTGCTGAAGGAAGGCGGCGAGTTCCAGATCGAGGTGCCCTACGAGAAGGCGCTCACCGCCTGGCAGGACCCCACGCACGTTCGGGCGATGAACGAGAACTCGTGGCTGTACTACACCGACTGGTTCTGGTACCTGGGCTGGTTCGAGCACCGCTTCGAGATCGCGCAGTCGGGCTGGCTGGACATGCAGCTCAAGCCCTGCAACAAGGACAGCGCCGCCTTCATGCGCGTGACGCTGCGCAAGATCGAGACCACGCTGCGCGAACGCACGGCCGCGCGCACCATGCGGCCCGATTTCGGCGGGCTGGAAGACGACGGGTGGATGGGCTCAGCGCCGGCCGAAGCCGACGCCGCGGGCAGCCTTCATTCCCAGACGATGTAGCTCTGGTTGCCCGAATAGGGCGACCGCACCAGCCGGTGGCGCGAGAGGTCGAGCACCTCGCGCAGCGCCACCGTCTCGCCGGGAAACGCTTCCAGGCACAGTTCGTCGAAGCCGACGATGCTGCCGCGCGTCAGCCGCGGCAGCAGGGCGGTCAGCGCCTCCTTGGTGGGGCGGTAGATGTCCATGTCGAAATAGGCCAGCGCGACCAGGCTCTCCGGGTGGCGTTCGAGCCACTTGGGAAAGGTGTCGCACACGTCGCCCTTGACCAGCTCGAAGCGCCGCACGCCCGGGCGCGGGCCCAGGGCCTCGTGCTGCGCCAGCAGCTGCGCCAGCGTGTCTTCCCACGCAGCGCTCACCGCCAGGTGGCCGGGCTTGACGATCGGGTCGTGGCCGTCTTCCCGCGACAGCGAGGCGAAGCCCTCGAAGGTGTCGAAGCCGATCACGCGGCGCGCGTAGTTGTGCGGCTCCAGCGTGTTGCGCAGGCTGAGGAACAGCGCCAGGTTGCGGCCCCAGCGCGTGCCGAACTCCAGCACGTCGCCGTGCACGGGGAGCACCTGGCGGTACAGGTCGCTCATGAACAGCACGTGCGACAGCGACGAGCGCGTCAGGTACAGCGGCAGGTGCGCCAGGATCTGGTTGGAGGGCATGGGCGCGGCCTTGAGCTGCGCCGCCAGCGCCTGGTAGGCCTGCACCTCGAGTTCCGAGGCCTTGAGGCGGACGGTGTCCTGGTGGTTGGTCATGCGTGGAGGCTGCTGCAGGCGTGGAGGGAGATGCGGCCGTTCTGGTAGATCGGCGTGATGGCGTAGCGGTCCTTGGTGGCGCAGAAGATCACGTCCGCCGTCTTGCCCAGGGACGAGAGGTTACGCCCGGAATCGCTGGCGAGGAAGTCGCGGTAGAAGTCGGCGCAGGACACCGGCTTGATCTCGCCCAGCACCGGCGCGCCGGGCATCGCCATCGCGATCTCGGAGGCGGCGATCAGGTCTTCGCTGGCCATCTGGTTGTTGCGGCCCGCGCAGACGATCGCGATGTTGCGCTTGCGCTGCTGGGCGATCGCCAGCGCCGAGCGTGCCACCGCTTCGGCGTTGAGCAGGCAGCCCACCAGGGTGACCGCGTCGTCGTTGGCCGCGGCGGCCTGCAGGCATTCGGTGCCGTTGCTGGTGGTGAGCACGAGTTCGCGACCGGCCAGCGTGCCGTCCACGAAGGCCAGCGGCGAGTTGTCGAACTGCAGCTGGTCGAGCTTCTTGCCGCCGCGCTCGCCGGCAGTGAGGTCGCCCACGCATTCGTCCACGCTGGTCACCGGCTTCACGCCGGACAGTCCGTGCGCCAGCGCGGTGACGATGGTCGAGCTGGCGCGCAGCGCATCCACCACCACCACCACGTCGCCACGGCGCGAGGCCGCCAGCGCGGCGCTGGCGCCCAGGCCGATGCGGATGGAGGGGTAGTCCATGTGGTAGTGGCGCAGCGTATCGCTGCGCAGGCCCAGGCGCAGTGTCTCCAGCGGGATCACGTCGGCCGGCGCCACGTTGCCCAGGTTGACCCGGTTGCCCAGCGAGAGGATCAGGTCGGTCTGCTGCGCGCGCTGCGGCGCCTCGAAGATCAGGCGGTCGGGGTCGACCCGTTCGGTCAGCGCCTGCAGCATGTCGAGCTGCGTGCCGCCCTTGGCGTCGAAGATGCCCTGCGTGCCGCTCTCGCGCGCCTCGATGATCACCTTCCAGGCGCCCGCGGCCAGCTCGGTCTCGATCTGGCGGATGCGCTCGTCCAGCGTGATGCGCTTGTCTTCTTCGGAGAGCTTGGAGCCCACTTCCGAGGTCACGCAGAAGCCGGCCGCCAGCGCCTGGCCGATGATGCCCAGCTTGTCTTCCTGGCGCATCGGCACCGTGCCGTCGGACACCTCGATGCAGGTGAAACCCAGCTCGCGCGCCTCGGCCAGGTAGGCCTGCAGCCGGCCTTGCAACCAGGCCAGCTCGGTGAGCGTGCCGCCCGGGCACACCAGCACGTCGTGCGCCTTGAGCAGCGCGCACTTGCGGCGCACGAAGTCGGCGTCCTGCGTGGCGCTGGTGCCCCAGCCGAGCTTCACCAGGTCGATCGCGTCGGCGCCCGATTCCAGCAGGTCCTGCAGGCCGGCCAGGCCGAGGTTCTTGTCCAGCACCATCGTCAGCCCGGTGCGGCGCGGCTTGGCGCTGCGCACCGGCAAGGCCAGGCCGGCGAAGGCGCGGCGCGGGGTCTGCGCTTGCGGCTGCACCATCGTCAGGCGCGGGGCGATGTCTTTGAGCACGGAACTCATGTCAGTGCCGCCCGGCCGTCCGAAGGTGCTGACGCGCCCCCTCGGGGGGCAGCGAGCGAAGCGAGCGTGGGGGATGTCTCATCTCAGGTCCTTTCGCTTTGCGCGTCGCGGGCCGGCAGGCACTCGCCCACCGCCAGCGGCCGGTAGTGCGGCACGAACACCGGCACGCCGTCGATGTCGCGGAACAGGCGGTTCTCGGGCGGGAACATCACTTCCAGCGGGCCCACCGCATCGGGCTGGCCCAATGTGGCGAGCAACTGCGCCTCGGCCAGGTTGGCCCCGGGCACTTCGGCGAAGGCCGAGGCCGCCGCCACCTGGCGCAGGTTGATCTCGGTGATCTTGGGCAGGTCCTGCGCATCGGTGCGCAGGTCCACCGTGACCAGGCCGTGCATGGTCTCGCCGGTGTGCTGGCACAGCAGCTCGACCGCGCGCCGCGACACCGCCACCGCGGCCGCGTCGTTGATCAGGCGGCCCTTGCAGATGTTGCCGGTCACGCCGGAGACCACGGTCTTGGCCATGAAGTACTCCAGCCGCTCATAACAGCCCAGCTTGATCAGCCGGCCGTGGTGAAAGAGCAGCAGGCAGGCCAGGTTGCGGCCGGGCAGGTACTCCGAGGCCATGAAGCACTCGATGCCGCGATTCAGCGTCATCCACGCGGCGGCCTCGTCGGCATCGCGCACGCACAAGGCGCCCTTGCCGCTGGTGCTGCCGGGGCTGCAGTCGCGCAGCCACAGCGGCAGCACGCCCAGGTCGCCAAAGTCGCCGGCCAGCACCTGCTGGCGCGACAGCAGCGCATGCCGCGGCACCAGGCCGGTGCCGGCCAGGCGCTGGTAGAGGTTGGCCTTGCTGATCGCCTCGCGCGCGAAGCGCGGCGGCGGCAGCAGCGCCGGCACCGGCATCGCATGCTCGGCCCAGTACAGCACCTCGGGCTCGGGCACCACGATCGCGGCGTCCACCTTCTCGTCGGCGCAGATGCGCTCGATCACACGCTGGTAGTCGTCGCCGCGGCTGTGCAGCGGCACGCGGTAGATGCGTTCGTACAGGCCTTCGTAGAGCGCGAACGGGTTGTCGCAGATGTCGGTGCCCACCAGGCGCGTGTGGCGGAAGGCGGCGCTCTTGCGCAGCGCGCGCACGATGGTGCGCGAGGTGACGCCGCAGGCGCCGGTGACCAGCACTGTCTTGCCGGAATGGTCGATCGGGTTCATGGCTACACCATCAGGGCGGGGTCGGCCTGCGGCAACGCGACCGTGCGTGCGGTGGCCGCGCCGCGGATCAGCGTCGCGATGCGCTGCACTTGTTCATCGGCCAGCGAGGGATACATCGGCAGGCAGATCACCTGCGAGGCTGCGCGCCGTGCGTGGGGCAGCCGCTCGGGGTCGGCCGAGGGCAGGCCGCGGTACATCGGGAAGTCGGAGATCAGTGGGTAGAAGTAGCGCCGCCCGTGGACGCCGTGGTCGCGCAGCAGCTGGTACAGCCCGTCGCGGCCGAGCGGGAAGGAAGGGTCCACCAGGATCGGGAAGTAGGCATGGTTCCACTGCACGCCCGCCGGCCGCGCCAGCGGCGTGATGCCGGGCAGGCCGGCCAGCAGCGTGCGGTACATCGCGTCGATGCGCTCGCGGCGCGCGATGGCAGCGTCCACATGCTTGAGCTGCAGCAGGCCCAGTGCCGCGTTGAACTCGCTCATCTTGCCGTTGATGCCCGGCGCCACCACGGTGGTCTCGTTGACGAAGCCGAAGTTCTTCAGATGGTCGATGCGCTGCTTGCTGCGCGCGTCGGGGCTCACGATCGCGCCGCCTTCGAAGGTGTTGAACACCTTGGTGGCATGGAAGCTCAGCACCGACAGGTCGCCCGCGGCGAGCAGGCTGGCGCCGGGCGTGCGCACGCCGAAGGCATGGGCCGCGTCGTAGATGACCTTCAGGTTGTAGATGTCGGCGATCTGCTGGATGGCCTGCGTGTCGCAGGGTCGGCCGTAGCAATGCACCGGCAGGATGGCGGTGGTCTGCGGCGTGATCGCCGCCTCGATCTTCGCGGGGTCGAGGTTCAGCGTGTCGGGGTCCACGTCCACGAACACCGGCTTGATGCCGTTCCACAGCAGCGAGTGCGCGGTGGCGACGAAGGAATAGGGCGTGGTGATCACCTCGCCGGTGATGCGCAGCGACTGCAGCGCGGTCACCAGCGCGATGGTGGCGTTGGCGAACAGCGAGATGTGCTGCACGCCCAGGTGGTCGCACAGCGCGGCTTCGAGCTGCTTGTGGAACGGGCCGCCGTTGGTGAGCACGCGGCTCGACCAGATCTGCTCCAGGTAGGGCATGAACTCGTCCAGCGGCGGCAGCTCGGGCTGGGTCACATAGATGGGCTTGGGCGAGGTCATGCGAAGGTCCCCCTGGGTCTGCGTGCGGGGTCAGGCCGGCTCGGCGGTGGCTTCGGCCGGCGCTGCTGCGGCGAACGGGCGCGTGGCGTCGTTGCTGGCCAGCAGTTGGTTCCAGAACCGGGTGTAGGCGGCGTGCAGCTGGTCCAGGTCGGCGGCATGCCGCTCCAGCAGCCCGAAGTACACGGCCATCACCTCGTCGTCGGCAAAGTGCTGCAGGATGCGGCGCGAGGCGATCTGCACCGCGTTGACGGCCTGCTGCGCGCTGATGCGGTGCTCGCGCCAGGCCGCCAGCGCGTAGGTGACCCACGCGAGAAAGGCGACGCGGCCCCCGTGCGTGTGGCGGTTGCGGGTGGTCGTCTGCTCCGCATGCTGGCGGAACACGCCCAGGTGGTCCTGGATGAAGACCACCGGCAGGTGGCGCGAGACCTCCAGCACCAGGCCGATGTCCAGCAGCGCGTAGTACGACAGCCCATTGAGCGGCGGCATCGGGTATAGCCGGGCCGCGTCGGCGCTCAACACCATGTTCGACAGCTCGCCCAGCCAGTTCTCGCACACGGCGGCGGTGGTGGCGAACAGCGTCTCGCTGCCCACGTCCACGATGCGTTCGTTGCGCTGCGCGATCGCATCGGGGATGGGCAGCTCCAGTGCGGGCCGGCCGTCGCTGCCGCTGAGCCAGCGGCGGCTCACGCTCACGCCGCAGGGAGCCCGGCCGTGGGCCGTGGCGTGCGAGCGGTAGAAGTCCGGGTAGATGATGTCGTCGTCGAGGTGAAAGTGCACCAGCGGCGTCTGTCCGGCCCACAGCTCGAGCAGCTGCTCGTGGTTGCGACGTGCATTGCACGGCCCGCGCACCACGGTGAGGTTGAGCTTGGCCAGCGGGCCGGCGAAGTGGCCGTCGCGGATCAGGCGGGTGATCTCGGCGTCGGGGCTGTCGTCGGACAGGATGACGCGGAAGTCCTTGAAGGTCTGGCGCGCCAGGCCCCAGAACACCTCGGCCAGGTAGTCCTTCTTGTACGCGGGGATCAGCGTGGTGATCGTGGTCATTGCGGCTGCCCCGGCGTGTAGAAGAGGAAGAAGGGCTCCAGCGCATTGCAGCCGCTGGCCTGCGCGTCCACCTTTGGCAGCACCGCCTCGTGCGCCAGCAGGCTGCCCTGGAAGCCTGCCCCACGGAAGTAGTCCACGATGTCGGCGCCGAACAGGCGCACATGGTCTTCCTGGCCGTAGAACAGCTTGGCGAAATCGGGCGTGGGCGTCTCGTCGAGTTCGAAAGTCTTCTTCAGCAGCGGCGCGAACGGCGTCTGCGCGATCAGCAGGCTCTTGGGGCCCAGGCAGCGGCGGAACTCGGCGAGCGCGCGCTCGGGGCTGCTCACGTGCTCCAGCACGTGGTTGCAGATGATCAGGTCGAAGCTGCCGTCGTCGAAGGGCAGCTGCTCGGCATCGAGCTTCACATGCCCGGGCCGGGTGGGATGCAGGTCGCCTCGCACGTAGCGGGCGGGCTGCAGCTGCTGGATCCAGCGCTCCAGGTGCGCCTCGGGCGCCAGGTGCAGCACCCGCGCGCCGGTCATCTGAGCCGGCAGGCCCACGGCCTCCATGTACAAGCGCAGGTGGCGGTCGCGGTCATTGCAGCCGCAGCGGGGGCACTGGTAGACGCTCAGGTCGGATCCCACCGCGCGCATCAGCTTCATGAACTCGCTGCGCTGCGCGATCTGAGGGTGGGGCAGCCAGCGGTCGACGCTTTGTTGGCAGATGCAGCACTGGAGCATGGCGGTGTGCGTGTGAGGGGTGGATCAGCGTTCGCTGCGGCCGGCCTGCGCCAGGAACTGCGCATCCAGGGTGCCGCACAGCGTGGCGATCGGTCCGAAGCCGGGGTACTTGGCCATCAGCTTCTCGGCCGATTCGTAGAACGAGCCGGGCAGCTGGTAGTCGTTGAGCGAGTTGTGGAACAGCGGCAGCCGCACGATGCGCGGGAACACCTGGTGTTCGCAGATGGCGGCCAGGCACAGCTCGGTGGCCCAGAGGTGCCAGCCCATGCGCGGGTCGATGCGGTGCACGCTGTCGCGTGCGACCACCAGTGCCAGCTCGTCGATCGACACCGCGGCGTCGCTGGCCGGATGGTCGAAGCGGTGCAGCCGGTCGATCACGAAGCCGGCCTTTTCGTAGGCGTGGGTCTGCCGGTTCACGCCCATGCCGGCAAAGCCGATCAGCGTGCGCGCGCGTTCCCCGGGCGGCACCTGCGCGAGCAGCGCGTTGAGCCGCTCGCCGAAGCCCGCGGGGAAGTACACGTCCTGGTGGCACAGCAGCACCCAGTCTTCCTGCACATGCTGCAGCGAGCCCTGCAGCGCGTCGGCGGGGCTGGCGGCATGGCGGTAGGACACGATGCGCGCGCCCACCTCGCGCAGCCCGGGCGAGCACTCCACGTTCAGGCGCAGCTGGTTCTCGCGCGTGGTGGGCACCACCACCGCAAAGCGCGCGGGGCCCGCTTCGGCCGGCGCGGCGTCGAAGCCACGCTGCGCGCGCACGGCCAGTCGCTGCAGCCCGAGGGTGCGCTGTGCGGTGGCGCGCGGCACGCCCAGCGCTTCGGCCAGGCTCAGGCACGCGGCGCTGGCGGCGTCGGCCTTTGGCGTGGCAGCGCCAGCGTCGGCCACGGTGGGCATCCAGCCGGCGTCCATCAGCAGCTTGTACAGCGAGGCCGGCGATGCGAAGGCCACGCTGCTGCCGGCGCCGTCGACGGCTTCGGTGAGATCGCCTTCGGCGATGCGGCGCAACGTGGCGAACGAGGCTTCGTTCGCAATGTCCAGCACCAGCTGCGTGCGCGCGTCGGCCCAGGCCGCCAGCGCACGCAGCGACGCCAGCGGATCCTCCAGCGTTTGCAGCGCGCAGGCCAGCACGATCGCGTCGAAAGGCGGCATCGGCTCGCCGGGCAGGCCCGGGGTGGCCACCCATTCGCAGCCCGGGTGGCGCGCGCAGTATTCACGCTGCAGCGCACCGCCGTCGTCGCCGATCTGCAGCACCCGCCCGGCGCGCGGCAGCGCCTTGAGCAGGCGCGCGGTGGGTGGGCGCGCGCTCGTGCGGCGGCCGCCGGTCTCGGGGCCGCCGCTGATCACCACCAGCGCGGCAGACGGATGCGGGGCGGAGCTTGGGTTCATGCGCCGATCATCGCGTCGGCGTGCACTGTCCGATGCCGCAAGCAAGGCGGCAAAACCGGTGCTGTTTCGCGCCCGGCGCTTGCGCGGCGTCAAGCCGCGCGCTCAGCCTCGCGGGCCCAATGCCGATACCCCGGGCACCACCGCCTTGCATCCGCTTTCGTTGTGTCGAGCCTGCCTGCCGAACCCGTCGCGCCTTTCCCTGAAACCGAGCTGTTGCCCCCGTTCAAGCCGATGCAGGCCCTGCAGGGCTGGGACGACTGCAAGCGCCAGATCGCCGGCTTGCTGCGCGTGGTGGAGCCCGACGGCGCCTGGGCCGGGCGCCTGCAGGCGGCGGCCGCGCAGATGCGCGAGCTGGCCGCGCGCGACCCCGACGCCGGGCTGTACCTGCTGATGCAGACCGCGGCCACCGAAGTGGACCGCTACAGCGCGCACCACGCGATGCTGTGCGCGCTGGTGGGCGAGCTCTGCGCCACCTGGTTCGAGTGGCCGGCACAGGAAGTGCAGACCCTGGTGCTGGCCGCGCTGACGATGAACATCTCGATGTCGGCCACGCAGGATGCACTGGCGCGGCAGGCCGATCCGCTGTCACAGGCACAGCGCGAGGAGGTCGAGTCGCATGCACAGCGCAGCGCCGCGCTGCTGGCCAAGGCCGGCGTGCACGATGCGCTGTGGCTCGAGGCGGTGCGCCGCCACCACGAAAAAGGCACGCGCGACGCCGAGCTGCCGGCGCAGCCAGAGGCCCGCCTGGCCCAGTTGCTGCACCGGGTGGACGTGTACACCGCCAAGCTCAGCCGCCGCGCCACCCGCCAGCCCGCTTCGCCGGCGCTGGCCGCGCGCGACGCCTGCCTCAGCCCGGCCGGCGTGCCCGATCCTGTGGGGGCCGCGCTGCTGCGCGTGCTGGGCTTGTACCCGCCCGGCAGCTTCGTGCTGTTGCGTTCCGGCGAAACCGCCATCGTCGTGCGCCGCGGCGCCAAGGCCCACACGCCGCTGGTCGCGGCGCTGCGGCGCGCCGACGGTGGCCTGTACATGCCGCCGGTGCGGCGCGACACCGCCTTGTCGCGGCAGGCGGTGTTGCGCGGGGTGGGCATCGGCGAAGTGAAAGTGCGCCTGGACCACCTGCGGGTGCTCGGCGCGGTGTGATGCCGCGCTACGGCCGCACGGGCGCAAACTCGCGCGCCTGCAGGCGCAGCCTGGCGGGCGCACCGGGCGCCGAGGCCGCCAGCTCGGCGCTCACGGCCGCTTGCGCATCGCCCCAGCGCGCCGTCACGGGCGAGCGTTCGTCGGGCGGGCCGTAGCCGCGTTCGAACTCGGCACGCAGGCTGTCGAGGTCGGTGTGCGCTTCGATCTGCACCTGGAACAGCCGGTCGCGATGAAAGCACCAGTGCACGGTCCGCAGCGCGTTGTCGCCGAACAGCAGGTTCTCCTGCAGGCGCCGGTAGCAGCGCACCTCGCCCTCGCGCTGCACCAGCTCGGCCGGCCCGAGGTGAGCCGGCGGGTCGCCCCACAGCAGCCCCCGAAAACCCCGCATCGGAAGGCTGCCATCGGCCAACGCCGCCTGGCACAACATGCCGACGGCCAGCGCCGCGATCCTGATCTTCATCATGTGACTGCCGAAACAGAGTGTAAGAAGCGCTGAAAGCGCGAGCTTTGCCCGCCGAAGACGCTCTCGTAGTGCCGTCATTCCGCGGCGCAACTCAGGGAGAAAGCGATGAAGCGCAGAAACTTCATGCTCGCCGCGTCGGCGGGCGCCGTCAGTGTCTTGTCGGCCGTTCCGCGCCAGGCCTTGAGCGCCTCGCGCGTGGTGCGTTTCGGCCAATCGGCCTCGCTCACCGGCGGCCAGGCCTCCTACGGCAAGGACGTGCGCGACGGCATCGCCGCCGCCTTTGCCGCGGCGAACCGGAACGAGGCCTCCACCGGCGTGCGTTTCGAGCTGGTCACGCTGGACGACGGCGGCGTGCGCAGCCGCTGCCTGCAGAACGCGCTGACACTGGTGGACTCCGGCGTCACCGCGCTGGTGGGCCTGACCAGCGGCGCCGGCGCCGAGGCCTGCCTGCCGGTGGTGGAGGATGCGCAGATCGCGCTGCTGGGCACCGCCAGCGGCAACATGGGCATCCGTGCCGCCAACGTGAGCAACGCCTTTCACGTGCGTGCCGGCTACGACGCCGAGTACAAGCGCATGGTCAACTACGCCAAGGACTTCGGCCTGCGCCGCGTGGGCGTGGTCTACCTGGGCGACACCACCAAGGCCAACCTGGAGGCGCTGACGCAGGCGCTGGCCACGGCCGGCATGGAGCCCAAGGTCACCGTGGCGATCGACCGCAACAGCAGCTCGTTCGAGCCCATTGCCACCGAGCTGCTCAATGCGCGCCTGGACTGCGTGCTGTTCACCGCCAACGCCGCGCCGGTGGCCAGGATCATCGACCACATGCACCGGGCCAAGTTTCCCGGGCTGTTCTACGCCTCGTCGTTCGCCGGCCAGGACCTGGTGGACACGCTCACCAGCAAGCAGCAAAGCTGCGTGATGAGCATGGTGGTGCCGCGTCCCAACGCCAAGGGCGTGAACGTGGTGAGCCAGTGCGAGCGCGATCTGGCGCTGCTGCCTGGCAACGCGCGCATGGGCATCACCACGCTCGAGGGCTACATTGCGGGCCGCGTGGCGGTGGAGGCCGCGCACAGCGCGCTCAAGGTCGGCAACCTCACCCGCAACCGCATGCGCGAGGTGCTCGCGGGCCTGCGCAGCGACCTGGGCGGCTACCGCGTCGAGTTTGCCGGCGGTACGCAAGGCTCGCGCTACGTGGACCTCATCGCAGTGGACCGCTACGGCCGTCTGGTCGGGTAAAGTCGCGCCCAAACAAGTTCAGGGAGATCGATCGTGAAGCGCCGTCAATTGGTGGTGGGCGCGCCTGCGCTCTCGTTGTTCGCAGCCGGCCTGGGCTGGTCCGGTGCGTCGTCGGCCCAGGGCCAGGCGATCACCTTCGGCCAGTCTGCCTCGCTCACCGGCGGCCAGGCCCGCTACGGGCAAGACGTGCGGGCCGGCATCCTCGCTGCCTTTGCCGCGGCCTCCAGGGCCGACGCCGCCAAGGGCCTGCGCTACGAGCTCGCGACCCTGGACGACGGCGGCGTGAAAGACCGCTGCGTCGGCAACGTCAAGCAGCTGATCGACCAGGGCGCCGTGGCGCTGCTGGGCCTGACCAGCGGCGCCGCCGCCGAGGCGGTGCTGCCTGTGGTGACCCAGGCGCAGATCGCGATGCTGGGCACGGCCAGCGGGAACATGGGCATCCGCGAGGGCGAGCACCCCGGCGTGTGCCACGTGCGCGCCGGCTACGACGTCGAATACCAGCGCATGGTGCGCTACATCAAGGACTTCGGCATGCGCCGGGTGGGCTACGTGTACCTGCAGGACACGTCCAAGGCCAACCTGAACGCGATGACCAAGGCGCTCGACACCGTGGGCGTGCAGCCCGCGGTCACGGTGCCGATCGACCGCAACAACAAAAACCTGCAGCCGGCCGCGCGCCAGTTGCTCGATGCGAACCTCGATTGCGTGCTGTTCACCACCAATGCGGCGCCCATCCTCGGCATCGTCGAGCTGATGCCGCAGTCGCAGTACGCGGGGATGTTCTTCTCGTCCTCGTTCGCCGGGCAGGAGCTGGTGGACGGCGTGGCCCGCATCAACCGCAGCGTGGTGATGAGCCTGGTGGTGCCGCGGCCCACCGCGCTGGGCGTGGGCGTGGTGGCCCAGGCCAAGAAAGACCTCGAAGCCTTCGGCAACGGTGCCACGCTGGGCGTGACCACGCTCGAAGGCTACATCGCCGGCCGCGTGGCCGTGGAGGCCGCGCGCAGCGCCGCCGGCAGGAACGGCGTGCCCAGCCGCGCGCGGCTGAGGGAAGCGTTGGCGGGGCTGCGCACCGACCTGGGCGGCTACCGCGTGGCGTTTTCGCCGGACAACAGCACAGGATCTCGTTACGTCGAGATGGTGGCAGTCGACCGCTTCGGACGCATCGTCGGCTGAGCGGCACGAGGCCGTGGTTGTAGCAGTTCAAGCAGTACGTCAAGCAACAAACATCAGGGGAATCTCATGAAATCGATCTGGAGACGGGCCGCCGCGGCGGCCCTGGCGTCGTTTTGTCTTCTTCCCGGCGCGCAGGCCGATGAGCCGGATGCCGCTCTGTGGCGCGAGGCCCGACTGGTGGCGGCGCAGCTCGCCGACGAGCTGTCGCGCCAATGCCCGCTGGCCGCGCCGGGCGATCAGCGCGCGTTCGAGGCCTGTCGGCGGGGCCTGTTTCACGACTCGGCGTTGCGCGACAAGCTGGCCGACTTCGTGCTGTGGGGCCGGCAGAAGGACCCGAAACTCACGCTGAAGGAAAGCTCGCTGACGCAGTTCGCGCCCGACGTGCTGACCGGCATGTACCTGCCGCTGTTCATGTTCAACGGCGAGCACGCGGTGCAGTACGTGGAGCGCGAACGCCTGTTCCAGGTGCGCGTGCGCGCGGCGTTCCGCAACAGGCTGCAGCCGGGGCAGTTCCCGTATCCGTTCTGGCACGAGTCCGAGAAGTGGTCCATGTACCAGGGCACGCGCGAGGTCCTGCTGTGGTGGGACCCGGCCATCCGGCGCGTCAAGTCGGCCCAGTTCACGGTGCACAGCGACAAGACGGCGCTGGTGCAGGTGACGCCGCTGCCGGCACCCACGAACTTCAAGGACGGGCAGTGGATGTGGACCGACGACAAGGGCCGCACCCAGCCGGCGGTGACCGTGTTCGACGGCCTGTTCCGCGCCGAGAACCCCTATCTCGGGCAGCTCGACGCCTCCTACAAGCAGCTGGCGCTGCGCCTGCGCGAAGGCCAGTGCGACCAGTGCCACGTGCCCAACAACCCCGACAAGATGAAGCGCCTGGTGCTGCTGCAGACGCCGGCGCACGCGGCCGCCGAGATCGAGCGGCTGCTGAAGTCGGTGCGCGACGACCGCATGCCGCGCGACGAGTCGGGCATCGAGCAGCCGCTGGACCTGCACACCAAGCGCGCGCTGCTGCAAGACGGCGAGGCCTTCGCCAAGCTGGTGGAAGCCGCCAAGCGCTGGGAAGCCACCACGCAACAGGCCGGTGCCGCCGGCGCGCGACAGACGTCACAGCCTGTCACCTCCGGCCACGCCAAGACACGCGACCCGGCGTGATCTTCGTCACGTCCCGTGCCTGCTGCCCGGCAATCCTGTAGGAATTTGCCTGACAGCGGGTACGGAAGAAGCGGGACTCAAGCCACCGAAATGGGCTGATGTTTCCGGTTTGTTGGGCTCTTCAGAATCCGTTCCACGCTGAACGCACTTTTGAAGACAGCAGACAAGGAGCAAGCCCATGAACACCGAGCAGATCCTCGCCGAGATCCGTGAAGCCAACCTGTCGTACCTGATGCTGGCGCAGAGCCTGATCCGCGCCGACCGCGACCAGGCTCTCTACCGCCTCGGTGTCTCGGAGGAGACTGCCGCCCTGATCGCCGCGCTGACGCCGGCGCAGATGATGAAGATCGCTTCCGGCAACACGCTGCTGTGCCGCTTCCGCATGGACGACGACATCGTCTGGAGCCTGCTCACCAGCCACGGCAAGAGCGCGGCCAACGAAAGTGCCTCCCGCCTGCATGCTTCGATTCTCATGGCCGGCCGCCACCAAGAGGCAGCTTGACCCCCGGCCGCCTCGCGGCCGCCCCCCGAAGGGGCTGCGCTTCGTGACCGGGAAACCCGGATCCCGAAGCGGGCGCTAACGGAAACCGCCCCTGGCCGCTTTGCGGCCTGTCCCAGAGGGACGAAGCCAGAAGAGAGAACGCCATGACCCGTCAGAAGAGCATCCTCACCGAAGCCAAGCAGATCGAACGCGCCGTCACGCTGATCAAGCTGGGAGCGCGCTTGCAGGTGCTGGAGTCGGAGACCGACCTTTCGTACGAGCGCCTGCTGCGCCTGTACAAGGAGGTGTCGGGCAAATCGCCTTCGAAGGGCCAGCTGCCGTTTTCCACCGACTGGTTCATGACCTGGCAGCCCAACGTCCATGCCAGCCTGTTCCTGAACATCCACGAATACCTGAACAAGAGCGCCGAGATCGACGAGATCGACACCGTGATCAAGGCCTACCAGCTCTACATGGAGCAGACCCAGGCTCAAGGGCTGGAGCCGCTGCTGTCGGTCACCCGCGCGTGGCGCCTGGTGAAGTTCATCGACAACGGCATGCTCACGATGACCAGGTGCTCCAGGTGCGGCGGCCACTTCGTGACCCATCCGCACGAGATCGCCAAGCATTTCGTGTGCGGACTGTGCAATCCTCCCGCGCGCGCCGGCAAAGGCAAGGCCGCGGGCTCGCTCTGCCTGCACTGAACGCTTAACTTTTCCCTTCCTGCGCCGAAAAGGCATACCAGGATTCGGTTTTCCAGTCTTGCTTGTCTCCTCCTGGCACATCCCCTGTGCTGTTTCCGCGGGCCTTTCGAGGCCCGTCTTCTTTTGCGGGGCGCCGGCCCGGCGGTGGCGCGAACAGCGCCGGGAAACCTGCCCAGATGCGGCGACCGCACATCCGGCGCCACATCGACACTCAAGACACCCTCTCCCGGGCCGATAAGGCCTGAGAACGAATCTGGTCGTCCGCCTGCTGCCCTCATGTTCGTCATCATCGGTTGGGTCGTCGCTCTAGCCTGCGTGTTCGGCGTGTTCATCGTGCACGGCGGGAACATCGGCGTGGTGCTGAAGGCGCTGCCCTTCGAGCTGACCACCATCATGGGCGCGGCCGTCGGGGCCTTCATCGCCACCAACCAGCCCAAGGTGCTGAAGGCCGCGGCGGCCGGCCTGGGCGCCTGCTTCAAGGGCAGCAAGTACACCAAGGCGCGCTACATGGAGCTGATGGCGCTGATGTACGACATCCTGCAGAAGGCGCGCAAGGAAGGCCTGATGTCGATCGAGAACGACGTCGAGACGCCGCACGAATCGCCCATCTTCCAGAAGTACCCCACCATCGGCAAGGATCATCACGCCATCGAGTTCATGACCGACTACCTGCGCATGATGGTGTCCGGCAACCTCAATGCGCACGAGATCGAGTCGCTGATGGACAGCGAGATCGAGACGCACCACCACGAGAACCACGCGCCGGTGGCGGCGCTGCAGCGCCTGGCCGGCGGCCTGCCGGCCTTCGGCATCGTGGCCGCGGTGCTGGGCGTGGTGAACACCATGGGCTCGGTGGGCCAGCCGCCGCAGGTGCTGGGCCAGATGATCGGCTCGGCGCTGGTGGGCACCTTCCTCGGCATCCTGCTGTCGTACGGCTTCTTCGAGCCGCTGGCCGGGCTGCTGGAGCAGAAGACCGACGAGAGCAGCAAGGAGCTGCAGTGCATCAAGACCACGCTGCTGGCCAGCATGCAAGGCTATGCGCCGCAGGTGGCGGTGGAGTTCGGCCGCAAGGTGCTGTATTCCACCGAGCGCCCCAGCTTCAGCGAGCTGGAGAACCACGTCAAAGGGAAAAAACCGGCATGACCGGCGCTCCGATGATCGATCTGCTCGACGCAGGGGTACGCTGCCAGCCAAGCGGCCTCCACGGATCCGGCTTCGCCGGTCCGTCGGAGGCGCCCCCCTGGGGGGGAGGCGCCGAAGGCGCATCGGGGGGGGGCCATCATGGCTGGAGATAGCAAGAAGCTTCAGCCGATCATCGTCAAGAAGATCAAGCGCGGCGGCCATGGCCACCATGGCGGCGCGTGGAAGATCGCCTATGCCGACTTCGTGACGGCGATGATGGCGTTCTTCCTGCTGATGTGGCTGCTCGGCTCCACCACCGAGGGCGACAAGAAGGGCATCGCCGACTACTTCTCGTCGCCGCTGAAGATCGCGCTGCTGTCGGCCGGCTCGGGCGCAGGCGACGCCTCGCACGTGATCAAGGGCGGCGGCCAGGACCTCACGCGCACCACCGGCCAGGTCAAGCGCGGCGAGGTCACCGCCGACCGCGCCCACGTGAACCTCAAGGCGCTGAAGGCCGAGCAGATCCGCGCCGAGATCGCGCGCCTGGAAGACCTGAAGAAGAAGGTCGAGCAGAAGATCAAGGCCAACTCGCGGCTGGCGCCGATCAGCTCGCAGATCCGGCTGGACATGACGGCCGACGGCCTGCGCATCCAGATCGTCGACGAGCAGAACCGCCCGATGTTCGACTCCGGCAGCGCGGTCGTGAAGCCCTACATGCGCGAGCTGCTGGCCGAGATCGGGGGCGTGCTGGCCGAGGTGCCGAACCGGCTGACGCTGGAAGGCCACACCGACGCGCAGCCCTATTCGTCGGGTCTGCGCGGCTACAGCAACTGGGAACTCTCGGCCGACCGCGCCAATGCGTCGCGCCGCGAACTGCTGGCCGGCGGCCTGCGCGAGGACCAGGTGCTGCGCGTGCAAGGCCTGGCCTCCAGCGTGCTGTTCGACCGCCACGACCCTTTGCATCCGGTGAACCGCCGCATCAGCATCATCGTGATGAACCGCGAGGCCGAGGAGCGCTTCTTCGGCAGCACGCCCGAAGCGCCCGAGGCCAGCGCCTCAGCGCCCGCCGAGGCTGCGACGCCGCCCGTGGCCCTGGCCGTGCCGGTGGACATCGTGCCTCAAGTTCGCCCCGCAATCACCGATAACCTGCGCAAGCCTTGATCCGTAAGGA
>JBFLWE010000061.1:0-38719 GCA_040758375.1 Pseudomonadota bacterium
CGTTGACCCGTTCGGCGATGGCGCGCGAACGGTATTCCTCGGCGCGCGCTTCGGCGACCGAGGCGCAGACGAAGCCGCCGCCTTTCCACCAGACGTACACCCGCGTGCCCGGCTCCAGCGCCTGGTCCTTCGCCAGGAAACCCATCTCCACCACGCCGAGCGGCAGCTCGAAACGCACGGTGCGCTGTTCGGTCACCACGGTTTCGCTGCGGCCTGACTTCAGCGGGCGCAGCAGGCCGGGGACGATGGGCGTTTCGGGCCAGGAGAGCACGCGGTTCATGGGGGACCTCCGCAGAGTATTGGCGTTGTCGCACCGATATTGGTTCCAAGCTCCTTGGCAAGCGAAGTGCCTTTACCCCTGGTTACCCCGGCTGATGCAGGCAGGCGACATCTGCCGGCGTGTGGGGTCTTGCAAGGGATCGCGTACAATGCCGAACTTGCCCCGGTGTTCGCCGGGGCAATTCGTTCATCCCCTCTGACCTCTCGAACCGCGTCGGCCGCAAGCAAGCTGGCAATGACGCGTCTCGGACTCCCTTGCGGAACGGTTGGCGGCGATGCCGTCGCGGCGACAACACCGTTCCCCCGTGCCAGTTGGGCACCCAGGGTCATTGCGTTTTCAAGCGACCTCACCTCGGTGGGTATTCCCACCGCGGGCGCGGCGCCCTGCTGGGCGCCAGGCGCCCTTGTTTGTTCGAGAGAAAAGAGATCATGAGTTTCGAATCCCTGGGATTGCACGCCGCGCTGCTGCGCGCGATCGCCGACGCCGGCTACGGCGAGGCCACCGAAGTGCAGGCGCAAGCCATTCCGCCCGCACTGCAGGGCCGCGATTTGCGCGTGTCCTCGTCCACCGGCAGCGGCAAGACCGCCTCGTTCGCGCTGCCCGCGCTGCAGCGCGTGCTGGACGCGCGCGGCGAGGGCAGCAAGCGCCGCGAGAAGGGCGTGGTGCACGGCCCGCGCGTGCTGGTGCTCACGCCCACGCGCGAGCTGGCGCTGCAGGTGGCCAAGGCCACCATGACCTACGGCCGCCATGTGCAGGGCCTGCGCGTGGCCACCGTGGTGGGGGGCGTGCCCTATGGCGCGCAGCTGAAGGCGCTGCGCGGGCCGCTGGACATCCTGATCGCCACGCCCGGTCGGCTGATCGACCACCTGGGCCAGGGCAAGGCCGTGCTGGCGAACGTGGAGATGCTGGTGCTCGACGAAGCCGACCGCATGCTGGACATGGGCTTCATCGAGGATATTCACCACATCGCGGCCGCCACGCCGGCGCAGCGCCAGACGGTGATGTACTCGGCCACCTTCGCCGGCCATGTGGGCCGTCTGGCGCAGGAACTGCTGGCCGACGACGCGCAGACCATCGCGGTGGCCTCGCACACCGATGCGCACGCCAACATCGAGCAGCGGCTGCACTGGGCGGACAATCTGCGCCACAAGGATGCGATCCTGGAGCATCTGCTGACCGAGCGCGCCGTCGAGCAGGCCGTGGTGTTCACCAGCACCCAGCAGCAGGCCGAGGGGCTGGCCGAACGCCTGGCCGACATGGGCCACGCGGTGGCGGCGCTGCACGGCGGCATGCCGCAGGGCCGCCGCAACCGGGTGCTGCAGGGTTTGCGCCAGCGCCAGCTGCGCGTGCTGGTGGCCACCGACGTGGCCGCGCGCGGCATCGACGTGCCGACGGTCAGCCACGTCATCAACTACGGCCTGCCGATGAAACCCGAGGACTACGTGCACCGCATCGGCCGCACCGGCCGCGCGGGCCGCTCGGGCCTTGCCGTCACGCTGGCCGAGCGCCGCGACCTGCTGATGATCAAGCGCATCCAGCAGTTCACCACGCAGCAGATCCCGGTGGCGAAGATCGCCGGCCTCGAGCCGCGGCAGCCCGAGCCGCAGATCTTTGCCGGCCGCCCGCAGCGCAACGGTCCGGAAGGCTTCCGCCCCAGCCGGCCGGCGCGCCCGGCGCGCGGCCGCCAGCAGGTCGAGCGCCGCCGCTGACCGTACCGGCTCCCTCACAAAGCCCGCCCCTGGCGGGCTTTGTCGTTCTTGTCTGCTGGGTCAAGCCCTCCCCCTAGTTCTTGGGGGCCGTCCAGGTGACTCCTGCTGACGCTTGTTAACAAACGCGGCAGCATCGGCGCTCGCAGTCGCGACAACTCGGGCGGGAACCGATCCACTCGGCCAACGCAAGGCAGTACGGGTTCGCGAGGGCATAACCCCGCCGCGCGCGGCTTTCACAAGGAGCCGGGCGCTCACCCAAGGAGATCACCCATGAGGAAGTCAGGTTCCGCGTTGCTGCTATGCGCAGCCGCGGTGCTGTCGCTCGGTGCCACGGGCGCGCAAGCGCAGTCCGTGCAGCGCTCGGCCGGCGAAGGCACGCGCCTGTGGTTCGTCGAGCTCAACGGCGCACCGGTCGTCGAAGGCCGCAGCCTGCTGGCCGCCCAGTCGGACAAGAGCTCGTTCCGTCGCTCGGCGCTGGCCGCAGGTGTGCGCTTCACAGAGCGCCGTGCCTACCACCATCTGTTCAATGGCTTGGCGGTCGAGGTGAGTGCGGCCGACCGCGCCAAGCTGATGCGCGTGCCCGGCGTGAAGGCGCTGTACCCGGTGGAGACCATCCAGGCGCCGAAGACGCAAAAGTTCAATGGGGGCCACGCGGCCGACCTCGCCACTGCGGTCGCGATGACCGGTGCCGACGTCGCGCAGAACACCCTCGGCCTCACCGGCGCCGGCGTCAAGGTGGCGGTGATGGACACCGGCATCGACATCGACCACGCCGACCTCGGCGGCACCGGCGTTCCGAACGGCACGCCTTTCCCCAGCGCCCGCATCGTGGCCGGCTGGGACTTCGTGGGTGACGCGTACAACGCCGACCCCGACAGCCCGGGCTACAACCCGGTGCCGGCCCCCGACGCGCGCCCCGACGACTGCAACGGCCATGGCACGCACGTGGCCGGCATCATCGGCGCCAACGGCACGGTCAAGGGCGTGGCGCCCGGCGTGACCTTCGGCGCCTATCGCGTGTTCGGCTGCGACGGCTCCACCAGCTCCGACGTGATGCTGGCCGCCATGGAGCGCGCGTATGCCGACGGCATGCAGGTGCTCAACATCAGCATCGGCTCGGCCTTCCAGTGGCCGCAATACCCCACCGCCCAGGCGGCGAGCCGGCTGGTGGACAAGGGTCTGATCGTGGTGGCCTCCTACGGCAACAGCGGTGCGAGCGGCCTGTACGCGGGCAGCGCGCCCGGCGTGGGCAAGAAGGTCATCGGCGTGGCGGCGTACGACAACACGCACGTGACGCTGTCCACCTTCACCGTGTCGCCGGACAACACCGCGATCGGCTACGCGCCGGCCACGGGCTCCCCGCTGCCGCCCACCTCGGGCAGCATGCCGATGGGACGCACGGGCACGGTCGCGTCCACCGCGGACGCCTGCGCGGCCCTGCCGGCCGGCAGCCTCAACGGCTTGGTGGCGCTGGTGCGCCGCGGCGGCTGCACCTTCCACCAGAAGGCCGTCAACGTGCAGGCCGCCGGCGCCGCCGGCATGGTGCTGTACAACAACGCGCCCGGCCGCATCAGCCCCACGGTGGCAGGCGCCACGCCCATCACCATCCCGGTGGTGGCGATCTCCGATACCGAAGGCGCGCTGATCGACGGCCGCCTGGCCGGCGGGCCGGTCACGATGACCTGGACCAACCAGAGCGGCAGCTTCGTCAACCCGACGGGTGGGCTGATTTCCAGCTTCAGCTCCTACGGCCTGGCCCCTGACCTGAGCCTCAAGCCCAACATCGGCGCACCGGGCGGCCTGATCTACTCCACCTATCCGCTGGAGGAGGGCGGCTACGCCACGCTGTCGGGCACTTCGATGGCGTCTCCGCATGTGGCCGGCGGCGTCGCGCTGCTGCTGCAGGCCAAGCCGACGGCCAGCCCGCATCTGGTGAAGAACCTGCTGCAGAACGCGGCCGATCCGAAGAACTGGTGGGGCAATCCCGGCCTGGGCTTCCTGGACAACGTGCACCGGCAGGGCGCCGGCATGCTCGACATCCCGGGCGCCGTGCAGGCCCGCGCGGTCATCGAGCCGAGCGAACTCGCCCTGGGCGAGAGCCATGCCTCCGGCACCCACACGCGTTGGCTCACGGTGTACAACAGCGGCGCGTCGGCGACGACCTACACGGTCTCGCATGCGCCGGCGCTGGCCACCGGGCCCAACAGCTTCGCGCCGTCGTTCTTCGACAGCTTTGCCGACGTGAGCTTCAGCGTGGGCAGCCTCACGGTGCAACCCGGCAAGCTGGGCTATGTGACGGTGAAGATCACCCCGCCGGCCGGGCTGGCCGACCGGGGCCTGTACGGTGGCTACGTGGTGCTGACGCCGCAAGATGGCGGCACGCCGCTGCGTGTGCCCTATGCCGGCTTCAAGGGCGACTACCAGGGCTTTCCGGTGCTCACGCCCACGGTCAACGGCTTCCCGTGGCTGGCCAAGGTGAACGGTGACTTCCTCACCAACCAGCCCACAGGCGCCACCTACACCATGGCCAATGGCGACATCCCGTACTTCCTGATCCACCTGGATCACCAGGCCTCGCGGGTGAAGCTGGAAGCGTTCGACGCGGTGACAGGACGCAAGTGGTACCACGTGAGCGACGACCAGTACGTGCCGCGCAGCAGCACGGCGGCCGGCTTCTTCTCGTTCACCTGGGACGGCACCACCTTCGTCGGCCCGGTGGGCAGCCCGAAGCAGGTGTTCACGGTGCCCAACGGCAAGTACGTGGTGAAGGTGTCGGTGCTCAAGCCGCTGGGCGACTCCGACAACCCGGCCCACTGGGAGACCTGGACTTCTCCTGAGATCACGATCGCGCGGCCATAAGCAGCGCGCATCAGAAGCAAAGCCCCGCCGGCCACGGCGGGGCTTTTTCGTTCAGGCGCCCTGCTCAGGCGGCGAGCAGCTGCACCTCGAACACGAGCGTGGCGTTCGGCGGGATCACGCCGCCGGCACCGCGTGCGCCGTAGCCCAGTTGCGGCGGGATGGTGAGCACGCGCGTGCCGCCCACCTTCATGCCCTGCACGCCTTCGTCCCAGCCGCGGATCACCTCGCCGGCGCCGAGCATGAACTCGAAGGGATCGTTGCGGTCCTTGCTCGAATCGAACTTGCGGCCACGACCGCTGGGCTGGGCGGGGTCGTGCAGCCAGCCGGTGTAGTGCACGCGCACGGTGCGGCCGGCGCGAGCCTCGTCGCCCTGGCCAAGCGTGGTGTCGTCGTACTGCAGGCCGGAAGCGGTGGTGGTCATGGCAGGGTCCTTTCGTGTTGGAAGGGGCGCATCATGCCACCCAGCGCTGGCGCCACGCGCTCACCGCGTGTTCCAGCCATTGCGATGCGTTGCCGGCATTGAACGGGGGCAGGTCCAGCACGCGGCCGGCGGCTTGCAGGGCCTGCAGCGGCCGGCTCGTGTCGAGCGCCGGCGCGCCGTGCTGCTTGGAGAGCTTTTCGCCGCGCGCGTCGAACACCAGCGGCGTGTGCAGGTAGCGGGGCGTCGGCAGGCCCAGCAGGCGCTGCAGGTGGATCTGGCGCGGCGTGTTGTCCGCCAGGTCTTCGCCGCGCACGACGTGGGTGACGGCCTGGGCGCCGTCGTCCACCACCACGGCAAGCTGGTAGGCCCACAGACCGTCGGCGCGTTGCAGCACGAAGTCGCCCACGGTGTGCGTCACGTCCTGGCACTGCGGACCCAGCCGGCGGTCGAGCCAGTCGATGACCAGCGGGTGGTGATCGTCGCCGCAGCGCAAGCGCCAGGCGCGCGCCGGGCGGCCTTGCAGCCCTTGGCGGCAGGTGCCGGGATACACCCACTCCTCATGGCGCTGGTGCACCCGGCCCGTGGCGCGCAGGGCGGCCTCGATGTCCTTGCGCGTGCAGGCGCAGGGGTAGGCGCGTCCTTGCGCACGCAGCCTGTCCAGCGCGAGCGCATAGCGGGCACCGCGAGCGGACTGCCAGACCGGCGCTTCGTCCGGCACGAGGCCCAGCGCAGCGAGCTGGCGCAGGATCACGCCGTCTGCCCCGGCCATGCAGCGCGGCGGATCGATGTCTTCGATGCGCACCAGCCAGCGACCGCCGTGGGCCCGCGCGTCCAGCCAGCTGGCCAGCGCGGCCACCAGCGAGCCGGCATGCAGCGGCCCGGTGGGCGAAGGCGCGAAGCGGCCGACGTAGTGCGCCATCTGTCTCAATCCACGGCGCCGTGCGGCAGGCCGGCATGGTGGTCCAACAGCGCGCGCCGCGTGGTCGGGCTTTCCAGCTGCTGCAGCCACCATTGCAGCGCCAGTCCTTGCGCCGCCTTGCGCGGCCCCCCGGTCGTGCGCCAGGCGTAGCCGAAGCGCGCGTCCAGGCGCCGCCGCTCCACCTCTTTGACCACCAGCCGGCCGGCGCGGATGTGCTCGCGCGCCAGTGGCTCGGGCACGAAGCCGCAGCCCAGGCAGCGCACCTGGGCTTCGATCTTGGCCTGTGTGGTGGCGACGGTGAACACGTCCTGCCCTGGCAGCAGGTTCACGGTGCGCGGCGAGAGCCGCTGCGCGCTGTCGGCCACCGCCACCGCGCGGTGGCGCAACAGCTCGGCATCCGGGATCGGGCCCTCGTGCATCGCCAGCGGATGGTGCGGCGCCACGGCGAACACGAAGCTCATCTCGCCCAGCGGCGCCGACTGCACATCGGGCGGCGTGGCCGTGTCGGCCAGGGTGCCGATCGCCAGGTCGGCCTGGCCCGAAATGAGCGCTTCCCAGGTGCCCGACAGCACCTCGGTGCGCAGGCGCAACCGGGTCGGCGGGCCCTGCCGGCCGTCGGGCCTGAGCGCGAAGAAGGCTTCGCACAGCTCGAGCATCGTCAGCCGCGACAGCACGCCGTCCACCGCGATCGTCAGCTGCGTCTCCCAGCCGGTGGACACGCGCCGCACGCGGTTGGCCACGGCCTCCATCTCGACCAGCAGGCGCCGGCCTTCGTTGAGCAGCTCTTCGCCGGCCGCGGTGAGCCGCGCCTGGCGCGAACGGCGGTCGAACAGCAGCACGTCCAGCGCATCCTCGAGCTGGCGCACGCTGTAGGTGAGCGCCGAGGGCACCTTGCCGAGCTCGCGCGCGGCGGCGGCGAAGCTGCCGGTGCGCGCGATGGTGTCCATCATCGCCAGGGCTTCGGGCGTCAGGGCGTGGTGGCGGTCCGGCATGGTTTCATCTTATTTGAACGCTCGCTTCAAGCGGCGGCGGCCCCGCCGGCGCGGCGGCTGCCTACAGTGACGTGGCAAGGAGCCACCGATGATCGAAACACTGCGCGCCGACGAACGAGGCTATGCCGACCATGGCTGGCTCAAGTCGTACCACAGCTTCTCTTTTGCCGACTACGTCAACCCGCAGCGCATGGGCTTCGGCAACCTGCGGGTGATCAACGAAGACCGCATCGCGGCCGGCACCGGCTTCGGCACCCATCCGCACCGCGACATGGAGATCGTGAGCTACGTGCTCGAGGGTGCGCTGGCCCACAAGGACAGCACCGGCCAGGCAGCCACCATCGTGCCGGGCGACGTGCAGCGCATGACGGCCGGCACCGGCGTGCGGCACAGCGAGGTCAACGCGGCCGAGGGCAGCACGCATTTCCTGCAGATCTGGATCTTGCCGCGCCGGGCAGGGCTGGCGCCCGGCTATGAGCAGAAGCACTTCGAGGCCGCGGCCAAGCGCGGGCGGCTGGCGCTGGTGGCGTCGCCCACGGGCGCGCAAGGGTCGTTGACGCTGAATGCCGACGCGTCCATCCGCGCCGGGCTGTTCGACGGCGCCGAGCGCGCGGGACTCGCCCTCGACCCGGCGCGGCTGGCATACGTGCACGTCGTGCGCGGCAGCGTCGAGGTCAACGGCCGGCGCCTGCGGGCCGGCGATGCCGCTGCCCTGGCGGACGAGCCACGGCTGCTGCTGTCGCAAGGCGAGGGCGCGGAAGTGCTGGTGTTCGACCTTGCCCGCGTGGAGCACTGAACCAGGGAGGCTTCAGCCCCCTGCGCAGCGGCCAGGAACTCCTGCACCACCTTCACCGTGCGCGCGGGGTCTTCTTCCTGCGGGACGTGGCCCAACTCGTCGAACACCTCCAGGCGGCTGCCGCGTATGTCGCGCTGGAACAGGTGGGCGTTGTCCAGCGGCACCAGCCGGTCGCGCCGGCCCCAGAGGATGAGCGTGGGCATGCGCAGCGTGGCGATGCGCGCGGCGTCGGCGCCGTGCGCCATCTGCTGGAAGCGCTGCACCAGCGCATGGCGATTGCCCTCGCGCAGCGTCAGCTCGTAGTAGCGGTCCACCAGCCCGGTGCTCACTTTCGAAGGGTCGCCGTACACCTGTTGCAGGCTGCGCTCGACCAGGAAGCGGGGCGTCAGGTGGTCGGCCAGCCGGTTGAGCACCGGCACCCTGGCCAGCTTGAAGCCCAGCGGCAGTTGCTCGGGCGTGAACGGGTAGCCTGCGGCATCCACCAGCACCAGGCGCGCCACGCGGTGCGGCGCCAGCGTGGCGGTGCGCCAGGCGACCTCGCCGCCCAGCGAGTTGCCGGCCAGCACGAAGCGCTGGACCTTCAGCGCGTCCATCAGCTGCAGCACGAAGCGGGCATAGGTGTCGCCGCGGTAGTCGCCGCTCGGGCTGGGGCCGGTGAGGCCGAAGCCGGGCAGGTCGAAGCTGATCACACGGTGCCGCTGGCGCAGCGCGGCGGCCCAGCCTTCCCAGGTGTGCAGGCTGGCGGAAGTGCCGTGCAGCAGCACGATCGGCAGCGGGTCGTCGCGCGGACCCTCGTCGCGCAGGTGCACCAGCTGGCCGTCGAGCTCGATGAAGTCGGACGGTGGCGGCGCCCAGCGGGCCACCAGCGTCTGCACCGGCCGGTCGGGCGCGTAGCTGAAGCCCACCAGCAGCGCCAGCGCCGCGATCAGCAGTCCGAGCAGTCGCTGCAGCGGATGGATCATGCCGAGGGCTGGAGTTGCGCGTCGAGCGCGACACGCTCGTCGAACACGAAACAGCGGCCGCGCCAGTGCGGCGCGCCGGCGGTCTCCTCGAAATACTTGAGGATGCCGCCCTCGAGCTGGTAGGTGCGCAGCCCTTCGGCCTGCATCACCAAGGCCGCCTTCTCGCAGCGGATGCCGCCGGTGCAGTAGCTCACCACGGTCTTGCCCTCGAGCTGCGCACGGTGGGCGCGCAACGCGGCCGGGAAGTCGCTGAACTTCGCCAGGCGCCAGTCGATCGCCTGCTCGAACGCGCCGGCGTCCACTTCGAAGGCGTTGCGCGTGTCCAGCGTCACCACCGGCCGGCCTTCGTCGTCGTGGCCCTGCGCCAGCCAGCGCGCCAGGGTGCGCGGCGCGACCGAAGGCGCGCGGGCCGCTTCCGGCCGCACGGCCGGCATGTTCATGCGGATGATCTCGCGCTTGATCTTGACGCGCAGCCGCTTGAACGGCACCTCGGTGCTGAAGCTTTCCTTCGGCGCCAGGTCGGCGAAGCGTGGGTCCGCCTTCAGGTCCTGCAACCACTCGCGCACGGCGGCGCCAGCGCCGGCGATGAACAGGTTGATGCCTTCTTCGGCCAGCAGCACGGTGCCCTTCAGCCCCAGCGGTGCGGCACGGGCGAGCAGCCGCTCGCGCAGCGCCGGCAGCTCGGTGAGCGTGATGAACTTGTAGGCCGAGAGGTTGAGAACGGGCAGCGCGGGCGACATGGCCCGCGCATTGTAGGAAGCGCCGCGGCGCGGCGATCAGTGGCGCACGACGCTGGCGTCCTTCATCGTCAACTCTTCCACCCACTGCCGCACCTGCTGCAGGTGCTCGGTCTCCTGGTCCAGCGCCTGCTGGAAGCGCTGGGCCATGCGGTCCTGGCCCATGCCGCGCGCCAGCGTGATCAGCATCTCCCAGCCGGCGTGGTCGAGCAGCTCGGCATCGAGCACGACATGCAGGCTTTGCAGCAGGTTGGTGCGCGGGTCGCCCATGGCCTGCATCAGGCCCATGCTTTGCACGCCCACCAGGTCGGCCCCGGGCGTCTGCGCCGTGGGGTCGGCGCCGATCTCGCGCAGCGCCTCGGCCACCATGGCGAAGTGTTCGGCCTCCTCGTCATGGAAGTGGCGCAGGCGCTCCAGTGCTCCCTCGGGCAGCAGGTCGGGCGACGCTTCGCACTTGCCCAGCAGCGCCTCGTACAGGCGCACGCCGCCGCGCTCGAAGGCCAGGCGCTCGCCCAGCTTGTCGATCAGCACGTGGGCCTTGTCGCCGGCGAGGGCCTGCATCACCGCGCTGGCGGCGCCTTTCACCGTGCCGGGCAGCGGCACCGAGCCCAGGCCCTCGGACTCCTCGATGTAGGGCCGGCGCAGGCGGGCCAGGCCGGTTTCGGCCGCTTCGGTGTCGGTGGGCAGGGCTTCGGCGGCCAGCTGCATCTCGCTGGCGTCGGCGGGCGACATCTGCACGCCGGTGCGGTTGCGGCCCAGGGTGGTAGCTTGCTTCATGGCGTGTTCCTTTGTCGTTGCTCAGGCGGCTTGGCGCAGCGTGAGCTCGGTGCCCGGGGTCCAGCGGTAGCCGGTGGCGACCAGCTCGGAGGGCGAACCTTCGGCGTTGAGCTGCTCGCGGTATTGCAGCGAGCGCTGCGGCTCCGCGTCCTTCTGCACGAAGTGCGGCCCATCGGCGCGCAGGTCCACTTCGTCGGCAAGCGTCTGGCGCACGAACTCTCGCTGCGAGGCGATGGGGATCGGGTCGGGCAGCGTCTGCGGCAGCACCTCGGCGGCGTCGCGCCGCTCGGTGTTTTCGAACAGGGTGATCACGTGGTGCAGCTGCCCCAGCTCGTAGTCGAGGAAGCGCTCCCACAGCGCCTTGATGCGCGGATTGCTCTCCTGCTGCATGGCACCGTGGTAGTTGTAGACCTCGGTGGCTTCGTGCAGCAGCCACTTCTCCAGCCAGCTCTCGTCGGGGTCGATGATCGACTCGTACTGGGTCACGTGCTGTTCCTCGATGGAGGCGATCTCGGCGTAGAGCTGCCGGGCCACCGGGTCGGTGAACAGCGGCCCCACGTTCATGTAGTAATTGTGGGTCTGCTGCTCGGCGGCCATGATGGTCAGCGCGTGCAGCTTGCTCAGCGGGTCGGCGCTGGCGCGGTCGTAGGGCTCGCGCAGGTCGTCCAGCGGATGACGGTGCTCGTCAATGGTGGGCCGGCCTGGCAGGATGTCGGTGTAGCTCTGCAGGATGTTGTTGGCATCCTTGCCTTCCAGCCGGTCGAGCAGCGCCGAGTAGCGGTGCATGTGGTCGAAGTCTTCCAGCAGGCCGAAGCGGTACACCTGGGCGAGGTAAGGATCCGGCTCGCGCATGGCCACGGCGGCGGTGATGTCGATGGCCACCTGCTCGTAGGCGATGGTGGTCTCCAGCGGCGAGTGGTCGGCGCCGATCAGCCAGTTCACCGTGGTCGCCTGGTGCTGCTCGACGCGGCGTAGCTGCGCCAGGTCTGCCTGCAGCGCGCGGTTCATGCGTGCACAGGCATGCGAGAAGCGCAGCGCTTCCATCTCCAGGCCGTTGAGCAGGATGATGCGCACCCGGGTATAGGCGTCGTCGTCGAGCTTGCTGATCGGCTTTTGCACCATGTCGCGCCAGGTGAAGCGCTGCTTGTCCAACGGACAGCCGCGGGTGTCGAAGAGGTTCAGTGCCATGGGGTCTCCTGCATGGGTGCGTGGGGTGTGGCACTGGCTCGGCAATCGCGATACCCGCAGCAAAAACGCCCGCGGCAGGGCGGGCGCTTGTACGGCAGCAGCGGCAAGAACTGCCGCGTAGCCCGGTGGCCGGCTACTGCGGCTGCTTCACCACGCGCAGGTACGGCTTGAGTGTCTTCCACCCCTGCGGGAAGCGCTCGCGCGCCGCCTCGTCGCTGACCGAGGGCGGGATGATCACGTCCTCGCCCGGCTTCCAGTTGACCGGCGTGGCCACGTTGTGCTTTGCGGTGAGCTGGATCGAATCGAGCAGGCGCAACACCTCCTCGAAGTTGCGGCCGCTGCTCATCGGGTAGGTGAGGCTGGCCTTGATCTTCTTGTCGGGGCCGATGATGAACACCGAGCGCACGGTGGCGTTGTCGGCTGCCGTGCGCGGTCCGCTGCTGGCATTGGGGTGGATCATGTCGTAGAGCTTGGCGACGACCAGATCCGAGTCGCCGATCAGCGGGTAGTTGACGCGCGCGCCCTGGGTTTCCTCGATGTCGTGCACCCAGCGCTGGTGGTCGCCCACCGGGTCGACCGACAAGCCGATGACCTTGGTATTGCGCCTGTCGAATTCAGGCTTGAGCTTGGCTACCTGGCCCAGCTCGGTCGTGCACACGGGGGTGAAGTCCTTGGGGTGCGAGAACAGGATGGCCCAGCCGTCGCCGATCCACTCGTGGAAGCGGAGCTTGCCTTCGGTGGTGTCGGCCGTGAAATCGGGGGCCTCGTCGCCTATGCGCAGTGCCATGCGGGTCTCCTTCGGGTGGGGAATGGGAGCCGTATTGAACGGCGCCGTTGCGAAAAACGCCAATCGCCAAATCTTTGACCCTTATGACTTCGGTACATGAGCGTTTCCGGGAGACGAAAGAGGGCGTCCCTACAATTCCCGGATGCCTTTCGTCCATTTGCGCCTGCACACCGAATACTCCGTCGTCGATGGCACCCTGCGCGTCGATGACGCCGCCGCAGCCGCCCGCGACGACACCCAGGTGGCGCTGGCGATCACCGACCTGAACAACCTGTTCGGCGCGGTCAAGTTCTACAACGCCTGCCGCAAGAAAGGCGTCAAACCCATCCTCGGCGCCGACGTCTGGATGGAGCCCGAAGCCGGCGAAAAACAGCCCAGCCGCCTGCTGCTGCTGGTGCAGGACAGCGCCGGCTACCACAACCTGTGCGAGATCCTGGCGCGCGGCTGGACCCAGAACGCCCAGCGCGCGCAGGCCTGGATCAAGTGGGAGTGGCTGCAGGGCTTGAGCGGCGGCCTGATCGCGCTGTCGGGTGCGGACGCCGGCACGGTGGGCCAGGCCTTGCTCGCCGGCGACCGCAAGCGCGCGGCCGCCGCGGCGCAGCGGCTGGCGGCGCTGTTCCCCGGCCGCTTCTACCTGGAGCTGCAGCGTGCGGGCCTGCCCACGAACGAGGCGCATGTGCGCGCGGCGGTGCCGCTGGCGGCCGAGCTGCAGCTGCCCGTGGTGGCCACGCACCCGGTGCAGTTCCTCGCCCCCGACGACTTCGACGCGCACGAGGCCCGGGTATGCATCGCCAACGGCGAAACCCTGGCCGATCCGCGCCGCGTCAAGCGCTTCACGCGCGAGCAGTACTTCAAGACCCAGGCGCAAATGGCCGAGCTGTTTGCCGACGTGCCCAGCGCGCTGGCCAACACGGTGGAGATCGCCAGGCGCTGCAACCTGACGCTGGTGCTGGGCAAGCCGCGGCTGCCCGACTTCCCCACGCCCGACGGCATGCCGATCGAGGAGTTCTTCCGCCAGGCGAGCTTCGAGGGCCTGGAAGAACGCCTGCAGCTGCTGTACCCCGACGCGGCCGAACGCGAGAAGCAGCGCCCGCGCTACGTGGAGCGCCTGGAGTTCGAGATCGGCACGATCCTGAAGATGGGCTTCCCCGGCTACTTCCTGATCGTGTCGGACTTCATCACCTGGGCCAAGAGCCACGGCTGCCCGGTGGGGCCGGGCCGCGGCTCGGGCGCCGGCTCGCTGGTGGCCTATGCGCTGAAGATCACCGACCTCGACCCGCTGCAATACAACCTGCTGTTCGAGCGCTTCCTCAACCCCGAGCGCGTGTCCATGCCCGACTTCGACGTCGATTTCTGCCAGGGCAACCGCGACCGGGTGATCGAGTACGTGAAAGACAAGTACGGCCGCGAGGCCGTGAGCCAGATCGCCACCTTCGGCACCATGGCGGCCAAGGCGGCGCTGCGCGACGTGGGCCGCGTGCTGGGCATGGGCTATGGCCATGTGGATTCCATCGCCAAGCTGATCCCCGCGCCGCCGGGCAAGACGGTGACGCTGGCCAAGGTGCCCGAGAAGCCGGATCCGGGTCTGATCTACGCCCGCAAGGAGGCGCCCGAGCTGGAGCAGCGCGAGGCGGCGGAAGAAGAGGTGGCCGCGCTGCTGGAGCTGGCCGCGCGCGTGGAAGGCATGGTGCGCAACATCGGCATGCATGCCGGCGGCGTGCTCATCGCGCCCGGCAAGATCACCGACTTCTGCCCGCTGTACCAGCAGCCCGGCAGCGACAGCGCGGTGAGCCAGTACGACAAGGACGACGTGGAGGCGATCGGCCTGGTGAAGTTCGACTTCCTGGGCCTGGCCACGTTGACCATCCTGGAACTGGCCAAGGAATTCATCGTCGCGCGCCATCCCGACCAGAAGGACTTTGCCTTCGAGAAGCTGCCGCTGGACGACCCCAAGGTCTACAAGCTCTTTTCCGATGGCCTCACCGAGGCGGTGTTCCAGTTTGAAAGCCGCGGCATGCAGGGCATGCTGCGCGACGCCCGTCCCAGCCGGCTGGAGGACCTGATCGCGCTGAACGCGCTGTACCGGCCGGGCCCGATGGACCTGATCCCCACCTTCGTCGCGCGCAAGCACGGCAGGGAGCCGGTGGAGTACCCGCATCCGCTGACCGAGCCGGTGCTGGCCGAGACCTACGGGATCATGGTCTACCAGGAGCAGGTGATGCAGACGGCGCAGGTGCTGGGCGGCTACTCGCTCGGCGGCGCCGACATGCTGCGCCGCGCCATGGGCAAGAAAAAGCCCGAGGAGATGGCCAAGCACCGCGAGATCTTCCGCGAGGGCGCGGCCAAGAAGGGCATTCCGCAGGAGAAGGCCGACGAGGTCTTCGACCTGATGGAAAAGTTCGCGGGTTACGGCTTCAACAAGTCGCACGCCGCCGCGTACTCGCTGCTGGCCTACCACACCGCCTGGCTCAAGGTGCACTACACGGCCGAGTTCTTCGCGGCCAACATGACGATCGAGCTGGACGACACCGACAAGCTCAAGGTGCTGCTGGCCGATGCCAGGAACTTCGGCATCGAGTTCGAGCCGCCCAATGTGAACACCGGCACCTACCGCTTCGAGCCGGTGGGCAGCAAGCGCATCCGCTATGGGCTTGGGGCGATCAAGGGCACAGGGCAGGGCGCCATCGAGGCCATCGTCGCGGCGCGTGAGGGCTCGGCCGGTTCAGGCGGCGGCCCGTTCCGCAGCCTGTTCGACTTTTGCGCCCGCGTGGACCGCAGCCGCATCAACAAGCGGGTGGTGGAGGCGCTGATCAAGGCGGGTGCTTTCGACACGCTGCACCCGGACCGCGCCAGCACCCTCGCGAGCGTGTCGCTGGCCTTCGACTGGGCCGACTCGCAGGCCGCCCACGCCGACCAGGGCGGGCTGTTCGACTTCGGCGACTCGCATGCCGCTTCCACCCAGGAGCCGGCGCTGGTGCAGGCCGAACCCTGGAGCATCAAGGAGCGGCTGACGATCGAGAAGACGGCGATCGGCTTTTACCTCTCGGGCCATCTGTTCGACCAGAGCGAATCCGAGGTGCGCCAGTTCGCGCGCCGCAAGATCGCCGACCTGGTGGACAGCCGCGAGCCGCAGATGGTGGCCGGCATCGTGAGCGACCTGCGCATCGTCAACGGCCAGCGCGGGCGCGTGGCCATCTTCAAGCTCGACGACAAGTCCGAAACCATCGAGGCGGTGGCCGACGAAAAGCTGCTCGACGCCCACAAGGATCTGCTCAAGGACGACGAGCTGCTCATCGTCTCGGGCAAGGTGCAGCCCGACCGCTTCTCCGGCGGCCTGCGGCTGAACGTGCAGCAGGTCTGGGACCTGGCCACCGCGCGCTGCCGCTTCGCGCGCTACCTCAAGGTGGCGGTGAACGGCAGCGTGCCGCCGGTGCAGCAGCTGCTGCGCGAGTTCCCGCCCAAGCGCGAGGCCACCGAGCATGGTGATCTGGTCACCGGGCTCACCGTGCGCCTGTTGCTGCAGCGCCAGGGCGCCGTCGGCGAGCTGGACCTGGGCGAGGAGGGCCGCTTCTTCCCCAGTGATGCTGCGCTGCAGCGCTGGAAGCAGGCGGCGCATGGGGCGGCCGAGCTGGTGTACGAGGCGGGCTGAGCCCGGTCGAGCCACGTCTTTGTGAAGAAGTGTCAGCGCGGTCGGATAAAGCAGCAGGCGCAACGTTGTAACGGCATCGAGATTGCCCTAACGTCCCCCGCATGAACCTGATCCAACGCCTTGCCCTGGCCGCCGCCTGCGGCGCCGCCCTCTCCACGCCCGCCCTGGCGGCCGACGTGGGCGTGTCGGTGTCCGTCAGCCAGCCCGGCTTTTATGGCCGCATCGACATCAACCAGCCGCCGCCGCCCGCGGCCGTGATCTACCCGCAGCCGGTGATCATCGCGCAGCCCGCGGTGCACGTGGTGCAGCAGCCTGTCTACCTGCGCGTGCCGCCCGGCCACGAGAAGAAGTGGGGCAAGCACTGCCACAAGTACAACGCCTGCGGCGTGCCGGTGTACTTCATCCGGGACACCTACTACCGCGAGCACTACGTGGTGCACCAGCCGCCGCGCGTGATCAACGGCCAGCCGGTGATGGTGGTGCAGGAACGCGGCGGCCGCGGCGGCGACGACAATCCCGGCAAGGGCCATGGCCGGGGCAACGGCCACGGCAAAGGCAAGGGCAAGCACGACGACTGATCCAGCGCTGGCGTGACGTGTTTGACGCCACGCCGCCACGCGAGCGGGCACTCCCTGATCCCGCATGGGCGCGTGGCTGCCACACTGGGCGCTGATGCAGCATGCCGCCCCCACGTCTTCGCCGCTGACCGGTCTGATCCTCACCGGCGGCGGCGCGCGCGCCGCCTACCAGGTGGGGGTGCTGAAGGCGGTGGCGCGCATCCGGCGTGACTGCAAGGCCCCTTACGGCAACCCCTTTCCGGTGATCGCCGGCACCTCGGCCGGCGCGATCAACGCCGCCGCCATTGCCTGCCATGCCGACCATTTCGACCTTGCGGTGGCCGGGTTGGCCGACGTGTGGGCGAACTTCGAGGCCGAGCAGGTGTACCGCGCCGATTCGCTGGGCGTCATCCGCACCGGCGCGCGCTGGCTCACGCTGTGGTCCATTGGCTGGATCATCGCGCGCTGGCGCCGCATGCGTCCGCGCTCGCTGCTCGACAACACCCCGTTGCACGACCTGCTCAAGCGCCTGGTGCACCTGGACCGCTTGCACGAGGTGATGGAAGCCGGGCACCTGCAAGCCCTGGCCGTCACCGGCTCCAGCTACAGCTCGGGCTTCCACGTCACCTTCTACGACGCCGTACGCGACTTCCAGGCCTGGACCCGATCGCAGCGCATCGCCGTCAAGACCAACATCACGCTGAGCCACCTGCTGGCCTCGTCGGCCATACCCTTCGTGTTCCCGGCGGTGCCGCTGGTGGTCGAAGGCCAGCAGGAGTATTTTGGCGACGGCTCGATGCGCCAGGCCGCGCCCATCTCGCCGGCGGTGCACCTGGGCGCGGAGAAGGTGCTGGTCATCGGCGCGGGCCGCATGCACGAGCCGCCGGGGCAGCGGCGCGCCGCGATCGAATACCCCTCACTGGCGCAGATCGCCGGGCATGCGATGTCGAGCATCTTTCTCGACGCGCTGTCGGTGGACATCGAGCGCCTGCAGCGCATCAACAACACGCTGTCGCTGCTGCCGCCCGAAGCGCGCGCACGCAGCAACCTGCGCCCGATCGAGGTGCTGGTCATCGCGCCTTCACAACGGCTGGACGACATGGCGGCCCGCCACATCCACCACCTGCCACCAGCCGTGCGCGCGCTGCTGCGCGGCGTGGGGGTGAGCGGAGCGGGGCACCACCACGAGGCCAGCGGTTCGGCCCTGGCCAGCTACCTGCTGTTCGAAGCGCCCTTCACGCGCGAGCTCATTGCGCTGGGCGAAGCGGACACGTTCGCGCGGCGCGACGAGGTGGTGAAGTTTTTTGGGTGGGAGCGAAGGGAAACGCGTCAGCGGGGGGATGTCGCGAGCCCCGAAGCGGCGCTCGCGATCAGGGCTGGAGCGTAGGCTCGATCAGCAACGGTCACGCCCTGTGCGGACCAGCGACCTGCCGCGGCGGGGCCGACGCCTGGAACACGGTGCTGAAGATCCGCCCAGCCCGCGAACGGCCGCCGCGCACGCTCATCGACGATTCGCTGCGAAAGCGACGGCCCGATGCCCTTGACCTTTTCGATGTCTGCTTGTGCAGCATTGTTGAGATCGAGGGCGTGTGCAGACAGAGCGAACATTGCCGCACTTGCCAGAGCCCAGCGCATGGGCTACTCCGGTGCCGCCTCAAGCGCGGCCGGTTGCAGCACAGCGAAGAGATTGGGCGCCAGATCGACGCGTCCGTGGAAGTAGGCATATCCCACCAGCGACTCGATCGACATCCGGACTGTCGCACGGAGCGCGCTTCCTAGCGAACGGGAGAAGTGCTGGTCTGCCCACCACGGTGCCTCGCCCGTTTGGGTGACAGACCAGCCCGAGGCCATGGCCAGCTGTCTCAGTTTGCTCACTCCAATTGAAGTAACGTGCGTCACGTCACCGTTCTGATGGGGCAGGCCAAAGGGCGAATCGCCGTTGGGGCAGCGCAGAAGCAGGCGCCCTGCCGGTTTGCAGAGCGATCGCAAGCGTCCCAGCCATGGCTGTATTTCCTGCACGGGAATGTGCTCGATGACATCGAAGGCGGCAATGAGGTCAAAGTAAGTCTCGGCAGGCAACTTGTCGAGCGAACCTGCCACCGTGAAGCCACGGGACTTCGCGGCGGCGAGAAGATGCTCATTGTGTTCGACGCCGGCGACTCGGTGTCCCGCATGTCGCAGCCAACCCATGAATCCGCCGTTGCCGAAGCCGATCTCCAGCACGTTCAGGCGAGTAGCGGTTCCAAGCGCGCGCTGCAAGTGCCATGCAAAATAGCGCGACTCTCTCTTGGAGAAGCGGCCGAAATCCTCCGAGTTCCAGTTCTTCCAAAGTGAGTAGGTGTCCATGATCAACTCGTGGCATTGTTTGCCGGCAACGCTAGAAGTCTCAAATACAGATTGATGTAGTGCTGCGCGCAGACATCCCAGTCGAAGGAGGCGGCATGGTGACGTGTTCGCGCGCGGGCTTCAGGCGTTACCAGTGTGGGGAGTTCGGCCTCGATCAGCGTGGCCATTTCGGCAGGCTCGAAGGTGCGGAAATAGCGCGCAACCGATCCCCCGATTTCAGGAAGACTGGTGCGGTCCGACAAGAACACGGCACAGCCCATATGCATGGCCTCGATCGGTGGTAAACCGAAGCCTTCGGTGATGGAGGGAAACACAAAGGCTTCGCAATGCTCGAAAAGCCAAGCCTTCTCGGCGACCGAAATGCTTTCCAGTACCTGCACGTTCTGCAAGCTTCGAGAACGCGCAGCGTCAGCGATACGTTCTGTGTCGTTGCTGCGGGGGCCAGCGAGCACGAAGTTCCAGTGGGGCCGATATGCCGCCAAGGCCAACAAGCTCTCGGGGTTCTTGCTCGGCGCCATCCGGCTGAGGTGAAAGAAGAAGCGTTCGAATCGCAGGCTGGGGGGACGTTTCCCAAGCAAACCGCTCAAGTCGGTGCATCCGTTGTAGATGACTTCGATCGGCCTTGCCCAATGAAGATGTTGCCGAACGTCCTCGGCGGTGTGCTGGCTGATCGCAGCGAGCGCATCAACCCGCTTGACCAGCGACAGGTGCTTTCGGTGCGTACGCGCCCTGCGGCGGTGAACGGGCCCGTAGAGGTAGTTCAGATCATGAAGCGTCAGCAGGTGGCATTGCGTGCGCATCGGCGGCCGGTACTTTGCGAACTGGTGCAGGCTGTGCCAGAGCGCGAATTCGCGCCGATCCCAGTGAATGTACCGGTGCAGGCGACTGCTGGCGATGTACGAAACCTCCGGTCCAAAGAGACCGTGTCGGACGGGCGGCAAATGGAAATGCAGGACGATGCCGTGGCGCTCGCGCAGCTCCTTGTGGCGTGCTGCGAGCCGCGATCCAAGCTGCATGCTGAATTCGCCGAGCCCATCGTGCAGTTGCTCCAGCCGACCGAAACCAATGCCGACGTGTCGCAGCGGCTGTTCCATTGAATTCACCCTTATGAGAGCAGTTTGCGATACAGATGGACGTACTGATCGGCACAGCGAGACCATGAGAAAGCCTTTGCATGCGCGCGGATCTGCGCCTGCCGCTGCGGACCGGCCGCCGCATGCAGGCCGTGCTCGACCACCGCGCGCATCGACGCGCCATCGAACGCATCGAAGTAAAACGCCACCTCCCCCCCCACCTCCGGCAGCGAGGTCAGGCGCGACAGGAACACAGGCTTGCCGAAATGCATCGCCTCCAGCGGCGGCAATCCGAAGCCTTCGGCGAGCGACGGGAACAGGAAACCCTCGCAATGCGCATAGGCCCAGGCCTTCTGCGCTTCGTCCAGGTCGAGCCGGATCAGCACGTTGCCCAAAGCCCTTTCGGTGACGATGCGCTGCACCTCGGCGGTGTAGGGGCTCGGCGCCCCGGCCAGCACGATGCGTTTGTCGGGCCAGGCCTCGGCCAGCCGCAGCAGCGCCTCGATGTTCTTGCTGGGCGCCATGCGGCTGACGTGCAGCAGGAAAGGCTCGGGCCCGACGCCCGGCAGCGGCCGCTGCACCACATGGGTGAGGTCGGTGCTGCCGTTGTGGATCACCTGCAAGGGCAGCGTCACCGGCGCCAGCTCGCGCGCGATGTCGCCGGCCACGTGGTGCGTGATGGCCACTGCGGCATCGAGGTGCTGCAGCCGCCTGCGATGGATGCGCCGGTAGCGCTCGACCTTGGCGCCTTGCTTGTTGTGCAGGAAGTTGAGGTCGTGGATCGTCTCGATGCGGTGCCGCGTGCCCAGCGGGGCCTTGAGCCGGTTGTGCTGGTGGAAGGTGTGCCACAGCGCGAAGCGGGTGGCGCGCAGGTGCAGCCAGCGCTGCGAGGTGTGCGTGGCGAGGTAGCCTACCTGGTCGCCGAACACGCCGTGGAACGCACAGGGCAGGTGAAAGTGCAGTTGCCAGCCGTGCAGTTCGCGCAGCCGCGGCGCCTGCTCCGCCAGCGCCATGCCGAGCTGGCGCGAGAACTCGCCCAGCCCGTCGTGCCAGTGGCGGATGCGGCCCAGGCCCAGGCCGATGTGCAGCGTGGGGCGCGAAGCCATCGTCAGCCGGTGGCGAGCAGGCGGCGCGTTTCGGCCATCACCTCGGCCACCGTGGGCCACACGCTGGGGCCGTGCTCCGGCTGCGGATGCTTGAGCACGCGCACCTGCGGACCCCAGGGCGCCCATTGCTCGACGATGGTGGGCCCCAGCACGCTGAGCACCGGCGCGCCCACGGCAGCGGCCATGTGCGCCGGCCCGGTGTCGTTGGCCACCACCAGCGCGGCGCGCTGCAGCACGGCCGCGTAGTCGCCGAGGTTGGCAATGGTCATCAGCTTGGCGCTGGGGTACAGGCGCTTCGCTTCTTCCAGCTCGGTGGGGCCGGGGCACACGACGAGATCGCGCCCGAAGGCAGCGCCGGCCTCGCGCACGTACTCGGCAAAACCGGGCCACTTCTTGTCGAGCTTCTTCGCCGTGGCCAGGCCACCGGCGAAGGGGCACACCATCAGGAAGCCGGGCCGGATGCCGTGGTCGGCCAGCAGCGTCTCGGCCTTGCGCACGCTGTCCGGGTGCAGGCTCATGTCGATGCTGGGCGGCGGCGAGGCCTGGATGCGCAGGAACAGGCAGGCCAGGTCCCAGTAGGCGACCAGGGCCGAGCCGCCGTAGGTGATCTTCTCCGCGCGCGCCAGCAGCGGGCTGCGGCCTTCCTGCCCGTAGCCCACGGCCTTCAGGCCGGCCAGGCGCATCTCGAGCGCGCTGGAAAACGATTGCGGCAGCACCAGCGCGTTCTCGCGTGCGCGAAAGCCCAGGTCCAGCGCCGCGCAGGTGTCGCGCACGCGCTTGAGCTGCGCCACGCGCTCGAACAGCTTCTTCGGCTGCACATGCACCGGCCAGCCGTAGCCCGACAGCAGCGAGGGCGCCCAGCCGCCGCGCGCGATGATGTGCAGCGAGTAGCCGTGCTGTTCCAGCAGGCGCAAGGCCGGCAGGCCCATCACCACGTCGCCGATCCAGTTGCGCACGCGCACGATGAGCGGTCGCGATGCCGCGGTGGTCATGTCTTCTTCTCCTCCGCGCTGCGGATGCGCTGCACGAGCTGCGTGGTGGAGTAGCCTTCCACGAAGGGCAGCGCCAGCGCGCGGCCGCCCCAGCTTCTGACCAGCGCGGTCTCCTCCAGAGCCTCGATGTCGTAGTCCCCGCCCTTGACGTACACGTCGGGCCGCAGCCGGCGCAGCAGCGCCACCGGCGTGCCTTCGCCGAACAGCACCACAGCGTCCACGCAGGCCAGGCCGCCGAGCACGAAGGCGCGGTCGAGTTCCTTGTTCAGCGGGCGGTCCGGCCCCTTGCCGAGCCCGCGCGCGGAAGCGTCCGAGTTCAAGCCCAGCACCAGGCAGGCACCGAGCGCGCGCGCGGTGCACAGGTAGCTCACGTGGCCGCGGTGCAGGATGTCGAACACCCCGTTGGTGAACACCATCGGGCGCCGCGTGCCGAGCGCTGCAAGCGCCTGCTCGGCGCTCATCAGCTTGGCCATCGGCTCGAACGCGACCACCGGCTCAGTCATCGCCGAACAGCTCGTCGTGGCTGACGGTGGCGGTGCCGAACTTGCCCACCACGATGCTGCCGGCGCGGTTGGCCAGCGTGGTGGCGCGGCGCAGGTCCACCCCGCAGGCCACCAGGGTTGCCATCGTCGCGATCACCGTGTCGCCCGCGCCGGTGACGTCGAACACTTCGCGCGCCAGCGCCTTCACCTGGAAGGGCTCGTCGTGCTCGGTGCCGTCGAACAGGGTCATGCCTTCTTCCGAGCGGGTGAGCAGCAGGGCCTGCAGCCCCAGCTGCTCGCGCAGCGCGGTGGCCTTGCGGCGCAGCTCGGCCTCGTCGCTCCAGGTGCCCACCACCTGCGCCAGCTCGGCGCGGTTGGGCGTGATCACCGTGGCACCCTGGTAGCGCCGGTAGTCGTTGCCCTTGGGGTCCACCAGCACCGGAATGCGCGCCTGCCGCGCCAGCTCGATCATGCGCGGGATGTGCGTGAGGCCGCCCTTGCCGTAGTCGGAAAACAGCACCGCATCGTGCTGCGGCAGCTGTCGCTCGTAGTCGGCCAGCAGCTGCTGCAGCACTTCATGGTCGGGCTGGTTCTCGAAGTCGATGCGCAGCAGCTGCTGCGAGCGGCCGATCACGCGCAGCTTGACGATCGTGTAGAGCTTGGGGTCGCTGCCCAGCACGGTGCGCACCTGTTCCCGCTCCAGCAGCGCACGCAAGCGCTGGGCCGGCTCGTCGGCGCCCACCACCGTCATGAAGGTGCACTGCGCGCCCAGCGACTTGACGTTGAGCGCGACGTTGGCGGCGCCGCCCAGGCGCTCTTCCTCGCGCTGCACGCGTACCACCGGGACGGGCGCCTCCGGCGAAATGCGCTCCACGGCGCCGAACCAGTAGCGGTCGAGCATCGCATCGCCCACCACCAGCACGCGCTTGGCGGCGATCTGCTCGCGGCTGGGCAGGCCCTGCATCGCGTTCACTGGCCCAGGCCCAGCTGTTGCTCGATCAGCTCGCACCACAGGTGGCCGATGAAGATGTGCGCTTCCTGGATGCGCGCTGTGGTGCTGCTGGGCACGACCACGGCGTGGTCGCATTGCCTTGCCAGCGCGCCGCCGTCGCGGCCGAGCAGGCCGATCGTGACGATGCCTGCGCTCTTGGCCGCCTGTACCGCCTGGATCACGTTGGCCGAATGGCCCGATGTGGAGATGCCGACCAGGCAGTCGCCGGGCCGTCCCAGGCCGCGGACCTGGCGTTCGAACACGGCCGCGAAATCGTAGTCGTTGGCGATGCTGGTGAGCGCCGAGCTGTCGGTGGTGAGCGCCACGCCGGCCAGCGGCGCGCGGTCCTTGCGGAAGCGGCCGGTGAGCTCGGCCGCGATGTGCTGGCTGTCGGCCGCCGAGCCGCCATTGCCGCACAGCATGATCTTGCCGCCGGCCTGCAGCGCCGCCGCCAGCACGGCGGCCACCCGCTCCACCTGCGGCCGCAGGGCCGCCAGCGCGTTGAAGGTGCTCAGGTGCTCGGCAAGGGCGAGTTCGTAGGCGCTGTCGGGCATGCGGCAGGGTACTGGCGATAATCGGCGGCCATTGTGCCACCCGGTCCGAGGGGCCTTCGCGCACGCCCGGACACGCAAAACCCATGAACGACCTGCTCCCATCCGCCGCCGCGGTGATCGCGCTGCACGACCGGCTGCTCGCCAGCCCCGGCTGGCCCCAGTCAGCGCCCGAAGTTCCGCAGGGCGAAGGCTCGGTCTGGCACTGGATCCAGACCAACCACCGGTTCAACAGCAGCCTGTGGGCCGAAGAAGACCTGGCCCGGCGCACGCAGGTCAGCGACGCCGACATCGCGGCCAACAAGCGCGCGATCGACCGCTTCAACCAGGCGCGCAACGACGCCACCGAGCGCGTGGACGAACTGCTGCTGGTGGCGCTGGGCCTGGTGGACCCCGATTCCGCGCGCACCGACGCGCCGGTCACCCGCGTGCCGGCCGGCGCCCGGCTCAACAGCGAGACCGCCGGCAGCATGATCGACCGGCTGTCGATCATGGCGCTCAAGGTGCACGCGATGCGTCAGCAGACCGAGCGGCGCGACGTCGATGCGACCCACATCGCCGCCAGCCAAGTGAAGCTGCAGCGCCTGCTGGAGCAGCGCGCCGACCTGGGGGCCTGTCTCGACGGCTTGCTGGCCGACGCGCAAGCCGGCCGCGCCTACTTCAAGGTCTACCGCCAGTTCAAGATGTACAACGACCCGCGTTTCAACCCCGTGCTGGTGGCCGAGCAGAAGGCGCGCTCGCCCCGCTGAAGAACCACCCGTGCAGGTGCTGATCGTCAAGACGTCGTCTATGGGCGACGTGGTGCATGCCTTGCCGGCGCTGTCGGACATGCTCGCCCAGCGGCCGGGGCTGCAGGTGGACTGGCTGGTCGAGGCGTCATTCGCCGCCATCCCGGCGTTGCACCCGGGCGTGCGGCGGGTGCTGCCGCTGGCCTGGCGCAAATGGCGCAAGCAACTCGGCCAGCGCGCCACCTGGCGCACGATGGGGGCGTTCCGGCAGGAGCTGCGGCGCGAGCGTTACGACCTGGTGCTGGACCTGCAGGGCCTGCTGAAGAGCGTGATGTGGGGGCTGCAGGCGCGTGGGCCGCTGGCGGGCTACGACCGGGCCAGCGTGCGCGAGCCTGCGGCGTCGCTGTTCTACGCGCGCAAGGCGGCGGTGCCGAAGCCGTTGCAGGCGGTCGAGCGGTGCAGGCGGCTTGCGGCGGCGCACTTGGGCTATGCCATGCCGCAGACGCCGCCGGTGTTCGGCATCGAGCCGCCACCGCCGGCCTGGGCTGCGCCCCAGCCTTGTGCAGTGCTGATCCCGGCGGCCAGCCGCATCGAGAAGCTGTGGCCCGAGGCGCACTGGATCGCGATCGGTCAGCGCTTCGCGGCCCAGGGTGCCACGCCCGTCGTGCTATGGGGCAGCGAGGCCGAGCGCCAGCGCGCCGAGCGCATAGCCTCCGGCTGCGGCGGGGTGGTGCCGCCGTTCCTGAGCGTGAAGGACTGCGCCGCCGTGTTGGGCCGCGCCGAACGCATCGTCGGCCTGGACACCGGCTTCACTCACCTGGGTGCTGCTTTCGGTCGGCCCACGGTGGGCATCTACTGCGACCATGAGCCGGGCCTGGCGGGCATCACGGGCCCGGGCCCGGTCGCCAGTGTCGGCGGCAAGGGTGTGGTGCCGAGCCTGCAGGAGGTGACGGCCCTCGTGGATTTGCAGGCCGCCTCAGCGGCGGGCTGTCACAGCTCTTCCACGCGCACCGGCGGGTAGCTGTCCCAGCTGAGGCAGCCGGGGCACTGCCAGAAGTAGTGCTGCGCTTCGAAGCCGCAGGCCGCGCAGCGGTAGCGCTGCAGTGGCTTCGCGGCCTTGGCCACCGCCTGGCGCACGCCGTCGACCGCTTCGCCGCTCAGGGTCGCCGGCGCTGCCTGCAGCAGGTCGAGCGCCGCCGACAGCGAGGGTTGCGTGTGCAGGTGATCTGCCAGGCGCTTGTGCACCGACTGCGGCGCGGGGTCGAGGATCGCCATGGCTTGCACCAGGTCGATGCTCGGCTGCCGGTGGTACAGCGCCTCCAGCGTCGCCAGCGCCGAGGCGCCTTCGCTGCAGGCTTGTGCGCTCTTGGCAAAGTCGCGCGCCACCAGCAAGAACGCCGCAGGGTTGCGGCGGCGCAGTTCGTTCCACAGCTCCACCGCCTGCGCGTGCTGCCCTGACCGGGCCGCGCGCTGGCCGGCCAGCACCAGCGGCCGGGCCGCATGGGGCGCTGCTTCACGCGCGCGGCGCAGCGCCTCGTCGGCTTCGCCCGCCTGCCCCGCCTCGTCGGCTTCGAGCGCCACTTCGCACCAGTGATGCGCAATGCGCGTGGCGAACGAGCCGGTGCCGCTTTTTTCCAGCCTGGCGGCGGTGTCGGCCGCGGCCTTCCAATCGCGCGAGCGCTCGTACAGCGCCAACAGCGCCAGCCGGGCCTCGGTGTCGAAGGGGGTGCCCTCCAGGGCGCGGTAGGCCGCTTCTGCGCGGTCGAACAGGCCGGCTTTCATGAAGTCTTGCGCCAGCGCGTTCTGCGCGCGCATGCGTTCGCCCGCGGGCAGGTCGGCCCGGTTCAGCAGGTGCTCGTGCACGCGCACCGCGCGCTCGAACTCGCCTCGGCGCCGGAACAGGTTGCCCAGCGCGAAGTGAAGGTCCGAGCTCTGCGGATCCTGCTGCACGGCCTCGATGAAGGCATCGATCGCTTTGTCCTGCTGTTCGTTGAGCAGCAGGTTCAAGCCCTTGAAGTAGGGCTTGGGGCTGTCGCGTTGTTCGCGCTTCCATTGCCGGAGATCGAAGCGCGAGGCCAGCCAGCCCAGCCCGAAGGCCACCGGCAGGCCCAGCAACAACCACTGCAGCCACTGGATCTCAAAGTCCATCGCGAGGCGGATGTTCGGGACCGAAGTCGGGCGCCACCGGCGCAGGCGCGGGCGGCTGGGGCTTGGCCGGCGCGGCCGGCGGTGCGTGAAGACGGGCGTAGCGGCGGTGTCGCCACCAGCTAGGCACCATGGCGAGCACGCCGAAGGCGCACCCGCCGGCGAAGGCGGCGAGCACCACGAACACCATCGGTGCACGCCATTCGTAGCCGAAGAACCAGCGCACGGCTGCTTCCTGCTGGTTGTTCAGCGCGAAGGCGAAGAGGGCAAAGAAGATGAAGGCTCGCGCGAGCCAGGCGAAGATGCGCATCACGACTCCGCGCAGGATTCTAGGTGCAGCATGAACAAAAAAGCCGTGGCAGGCCACGGCTCGCGTTCATCGGCACAAGGGCCTCAAGGCGAAGGTGCCTTTTCGGCCGGCACGTCCTCCACGGGGATGTTGGCATCCACCGATTCGCGCAGCGCCTTCCCGGGCTTGAAGTGCGGCACCAGCTTCTCGGGGATCACCACCTGCTCGCCGCTGCGCGGGTTGCGGCCCACGCGCGGCGGCCGGCGGTTGATCGAGAAACTGCCGAATCCCCGGATCTCGATGCGATGACCACGCGCCAGGGCGTCGGACATCGCATCGAGGATGGTCTTGACCGCGAACTCGGTGTCGCGATGCGTGAGCTGGCTGAAGCGTTCGGCCAGCTCGGCCACGAGGTCGGAACGGGTCATGCGCGGTCAGAAGAGTAGGAGCCCAGGCGCCGGGCCGCCCGCCCGCCTGGTCGACGGCCCCTGGGCTCGTGGGAGCGAGCCCTCTCGGGCTCCAGGGGCACAGCGCCGCAGGCGTCGGGAGGCTGACGTCACTTTTCGTCGCGGTTGTCCAGCTTGGCGCGCAGAAGCGCACCGAGGCTGGTGGTGCCCGCGGTCTCGCGCTCGTTGCTCTGCGACAGGCGCTGCATGGCTTCCTGCTGGTCGGCGGAGTCCTTGGCCTTGATCGACAGCTGGATCGAACGCGCCTTGCGGTCGATGTTGATGATCATGGCCGAGACGTCGTCGCCTTCCTTCAGCACGTTGCGGGCGTCTTCCACGCGGTCGCGCGAGATTTCCGAAGCGCGCAGGTAGCCGGTGACCTCGTCGGTGAGCTGGATCTCGGCACCGCGAGGGTCGACGCTCTTGACCTTGCCGCTGACCAGCGCACCGCGGTCGTTCAGCGTGGTGAAGGTGGCGAACGGGTCACCGTCGAGTTGCTTGATGCCCAGGCTGATGCGCTCGCGCTCCACGTCGATCGCCAGCACCACGGCCTCGACCTCCTGGCCCTTCTTGAAGTTGCGCACGGCGGACTCGCCCGGCTCGTTCCAGGACAGGTCGGACAGGTGCACCAGGCCGTCGATGCCCTGGGCCAGGCCCACGAACACGCCGAAGTCGGTGATCGACTTGACCGGGCCCTTGACCTTGTCGCCGCGCTTGACGTTGGAGGCGAACTCTTCCCAGGGGTTGGGCTTGCACTGCTTCATGCCCAGGCTGATGCGGCGCTTGTCCTCGTCGATCTCCAGGACCATGACCTCCACCTCGTCGCCCAGTGAGACGACCTTGGAAGGAGCCACGTTCTTGTTGGTCCAGTCCATCTCGGACACGTGCACCAGGCCTTCGATGCCCGGCTCGATCTCGACGAACGCGCCGTAGTCGGCGATGTTGGTGACCTTGCCGAACAGGCGCGTGCCGGTGGGGTAGCGGCGCGACACGCCGTGCCACGGGTCGTCGCCCAGTTGCTTCAGGCCCAGCGAGACGCGGTTTTTCTCGGCGTCGAACTTCAGAACCTTGGCGGTCAGCTCCTGGCCGACGGTGACCACCTCGCTCGGGTGGCGCACGCGGCGCCATGCCATGTCGGTGATGTGGAGCAGGCCATCGATGCCGCCCAGATCGACGAACGCGCCGTACTCGGTGATGTTCTTGACAACGCCGTGCACGATGGCGCCTTCTTGCAGCGTCTCGAGCAGCTTGGCGCGCTCTTCGCCCATGGAGGCCTCGACGACGGCGCGGCGCGACAACACCACGTTGTTGCGCTTGCGGTCGAGCTTGATGACCTTGAATTCCATGGTCTTGCCCTCGAAGGGCGTCATGTCCTTCACGGGGCGGGTGTCCAGCAGCGAGCCGGGCAGGAAGGCGCGGATGCCGTTGACCAGCACGGTCAGGCCGCCCTTGACCTTGCCGGAGACGGTGCCGGTGACGAACTCGCCGGACTCCAGCGCGTTCTCCAGGCTCAGCCACGAAGCCAGGCGCTTGGCCTTGTCGCGCGACAGGATGGTGTCGCCGTAGCCGTTCTCGATGGCGTCGATGGCCACCGAGACGAAATCGCCGACCTGCACCTCGACTTCGCCCTGGTCGTTCTTGAACTCGTCGATGGGCACATAGGCCTCGGACTTGAGGCCGGCGTTCACCACCACGAAGTTGTGCTCGATGCGGACCACCTCGGCGGAGATGACCTCGCCTGCGCGCATGTCGGAGCGCTTGAGCGATTCCTCGAAGAGGGCGGCGAAGCTTTCGCCGCCCATGGTGGCGGTTTGGGTTTGGGGCATGTTGGTTCCTGGAGCCGGGCATTCAGCGCCGGCGGGTGTGCAACCTGGGGGTTGCGGGGTTGGGTTGATCGAATCCGCCGCTTCGCGCGCCATGGCGGCGCAGGAGGGAAAGCGGCGGGCCCTTGGATCCCCGCCTCAAGCGGCACCCAGCCGCTCAGAAGGGGTTGCGCTGCTGCCACCACTTCAGCACTTCTTCCACCGACTGCTCGATGGAAAGCGCCGAGTTGTCCAGCAGCACCGCGTCTTCGGCCGGCTTCAAAGGGGCGACGCTGCGGTTTCGGTCCCGCTCGTCGCGCGCTTCCAAGTCGGCTCGAAGGTCGGCAAGCTTAGCCGAAATTCCCTTTTGAATCAACTGCTTATGTCGCCGCTCCGCACGCTGGGCCGCGCTGGCGGTGAGAAACACCTTGAGCTTGGCGTCCGGGAAGATCACCGTGCCCATGTCGCGGCCGTCGGCCACCAGGCCGGGCAGGCGGCGGAACGACAGCTGCAGGTCGTTGAGCGCCTGCCGCACCGCGCCAAGCGCGGCGATCTTCGACGCCATGGAGCCCACCTCCTCCAGGCGCAGGTCGTCGGTGACGTCCACCCCCTCCAGGCGCAGGCGTTCCCCTTCGAAGCGAAGCTGCAGCCCGCGCGCCAGCTCGGCCAGCCCGGTCGCGTCCTCGCCCGCGATGCCGCGCCGGATGGCCGCCAGCGCCGTCACGCGGTAGAGCGACCCGGAATCCAGCGTGTGGTAACCCAGCCGCTGCGCCACCGCGCTGGCCAGCGTGCCCTTGCCCGAGGCGGTGGGGCCGTCGATCGTGATCACCGGGATGTGGCGCGGCTCGGCCTGCGCCAGGTGGAACAGGGCCTCGAAATAGTCGGGGAAGGTCTTGGCGACGCAGCGCGGGTCGAGGATGCGCAGCGGCATCGCCGCCGCGCCGTCGGCCAGGCTGCCGAACGCGGCCAGCGACAGGCACATGGCCATGCGGTGGTCGTCGTAGGTGTGGATCGCCGCCGGCCGCCACTGTGCCGGGGGGTGCACTTCGATGAAATCCGGGCCGGTGCGCACCGTGGCGCCCAGCTTGCGCAGTTCGGCGGCCATCGCGTCGATGCGGTCGGTTTCCTTGACGCGCCAGCTCGCGATGTTGGTCAGGCGCGTGGGGCCGTCGGCGTACAGGCCCATCACGGCCAGCGTCATGGCCGCGTCGGGGATGTGGTTGCAGTCGAGGCTGATGCCCTTGAGCGGCCAGCGCCCACGGTGCACCTGCAGCCAGCCGGCGCCGGTTTCCACCTCGGCGCCCATCATCCGGGCGGCTTCGACGAAGCGGATGTCGCCCTGGATCGAGCCGGCGCCCACGCCTTCGATGCGGATGCGCCGGCCGCCGTGGGCCGCGATCGCGCCCAGCGCGACGAAGTACGAAGCCGACGAAGCATCGCCTTCGACGTGAATCTCGCCCGGCGTGCGGTAGGCGCTGCCTTGCGGGATGGTGAACCGCTGCCAGCCCTCGCGCGACACCTCGATGCCGAAGCGGCGCAGCAGGTTCAGCGTGATCTCGATGTAGGGCTTGGAAATCAGCTCGCCCTGCACCTCGACGGTGATCGGGCTGTCGTGGCTGACCAGCGGCAGCGCCATCAGCAAGGCGGTGAGGAACTGGCTCGACACGTCGCCGCGCACGCGGATCGGGGCGGCCGTGCCCAGCCGGCCACCCGCCTGGCCCGACAGGCGCAGCGGCGGATAGCCGTCGTGGCCCAGGTAGTCGATGCTGCAGCCGAGCTGGCGCAGCGCGTCCGCCAGGTCGCCGATGGGCCGCTCGTGCATGCGCGGCACGCCCGAGAGCTCGAAGCGTCCGCCCTGCGTGGCGGCCAGCACGGCCAGCGCCGCGGCCAGCGGACGCATGGCCGTGCCCGCATTGCCCAGGAACAGGGCAGCGTCATGCACCCGCAGCATGCCGCCCAGCCCCGCCAGATGCAGTGCGCCGTCGGCAGCCGGTTCGACCGTGCAGCCCAGCGTCTTCAACGCCGTGAGCATCACCCGCGTGTCGTCCGAATCGAGCAGGTCGCGCACGACCGTGGTGCCTTCGCTCAGGCCGGCCAGCAGCAGCACGCGGTTGGAGATGCTCTTCGAGCCGGGCAGCCTCACGGTGCCCGAGGCGCCGTCCAGCGGCGGCAGGTCGAGAAAGGGAATGGCGTACATCGGGGAACGGAAAAGGTCAGCGTGACCCGGTGCCCTTGGGCACGTTCATCTGCCAGTTGGCGCGTGCGTCGGAGGCCTTGCGGATCAGGTCTTCCAGCGCCTCGATGTTGCCGGAGCGGATGACGTGCTCCATCGCGTCGAGCGAGTGGCGGAAGCGCATGGCCTGCTTCAGGATTTCTTCGCGGTTGGACATCAGGATGTCGCGCCACACCGTCGGGTCGCTCGCAGCGATGCGGGTGAAGTCGCGAAAGCCCGGGCCCGCCAGCGAGAGGAAGTCCTTGCCCGCGGGTTGCTTGACCACCGCGCTGAAGTAGGCAAAGGCCAGCAGGTGCGGCAGGTGGCTCACGGCGGCGAAGGCGGCGTCGTGGTTCTCGGGCGACATCTTCAGCACCTGGCAGCCGATGGCCGACCACACGTCGGTGGCCTTTTGCACCAGCTCGGCATTGGTCTGCGCCAGCGGCGTGAGGATCACCTGGCGGCCGGTGTAAAGGGATGCGTCGGCGTTCTGTATGCCGGCGACTTCCTTGCCTGCGATGGGGTGCGCCGGCACGAAGGAGCCGATGCGCTCCTTCAGCACGCGGCGCGCCGCGTCGACCACGTCGCGCTTGGTGCTGCCCACGTCCATGAACAGCACGCCCGGCTCCACCAGGTGGCGGATGGCCTTGAAAGTGGCTTCGCTGGCCGCCACAGGCACTGCGATGAGCACGATGTCGGAGCCCGACACCGCCAGCAGCGCCGACTCCGCCGCCACGTCGATGACTCCCAGCTTCTTGGCACGCTCGGTGGTCGAAGGCGACTTGCTGTAGCCCATGACCCGCTTGACCAGGCCGGCGCGCTTGAGCGCCAGCGCGAACGACCCGCCCATCAGGCCACAGCCGATCAATCCCAATTGATTAAACATCTAGTGCACGTCGAGCGGGTAGGTGCCCAGGATCTTGAAGAACGCGCAGGCCGAGCGCAATTCGCGCAATGCCGCGTCCACCGGCGGTTGGTCGGGATGGCCCTGGATGTCGATGTAGAAGTAGTACTCCCACTGCCCGGATCGCGCCGGGCGCGACTCGAACCGAGTCATCGAAACGCCGTGCTGTTTCAGCGGTACCAGCATGTCGTGCACCGCCCCGGGCTTGTTGGGCACCGAGACCACCAGGCTGGTGCAGTCATGGCCCGAGGCCTTGGGCTGCGGATGCCGGTCGGGGCGCGTGACGACCGCAAAGCGGGTACGGTTGTGCGGGTCGTCCTGGATACCGGGGGCGATGAGGTGCAGCCCGTATTCGCTGGCGGCCCGCTGCGCGGCGATGGCGGCGAGCCGGGGGTCTTGTGCCGCCAGGCGCGCGCCTTCGGCGTTGCTCGACACCGGCCGGCGCTCGGTGTGCGGCAGGTGGTTGGACAGCCACTCATGGCACTGCGCCAGCGCCTGCGGATGCGCGCACACGGCTTCCACGCCCACGAGGCCTTCCACCTTGCGCAGCAGGTTCTGGCGCACGTAGAGGCTGGTCTCGCCGATGATGAACAGCGGCTCGGTGAGGAACAGGTCGAGCGAGCGCGCCACCACGCCCTCGGTGGAGTTTTCCACCGGCACCACGCCGAAGTCGGCGGCGCCGGCGCTGGTGGTGCGGAACACCTCGTCGATGCTGGCGCAGGGCACGCGCACGATCGAGGAGCCGAAGAAGCCCAGCGCCGCTTCCTCGCTGAAGGTGCCGGCCGGGCCCAGGTAGGCCACGCGCGTGGGCGTTTCCAGCGCGCGGCAGGCCGACATGATCTCGCGCCAGATCGGCGCCACGCTCTCGGTCTTGAGCGGCCCCTGGTTGCGCGCCTTGAGCCCATCGATCACCTGCGCTTCGCGCTCGGGGCGGAACACCACCGAGCCTTCCAGCTTCTTGATCTCTCCCACTTGCTGGGCAAGCGCGGCGCGCTTGTTCAGCAAATCGAGCAACTCGCGATCGACCGCGTCGATGCTGTCGCGCAGCCTCAGCAGTTCCGGTTTGACGGCGGGCTCAGCCATGGCGTGATGCGAACTCCCGCATGTAGCCCACCAGGGCCTGCACGCCGGCCAGCGGCATGGCGTTGTAGATCGAGGCCCGCATGCCTCCCACCGTCTTGTGGCCCTTGAGCTGCAACAGCCCGCGTTGCTTGGCACCGGCCAGGAAGGGCTCGTTCAGCTTCTCGTCGCGCAGGAAAAACGGTACGTTCATGCGCGAGCGGCAGTTCTTGGCGACGCGGTTCACGTAGAAGCCGTTGGAGCCGTCGATGAACTCGTACAGCAGCTTTGCCTTCTCGATGTTGCGCTGCTCGATGCCGGCCACCCCCCCCTGGCGCTTGAGCCAGTTGAACACCAGCCCGGCGATGTAGATGCCGTAGGTGGGCGGCGTGTTGTACATCGACTGGGCCTCGGCCACCGTCTTGTAGTCAAAGGCCGAGGGGCAGATCGGCAGCGCGTGGCCCAGCAGGTCGTCGCGCACGAACACCAGCGTCAGCCCCGCAGGGCCGATGTTCTTCTGCGCGCCGCCGAAGGCCAGGCCCAGGCGCGACCAGTCCACCGGCCGCGAGGCCATGTGCGAGGAAATATCGGCCACCAGCGGTGCGTCGCAGCCCAGTGCCTGCAGGTCGGGCAGCTCGTGCATCTCCACGCCGTGGATGGTTTCGTTGCTGCACACGTGCACGTACGAGAGGCCGTTGCGCAGCTGCCAGGTCGCGGCCGGGGGCAGGGTGGTGTGGCCGTCGGCCTCGTTGCTGGCCGCTGCCGCGGCATCGCAATAGCGCTGCGCTTCCTTGTGGGACTTCTTCGACCAGCCGCCGGTGACGATGAAATCGACCTTGCCGCCGCGCGACAGGTTCAAGGGCACGATGGCGTTTTCGCCCAGCCCGCCGCCCTGCATGAACAGGATGCGAAAGTTCCGGGGCACCGCGAGCAGCTCGCGCGCCAACGCCTCGGCTTCTTCGTAGATGGAGATGAACTCGCGCCCGCGATGGCTCATCTCCATCACGCTCATGCCACTGCCGTGCCAGTTGAGCATCTCGTCAGCGGCCTGACGCAACACCTCTTCCGGCAGCGCGGCCGGGCCGGCGGAAAAGTTGAAGGCGCGCTGCTCCATCACTTCTTCTTGGCGGGTTGCTTGGCCGGCGCCGAGGCGGCCTGCGCCGGCTGCAGGCCCAGGTGCTTGGCCATCGCCTGCTGCATCGCCCGCGCCTTGGGTTCCACCGCAGGCCGCACGTCGGCGGCGAGCTTCTCGACCATGCCCTTCTGCAGCTCGGGGATCATCTGCTGGTACTTCCTGATCACCGGCGACTCCAACCAGCTGGCCAGCTGCCTCAGCTCGTCTTCGCTGAAGCGCTCTTCGAGCATGGGGCCCATCACGGTGGGCGCCAGCTTGGTGGCGCGCTCGCGCACCAGCGGCACGGCCTCGTCGAGGTACTTCGTGATCTCGGCCTGCACGTTCTTCATCGCGGCGTCGCGCTTGTCGGCGGGCACCTTGGTTTGCAGCGCCATGTCGGCTTGCGGCGCCAGCTGTGCCACCGGCTCCTCGGCCAATTGCCGTGCCATGGCTTCGATGCCCGGCTGCTGCAGTTTCAGCACGCGCTGCACAAGCTCTTTCTTGGCGGGCGACGAGGCGGGCGCACTGGCCTGCTGGGCGTGTACGGTGGCGGCGAAGGCCAGCGCGAACGCCAGCGTCAGGGACTTCAACTTCAAGTGGGGTTCTCCTCGCCGGAGGTGCCGGCGGCGTCGGTTTCGCCCTCGGCGGCGTCGTTCTCCACGATGCGCTGCAGGCCGATGAGCTGGGAGCCGGGGTCGAGCGAGATCAGCGTCACGCCCTGTGTGGCCCGGCCGAGTTCGCGCACTTCGCTGACACGCGTGCGCACCAGCACGCCCTTGTCGGTGATCAGCATGATCTCGTCCTCAGGACGTACCAGCGTGGCGGCCACGACCTTGCCGTTGCGCTCGCTCTGCTGGATGGCGATCATCCCCTTGGTGCCGCGGCCGTGGCGGGTGTATTCGACGATCGAGGTGCGCTTGCCATAGCCGTTTTCGGTGGCGCACAACACGCTGGTGCGCGTTGTTCCGGTGTCCACGCTTTGCGTATCGTCCTGGTCGGCCACCAGCATCGCGATCACCTGCTGGCCGGGCTCGAGCATCATGCCGCGCACCCCACGCGCCTGGCGGCCCATCGGGCGCACGTCTTCCTCGTCGAAGCGCACGGCCTTGCCGCCGTCACTGAACAGCATCACGTCGTGCTTGCCATCGGTGAGCGCCGCGCCGATCAGGTAGTCGCCCTGGTCCAGGTCCACCGCGATGATGCCGGCCTTGCGCGGGTTGCTGAATTCGTCGAGCGCGGTCTTCTTCACCGTGCCCAGCGCGGTGGCCATGAACACATAGTGGTCGGCCGGGAAGCTGCGGAACTCGCCGGTCAGCGGCAGCACGACGGTGATCTTCTCTTCGGGCTGCAGCGGGAACATGTTGACGATGGGCTTGCCGCGCGAGTTGCGCGAGCCCTGCGGCACCTCCCACACCTTGAGCCAATACACGCGGCCGCGGTTGGAGAAGCACAGGATCCAGTCGTGCGTGTTGGCGATGAAGAGCTGGTCGATCCAGTCGTCTTCCTTGGTGGCGGTGGCCTGCTTGCCGCGGCCACCGCGTTTCTGAGCACGGTACTCTGTGAGCGGCTGGCTCTTGATGTAGCCGGTGTGGCTGAGCGTGACCACCATGTCGGTGGGCGTGATCAGGTCCTCGGTGCCCAGCTCCTGCGCGTTGTGCTCGATGTGGCTGCGGCGCGCGCCCACCTTGGTCTGGCCGAACTCCTGGCGCAGCGAGGTGAGTTCTTCGCTGATGATGAAGGTCACGCGCTCGGGCTTGGCCAGGATGTCCAGCAGATCGGCGATCTGCGCCATCACGTCCTTGTACTCGCCGATGATCTTGTCCTGCTCCAGCCCGGTCAGGCGCTGCAGGCGCATCTGCAGGATCTCGCTGGCCTGGTCGTCGGACAGGCGGTACAGCCCATCGGGCTGCAGGCCGTATTGCGAGGGCAGGCCCTCGGGGCGGTAGGCCTCGCGGCCGCCGGGGGTGTCCTTCTCGGCGCGGGCCAGCATCTCGCGCACCAGCGACGAGTCCCAGCTCTTGCTCATCAGCGCGGCCTTGGCCACCGGCGGCGTGGGCGAGCTCTTGATCGTCTCGATGAACTCGTCGATATTGGCCAGCGCCACCGCCAGGCCTTCGAGCACATGGCCGCGCTCGCGCGCCTTGCGCAACTCGAACACCGTGCGGCGGGTGACCACCTCGCGCCGGTGGTCGAGGAAGATCTCCAGCAGCTGCTTCAGGTTGCACAGCTTGGGCTGGCCATCGACCAGCGCCACCATGTTCATGCCGAAGGTGTCCTGCAGCTGCGTCTGCTTGTACAGGTTGTTGAGCACCACCTCGGGCACTTCGCCGCGCTTCAACTCGATCACCACCCGCATGCCGGACTTGTCGCTCTCGTCCTGGATGTGGCTGATGCCTTCGATCTTCTTGTCGTTGACGAGCTCGGCGATGCGCTCGAGCAGCGTCTTCTTGTTCACCTGGTAGGGGATCTCGTCGACGATGATCGCCTGGCGCTCGCCCTTGCCAATGTCTTCGAAGTGGCACTTGGCGCGCATGATCACCTTGCCGCGCCCGGTGCGGTAGCCCTCGCGCACGCCCGACAGGCCGTAGATGATGCCGGCGGTGGGGAAGTCGGGCGCCGGCACGATCTCCATCAGCTCCTCGATCGAGGCCTCCGGGTTCTTCAGCAGGTGCAGGCAGGCATCGACCACCTCGTTGAGGTTGTGCGGCGGGATGTTGGTGGCCATGCCCACCGCGATGCCGGCCGAGCCGTTGATCAGCAGGTTGGGCAGCCGGCTGGGAAGCACCAGCGGCTCTTTCTCGGAGCCGTCGTAGTTGGGGCCGAAATCGACGGTTTCCTTGTCGATGTCGGCCAACATCTCGTGGGCGATCTTGGCAAGTCGGATTTCCGTGTATCGCATCGCCGCGGCGTTGTCGCCATCGACTGATCCGAAGTTGCCCTGGCCATCGACCAGCATGTGGCGCAGCGAGAAATCCTGTGCCATGCGCACGATGGCGTCGTACACCGCAGTGTCGCCGTGCGGGTGGTACTTACCGATCACGTCGCCCACGATGCGGGCGCTCTTCTTGTAGGGCCGGTTCCAGTCGTTGTTGAGCTCGTGCATCGCAAAGAGCACGCGCCGGTGCACGGGCTTCAGGCCGTCGCGCGCATCGGGCAGCGCGCGGCCGACGATCACGCTCATCGCGTAATCGAGATACGAGCGCCGCATCTCCTCTTCGAGACTGACGGCGAGGGTTTCCTTGGCGAACTGGGTCATGGGGGGCAGGCGCGCTTTGTGCCTCGGCTGGCGATCCAGCCGGGCACCGGGCTGCAAGGGCCTTCAGGGATGGAAGCGAGATTCTAAGGGCGCGCGAATCGACCCCTTGGGGGCCGTCCGCCGGCCCGACCAAGCCGGATTGGGCAAGCGAACCACCGTTCATGTTCATGTAGCACCAGCGCAACAAGGCTCGGCTGCTTGCCGGACCCGGGCCCCAAATTGGCTAGCATCGCAGAGCCCGACTGGCACAATGGGTCGTCGGTGGTGAGCGCTCGCCGAACCGGGTGTTTGCCAGGTTATCTCGCTTCCGATTTGGACGTTTCGCAGGCTTCTGCGGCTTTCCTTGAGAGGAGAATCATGAAGAAACTGAACAGTGTGGCGGTGCTTTTTGCATCGGCCGCGCTTGTCGCTCCGCTGGCGGCCTTCGCGCAAGTGAAGACCGGCGGGGACAACTGGCGCGCTGCTGATGGCACCGTCTGGAAGAACGGGAGCAATGAGCTCTGCTGGCGTGATGCCAACTGGACCCCTGCCACGGCAGACGAGAAGTGTGATGGCGCCTTGAAGCCCGCACCCCCGCCCCCGCCCCCGCC
>JBFLWE010000062.1:0-37519 GCA_040758375.1 Pseudomonadota bacterium
GACCAGAACACCTGGTCGCCGGCAGACTGCGCCGATGGCCCATTCGATGGCCCCCCCTTCCCCCGCTCTCCCTTCCCCGAGGGAAGGCGGCCTGTCCCGTCCTGTTCCTCGCTCTGGAACCCGAACCAGTTCTGGCTCGCGACGAAGCCGGTGAGGTTGCCGATCAGCGCACGCTGCGGGATCAGCGCACCCTTGGGCGGGCCGGTGGTGCCGCTGGTGTAGATGAGCACGGCCGGGTCGTCCGCATGGGTCTGCAGCCGCGTGAACCGAGCCGACTCGCGTGCGAGCGCGGCGCACCAGTCGAGGTCGCCCTGGCCTTCGGCGCCGCCGACCGCGACCACCGTCTCGAGGCCGGGGCAGGCAGGGCGCGCCTGCAGCAGGTTGGCGACCGCGCTTTCGTCCACGATGGCCAGCCGGGTCTGGCTGTGCTGCAGCCGGTATTCGAGCGCGTCGGGCCCGAACAGCATCGACAGCGGCATCGCCACCGCGCCGAGCTGCTGCAGCGCGATGTTGGCCACCGCCGTCTCGAAGCGCTGCGGCATCACGATGGCCACACGGTCGCCGCGCGCCACGCCCAGCCGCCGCAGCGCGTGCGACAGCCGGTTGGCGGCCTGCTGCAGCTCGGCGTACGTGTGGCGCGTGATGCGGCCGTCCTCGCGCTCGTGCACGATGGCCGTGGCCTGGGGCGTCGCGCGTGCCCAGCGGCCGCAGCAGGCCTCGGCGATGTTGAAGTCGGCCGGCACCTGCCAGCGGAAGCTGCGGTAGATCTCGTCGTAGCGGTCCTGCGGCATCTGTCTCCTCCTCGTCCGCCGTATCGGGCGGCCTCAGCGCGCGAAGGCCTGCAGCGCCTGCCCGGCCACGCGGCAGATGCGCCAGTCGGGCAGCACGGTGGCGCCCATCTTCTCGTAGAAGCGGATCGCGTTGACGTTCCAGTCCAGCACCGCCCATTCGAAGCGGCCGTAGTCGCGCTCCACCGCCAGCCGCCCCAGCCGCTCCAGCAGCGCCCTGCCCAGGCCCGAGCCGCGGTGCGCGGGTTGTACATACAAGTCCTCCATGTACAGCCCGGGCTTGCCGAGGAAGGTGGAGTAGTTGGTGAAGAACAGCGCGTAGGCCACCACCCGGTCTCGCACCTCGCCCACCATCGCCTCCACCACCGGCTTCGGCCCGAAGAGATGGCGCTGCAGCGCCTCGGGGGTCACCTGCACCAGGTGGCTCAGCTTCTCGAATTCCGCCAGCTCGGCGATCAGGCTCATGATGGCCGGCACGTCGCGCGGCTCGGCCATACGCAGGGAAAAGGCTTGTTCCATGGCGGCCGATTCTGTCACCGGCCCTGTCGGTCGCGTGACAGCGGGAATTCGCGGGCTCTCTTACAGTGGCCGCATGAGCGACGTCTGCTACACCCCACGCCGGCCGGCGCAAAGCCGGCTCCTGCCGATCCGCGGCCTGAACTACCACGTCATGCTGTGGGGCGACCCCGGCCTCGCCAGCTCCGAGCGCCCGCCGCTGGTGATGGTGCACGGCTGGATGGACGTGGGCGCCTCGTTCCAGTTCGTGGTGGACGCGATGGCCGAAGACCGCTTCGTGATCGCACCCGACTGGCGCGGCTTCGGCCTCACCGACGCGCCCGGCGCCGACAGCTACTGGTTCCCCGACTACCTGGGCGACCTGGACGCGCTGCTCGACGCACTGGTGCCCGGCCAGGCGATCGACCTGGTGGGCCACAGCATGGGCGGCAACGTGGCGATGATCTACGCCGGCGTGCGCCCCGAGCGCATCCGCCGGCTGGTCAACCTCGAAGGCTTCGGCATGCCGGAGACCCGGGCCGAGCAGGCGCCGCGGCGCTACCGGCAGTGGCTGGATGAACTGAAGGCCACGATGGAGCTGAAACCCTACGACAGCCTGGAGGCGGTGGCCGCGCGCCTGCGCAAGACCAACCCGCGGCTGCCGGCCGACAAGGCCGCCTGGCTGGCGCGGCACTGGTCGCGCCAGGCAGCCGATGGCCGCTGGCACATCCTGGGCGACGCGGCGCACAAGCGCGTGAACCCCATGCTCTACCGCAAGGACGAGGTGCTGGCCTGCTGGCAGGCGATCACCGCGCCGGTGCTGTGGGTCGAAGGCGACGAGACCGACGTCACCAAGTGGTGGGGCGACCGCTATCCGCGCGCCGACTTCGAGGCGCGGCTCGCGGTGGTGCCGCGGCTGCAGCAGCAGCGCCTGCCGCAGTGCGGCCACATGCTGCACCACGACCAGCCCGAGCGGCTGGCGGAACACCTGGAGCGGTTCCTGGCCTGATGCGGCCTCAGCGCAGGTAGTCCAGCGCCATGCGCTGCTGCAGGTGGCGCGCCTCGCGCAAGGCTTCCTTCAGCACCTTGCGGTCGATGTCGTTCAGCGCATCGAGCGCGATCAGGTTGGGTCGCCCCGGCTCGGTGGCGCCCGGCGTCACCTGCGCCTGCAGGCGCAGCATCTGCAGGAACTCGAAGGCGACGATCCACGACTTGCTCTCGTGCGGCGGCACGCGCATGCGCTCGGCCGCCGCCTCGAATCGCGCGCGCGTGCCGGTGAGAGCCACGCCCTGCGCCAGCGCATAGACCCGGGCCGCGTCGACGAACAGCGTGGTGCCGTGGAACTTGAGGTTCAGGCGGGCATGGCCCCCGACTTCTTCGGTCTCGATCGCGCCGCGCCAGTTCAAGGGCGCCTTGTTGCGCAATGCGTTCTCGGCCATCTGCTTGATGAAGCGCGGCAGGCGCTGCGCCTGGTCGGTGATGCGCTCGCGCAGCGGCTGGGCCAGCGCGAGCTGTCCGGCCACCGGCCGCAGGTCGAAGTAGATGCAGGCGGCGAGCAGGTCCTGCGGTGCGCCATGCGCCATCCAGCCGTCGAGCCGCTCGCACCACTCGTGCAGGCTCAGGCAGCAGTGCGGCCGGCCCGCCATCACCTGGCCCTTGCACAGCGGGAAGCCGCAGCGCTGCAGCGCCTCGTTGACGCGCTGCCCCAGCCGCAGCCAGCGCGCTCGCTCGTCATCGGGCGCTTCGCTGTCGAACACCAGCCCGTTGTCCTGGTCGGTGGCGATCGTCTGCTCGCAGCGCCCTTCGGAGCCAAAGGCCAGCCAGCAGGCGCGCCGCAAGTCCAGCCCCTCCTGTCCGGCCAGCAGTTCGACCAGCCGCTGCGTCAGCAGGTCGTTCAGGTGGCTGATGAAGGGCGTGATCTGGCGCGCCCCCACGCCATGCGACAGCAGGCTCTCGGCAAAGCAACGCACCTCCCGCGCCGCGACGACCAGTGCCGCCTCGTCGCGCGCCGTGCGCAGGCTGGCGCTGACGTCCAGCACCGACAGCCGCTGCAACTGCGCGATGTCGCGCTCCGAGACCAGCCCGACGACCCGCCCGCGCTCGGTGACCGGCACATGGCCGATGCCGGCGCGCAGCATCAGCAGCAGCGCGTCCTGCGCGGTGTCGCTGGTGCACAGCGTGTGCACCGGCGCGCTCATCACCTCGGCGATCGGCGTGGCCAGGTCGCGCCCGGCCAGCGTGACGCGGCCCATCACGTCCTCGTGCGTCACGATGCCCGCCGCCGCATGCGCATCGTCGAGCACGACGATGGCACCGGCATGCCGCTGCTGCATCCGGGCCAAGGCGTCGGCCAGCGGCGTGTCGCGCGGCACTGCCACCAGCGGCGGCAGCCTCAGCGACCCGAGGGAACTCTCGAGCACCAGGCCGGCAAACACCGCGGAATGGGACGCCATCGCTAGTACTCCAGCTTGGCGTACACCGTCTTCTGCGAGGCCTGGCGCGCCTGCCCCAGGGTGCGAATGCCGCGCTCGGCCAGCAGCGGTATCAGCTTGAGGAACACCTCGCCGGTGACGAAGGCGTCGCCCAGCGCGGTGTGGCGCCCCACCACGCTGACGCCCAGCCGGGCGGCGATCTGCTCCAGCCGGTGTTCGGCATCGGGATGGCCGGGATGCGCCAACGCCGACAGCAGCAAGGTGTCCAGCACCGGCTGGCCGAACACCACGCCGGTGGCGTCTTGCGCCAGCTGCAGGAAGCGCATGTCGAAGGCCGCGTTGTGCGCCACCAGCACGGTGTCTTCGGCGAAGCGGGCGAACGCCGGCAGCACCTCGGCGATATCGGGCTCGCCGGCCAGCATCTCGTTGGAGATGCCGTGCACCTGCTGGGCCTCGGGCCGCACGGCGCGGCGCGGCCGCACCAGCATGTCGAAGCATTCCTGGCGCAGCAGCCGGCCATTGACGATGCGCACGGCGCCGAGGGAGATGATCTCGTCGCCTTCCGAGGGCGACAGGCCGGTCGTTTCGGTGTCGAACACGGTGTAGGCCAGTTCGCTGAGCAGCCGCTCGTCGAGCTGGGGCGACTGGCCGGGCTGGTTGAACAGGTCGAAGTCGTAGTACACCGGCCGCCCGGGGGCCACGGCAGGCGGCGGCGCCGGGCGCTCGGTGCGCGCGCCGGGCAGTTGCAGGAAGAGCCGGTGCACGCCGCTGGCGGGGTCGCGCTGGCACCAGAGTTCGCCGCCATGGCGCTGCAACACATCGTGCAGCGACAGGCGATGCCCCTCCCCGCCCAGCATGAACGGCTGCTCCACCCATTCCTGCAGCTCCGCGGGCTCCGGACCTTCGCCGTGCCAGCACACGGCCAGGCGCGCGAAGCGGCCGGCCGCGCCGAGCTCGAACGCCGCCTCCTGCAGCCCGGTGCGGTCGATGATGCGGCCCATCACATGGGTGAGCGCCTGCACCACGGCATGGCTGTCCACGCTGAGCCAGCAATGCAGCTCGCTGGGACTGAAGCGGGTGCGCAGCCCGAGCCCGGTCTCGAAGTTTCGCCGCAGCGCGGACACCAGATCGCTGGCGAGCATGTCTTCCAGCGGCCAGGGCGTGTGCAGCGGCTCGGCCTCGCGCGCCAGGCTGCCGTCCAGCCGCTGCGACAGGGCTTCAGCCTCGGCACGGATCACCTCGGTCAGGCGCTGCCGGCGCTCGGCCTCCATGTCGGGATAGCGCTGCACCGTCTCCACAGCGGCGCGGATGTTGGCCAGCGCCGCGCGCGAGCCTTCGGTGAGCTGCTGCAGCAGCAGGTCGCGCCGGCTGTCGGCCTCGACCTGGCGCGTGATGTCTTCCAGGATCAGCACGAAGCCGCCCACCGCGCAGGCGGCTTCCAGCACCGGCGCCATTTGCGCGCGCAGCATGCGCCCGCCGCGCACGGTGACGAAGTGGGCCACCGGATGCGCCTCGCCCTGCGCCAGCCGCAGCACGATCTTGTCCAGCCCGTGCACGATGGGGCCCTTGTCGAGGATGCCGAAGACCGAGCGGCCCAGGCCCACGGGCGCCTCGCGCGCCGGCGCAATGCCGGCTTGCAGCAGCTCGGTGGCGCGTGCGTTGTACAGCAGGATGCGGCCCTCGCGGTTGCACACGAGCACGCTTTGCTCCAGCTCGGTCATCAATGCGGCCAGGCGGTTGCGCTCCTGCTCCAGCGAGGCCTTGGCCTCGTCCACGCGCGCCTGCACCTCGCCTTGCAGCGCCGCGTGGGCGTCGGCCAGCGCATTGATCGCGGCGCCGAGCCGCCGCATCTCGGCCGCGCCCGCGGGCTTGACGCGATGGGCGGGGTTGACGGTGTGGATGACGCGTACTTCCTCGGCCAGGCGGCGCGCCGCGCCAGGGTAGGCCGCGTCCAGCAGCCTGAGCAGCGCGCCCAGCACGAAGGGCAGGAAGAACAACAGCATGCCCAGCAACTGCCAGCGTTCGGCCAGCAGGGGCCGGATCAGCTCGCGCTCGGCCGGCTCGAGCGCGACCCAGACCGCGGCGGCGGCGGCGGCGATCAGCGCGACGGCGCCCGCAGTCAGCAGGGCCAGGCGCAGCGCGAAGCGCAGCCGCACGCTCATCATCCCCCGCCCTGTCCCCCGCCCAGTTGTGCGGCCACGCACGCCAGCAGCTCCTCCGTGCCGAACGGCTTGGTGACGTAGGCATCCGCCCCCAAGGCCATGCCCTTGCTCACCTCGACATCGCGCCCCTTGGCGGTGAGCATCACCACCCGCACCTGCTGCCAGGCCGGGTTTTGGCGGATCTGCTGGCACACGTCGAAGCCCGACAACCGCGGCAGCATCACGTCGAGCAGCACCAGGTCGGGCGCCTCTTGCGCCATCGCCTGCAGCACCTCCTGGCCATCGCGCGCCACCCTCACCTGGTAGCCCGCGCGCTGCAGCAGGTATTCGAGCGAGATGACGATGTTGGGCTCGTCGTCGGCGATCAGGATGGTCTTGCTCATGTTGGGAGCGGCCCGGCGTCTGCTTGGGGGTTTTGGCGAAGCGGCAGCGTGAAGGAGAAGGTGGCGCCCTGGCCGGGCGCGCTCTCCACCCACAGTGTGCCGCCGAAGTGCTGCACGATCTGGCGGCTGATCGGCAGGCCCAGGCCGGTGCCTTGCGGCTTGTCGGTCAGGGTGTCGCCGACCTGCCGGAACTTCTCGAAGATGATCTCCTGGTCAGCCGGTGCGATGCCGATACCGTTGTCGCTCACATCCACGCGCAGCGCATCGGGCAGTACCCGCAGGGCGATACCGATGCGGCCCCGCTCGCGGTCGCAGAACTTCACCGCGTTGGAGATCAGGTTGAGCATCACCTGCATCAGCCGGTCGCGGTCGGCCAGCACCGGCGGCACCACGGGCGGCAGTTCCAGCACCAGTTCGACATGTTGCTCGTGCATCAGCTGGCTGGTGGTGGACACCGCGTCCTCGATCACGGCCTTCAGGTCCAGCGCGGTGGGGTGCCATTCGGCGCTGCCCGACTCCAGCTTGGCCAGATCGAGCACCTGGTTGATCAGGCGCGTGAGACGTTCGCTTTCCTTGACGATGATGCCCACGAACTGCTGGCGCCGGCCGACCGGCAGCTCGGGGTCGGAGGCCAGGATCTCGGAGAACGCGCGGATCGAGGTGAGCGGCGTGCGCAGCTCGTGGGTGACGGTGGAGATGAAGTCGTCCTTCATGCGGTCGAGCTCCTTCAGGCGCTCGTTGGCCGCGCGCAGCTCGGCGGTGGCGGCCTCCAGCTCACGCGACTTCTGCTCCAGCTGGTGGCTGTAGGCGATCAGCTGCGAGGCCTCGTCGAGGATGTCGAGCAGCTCCTCCATGCCCAGCGGCTCTTCTTTCACCACCGAGGCCAGCATCACGCGCGCCGAGGCCGCGCCGATCGCGCCCGCCAGCAGGTTCTCGGCAAAGCGCACCAGGGCTGCATCGGGCTGCAGGTCGTCGGCACTGGCCAGGCCGCACTGGGCCGCATACCCTGCAAACGCCTCCTCTGCACGCTGCGGCCCGAGGAAGCGGCCCACCAGGGCGCGCACCTCCTGCACCGAGGCGCTGCCGCGCCAGGCGCCGACGCCGCGGTGCGCGATCTTGAACACGTCGACGAACAGCAGCGCCTGCGCCTGCTGGCGCACGTCGGGCCGGCCCAGCAACGACACCGCTGCATAGCCGCCCACGTTGGCCAGCATGCTCCAGAACAGCGAATGGCTGATGTCGTCGAGCCCGCTCAGGCCGAACAGCTGCAGCGGCTTCAGCCACGCGATGCCGAACGGCCCCTGCTCGATGAACGAGATGGGCAGCCAGCCCGAGCGCGCGAACGACGGCAGCAGCAGCGTGTAGGCCCACAGCGCGAAGCCCAGCGTCAGCCCGGTGAGCGCGCCGGCGCGCGTGCCCTGCTTCCAGTACATGCCGCCCAGCATGGCCGGGGCGAACTGCGCCACCGCGGCAAACGACACCAGGCCGATGGACACCAGCGCATAGGCCTCGCCGGCGAGCCGGTAGTAGAAGTAGCCGCCCATCATCAGCAGCACGATCGCGCCGCGCCGGATGCCCAGCAGCAGACCCGACAGGTCGGCGCGCTCGGCCAGCGCCAGCGCCTTCCAGCGCAGCAGCACCGGCATCACCAGGTCGTTGCAGATCATGGTGGACAGCGCGATCGTCTCGACGATCACCATGCCGGTAGCCGCCGACAGCCCGCCGATGAACACCAGCAACGCCAGCCCCTCCTGGCGGTGCGCCATGGGCAGCGTGAGCACGAAGGTGTCGGCGTCCACCTGTCCGGGCGCGAACTGCATCAGTCCGGCAAAGGTGATGGGCAGCACGAAGATGTTGATCGCCAGCAGGTAGGCCGGGAACAGCCAGATCGCCTTGGCGACGTGGTCCTCGTTGACGTTTTCCACCACGCTGATCTGGAACTGACGCGGCAGGAACAGGATGGACAGCATCGACAGCAGGATCAGCGAGACCCACGAGCCATAGGTGCCGGCCGGCCCGCCCAGCGTGAGCAGCTGTGCGATGTTGGGCAAGGCCTGTGCGCGCTCGAACAGGTCGGCAAAGCCGCCATACAGGCCGAAGGTGACGAACAGGCCCACGGCCACGAAAGCCAGCAGCTTGACCACCGACTCGAAGGCAATCGCGGCCACCATGCCTTCGTGGCGCTCGGTGGCGTCGAGGTGGCGCGTGCCGAACAGCAGGGTGAAGGCGGCGAGCAGCAAGGCCACGTACAAGGCCGTGTCCTGCCACAACGCCACGGCGCGGCCCTTGGGCGGCATCACGATCTCGGGGTACTGCAGCAGCACCAGGAAGCTGGTGGACACCGCCTTGAGCTGCAGTGCGATGTACGGAATGATGCCGATCACCGCGATCACGGTCACGAGGCCGCCCAGCAGGCTGCTCTTGCCATAGCGCGCGGCGATGAAATCGGCGATGGAGGTGATGCGGTTGACCTTGCTGATGCGGATCATCTTGCGCAGCACCAGCCACCACAGCGCCGCGATCAGCGTGGGCCCCAGGTAGATCGGCAGGAAACCCACGCCGCTGGCCGCCGCGCGGCCCACGCTGCCGTAGAAGGTCCACGAAGTGGCGTAGACCGCCATCGACAGCGCGTAGATCGTGGGGTTGGCGATGATGGATCGGCCCGCGTCGGCCCGCTTGTCGCCGTAGTACGCGATCGCGAACAGCACGCCCAGGTAGGCGAACGAGGTGAGGAGGATGACGCCGCCGAGGAGCATGTCAGCCCTCGAGCCACCGAGCGGCCTGGGGGGCAGGAAAGGTGCAGCCTGCCCCCTTCTGCGCCGCATCCAGCGGCCGCAGCCCAGCGGCCGCCGCGGATCCGGCTTCGCCGGTCCGCTGGTGGCGCCCCTCTGAGCCACTGGCGCCCGGACGCTCCGAAGCCAGTGGCTCGCCCCCTCGGGGGGCGTCTGCGGTACTCCGCGACCGGGGGCCCACACCTGTCGGGGAAGCGCCGAAGGCGCTGCGGGGGTGGTTCATTCCACCACCAGCACCATCGCCACGATCAGCGCCGCCCACACCGCGAACAGGTAGGCATACAGCACCGGGATGCCGAACACGCTGCCGCCCACGTTGAACAGCGCCAGCAGCGGGTAGCTGAACAGCAGGCAGCCCAGCACGAACAGCGCGACCAGGCGCTGCGCCTTGAGCTCCGGGCGGGCCAGCGGCCGCCTGCGCAGGGGCTTGGGATCGGTCTCAGCCATGGTAGTCCAGCGCAATGCGCTGCTGCAGCCGGCGTGCGATGCGGAAGGCCTCCTTCAGCACCCGGCGGTCGATGTCGTTCAGCGCGGCCGGCTCGATCAGGTTGGGGTTGCCGGCGGGCAGCCCGTCGCGCCGGCCCTCCATCTGCACGCGCAGCCGCATCAGCTGCAGGAACTCGAAGGCGCCGATCCAGGCCTCGGCTTCCTGGGCCCCGGCATGCATCAGATGCGCCACCGCCTCCAGCCGCTCGCGCGTGTTGGTGGCCGCCACGCCGTGCGCCAGCGCGTACAGCCGGGCCGCATCGACGAAGATGGCGGTGCCGTGCATCTTGAGGTCGACCACCTCGCGGCCGTCGACCCTGCCGGTTTCCACCGCCCCCAGCCAGTTCAGCGGCGGTCGGTTGCGCAGCGCGTTGTCGGCCATCTGCTTCATGAAGCGCGGCAGCCGCGCGGCCTGCGTGGTGATGAACTCGCGCATGCCCTCGGCCAGCGTGCTGCGGCCGGCCAGGGGGCGCAGGTCGAAGTAGATGCTGGCCTTGAGCAGGTCTTCCGGCGCGCCATGCTCCATCCATTCGTGGAAGCGTTCGTGCCACTCTGCGGGCGTGAGGCAGCACTCGGGGTTGGAGGCCATCACGTTGCCCTTGCACAGCGGGTATCCGCAGGCATCGAGCGCCTCGTTCACATGGCGGGCAAACGCCAGCCAGGCGGGCCGGTCGCGCTGCGGGTCGCTGCTGTCGAACACCAAGCCGTTGTCCTGGTCGGTGGCAATCGTCTGCTCCGAGCGACCTTCGGAGCCAAAGGCCAGCCAGCAGGCGCGCCCGAGGTCCATGCCGTGCTCGGCCGCCAGCAGCTTGAGCAGCTGCTGGGTCAGCACGTCGTTGAGATGGCTCACCAGCTCGGTGAGCTGGCGCGCGGCCACGCCCTGGCCGACCAGGTTGCGCGCGAAGCGGCGGATGTCGTCGGCCACCAGCCGCAGCGTGTCGACGTTGCGCGCCTCGCGGATGGCCGTGCCCACCTGCTTGAGCGACAGCCGCTGCAACGCGAAGAGGTCGCGCTCCGACACCACGCTGACCACGCGGCCGCGCTCGGTCACCGGCACATGGCGCAGGCCGTGGCGCGACATCAGCAGCGCTGCGTCCTGCACGCTGTCGGCCACCGTGAGGCTGTACGCCGGCGTGGTCATCACTGCTTCCACCGGCGTGCCGATGGGCAGTTCGGGCAAGGCCACGCGGCCCAGCACGTCGTGCCGCGTCAGGATGCCCTGCAAGGCGCCGGCCGCGTCCACCACCAGCACGGAGCCGACGTGCCGTCCGTGCATGAGCGCCAGCGCCTCGCGCAGCGGCGTGCCGGGCGCCACCGTGGCCGGCTCCTTGCGCGGCAAGGCGCCGAGCGGGGCCTCCAGCGAGGACTCGGCCAGCGTCTGCGAGGCATAGGCCACCTGCAAGGCGCGGCGCGAGAGCTGCAGGAACTGGGTGATGCGCCGGTTGAGGAAATCGGCGAACGGCGGGCTCTGCGCGGCGAGCTGCTGCACCTCGGCCACCGGCACGCGCAGGCATTGGGTGTCGTTCTCGATCGCGGTGTAGGTGGCGGTGACCGGGCGCCGGCCCATCACCGCGCCGACCGGAAAGAGATCGCCCACTTCGTAGTGGAAGCCGCCGGCCGCCTCGGCCATGCCATGCTGGCCGGTGATGCTGCCGCGTACGATGCAATAGAGGTGCTGCACCGGGCCGTCGGCAGGCGAGAGCACCCTCTGGCCCGCCTTGTAGGCCGCAGGCTCGGCCGCGGCGATGAAATGGTCGACCAGCGCCGGCGCCATCTGCGCAAAGGGCGCGCCGCGCATCAGTTGATGGCGCGAAGGCAACTGAACCACGGCAACCCTCCAGCAAAAAGGCCCTGCCGTTGCCGGCAGGGCCTTCACTGTAGGGGTGCCTTACCGTGGCTTCAAGCCCTGGCGCCCTTCAGGTTGGGATAGCGCACGTGTTCCACCAGCTCCTGCGTCTGCTGGCCCGGGGCCGGCGTGAGCAGGCTCACGATGATGATCACCGCAAAGCCGATCGGCACGCCGAACAGGCCGGCCGAGATGGGCTGGATGCCCCACCAGATGTTGTCGGCAACGGGGCTGGTCACCCCGAAGATGCCGCGCAGCCAGGGCTGGGTGGTGGCCATGTAGTAGAAGGTGGTGCCCAGGCCGGCGATCATGCCCAGCGTGGCGCCCCACTTGTTGGCCCGCTTCCAGAAGATGCCCAGCACCAGCGCCGGGAAGAACGCCGAGGCCGCGAACGAGAAGGCTGCCGACACCAGGAACAAGATGTCCGCCGGCTTCTGCGACGCGACCAGCGCTGCCAACACGGCCACCACCAGCAGCAGGGCCTTGGAGATCGTCACGCGGCGCGCCGTGGAGGCGTTCGGGTCGATCATCTTGTAGTACAGGTCGTGCGACAGCGCGTTGGCGATCGTCAGCAGCAGGCCGTCGGCGGTGGACAGCGCAGCGGCCAGGCCGCCCGCGGCCACCAGGCCGGAGACCACGTACGGCAAGCCGCCGATCTCGGGCGTGGCCAGCACGATGATGTCGCCGCCGATCGTCATCTCGGTCAACTGGAAGATGCCGTCCTTGTTGATATCGACCACCGACAGCAGGGTCGGGTCGACCTTGTTCCAGTTGGAGATCCACACCGGCAGCTTGTCGAACGGCAGGCCGACCAGGTTGCTGAAGACCTCGTACTTCACCAGCACGGCCAGCGCCGGGGCGGTGAAGTACAGCAGGAAGATGAAGAACAGGCTCCAGAACACCGACTCCCGTGCTTCCTTCACCGAGGGCGTGGTGTAGTAGCGCATCAGGATGTGCGGCAACGCAGCCGTGCCCACCATCAGGCAGAAGATCAGCGCCAGGAAGTTGCGGCGCGACTCGTTGAAGGTCTTCTGCGCCGCGGCATCGCCGTTGGGGTCGCCGGCGAACACCTGCGCATGGTTGGGCATGCCGCCCAGCGGCTTGGCCCGCGCCTCGGCAGCGGCCTTGGCCTTGGTGTACGCCGCCTTGGCCTCGGCCTCCGTCTTGGGCAGCGCGGCGAGCGCCTTCTCGGTGGCCTGGATGTCGGCCGCGGGGCCGTTGGCAGCCTGCAGATCCGCCAGCTTCTTCTCCAGCGCAGCCTTGTCGGCGGCCATGGCGGCCGGCACGTCCTTCAGCTTCTCGCCGGCCTCGGCCGCGCGCTGCTTGAAGATGGCCACCACCTCCAGCTCCTTGGGGTCGGTGCGCAGCTCGTCGCCGCGCTTGCTCACCTTTTCGAGCTGGTAGCCGTAGATCGCCTGCGGCACCGGCACGCCGGTCTGCTTCACCGACAGCCACACCACCGGGATCATGTAGGCGATGATCAGGATGATGTACTGCGCCACCTGGGTCCAGGTGACCGCGCGCATGCCGCCGAGGAACGAGCACACCAGGATGCCGCCCAGGCCGACGAAGATCCCGACGAAGAAGTCCAGCCCCGTCAGGCGCGCGGTGATGATGCCCACGCCGTAGATCTGCGCCACCACATAGGTGAACGAACACAGGATCGCGGCGCAGATGCCGATGAAGCGCGGCAGGTTGCCCTCATAGCGCGCACCCAGGAAGTCGGGAATCGTGAACTGCCCGAACTTGCGCAGGTACGGCGCCAGGAACAGCGCCACCAGGCAGTAGCCGCCGGTCCAGCCCATGATGAAAGCCAGGCCGCCGTAGCCGGTGAGGTACAGCGTGCCGGCCATGCCGATGAACGAGGCCGCGCTCATCCAGTCGGCGCCGGTCGCCATGCCGTTGTAGATGGCCGGCACGCGCCGGCCGGCCACGTAGTACTCGGCCGCGTCGGTGGTGCGGCTCATGATGCCGATGCCGGCATACAGCAGCACGGTGGCCAGCAGGAAGATGAAGCCGATCCAGTTCCTGGGCAGGCCCATCTGCTCCAGGACGGCCAGCACGATGACGAAAGCGAGGAAGCCGCCGGTGTACCAGGTGTACACCTTGTTCAGCTGCGACTCGAACGAACCCTTGTTGACGGGAGCGCTGCTGATGCGCTCGCCCGGTGTTATGCCAGCCATGTGCTTACTCCTCGGCAACGCCGTGTTCCTGGTCCAGCTTGTTCATCGTACGAGCGTAGTACCAGATGATGACCACATAGACGATCAGCGCACCCTGGGCTCCCACCCAGAAGCTGAACGGCCAGCCAAAGAACTTGAAGTCCAGGTCGCGCGCGAAATACCCGATCACGAAAGTCACGAAGAACCAGATCGCCAGCAGGATGCCGGTGATCCGCAGGTTCTTCCGCCAGTACTCGCGGTGTTTTTCCGTCAATTGCATCGCAGTTGCCTCCGACGTTGCCCTCAACCCGGGCGCGGGGGCCGCCCGGTGCTTGCTGCTGCCTACGTTGAACCGTCAGGGAACCAGCCCGGTTTCGCGCTCGAGCTGAGCGGCCACCTTGGGTTCGAAGCCTTTGAGATGGGCGATGATGCGCCGCGTCTTGTCAGGCTCCTGACGATCCATGTGCACCCGGGCCAGTTGGTACCAGCCGTAGGGGCTCATGGGCTGCAGTTCGGTGTTGCGTTTCAGCGCCGCGGCGGCCTCGTCCAGGCGCTGCAGGCGGATGAGCGTGAGGCCCAGACCGTACCAGGCACGGTCGAGCTTGGGGTCCAGGGTCACGGCGCGGCGGAAGCTGGCTTCGGCTTCCTCGTGGCGGCCTGCATCCTCGAGCAGGAAGGCGAGGTTGAACCAGTCGGCCGCGCTGCGATCGGGGTGCGCAGCCACCAGCGCCTGCGCATCGGCAATCGCCGCTTCGCGCAGGCCGCGCTGCGCGCGCACATGGGCGCGGCTGGCCAGCGCATAGGCGTCGGCCGGCCACTGGGCCAGGATCTCGCCGAACACCGCCTCGGCCGCAGCGCGACGCCCCAGCAGCAGCCACAGGATGGCGCGCAGCTTGAGGCGCCAATAGTCGAAGCCGGAACCGTTCAACGACATGCCTGCACTCCGATGCGTACGCAGATTTCGATCTTGGCGATCGTGGCGACCACCCACACCGACAGCAGCAGCATGAAGGCCGCCAGCGGTATGTGGCGATCGATCACCACCCGTGGCGTGATGAACCGCATGCCCCGCACGAAAGGCTGCGTCAACACGCCCAACAGCTTGTAGAAGAAGTTCGACTCGCGCTTTTGTCCCGCGAGCAGGCCCAGCAACCACTGGCCGGCAAAGGCCATCAAGGCGATCTCGGCCACCAACTTCACCGACGAGACGAACAGCAGCATCCGTTTACCCACCCTTACGCAGGCCTGACTTTCGTATCCGGCGGCTTACACGCTTCTGACAAACACCCCCCCTCCTCACGCTAGCCCTGTCGGTACAAACCCTTGGCCTGCAGGCCTTCGCGCGAGCTTGCGGGGGCGGCGTGACACGCGTGCGAAAATCTCGTGTTTCCCGGCCTGTCAAGCCGCCACGTCAAACCCTCACACCCCATGGACATCGAACGCATCAATGCCATCGGCACCACGCTGGCCGACCTGAAAGCGCGCACCGACGCGCTAAGGGGGTATCTTTGACTACGACCGCAAAGCCCTGCGGTTGAACGAAGTCAACGCCGCGCTGGAGAACCCCAGCGTCTGGAACGAACCCAAGCGCGCCCAGGAGCTGGGGCGCGAGAAGAAGTCGCTGGAGACGGTGGTCGACACCATCAACCACCTCACCAGCAACCTGTCCGACAACACCGAGCTGTACGACATGGCCAAGGCCGAGGGCGACGAGTCCAGCCTGATGGCCATCGAGGCCGACGCCGACAAGCTGCGCGAAGAGGTGGAGCAACTCGAGTTCCGCCGCATGTTCAACAACCCGGCGGACCCGTCCAACTGCTTCATCGACATCCAGGCCGGCGCAGGCGGCACCGAGGCCTGCGACTGGGCCAGCATGCTGCTGCGCCAGTACCTCAAGTACTGCGAGCGCAAGGGCTTCAAGGCCGAGGTGCTGGAAGAGACCGAAGGCGACGTGGCCGGCATCCGCTCGGCCACCATCAAGGTCGAAGGCGACTACGCCTTCGGCCACCTGCGCACCGAGACCGGCGTGCATCGCCTGGTGCGCAAGAGCCCGTTCGACTCCTCGGGCGGGCGCCACACCTCGTTTGCCTCGCTGTTCGTGTACCCCGAAGTGGACGACTCGATCGAGATCGAGATCAACCCCGCCGACGTGCGCACCGACACCTTCCGCGCCTCGGGCGCTGGCGGCCAGCACATCAACAAGACCGATTCGGCGGTGCGGCTCACGCACATCCCCACCGGCATTGTCGTGCAGTGCCAGAACGACCGCTCGCAGCACCGCAACCGCGACGAGGCTTGGGCCATGCTGCGCTCGCGCCTGTACGAGCACGAGATGCGCAAGAAGATGGCCGAGCAGCAGAAGCTGGAAGAGTCCAAGACCGACGTCGGCTGGGGCCACCAGATCCGCAGCTACGTGCTCGACCAGAGCCGCATCAAGGACTTGCGCACCAACGTCGAGATCTCCAACACCCAGAAGGTGCTGGACGGCGATCTCGATGCCTTCATCACCGCCAGCCTCAAACAGGGGCTGTGACCCCACCAGGAGGACCACAACATGATGCGTGAAGGACCCGCCACCCTGGTTCGCCGCGAGGACTATGTCGCCCCGGCGTACTGGATCCGCAGCGTCGAGCTCACGTTCGACCTCGACCCGGCCAAGACCATCGTCGCCAGCCGCATGCGCATCGAGCGCAACGCCGAGGTGGCGCCGCAGCCGCTGAAGCTGCACGGCGAAGAGCTGACGCTGCTGCGCGTGCTGGCCAACGGCGAGAGCGTGAGCTTCCGCCATGAAGACGGCTGCCTGGTGATCGACAGCCCGCCCGAAGGCGATTTCACGCTGGAGATCCGCAACACCTGCTGCCCGGAAAAGAACACCCAGCTCTCCGGCCTGTACACCTCGGGCGGCGGCTTCTTCACGCAGTGCGAGGCCGAGGGCTTCCGCCGCATCACCTACTTCCTCGACCGCCCCGACGTGATGGCGGTGTACTCGGTGACCTTGCGCGCCGACAAGAAGAAGTACCCGGTGCTGCTGTCCAACGGCAACCTGGTGGAGCAGGGCGAACTCGACCAAGGCCGCCACTACGCCAAGTGGCACGACCCCTTCCCCAAGCCCAGCTACCTGTTCGCGCTGGTGGCCGGCGACCTGGTGTCGCGCCAGCAGAAGGTGCTCACCCGCTCGGGCAAGGAGCACCTGCTCGAGGTGTACGTGCGCCGCGGCGACCTCGACAAGACCGAGCACGCGATGAACTCGCTGATCGCCTCGGTGGTGTGGGACGAGGCCCGCTTCAAGCTGCCGCTGGACCTGGAGCGCTTCATGATCGTCGCGGTGGGCGACTTCAACATGGGCGCGATGGAGAACAAGGGCCTGAACATTTTCAACACGAAGTACGTCCTGGCCAACCCCGCCACCGCCACCGATGCCGACTTCATGGCGATCGAAAGCGTGGTGGGCCACGAGTACTTCCACAACTGGACCGGCAACCGCATCACCTGCCGCGACTGGTTCCAGCTGAGCCTGAAGGAAGGTCTCACCGTCTTCCGCGACCAGGAGTTCAGCATGGACATGGCCGGCGACGCCTCGGCGCGCGCGGTCAAGCGCATCGAGGACGTGCGCAACCTGCGGCAGATGCAGTTCCCCGAAGACGCCGGCCCGATGGCGCATCCGGTGCGCCCCGACAGCTACGTCGAGATCAACAACTTCTACACCGCCACCGTCTACGAAAAAGGCGCTGAGGTGGTGCGCATGATGCAGACGCTGGTGGGTCGCGAAGGTTTTGCCGCGGGGCTGTCGTTGTACTTCGAGCGCCACGACGGCCAGGCCGTCACCTGCGACGACTTCGCGCAGGCCATCGCCGACGCCAACCCGGCCAGCGCGCTGGCCACACGGCTGGACACCTTCAAGCGCTGGTATGCGCAGGCCGGCACGCCGCGGCTGGTGGCGCGCGGCCGCTACGACGCGCCCAGCCGCACCTACACGCTGGGCCTGGAGCAGCAGTGCGACCCCTCGCCCGGCCAGCCGGTGAAGCAGCCGTTCGTCATCCCCGTGGCCATGGGCCTGGTGGGCCTGTCGGGCCGCAACATCCCGCTGCAGCTCGAAGGCGAGAGCGCGCCGGTGGGCACCGAGCGCGTGCTGGTGCTCGACGAGAAACATGCGTACTTCACCTTCGTCGACGTGGACGAGGAAGTGGTGCCCTCGCTGCTGCGCGGCTTCTCGGCGCCGGTGCACCTGGTCGACGGGCTGGGCGATGCCGAGCTGCTCACGCTGCTGAAGCACGACCCCGACCCCTTCAACCGCTGGGAAGCCGGCCAGCGCCTGGCGCTGCAGCGCCTGCTGGCGGCCGTGCGCATCGACAGCACGCCCAATGCCGACCCGGCCTTTCTGGAAGCCATGCGTGCCGTGCTGCGCCATCCGGCGCTGGACCCGGCGTTCAAGGAACTGGTGCTCACGCTGCCCGCCGAGACCTACATCGCCGAGCAGCTCGACGAGGTGGAGCCGCAGCGCATCCACGCCGCGCGCGAAAGCATGAAGCTGCAGCTCGCGCAGGCGCTGCGCGACGACTGGGAATGGGCCTGGGAACAGCACCAGGTCAAGGGCGGCTACTCGCCCGATCCGGTGTCGATCGGCCGGCGGTCGCTGGCCAACCTGGCGCTGGCGATGCTGTGCCTCGATGCCCACGCCCGGGGCGACACCGTGTGGCCCGGCAAGGCCTACCAGCGATTCAAGGATGCGGGCAACATGACCGACCGGCTGGGCGCGCTGGCGGCGCTGGTCGATGCCGACAGCGAGCTCGCCGGTGCAGCGCTCGAGCGCTTCCACGCCATGTTCAAGGGCGAGGACCTGGTGATCGACAAGTGGTTCGCGATGCAGGCCAGGGCGCCGGAGCCGGTGGGCGAAGGCGCAGGGCGCAGCCTGCAGCGCGTGAAGGCGCTGATGCAGCACCCCGACTTCTCGATCCGCAACCCCAACCGCGCGCGCAGCCTGCTGTTCACCTTCACGATGTTCAACCCGGCCGGCTTCCACCGCGCCGACGCCGCGGGCTATGTGTTCTGGGCCGACCGCGTGCTGGAGCTCGACGCGATCAACCCGCAGGTGGCCTCGCGGCTGGCACGCGTGATGGACCGCTGGAACAAGCTCGCCGAGCCCTACCGCAGCGCCGCGCGCGAGGCCATCGCCCGCGTGGCGGCCAAGCCCGACCTGAGCAACGACGTGCGCGAGATCGTCACGCGCGCCCTGGAAACCTGACCCACCCCCGATGCGCCTTCGGCGCCTCCCCCTCGAGGGGGCGCCGCCGGCGGCCCGGCAGAGCCGGCTCCGCGGCGGCCCTGGGCTCCATCTGTTCGTACCGACCAGCGGCGCATCTTGAAGCAATGAGACATTGAAATGGCAGCCAAGAGAGTCTCCCTCACCCAGTACCTGGTCGAGCAGCAGCGCGAGCACGGCCGCATCCCCAGTCCGTTGCGCCTGCTGATCGAGGTGGTGGCGCGCGCCTGCAAGCAGATCGCGATCCAGGTGAACAAGGGCGCCCTGGGCGAGGTGCTGGGCACCGCCGGCACCGAGAACGTGCAGGGCGAGGTGCAGAAGAAGCTCGACGTCATCAGCAACGAGGTGCTGATCGAGGCCAACGAATGGGGCGGCCACCTGGCGGCCATGGCCAGCGAGGAGATGGACACCATCCACCTCGTGCCCAACCGCTACCCGCAGGGCGAGTACCTGCTGCTGTTCGACCCGCTCGACGGCTCGAGCAACATCGACGTCAACGTGAGCATCGGCACCATCTTCTCGGTGCTGCGCAAGGTGGGCCACCACCACGGCGTGAGCGAGCAGGACTTCCTGCAGCCCGGCCGCTTCCAGGCCGCTGCCGGCTACTGCATCTACGGCCCGCAGACCACGCTGGTGCTGACCGTGGGCGACGGCGTGGCGATGTTCACGCTCGACCGCGAGACCGGCTCCTGGGTGCTCACCGCCGAGAACGTGCAGATCCCGGCCGACACCAAGGAATTCGCGATCAACATGAGCAACCTGCGCCACTGGGGCCCGCCGGTCAAGCGCTACATCGACGAATGCCTGGCCGGCAAGGAAGGCCCGCGCGGGAAAGACTTCAACATGCGCTGGGTGGCCAGCATGGTGGCCGACGTGCACCGCATCCTCACGCGCGGCGGCATCTTCCTCTACCCCTGGGACAAGCGCGAGCCCGAAAAAGCCGGCAAGCTGCGCCTGATGTACGAGGCCAACCCGATGGCCTTCCTGGTCGAGCAGGCCGGCGGCATGGCCACCAACGGCCACCAGCGCATCATGGACCTGCAGCCCACCAAGCTGCACGAGCGCGTGGCCGTGATGCTGGGCTCGAAGAACGAGGTGCAGCGCGTGAGCGACTACCACCTCGAAGCCGACGCGCCGCCGCTGGCCAAGCCCGCGGCCGCCTGAGGCGCGGGCTAGCGCGCCGGCCCGGTCACGTACAGGCCGTAGGCGGGCTCCCACTCGGGGTACATCGCGGCCTGCGCCTCGCGCAGGCCCATCTTGTTCTCGCACACGCGCAGCAGCAGGCGCCGCTGCAGCGCCTGCTTGCGCTGCGCGCCGTATGCGCCGCCGCGCTCGAGGATCTGCAAGTTGGCGCGCTCCGAAGGATGCCCGCCCAGGCCCACCGGGATGCGGTGGTCCAGCACATACGATCCCGCGAGCGCCGGGTCCATGCCGGCACGCTGCATGATCTCCAGCATCACGCCACGCAGCTGCGCCTCGGGCGGCATGACCGAGGCCGCATAAGCGGGCACGCAGATCGTCTGCTGCACGTTCTGGGGCGTGACCGAGGGATTCAACAGCGCCGCGGGCACCTCGGCCGCCGGGCGCGGCGCGGACGAGCATGCAGCCAGCAGCGCCAGGGGCGCGAGAGCCGTTGTGACGCAGCGAAGGTGTTTCATGAGGCGAAGCGCAAGACGTTGCAGCCCGGGAGCATAACGCCAGGCGCTCGGGCGCCTGGAGCCCGCGCACCGAAGCTGGCTATAATGCGCGGCTTCTCACAGCGCCGGTGTAGCTCAGTTGGTAGAGCAGCGCATTCGTAATGCGAAGGTCGGGAGTTCGACTCTCTTCACCGGCACCAAACCCGAAAGGGGCAGAGTTCTTTCTGCCCCTTTTTCATTGGCACGGCCCGTCCACGGCGATGCCTCGCACCTTCGCGGCACCCCAGCCTGCGGTGCGTTGCACCATGTTCGTGGGATACGGGCGAAGCTGCCGCGCCGCTCAGAATCGCTCTGCCTGTGCAAGGGCCTACCCGCCTGCCGCGCCTGAAGTACACCCGAGGAGTTCCGATGGCCACCGTCCGGTATCTGGTGCACGACGTCGATGCATGCCTGCCTTTCTACAAGGCGCTTGGCTTCACGGAGGAGGATCGCTGGGGACCTCCCTTCGTGATGCTGGCCCTTGGCGACCTGCGGTTGTGGCTCAGCGGCCCCGGCAGCTCAGCCGCGAAACCGTTGCCCTCCGGCGCAAGGCCTGTCCCTGGGGGCTGGAATCGGCTGGTCATCCAAGTCGATGATCTCGAAGCCGCCATGAGCCCCCTGGCGGAGCTTGGCGCACGCTTTCGCAGCGACCCCATTGCCGGCCCCGGTGGCCGGCAGCTGCTCGTGGACGACCCTGCCGGCAACCCGATCGAGCTCTTCGAAGCTCGGGGATAGGTTTGGGATGTCGGGATGCGGGCCGCTGCCAGCCGCCATAAACCTTGCGGGAAGAGCCGTCTGACGTAGCCGTCGCTACCGCGCAACCAATACCAGCAGCCCGCGGCCGCACACGCCGTAGCGCGTCCACTCGCCGCCGATGAAGTCTTCGCTGCCCGGTGAGCGCACCTGGTTCGTGCCTTCGGCCCAGTTGCAGGTGTCGGTGACGCGCCACCATTGCTTGCCGTTGCCGGGCCAGGGCAGCACGAAATCGACCAGGCCGCTCCAGCCGTTGTAGGCCACGTAGATTGCGCTCGCGCTGTCGCCCAGTTCGCTGCCGTCGATGCGCCAGGCGATCGCGTGGTTGCCGGCGTTGTTGAAGTAAGCGGCGTCGGCCACGCTGCCGTCGGGCTTGAACCAGCGCAGTTGCTCCATCACGTTGCCGTTGTGGTCGGCCGCCGAGTAGAACTCGAGCGGGCGCAAGGCCGGGTGCGCGGCGCGAAACGCGATCATGCGTTTCGCGAATTCCTGGAACCAAGCCTGCTCCGTCGTGCGGCCCCAGCTCAGCCAGTTGGCGCTGGAGTCCAGGTTGTAGGGGTTGTTGTTGCAGTTGAGGCTGCGCAGCGCCTCGTCGCCGCCGGTGATCATGGGCACGCCGGCCGACAGCATCATCAGCGCGAGGCCGTTGCGCGCGGCCTTGCGCTGGTCGGCGGCCACGCCGCCTTGGTCCCAGCTGTTGTTGTTGTCCTCGCCGCCGTCCGAGGGCCCCAGCGGCCAAGCCTGGACGTTGTTCTTGGTGTTGCAGCTGTACAGGTCCTTCAGCGTGAAGCCGTCGTGCGCGACGACGAAGTTCACCGAATGCCAGGGCTTGCGGCCGTCGTCGCCGTAGAGGTCGCTGCTGCCGGCCAGGCGCGAGGCGAGCTGGCCGGGTGTGATGGCGGCGACGCCCATCTTGTTCTGGTCTTGCCGGATCACATCACGGTACTGGCCGTTCCACTCGATCCAGCCGCTGGGAAAGCCGCCCACCTGGTAGGAGTTGCCGCCGATGGCCCAGGGCTCGGCGATCAGGTCGACCCCGCTGCCGCCGCCCGCGGGCCGGGGCGGCAGCTCGCGCACGATGCGGTTGAGCGCGTTGTCGGGGTCCATCTTGTCGTAGTGGAAGCAGCCCACCTCGCAGGTGTTGCCCAGCACCGAGGCGAGGTCGAAGCGGTAGCCGTCCAGGCCCAGCGTGTCGCGCCAGTAGGCCAGCGAGTCGATGACGAGGTTCTGCGCCACCGGGTTGTAGGTGTTGTAGTTGCCGCCCACGCCGGTGTTGTCCCACGGCCATTGCAGGTCGCTGGTGAGCGAGTAGTAGGTGGGGTTGTCCAGGCCGCGGAAACTCAGCACGCTGTAGGTGTTCTTGTCGCTGCCGCTCCAGGGGCCGCCCTCTCCGGTGTGGTTGTAGACCACGTCGATGTAGACCTTGATGCCTTGGTCGTGGAAGGCCTTGACCATGGCCTTGAACTCGCGCGTGGGGCCGCCGGGGCTCTTGTCGTAGGCGTAGCGGCGGTCGGGTGCGAAGTAGTTGAGCGTGGAATAGCCCCAGTAGTTGTCGCCGGCGTTGGTGTCGGGCACCACGTCGTTGGTGTCGTTCTGGGTCTCCTGCACCGGCAGGAACTCCACCGCGGTGACGCCCAGCGCCTTCAGCGCGGCGGCTTTCAGGCCCGCGCCCTTGTAGGTGCCGCGGTAGGCGGCGCCGATCGAGCTGTCGTTCATCGTCAGGCCGCGTACGTGCACCTCGTACACCACGTCGTCCTTGAAGGCGCGCGTGGGCTTGGTGCCGGTGGACTGCGTGTCGCCGGCCAGCACGATGCCCTTGGGCGCGACGCTGCCGCTGTCCTTGTGGCGGTGCAGCGGTCCCGAGGCATAGACGGTGCCGTCGGTCATCGAAGGTGTCTGGGGGTCGTGGCTGATCTCCAGCGCATAGGGGTCGATCAGCAGCTTGTTGGGATTGAAGCGGTTGCCCTGCGCATCGACGTCGCTGCTGAAGCCGGCCAGCGAGCCTTTGGTCCAACCCGCCGCATACGGCCAGTTCGGGCCCCAGGCGCGGTAGCCGTAGTACACCGTGCCGGTGATGCCCCAGGCCGACAGCTGCGACGCGCTGACGGTGGCCGACCAGATGTCGCCCGCGCCCTTGGCGAGCACCACGCGCGCCCTCTCCTGCGCGCCGCTGGCCTGTGCGTACAGCCACAGCTCCACGCGCGTGGCGCGCGAGGAGTAGACCTTGAAGGTGATGCTGCTTTGCGTGGCGTCGTAGCGCGCGCCGAGCTGCGCGGGGTTGATGGCCGCGACGGCCGGCGCGGGCAGCGCGACGGCCAACGCCGTGGCCAACGCCATCGTGCAGGCCGCGGCCAGCAGGGTGTGCAAAGGCTTCATCGCATGTCTCCTGTCGTCAGAACTTGAAGTTGCCGTCGTTGCGCGTGACGGTGCCGCTGCACGAGGCCGGCGTGCCGAGCTCGCGGTTGCCCGAAGCCGTGGACTGGTGGCCCTCGCATGGGGCGGTGGAGCCGTTCGCTCCGTCTTTGTGGTTGAGAGGGCGCGCCCCGCGCGGCGCGGGGGGTTTGAACTTCAGTGCGGATCGAGCCGAAGTTGTACCAAAACTAGATTTATTTCAGACCGTTCGTAAACCCTAGGATTCGCTGCTTGCCATACGACACCACTCCACGTTCAGGTACTCAAACTACAACTCCCGGTATTGCGGACCTCTGCAGTGCGGCACACGAGGCCCCCTGGACCACGCGGGCGGGCGTATCCTCGCGGCCATCTCGTACGACCCCTGGCCTGCCTGAATTGCCACTCTCCGACTCCGATCTGTCGCTCGCCTTCGGCCTGGCGCCGGTGGGCTTGTGCGTGTCGCGCCAGCGCGTGATCCAGCGCTGCAACGAGGCCTTTGCGTCGATGTTCGGCTACCAGCCCGAAGAGCTCACCGGCCGGTCGATGTCGATGCTCTACCCCTCGATGGAAGAGTTCGAGCACATCGGCGAGCGCGGCCTGGCGGTGATGCGCGACACCGGCCGCTACTCGGACGAGCGCATCATGAAACACCGCGACGGGCGGCTGTTCTGGTGCCACGTCTCGGGCCGCTCGCTCGAGCGCGACGATCCCTTCGGCTGTGCGGTGTGGATGTTCGAGGACATCTCCGCGCGCCGGCCGGTCACCGCCGCGCTCACCACGCGCGAGCGCGAGATCGCGCAGCTGCTGGTCGAGGGCAAAACCAGCAAGCAGATCGCCCGCTCGCTGGGCCTGAGCCCGCGCACGATCGACGCGCACCGCGGGCGCCTGCTGCGCAAGCTCAAGGTCAACACGCCGCTGGAGCTGGTGTCCCGGCTGTCGGGGCTCGCATGAGCCCGGGCGGGCGGATCGGGCCGCGCCGCTTCACGATGGCCGGTCCTGCGCGGCATGAAGCCGCGCGCGCAGCTCTGTCTTCAGCACCTTGCCGTAGTGGTTCTTCGGCAGCGCCTGGACCAGCACGTATTCCTTGGGCCGCTTGAAACGTGCGATGTGCTGCACGCACAGCTCGTCCAGTTCGTGCGGCCGCAGCGTCTTGCCGGGCTGCGGCACGACGAACGCCACCACCACCTCGCCCCACTCGGCATCGCGCCGGCCGACCACCGACACCTCGGCCACGCCGGGGTGGCGCAGCAGCACTTCTTCCACCTCGCGCGGGTAGATGTTGGAGCCGCCGCTGATGATCACGTCCTTGGAGCGGTCGCGCAGCGTGAGGAAGCCGTCGGCATCCAGGCTGCCCATGTCGCCGGTGAACAGCCATCCGTCGCGCACCGCGCTGGCGGTGGCCGCTTCGTCGCGCCAGTAGCCGGCCATCACGGTGTCGCCGCGCACCACCACCTCGCCGGTCTCGCCCAGCGGCAGGTCGCGGCCCGCGTCGTCGGTCACGCGCACCTCCACCGCCGTCTGCGCCACGCCCACCGAGCCCAGCCGTTCGAGGTGGCGCGGGTGGCCGGTGTCCATCAGGTGGCGGCGCGCCAGCGCGGTGATCGTCATCGGGCTTTCGCCCTGGCCGTAGATCTGCACGAAGCGCGGCCCCATCACCTGGAGCGCGCGCTGGACGTCTTGCAGGTACATCGGCCCGCCGCCGTAGACCACGGTCTTCAGCCCCTCGCCCTGTTCGCCCGCCGCGGCGGCCTGCTCCACCAGGCGCCGCACCATCGTGGGCGCCGCGAACATCGACACCTCCCGATGGTGGCGCGCCAGCGCCAGGATCTCGGGCGCCTCGAAGCCGCGCGATTCGGGCACTACGTGGCGTGCGGCGGCGGCCACGTGCGGCAACGCGTACAGCCCGGCGCCATGGGACATGGGCGCCGCGTACAGGATCGCGTCCTGCGGCTGCACCGGGTCCACGTCGCTGAAGTAGCACAGCGTCATGGTCAGCAGGTTGCGGTGCGTGAGCATCACGCCCTTGGGGTGCCCCGTGGTGCCCGAGGTGTAGAACAGCCACGCCAGGTCGCCGGGCGCGCGGTGCACCGGCTGCGCCAGGGGCGTCGCCTGCAGCAGCCTGTGGTAGCCGGGCCGCTCGATGGACACGACATCCTTCAGCCCGGGCAGCGCCGTGGCCTCGGCCGCCACGGGGCCGCCGATGTCGTCGGTGGTGAACAGCAGCGAAGCGCCGCTGTGCGAGAGGATGTAGTGCGCCTCGCGCGGGTGCAGCTTGGGGTTGATGGGCACCACCGCCAACCCCGCCCACCAGCAGCCGTACAGAATCTCCAGCACCGCCGGGTGGTTGGTGGCGAAGATCCCCACCCGGTCGCCGGGCTGCAGCCCGTGGTGCGCCTGCATCGCGCCGGCCAGCGCCGCGGCCCGCCGTGCGAGGCCCGGGTAGTCGAGCAGCGCCTTCGTGCCGAGGAACACCGCGGGGCTGTCGCCCGCGGTCTTGGCGGCGCGCACCAGAAGCTGTGCGAGGTTCATGCGTGCAGCGCCTCCAGCACGCTCACGTAGGAGGCCACCGCCGAGCCGCCCATGTTGAACACGGCGCCCAGTTCGGCGCCGGGGCACTGCAGCTCGCCGGCGCTGCCGGTGAGCTGCATCGCCGCCATCACGTGCATCGACACGCCGGTGGCGCCGATCGGGTGGCCCTTGGCCTTGAGCCCGCCCGACAGGTTCACCGGCAGGCGGCCGCCGGGCATCACGATGCCCTCGTCGAGCGCGCGCACGCCCTGGCCGGTGGGGGCCAGGCCCATGGCCTCGTAGGTCAGCAGCTCCGCGATCGTGAAGCAGTCGTGCACCTCGGCGAAGTCCAGGTCCTGCAGCGCCACGCCGGCCTGCTCGAAGGCCATCGCGAAGGCGCGTGCCGGGCCTTCGAAGCGCACGCCGTCGCGGCGCGACAGCGGCAGGAAGTCGTTGACCTGCACGGCGCTGCGCAGGCCCACGGCACGCGGGTAGCCGCGCGCGTCCTCCGCGCTGGTGAGCACCAGCGCCGCGGCGCCGTCGGACACCAGCGAGCAGTCGGTCTTGCGCAGCGGCGCCGCGATGATGGGGTTCTGCGGCGAGACGGTGTTGCAGGTGTCGAAGTCGAGCGCCTTGCGCAGGTGGGCCAGCGGGTTGCGCGCGCCGTTGGCGTGGTTCTTCACCGCAATGCGCGCCAGCGTGGCCGAGTGGTCGCCATAGCGCTCGAAGTACTGCTGCGCGATGCGCGCGAAGATGCCGGGAAAGGTGAGCCCCTCGGTGGCTTCTTCCTTCACGTAGCTGGCCGAGGCCAGCGAGGCGGTCACCGCCTCGCCGCTCACCGCGGTCATCTTCTCGGCGCCGATCACCAGCACGCGCTTGGCACGGCCCGACTCGACCAGCGCCTGGGCGTGGTGCAGTGCCGCCGCCCCCGACGCGCAGGCGTTTTCCAGCCGCGTGGCCGGCACGAAGCGCAGCGCCGGGTCGGCCTGCAGCGCCAGCGAGCTGCAGAACGATTCGCTCACCATGCCGGCGCCCAGGTGGCCCAGCGCGATGGCGTCGATGTCGCCAAAGCCCAGGCCGGCGTGGTGCACGGCTTGCGTCGCAGCGGTGACGATCAAGGACTCGAGATCGTGTTGATCCAGGCGGCCGAAACGCGTGTGGCCCCAGCCGACGATTGCAGTTTTCACAGGAGGACTCCGGGTAATGCCCTCCCGGCAGCGTACGTTGCGCGCTCCGGCGGCGGCAAGACGAAGGAATACCCTAGGGCTAACCCTTGGGCCGTCGTACCAGGCCCATGCGTCAAGGCCGCGGCACGCGGCCGATCCGGGCGATCGGAAACGCAACCTCCGGGGCCGCCTGGCGCCCGGGCGTTGTCCCATAGTCGGGCATCCCGGGCGCTGCCATCCCCGCCGCACGCAACAGCCGCCCGATCAGCACCTGGATCTGGTCGGACAACCACTCCTCGGAGAACGAGGTCCGCATGAACTGCAATTCGCGCACGCGCGCGGGCATCTCGTCGTGCGCGAGCAGCTCGTTGGCGGCCAGGGCGGCCGAAAAGAAAGGCCCGGCCATGAAGCGCACGCGGTGCCCGCCGCTGCCGTCGCCTTCGATGACGAACAGCCGCGCGCCTTCGGCGGTTTCATCGTCGTCGCCGAACACCGGCACAGCGGCGAACGCGGCCTTGCCGCTGGCGCACACATACTCCACCGCCTGATCGAAGCTCAGGCGTTCGTGTTCCGGATGCTCCATCGGGATGCTCCTTTCGCACTGAAGCCGGGCCTCAATGTATGACGCACGGCCGCCCGCACCGGCACGCCGTGTGGGAGTACCCCATCCGGGTAGCCCACGGGCGGCGCCCATCGGGGCCGAGCAAAGGCCGCGCTCACGCGGGGTACAGGCCACGCACCCGCGCCGCCAGCCGGGCCAAGCCGAACAGCGCGTCGATGGTGGGCGTGGGCACGCCCACCCGCTCGCCCAGTTCGCGCACCGCCGCGACGATGGCGTCCAGCTCCAGCATGCGGCCGGCTTCGGCGTCCTGCAGCATCGAGGTCTTGATCGCACCGAGCTTGCGCGTCACCGCGTGCCGCTCCTCGGGCGGCTGCTCGATCTCGCAGCCGATGCGCCGGCCGATGGCCGCGGCCTCGCGCATGGCCGACGAGCAGAACTCGCGCACCAGCGGGTCGTCGAGGATGCGGTCGGCCGTGGCGCCGGTGAGCATGGACACCGGGTTCATCGTGAGGTTGCCCCAGAGCTTGAACCACACGTCGCGGCGGATGTGCGGCGACTCGGTGGCCTCGAAGCCTGCCTCGCGCAACAGGCGCACCAGCGCCTGCAGCCGCGGCGTGCTGGCGCCTCCCGGCTCGCCCAGCACCAGGCCGCGGCCCATGCGGTGCTCCACCAGGCCGGGCTCGCGCACCAGGGCCGCCGCATGGACCACGCAGCCGATCACCTGCGCCGCCGGGATGGCGGCCGCGATGCGGCCGCCCGCGTCCACGCTGGCCAGCGGCTCGGCGCCGGCCGCACCCGGCAGCCCCTCGGTGAACCACCACGGAATGCCGTTCATCGCCGGCACCACCACGGTGTGCGGGCCCAGCAGCGGCCCGATCTGCCGCGCCACCTCGCCCATCGCGGGGCCCTTGACCGCCACCACCACCAGGTCCTGCACGCCCAGTTCGCGCGGGTCGCTGCTGGCGCCGGCCACGGCGGCGCTGCGCACCGCCCCGTCTTCCACCAGGCGCCAGCCGTGCAACCGCAGCGCCGCCAGCGTGGCGCCGCGCGCCACCGCGCTCACCTGGGCCAGCCTGCCCAGCGCCAGCCGCGCACCGATCCAGCCGCCGATGGCACCGGCGCCGTAGATGCACACCTTCTTCATCGAGTCCTCTCCAGCACGTAGCGCCGCTCGCCAGCCGACAGCTCGTCGGCCCGCGCGGGCGCTGCCTCGCGGAAACCGAGCCGCAGCAGCAGGCGCACCGAGCGCAGGTTGCCCGCCTCCACCGTGGCCGCGAAGCGCGGTACGTCTTCGCAGGCGGCCAGGTGGTCCATCATGGCTTTCACCGCCTCGAAGGCATGGCCGCGCCCCCAGGCCAGGCTGGCGAACACGTAGGCCACCCAGGTCTGGCGCCCCGGCTGCACCGTCGCCTGCACATAGCCCAGCGCCTGCCCCTGCGCATCGCACACCACCCAGTTGAGCCAACGCTCGTCGCCGGCCGGCGAGGTGCGGCGCTCCAGCGCGGCATACACGCGTGCCAGGTGCTCCACCGACGGCGGCGGGCGGTCTTCGATGAAGCGGTAGATCTGCGGGTCTTGCAGCACGGCGAACATGGCCGGCGCATGTGCGGCTGTCAGCGGCTGCAGCACGAGGCGCTCGGTGCGCAGGGGCTGCATGGGGAGGCTGCTCATGCCCGGGCCCGCGGCTCTCAACCTCTCAGTCGAGGTAGGTCCAGCTGTCGGCCCCGTCGAAGCGGCGGATGCGCACGTCGCCGATCTGCTCGGGGTCGAAGTTGCGGATGTTCACGCCCATGTGGCTGTCGGCCTCGGGCTGCAGCGGCTCCCAGTGCGTGACGATGCCGCAGTGGCGGCAGCGCACCGTGCGCAAGGTCTTGTCGCCCCAGATGTACCACTCGGTGTGCTCGGGGTGGCCGCCGAAGCGCACGCTGCCCACCGGGTAGTACGCCCACAGCGCGCCCACGCGCCGGCACAGCGAGCAGTTGCAGTTGGTGGCCTTGTCCGGCCGCTGGGGAATCTCGATGCGGACGGCGCCGCAATGGCAGGTGCTGGAAATCATCGCTGCGTGGCCTCCTCCACCAGGACAGAAAGCATGGTGTCCTCCCACGGGAGTCTGCCGATTCTGCATCGCGGCACCCGCGCCGGCCGGCTCACCCCCACAGCGCCGGCTTGTTCACCATCAGCACGAACACCACCACCATCGCCACGAAGGCCGGGTAGCCGAGCAGCTCCCAGGTCTTGGCAAAGCGCCAGTAGCGCTCGGGCAGCGGCTGGCCGGTTTGCAGCGCCTGCTGCGCCATGCGGGCCATCTGGATCTGCAGCCACACCACCGGCAGCCAGCAGGCGCCGGCCAGCACGAACAGCGCGAGCGACAAGGCCAGCCACGGCGTGCCGAGCGGCCAGCCGGCCATGTGCGCCATCGCAATGCCGGTGAGCGGCTGCACCACCACCGTGGGCGTGGTGAACCACCAGTCGGCCCTCACCACCAGCCGGCTCACCACCGCCTGCGCCGCCACGCTGCCGCTGCGGTTGGCGAAGAACATGTAGTAGGCCGAGCCCAGGCCCGTGCCCACCAGCAGCACGCTGGAGACGATGTGCAGCCATTTCAGCAGCAGGTAGGTGTTCATGTCGTTCGCCGGGCCAGCGCCCACAGCATCGCCGCGATCGGCAGGTTTTTCAGCAGCGGCCCCAGCGGGTCGAGCCACAGGGCCGGCCATATCGCCGTGCCGGCGATCGTCATGCCGGCCATCGCCGCCAGCGCGACGAGGTAGCTCGCGCGCCCGGGCGCGAGCAGCAGCGCCAGGCCCACCGCCACGTCCACCGCGATGCCCAGGGCGATGAGGACGTTGGCCGTGCCGCGGTCGGTGATGCCGGCCTGCGCCAGCACCACGCGGCTGTGGTCGTTCCAGCCGGCGATGCTGACCAGCGCGGTGACCAGCCAGGTGGCCACCAGCGCGGCGTGCATCAGCCGGCGGTCGTTTGCATGCAGGCTCATCGGAAGGCTCGTACGAAGTGGTCGGGATCGGTGGGCGCGCGGCCCAGCAAGGTGCTGAATGGTGCCGGGTCGGCGGTGTTGTCGGCCGCCAGCAGCGCCAGTGTCTCCGAGCCCCAGGGGGTGAAGGGCAGCAGGTCGCCCAGGCGCGCGCTCAGGCGCGTCAGCCCGTCGGGCAGGCCGATCTGCCGCGCCGCGCGGTGGCCACGCTGGCGGCGCAGGCTGTCGATGAAGCCGGCCAGCGTGAGCGCGCGCGGGCCCACGCAGGCGAGCAGCCCGCCCCACGCACGCTGCGGCCCCATCAGCCGCGCCACGCCTTCGGCCAGCTCGTGCACCAGCAGCGGCTGCACGCGGGCGCGCAGCACGATGCGCGGCAACACCAGCAGCGGCAGCCGCGCCAGCGCATCGAACAGCGCCGCGCTCGCACCGCCCGGGCCGTACACGATGCTCGGCCGCAGCACCACGGCCTCGAGGCGGCCCGCTTCGGCCAACGCCAGCAGGTGCTCGTCGGCTTCGCGCTTGGTGGCGGCGTAGCGCGTGGGGTTGTCGGCAATGCCCAGCGCCGACACCTGCACCACGCGGCGCACGCCCTCGCGCGCGCAGGCTTCGAACAAGGCCTGCGGCACCCGCGCATGCACCGCGCCCATCGGCCTGCGGGCGCTGTCGCGCAGCAAGCCCACCGCATTGACCACGGCCTGAACGCCTGGCAGCCGGGCTTGCCAGATGGCGGGGTCGGTGTCGTGCACGAAGTCCATCTGCAGCGCGTGGCGCCCCGGCGCGCCGCCACGCGCGGAGATGCCGCGCAGCACCTCATGGCCGGCGCGCTCGAGCGCCGCGACGACATGGCGGCCGATGAAGCCGCGGGCCCCGCACACCAGAACCTTCAATGCCCCTCCGCATGGCTGCCCCGGGGCGCAAGGCGGGCAGGCCGCGGCCCCCGGGTGTGGCCCAGCGCAGCAAGCGGCGTTCCCCGACGCCGCGACGGCCGGGCGAGCGGGGAACGCCACTTGCCAGCGGCTTTGAGCCCCCAACTCGCAAGCCACCGCCATGCCACGCCTGCCTCGACCCTTGCCGCCCGCGGGCGCCCTCGCGGCCGTGCTCCTGACTTCCGTGTTCGCGCCTTCCTGGGGCGCCGACCCGCCGGGCGACGACAAGACAGCCAAGACCCGCGCGCTCGAAGCCGGCGCGCGGCTGCTGCAGCGCGGCGCGCCGCTGCGCGGCATGGACATCTACCTCAACGGCTTCCACCCGATGAAGGCGCAGCCCGGCCACCACATGGAGGCCCACCACTTCTGCCGCCAGGTCAACGAAGACTTCGCGCAATGCGTGCTGTTCGACGGCAACGGGCCCGAAGCGCGGCTCAACGGCGTGGAATACATCGTCTCGGCCAAGCTGTTCGAAACGCTGCCCGAGGCCGAGCGCCAGTACTGGCATCCGCACAACGGCGAGATCCTCTCCGGCCAGCTGGTGGCTCCGGGCATCCCCGACGCGGCGGAGAAGGCGCTGATGAAGCAGAAGATCAACAGCTACGGCAAGACCTGGCACCTGTGGAACACCGGCCCGCAGGGCCAAGGCGGCGACGCGCTGCCACTGGGCGAGCCGATGCTCGCGTGGTCGTTCAACCGCGACGGCGAGTTGCCGCAGCCCATGATCGCCGGCCGCGACCAGCGGCTGGGCATCGACAGCGCCGCCAAGCGCCGCCAGCGCGCCGACCTGGTGCCGCTGGCGCGGCCGCAGGCGGGCGTGGACGCCCTCAAGGGCGCGTTCGGGCGGCCCACGCGCGACATTGCCGGCGTGGTGGACCGCAAGGCCGCCTCGGCGCCCGCGAGATAAGTCCTTGGCGTGCGCGCGGGCCCGGCTTAAGCTGGGCTTCATCTGGCCCTGGTCCAGTTGGGGGACACCATGCCGTCCTCCCGCCCGCACGCATTGCCATTGCCTGCCATCACCCGCCCGCGCTGGTTGCTGCGCGCCAGCGTGGACCAGCTCATCTGGTGGGCCGCGGCGTTCTGGGCGCTCGTCGCCAACACCGGCTTCATCACCGAGGCGCTCAAGGGCGTGCCGGCCGGCAGCGTCGCGACCTGGGGTTACCGGCTCGCGCTGGCCGCCGGGCTGACCGGCCTGCACGCCTTGCTGCTCGCGCTGGTGGCCACGCGCTGGACCGTCAAGCCGGTGCTCGCGGTGCTGGTGGTCGCCAGCGCCTTCGCCAGCTTCTACATGCAGCGCTACGGCGTGTACCTCGATCCCTCGATGCTGCGCAACGTGGTGCACACCAACCCGGCCGAGGCGCGCGAACTGATCACCTGGTCGCTGCTGCCGCACCTGGCGCTGCAAGCGGCGCTGCCGCTCGCGCTGCTGTGGCGCGTGCAACTGGTGCAGCGGCCGCTGTGGCGCGCCTGCGCCGGCCGGCTGGCCACGGTGGCCGGGGCGCTGCTGCTGCTGGCCGGCGCGCTGTTCGCCGCGTTCCAGCCGCTGTCGTCGGCGATGCGCAACCACAAGGCCACGCGCTACCTGGTCACGCCCGCCAACCTGGTGTGGTCGGCGGGCAAGCTGTCGGTGGCGCAGGCCGGCCAGATGCAGCGCCCGCGGCAGGCGATCGGGCTGGACGCGAAGCCGGGCGCCGCCTGGGCGCGCTGGCACAAGCCGCGCGTGATCGTGCTGGTGGTCGGCGAGACCGCGCGCGCGGCCAACTGGGGCCTCAACGGCTACGCGCGCGCCACCACGCCCGAGCTGGCGGCACTGCCGGTGATCAACTTCGCGCACGTGAGCAGCTGCGGCACCAACACCGAGGTCTCGCTGCCCTGCATGTTCGCGCCGGTGGGCCGGCGCGACTACGACGAGGACCGCATCCGCAGCAGCGAATCGCTGCTGCACGTGCTGCAGCGCGCCGGCGTGCAGGTGCACTGGCGCGACAACCAGTCGGGCTGCAAGGGCGTCTGCGAGGGCCTGCCGCAAGACAGCGTGCAGGCGCAGGCGCTGCCACAGCTGTGCGACGGCGAGCGCTGCCTCGACGAGGGGCTGCTGCAGGGGCTGCCGGAGCGCCTGGCGCAGGCGCGTGGCGTGCAGCTGCTGGTGCTGCACCAGATGGGCAACCACGGGCCGGCCTACTCGCGCCGCTACCCGGCCGGCTACGCGCGCTTTGCGCCGGCCTGCGAAGACGCCGACCTGCAGCACTGCAGCCGCGAGCAGATCGTCAACGCCTACGACAACGCGCTGCTGTACACCGACCACCTGCTGGCCCGGCTGGTGGGCACGCTGCAGGCCCAGTCCGACCGGCTCGACGCGGCGATGCTCTATGTCTCCGACCATGGCGAATCGCTGGGCGAGAGCGGGCTGTTCCTGCACGGCATGCCCTACCCGATCGCGCCGCGCGAGCAGACCGAGGTGCCGATGGTGATGTGGGCCTCCGACGGCTTTGCGCGCTCGGCCGGCCTGGACCTGGACTGCCTGCGCCGCCGTGCGGCCGAGCCGGCGGCGCACGACCACCTGTTCCACACGCTGCTCGGCCTGGCCGACGTGCAGACCGCGCTGTACGAACCCGGCCTGGACCTGACCCGCGGCTGCCGCGCCGCCGGCACGACGGCGGCGGCTCAGTCTTCCACGCCTTCGGCGATGTAGCGCGTCACCTTCGGCGGCCCCTCGCCGATGTGAAAGGCGAAGCGCCGCTCGCGCAGCGCCAGGTCGTAGGCGGTCATGCGCTCGAAGTGGCGCAAGTGCTCGACCCAGGTCTCGTCGACGAACTGCTCCACGTAGCGGCCCGGCTCGTTGGCGTCGTGGAACAGGCTCCACGACAGCACCCCGTGGCGCAGCCGGTTGCGCCGCGTGTCGCGCATCACGGCCAGGAAGTCGCGCTCGCGTGCCGGGTCGATGCGGTATTCGATGGCGATCAGCACCGGCCCTTCGTGCGGGTCCACCGCGACCTGCGTGCCCGCCGGGGGCGGAAAGTCCGCCGGCGTGAGGTCTTCGGCGCTGTCGCCCTCGATCTTCAGCCGCGCGGTGGCCGCCAGGCTGGCCACCGCAGCGCCCGCCGCGCAGAGCAGGCTGGTGCGCACGCTGGTCCAGCTGGCCACCTGGCCCCACAGCGCCGCCCCCGCGGCGCTGCTGCCCATCAGGGCCATCTGGTAGATCGACATGCCGCGCGCGCGCACCCAGTCGGGCAGCGCGAGCTGGGCCGACACGGTGCACGAGTTGGCCGAGGAGATCCAGGCGCCGCCGGCCAGCACCATGGCCGCGGCCGCCACGCCGGTGTTGGGCGCCAGCGCCACCACCGCCATCGCCGCGGCCAGCAGCAGCGTGCCCCAGGCCAGCACCTGGTCGCGGTTGAAGCGCCCGCGCAGGCGCGGCAGCAGCAGCGCCGCGACGATGGCGCCCGCGCCCATGCAGGCCAGCAGCATCGTGAAGCTGGCCGCGCCGCCGCCGTGCAGCTGCTGGGCCACCAGCGGCAGCAGCGCCAGCAAGGCCATCGACTGCAGGAAGAACAGGCCCACGCGCAGCAGCACCACGTGCATGCGCTGCGACTGCCGCACGTATTGCCAGCCCACGCGCATCGCGCCAATGAAGCGCTCGGCCGGCAGCGCGCTGGCCTTCTGCTCGCGCTGCCAGCGCCGGATCGCGAAGGCCGCGCCCACCGACAGCAGCGCGTTGAGCGCGAACACCCAGGCGCTGCCCAGGCTGGCGATGATGGCGCCCGCGGCAATGGGGCCGATGATGCGTGAGGCGTTCATCGCCACGCCGTTGAGCGCCAGCGCGGCCGGCAGCTGCGCGCGCGGCACCAGCTCGGGCACGATGGCGGCAAACACCGGCCAGCGCATCGCCAGCCCGATGCCGTTGAGGAAGGTCAGCGCCAGCAGCAGCGGCGCGCTGATCGCCTCGAAGGCCACCACCAGCGAGATCAGCACCGCCACCGCCGCCACCCACACCTGCGTGAACATGAAGTAGCGCTTGCGGTCTGCGATGTCGGCCAGCGCGCCGCTGGGCAGCCCGAGCAGGAACACCGGCAGCGTGGAGGCCGACTGCACCAGCGCCACCATCACCGGCGAGGGGCTGAGCGAAGTCATCAGCCAGGCCGCGGCCACGTCGTTCATCCACATGCAGACGTTGGCCGTCATCCACACGCCCCACAGCATGCCGAACACCGGGCTGGCGGTGAGCGGCGTCCAGGCGGAGACGCGCGTCACTTCAGCAGTACCCACGCCGGCGCGTGGTCGCTCGGCTTCTCCCTGCCGCGCACCGCCTTGTCCACGCCGGCCGCCTGCAGCCTGGCAGCAGCCGGCGCATTGAGCAGCAGGTGGTCGATGCGCAGGCCGGCGTCGCGCTCCCAGCGTTTGCGGAAGTAGTCCCAGAAGGTGTAGACCGGCTCGCCGGCATGCAGCGTGCCGATGGCGTCGGTCCAGCCTTGGGCGAGCAGCTTGCGCCAGGCGGCGCGGCTCTCGGGCTGCAGCAACGCATCGGCCTGCCACGACTTGGCGTTGTAGATGTCGCCCACGCCGTCGGTGGGCACCACGTTGTAGTCGCCGGCCAGCACCACCGGGTGCTGCCCGTGCACCAGCCCCTTGGCGTGCGCGATCAGCCGCTCGAACCAGGCCAGCTTGTAGTCGAACTTCGGCCCGGGCTGCGGGTTGCCGTTGGGCAGGTAGATCGAGGCCACGACCAGGCCGTTGACCTCGGCCTCCAGGTAGCGGCTGTGGGTGTCGTCGGGGTCGCCCGGCAGGCCGCGCCGGCGCTCCCGGGGCTCGGCGCCGCGCGCCAGCACCGCCACGCCGTTGAAGCCCTTCTGCCCGTGCCACACCGCGCCGTAGCCGGCCTCGCGCAGCGCATCGGCCGGGAAGGTGTCGTCCGAGGTCTTCAGTTCCTGCAGGCAGGCCACGTCGGGCTGCGACTCGGCCAGCCATTCGAGCAGGCGCGGCAGGCGGCTGTTGATTCCGTTGACGTTGAAAGTGGCGATCTTCATCATGGTCTCCGACTGCCGGATGCTATCCATTGCGCTCACAATGCGCTTCATGTCCCCGCTGCTCGCACAAGCCCTCGATGAAGCCCGCGCACTGAACGCCGCGCGCGGCTGGCGGTTGCCCACCGACGCCACGCTGGCCGAAGCCGAGCGGCTGCTGGTGCTGGTGGGCCGGCAGTGGCGCGCGCCCACCACCGTGCAGGCCGAGCCCGATGGCGGCATCACGCTCGAATGGGACGCGGGCGAGCACGGCTGGCTGCAGCTGGCCGTGCAAGGCACCGGCAAGCTCACGCACAGCGCCGTGATCGAAGGCGACGAATACGCGAAGGCCGAAGACTTCGGCGAGCAGCTGCCCGACTGGGCGCAGGCCGTGCTCGGAAAGCTGCTGCTGGTGGGCCACTAGGAACCTGGCCCTGCAACGCCCCCCGTGCATTCCTCACTCCCCCATCGGTGTGTATTAACCGCCGGGGGCTGTAACCGATAACAACCGCGAGGGCTCGACACAAGCCTTCATGACAAAGGCACACCCGCACGAAAGTCGGGGTCGCAAAGCTTCCGGTCTACAGCTTCTCGAAGCCATGACAGCGGGGTTGCCAAAACCAGGGAAGGAACCGACTTCTCCCGGGCGGCTTCGGCGCCGACGCGCCGAAGCCGGCAGCCCACGCGCGCTCCGCGCTGCCCGACCGGCTCGCATGGCGGCCGCCGGCCGTGCGCACCGGAG
>JBFLWE010000063.1:0-36290 GCA_040758375.1 Pseudomonadota bacterium
CCGCCCCCAAGGGGCGGGAGTCCCCCTGGGACAGGCCGCGCCAGCGGCCAGGGGCGATCGCACATAGCGCCCAATCCGCGTCCGGGTTTCCCGGTCGCGGATTGCAGCCCCCTCGGGGGGCGGCCGCAAGGCGGCCGGGGGCTCACTGATCCACGAGGCCCATTTCCGGGCTCAGCATCATCCTCTCGATGTCCAGCAGGATGAGCATGCGCTCGCCGTCGCCGTGCTTCACGGTGCCCAGGCCCAGGATGTCGGTGACCGCGATGCTGCCGTTGAACTCGGGCGCAGGCTTGATCTGGTCGGGTGCAAGCTCCAGCACGTCGCTCACCGAATCGACCACGATGCCCACGGTGCGGTGGCCCACGTTGAGCACGATCACGACGGTGAAGGTGTTGTATTGCACGTCCGCGAGGTTGAAGCGCACGCGCATGTCGACGACCGGCACGATCACGCCGCGCAGGTTCACCACCCCTTTGACGAAGGCGGGCGCGTTGGCGATGCGCGTGGGCGGCTCGTAGCCGCGGATCTCCTGCACCCGCAGGATGTCGATGCCGTATTCCTCGGCGCCCAGCCGGAACGAGAGCACTTCGCGCGGCGCGGCGACGCTGGCGGCCGCCTGGCTGACGGCGCGGGTCTCGGTGGCGGTGATGGCGCTCATGGAATCGGGGCTCCTGCGGACGGACGATGATGCCGCCAGTGTCATGCGCACCGGCTTGCGGCAAAACGGCGAATAGCGGGCGCGCTCCGGCGCAATTTGCCGCTGCACAATCCGGCCGATGTCCCAGGAAGGCTTGTTCGACGATTCGCTGCCGCCGGCGGGGGCCAAGCCGCAAGCCGCTGCGCCAGCACATGCGCCGCTGGCAGAGCGGCTGCGACCGCGCGCGCTGGACGAAGTGATCGGCCAGCAGCACCTGCTGGGGCCGGGCAAGCCCTTGCGGATGGCCTTCGAGACCGGGCGCCTGCACTCGATGATCCTGTGGGGGCCGCCGGGCGTGGGCAAGACCACGCTGGCGCGGCTGATGGCCTCGGCCTTCGACGCGCAGTTCATCGTGCTGTCGGCCGTGCTGTCGGGCGTGAAGGACATCCGCGAGGCGGTCGATCGCGCCCAGGCCGTGCGCAGCGCCGGCCGCGCCACGGTGGTGTTCGTCGACGAAGTGCACCGCTTCAACAAGGCGCAGCAGGACGCGTTCTTGCCGCACGTGGAATCGGGGCTGTTCACCTTCATCGGTGCCACCACGGAGAACCCGTCGTTCGAGGTCAACTCGGCGCTGCTCTCGCGCGCCACCGTGCATGTGCTCAAGCCGCTGGAGCCGGCGGACATGCAGGCGCTGCTGGCCCGTGCCCAGGCCGAATTGTCCGCGCCGCCGCTGGCGGCAGCGGCCGAGCAGCGTCTGATCGGCTATGCCGACGGCGACGCGCGCCGGCTGCTCAACGCCTACGAGAACCTGGTCGCGCTGGCCGGTCCCGTGGCCGAGCTCGACGAGCCCACGCTGGAGCGTGCGCTGGGCGAGCAACTGCGCCGCTACGACAAGGGCGGCGAGCAGTTCTACGACACCATCTCGGCCCTGCACAAGGCCGTGCGCGGCTCCGACCCCGACGCGGCGCTGTACTGGCTGGTGCGCATGCTCGATGGCGGCGTCGATCCACGCTACGTGGCGCGCCGCGTGCTGCGCATGGCCAGCGAAGACATCGGCCTGGCCGATCCGCGCGCCCTGCGGCTGGCACTCGATGCGGCCGAGGTGTACGAGCGCCTGGGCTCGCCGGAGGGCGAGCTCGCGCTGGCCGAGGCCGTGGTCTATCTCGCGGTGGCGCCCAAGTCCAACGCGGTCTACAGCGCCTACAACGCGGTGCGGGCTTTCGTGCGGCAGGACGGCACGCGCCCGGTGCCGCTGCACCTGCGCAATGCGCCCACGCAGCTGATGAAGCAGCTCGACTACGGCCGCGGCTACCGCTATGCACACGACGAGCCCGATGGCTTTGCGGCCGGCGAGCGCTACCTGCCCGAAGGCCTGGAAGACCAGCGCTGGTACGAGCCGGCGGCACGCGGCCTGGAGCTGCGCATCGGCGAGCGCCTGGAAGAATTGCGCAGACGCAACGAGGAGTCGAAGAACCAACGCTGATGGTGCGGGGGTTTGGTGAATTCGACGGCGTCGCGGCGGGTAAGTCCGGGAGTTTCCATTGGAAACCCCCACCTACAATGCCGCCCAGCTTGGCGCTTGAGGGCGGCTCTCGGCCCGCGGCAGGCCCAGCGGCGGCCCGCCTCTTGCGTGCGCCGCCGCGGACAACCTGGAGACTTCCTCGATGGATACCTTGATACAGCAGATCATCAATGGTCTGGTGCTCGGCAGCGTCTATGCGCTGGTGGCGCTGGGCTACACGATGGTCTACGGCATCATCAACCTGATCAACTTCGCCCACGGTGAAGTGCTGATGGTGGGCGCGCTCACGGCCTGGACCGTGGTCACCGTGCTGGCAGGCGCAGGCCTTCCCGGCTGGCTGCTGCTGCTGATCGCGCTGATCGCCGCGGTGGTGGTGTGCGCCGTGCTGAACTTCACGATCGAGAAAATCGCCTACAGGCCGCTGCGCAACGCGCCGCGGCTGGCCCCGCTGATCACCGCCATGGGCATGAGCCTGCTGCTGCAAACCCTGGCCATGATCATCTGGAAGCCGAACTACAAGCCGTTCCCGATCCTGCTGCCTTCGGAACCCTTCTTCATCGGCGGCGCGGTAATCAACACCACGCAGATCCTCATCCTGGTGGCCACGGTGGTCACGCTCACCGGCCTGATGTACCTGGTCAACCACACCAAGCTGGGCCGCGCGATGCGCGCCACCGCCGAAAACCCGCGTGTGGCCGGGCTGATGGGCGTGAAGCCCGACATGGTGATCTCGGCCACCTTCGTGATCGGCGCCGCGCTGGCCGCGCTGGCCGGCGTGATGTGGGCCGCCAATTACGGCTCGGTGCAGCACACGATGGGCTTCCTGCCGGGCCTGAAGGCCTTCACCGCGGCGGTGTTCGGCGGCATCGGCAACCTGGCCGGCGCCATGGTGGGCGGCGTGCTGCTGGGGCTGATCGAGTCGCTGGGCGCCGGCTACATCGGCGTGCTCACCGGCGGCGTGCTGGGCAGCCACTACCAGGACATCTTTGCCTTCATCGTGCTGATCCTCGTGCTGACCTTGCGGCCCCAGGGCCTGCTGGGCGAGCGCGTGGCCGATCGCGCCTGATCCCCGGGAGACCATCATGATGAAGAACAAGCTCGTGGTGTTTCTCGTGGCGGCCGTGCTGCTGGCGGTTGCGCCGCTGGTGCTGCAGCAATTCGGCAACGCCTGGGTGCGCATCGTCGACATCGCGCTGCTGTACGTGCTGCTGGCCCTGGGCCTGAACATCGTGGTCGGCTATGCCGGCCTGCTGGACCTGGGCTACGTGGCCTTCTATGCCGTGGGCGCGTACATGTTCGGCCTGCTCGCCAGCCCGCACCTGACCTCCGAATTCGCCAGCATCGGCGCGATGTTCTCGGGCGGGCTGCACACCCCGTGGTGGGTGGTCATCCCGCTGGGCGCGGCGCTGGCCGGTTTGGCGGGGGTGCTGCTCGGCGCTCCGACCCTCAAGCTGCGCGGCGACTACCTGGCGATCGTGACGCTGGGCTTCGGCGAGATCATCCGGGTGTTCATGAACAACCTGGACGCGCCGGTCAACATCACCAACGGCCCCAAGGGCCTGATCCAGATCGACTCGATCAAGATCTTCGACATCGACCTCGGGCGCCCGCAGGAACTGCTGGGCATCGAGTTCGCCTCGGTGTCGATGTACTACTACCTGTTCCTGCTGCTGGTGGTGGGCAGCGTGATCCTGTGCTACCGGCTGGAGCGCTCGCGCATCGGCCGCGCCTGGATGGCCATCCGCGAGGACGAGATCGCCGCCAAGGCGATGGGCATCAACACCCGCAACATGAAGCTGCTGGCCTTCGGCATGGGCGCCACCTTCGGCGGCGTGTCGGGCGTGATGTTCGCGAGCTTCCAGGGCTTCGTCTCGCCCGAGTCGTTCTCGCTGCAGGAGTCGATCATGGTCGTGGCCATGGTGGTGCTGGGTGGCATCGGCCACATCCCGGGCGTGATCCTGGGCGCGCTGCTGCTGGCGGCGCTGCCCGAGGTGCTGCGCTACGTGGCCGGGCCGCTGCAGGCCATGACCGACGGCCGGCTGGATGCCGCCATCCTGCGCCAGCTGCTGATCGCCACCGCGATGATCGGCATCATGCTCGCCCGGCCGCGCGGCCTGTGGCCCGCGCCCGAGCACGGCAAGGCCGCCCCGGCGCCTGCCGCCAAGTGACCCCACGAGAGCATTGACACCATGAGCGACACCGTTCTCAAGGTCACCGGCGTCTCCAAGCGTTTCGGCGGCCTGCAGGCCTTGTCCGACGTCGGCATTGCCATCCAGAAGGGCCAGGTCTATGGCCTGATCGGCCCCAACGGCGCCGGCAAGACCACGTTCTTCAACGTGATCACCGGCTTGTACACGCCCGACTCCGGCAGCTTCGAGCTGGGCGGCAAACCCTATACGCCCACCGCGGTGCACGAGGTTGCCAAGGCCGGCATCGCGCGCACCTTCCAGAACATCCGCCTGTTCGCCGACATGACGGCGCTGGAAAACGTGATGGTGGGCCGCCACGTGCGCACCCATTCCGGCCTGGTCGGCGCGATGTTCCGCACGCAGCGCTTCAAGAAGGAAGAGGCCGAGATCGCGGCCCGGGCGCAGGAACTGCTCGACTACGTCGGTATCGGCCGCTATGCCGAGTACAAGGCGCGCACGCTGAGCTACGGCGACCAGCGCCGCCTGGAGATCGCCCGCGCGCTGGCCACCGACCCGCAGCTGATCGCGCTGGACGAGCCCGCCGCCGGAATGAACGCCACCGAGAAGGTGGTGCTGCGCGAGCTGATCGACCGCATCCGCAACGACGGCCGCACCATCTTGCTGATCGAGCACGACGTGAAGCTGGTGATGGGCCTGTGCGACCGCGTGACCGTGCTCGACTACGGCAAGCAGATCGCCGAGGGCACCCCCTACGACGTGCAGCGCAACGAGAAGGTGATCGAGGCCTACCTCGGGGCATCCCATACCGCACATTGATGGCCCACCCCCTACGGCCTGACGGCCGCCCCCTCAAGGGGGCAACACCGGCGGCCCGGCACGGCCGGATCGACGGTGTTTCGCAGGAGCGAGAGCAATGAACGAGAGTCAGATACTTCTGAAGGTCAGCGGCCTGAAGGTCGCCTACGGCGGCATCCAGGCGGTCAAGGGCGTTGACTTCGAAGTGCGCGCCGGCGAACTGGTCAGCCTGATCGGCGCCAACGGCGCCGGCAAGACCACCACGCTGAAGGCCATCACCGGCATCCAGCCGGTGGCCGCCGGCGAGATCGAATACCTGGGCAGGCGCATCCGCGGGCAGGGCTCGTGGGACCTGGTCAAGCAGGGCCTGGTGATGGTGCCCGAGGGCCGCGGCACCTTCACCCGCATGACCATCACCGAAAACCTGCTGATGGGCGCCTTCGTGCGCAAGGACGCGGAGGTTCAGGCCGACATGGACAAGGTGTTCGAGATCTTCCCGCGCCTGAAGGAGCGCCGCGCGCAGCTGGCCGGCACCATGTCCGGCGGCGAGCAGCAGATGCTGGCGATGGGCCGGGCGCTGATGGCGCGGCCCAAGGTGCTGCTGATGGACGAGCCCTCGATGGGCCTGTCGCCGATCATGGTGGACAAGATCTTCGAGGTGGTGGACACCATCCACAAGCAGGGCACGACGATCCTGCTGGTGGAGCAGAACGCCAGCCGCGCGCTGCAGCTGGCCAACCGCGGCTACGTGATGGAGTCGGGCGAGATCACCATGGCCGGCGAGGCCAAGGCGCTGCTCAACGACCCCAAGGTCCGCGCCGCCTACCTCGGCGAAGCTTGAGCACTTGTTCACTGCGCCTCGGGTTTCCCTGAGGCGTTCTGCAAGCTTGGTTTAAGCGAACGGGACGCCTACTCACGGTCAGGCTGTCGCCTGTGCGACATGCCCGGAGTGAGGAGACGTCCATGACCTTCCGTATCGCATCGCTGGCGGCGGCGCTGCTGCTTTCCGTCGGCTCGGCCGGCACCTGGGCGCAGGCCGTCAAGCCGCTGCGCGTGGGCTTCGTCTGCCCGTTCACCGGCGGCTCGGCCGACTTCGGCAACAGCGCCCGTCTGGGCGCCGAGCTGGCGGTGAAGGAGATCAACGAGGTGGGTGGCTATCTCGGCCGCCCGCTGGAGCTCGTGGCGCGCGACGACAAGGCCACGCCCGACCTGGGCCGCGCCATCGCCGAGGAGCTGGTGCTGAAGGAGAAAGTCGACTTCACGGTCGGCTACTGCAACACCGGCGTGGCACTGAAGTCGCTGGAGATCTTTCAGAATCACAAGCACCTGCTGATGGTCCCCGTGTCCACCGGCTCGGCGGTCACCGGCACCTATGCGCCGGCGCAAAGCTTCATCTTCCGCATGTCGCCGCGCGACACGCTGCAGGCGGCGTTTCTCGTCAACGAGATCGTGGGCAAGCGCGGGCTGAAGAAGGTGGCGGTATTCGCCGACAAGACCGGCTATGGCGAGGGCGGCCTGAAGGACGTGGAGAAGTTCCTGGCCGAGAAGGGCCTGAAGCCGGTGTACGTGGCGCGCTTCGACCTGGGCGTGAAGTCGCTGGTCGACGAGGTGGAGGCTGCCAAGGCGGCGGGTGCCGAAGCAATGATCGGCTACACGGTGGGTCCGGAGGAAGCGGTGCTGGTGAAGGCGCGCGCGCAGACCCGGTTCGCGGGCCCGCTGCTCGGGCCCTGGCCGATGTCGTTCCGCACGGTATGGGACAGCACCGGCGGTGCGGCCGAAGGTGTGATGGCGGTGCAGTCGATCATCCAGGACCTGTCGAACGAACGCCGCATGTCCTTCATTGCGCGCCTGAAGCGCCATGCCGGGGCCGCGCGCGTCGACTCGCTGATGGCGGCGGCCCAGAGCTACGACGCGGTGCACCTGATGCTGCGCGCGGTGTTCCAGACCAAGGGCGACACCTCGGGGCCGGCGTTGAAGGCCGCGCTGGAGAACCTGGACAAGCCCTATGCGGGCGTCGTGACCACGCACGAGCGCCCGTTCTCCAGCACCGACCACGACGCCTTCTCGATGAACATGATCTGGCTGGCGGTGTGGCGCAGCGGCGAACTGCACTTCTACTACCAGGACGACGCCAAGCGCGCGTCGGTGATCCGGCGCAAGACCAGCTAGGACAGCTTGCTGCGCGCCCAGGCGTCGGCTTCGCGTGCGGGCGTGCGGCCGTTCGCGGCGGCGCGATCGAGCAGTTCGAGCACGCGTTCGCGGATGCGGCTCACCTCGGCCATCACCGAGGCTTCGTCGCCTTCGCGCAGGTATTCACGGGCCACGCTGATGATGCCGCCCGCGTTCACCAGGTAGTCAGGCAGGTACAGGATGCCGCGCGCATGCAGCGCGTCGCCGTCGGCCGGGCTGGCGAGCTGGTTGTTGGCCGCGCCGCAGACGATGCGGGCGCGCAGCGTGGGCACGGTGCCGGCGTTCAACACCGCGCCCAGCGCGCAAGGCGCGAGCACGTCCGCCTCGGCGCCGAGGATCTGGTCCACCGGCAACGTCTGCGCGCCGAAGCGGTCCTGCGCCGATTGCACGCGCGCCTGGTTGACATCGGCGACCACGAGTCGGGCGCCGGCCTGGTGCAGGAACTGCGCGAGCTCCATGCCCACCGCGCCCAGGCCCTGGATGGCCACCCGCACGCCGTCCAGCGAGCGGCCCAGGTGGCGCTGCACGCCGGCCTTGAGTGCGACGAACACGCCCCAGGCGGTCTTCGGCGAGGGGTCGCCACCGAAGGCGCCTTCGCGCGGAATGCCGCTGACGAAGCGGGTCTCGCGCTGCACGATGCGCATGTCGGCCGTGGTGCTGCCCACGTCCTCGGCCGTGATGTAGCAGCCGCCCAGCGACTGCACCGCGCGGCCGAAGGCGGAAAACAGCGCTTCGCGCTCGTCGGCCGTGTCGCGCCAGCCCGCGGGCTTCAGGATCACCGCCTTGCCGCCGCCAAAGGGCAGGTCGGCCATCGCGTTCTTCAGGCTCATGCCTTGCGACAGGCGCAACGCATCGGTGAGGGCCGCGCCTTCGTCGGCGTAGGACCAGAAGCGGCAGCCGCCGAAGCCGGGGCCGCGCGCGGTGTTGTGCACGGCCACGATGGCCTTCAGGCCGCTGGCCACGTCGCTGACGAGCAGCACGCGCTCGTGCGGGGCTTCGTCGGGCAGGCCGAACAGGCAGACGGGGGAAGTGGTGGCGGCCGGGAGGGCGCGCGCGAAGTCGTGGATCGCGTTCATGGCGAAGATCGGCACTCGTGATGCTGGTATGGAGCCCGGCGTTGCGCCGGGCGGCTGCGCCGCGGCTTGTGGCTGCGGCGGCTGCAGCTTAACGCAGGGGCGGCGTGTCGGGGACGCGGATTACCGCGAAGAAAGCAAAGAACACCAAGAACGCAAAGGTCTTGTTCTCAGCCTTTGCGTCCTGGTTCACCTTTGCGTTCTTCGCGGTACCTTGTCGTGCGCCGGCACCAGTGCGCCGTTTCAGGCGCCGTGCTTGTCCGCCTCCGAGGTGAACGAGTCCGCGTAGAACTCGTCCTCCGGCAGCCCGCAGCGCGCCACGAAATCGCGCTTGGCCGACTCCACCATCACCGGAGCGCCACAGGCATACACCTGGTGGCCGGACAGATCGGGCAGGTCGGCCATCACCGCCTGGTGCACGAAGCCGGTGCGGCCGGTCCAGGCGTCTTCGGGCCTGGCTTCGCTCAACACCGGCACGTAGCGCAGGTTGGGCAGCTCGGCCGCGGCCCGTTCCGCCCATTCGTGCAGGTACAGGTCGGCCTTGCTGCGGCAGCCCCAGTACAACGCGGCGGGGCGGGCGAGACCCTTGTGGCGCATCTGCTCGATGATGGCCTTCAGCGGCGCGAACCCGGTGCCGCTGGCCAGCAACACGATCGGCTTGTCGCTGTCTTCGCGCAGGAAGAAGCTGCCGAACGGGCCTTCGATGCGAAGGATCTCCTTTTCCTTCATCGCCCCGAACACATGGTCGGTGAACTTGCCGCCCGGCATGTGGCGGATGTGCAGCTCGATGCCGGGTGCTTCGCTCTGCGTGTGCGGTGCGTTGGCCATCGAGTAGCTGCGGCGCGAGCCGTCGCGCAGGATGAATTCGATGTACTGCCCGGCGTGGTACTGCAGCACCACGTTGGCCGGCAGCTGCAGCCTGATCAGCGCCACGTCGGGCGCGGGCCTGGCGATGCTGGCCACGCGCGCCGGCATCTTCTGCACCGGAAACTCGCCTGCGCCGGGCACGGTGCGCGCCTCGATCACGCAGTCGGTCTGCGGCGCGGCGCAGCAGGTGAGCACGAAGCCGGTGTCTTCTTCGGCGGCCGACAAGGCCTTTTGCTGGTGCGCCCCGTGGATCACGCGGCCTTCGAGCAGCTTGCTCTTGCAGCTGCCGCAAGCGCCGTCCTTGCAGCCGTAAGGCAGGCCGATGCCGGCGCGGATGGCGGCCTGCAGGATCGGCTCGTCGCGCTGGACTTCGAAAGTGCGGCCGGAAGGTTGGACGGTGACGGTGAAACTCATGAGGTGCGGTGGCTAAACTGGCCCCGGGATTTTGCCCCCTCCCCCGGATCTCCCTTTTTTGACCTTGAACACACCCTCGCGTTTCCGGCGCCCGGCGCTGCTGATCGTGGGCTGCGGCGACGTGGGCCTGCGCGTGGCGCGCCTGCTGCGCGGGCGCTGGCGGCTGTATGCGCTGAGCAACTCGCCCGGGCGCTTCGAGCTGCTGCGCCAGGCGGGCGTGACGCCGCTATGCGGCGACCTGGACCGGCCTGTCACGCTGCAGCGCCTGGCCGGGCTGGCTGACGCCGTGCTGCACCTGGCGCCGCCGCAAGGCGCGGGCGCACAAGACCTGCGCACGCGGCAGTTGCTGGCCGCGCTGGCCCGCCGCGGCGGGGTGCCGCGGCTGGTGTACGCCAGCACGACCGGGGTCTACGGCGACCGTGGCGGCGCCTGGCTGGACGAGACCGCCGCGCTGGCGCCGCGCTCCGACCGCGCGCACCGCAGGGTGGATGCCGAGGCGCGCGTGCGCTGGTACGGCCGGGCCTTCGGCGCCCGCGTGAGCGTGCTGCGCGTCCCCGGCATCTACGCTGCCAACCGGCCGGGCGGGCATCCGCGCGAGCGCTTGCAGCAGGCTTTGCCGGTGCTGCGCGCGGAAGATGACGTCTACACCAACCACATCCATGCCGACGACCTGGCGCGGGCCTGCGTGCTGGCGCTGCACCGCGGCGCGCCGCAGCGCGTGTACCACGCCAGCGACGACACCGAGCTGAAGATGGGCGACTACTTCGACCTGGCGGCCGACTTGTGCGGCCTGCCGCGCCCGCCGCGGGTGTCGCGCGCCGAAGCGCAGGCCGCGATGTCGCCGCTGCGCCTGTCGTTCATGAGCGAGTCGCGGCGCCTGCGCAACCAGCGCCTGAAGCGCGAGCTGCGGCTCAAGCTGCGCTACCCCAGCGTGAAGGACGGCCTGATCTGAGCGGCGCTCAGATCCCTTCCGCGTGCTTCAGCATGGTCATGCGGTCCACCGTCTTCAGCGTCAGCCGCTTGGCCTCGGTGCCGCGCTCGATGTCCAGCGTGATCACCCGCTCGGGGTGGCCGCCGGCCCACAGCAGCTTCCACAGGTTGCCCAGCGTGCCCACGTCGTTGCCGTCGATGCGCACGATGCGGTCGCCCGGCAGCACGCCGGCCAGGTCGGCCGGACCATCGGTGCTCACCCGCACCACGCGCACTGCGCCGTTGAGTTCCACGCAGTTCACACCGATCCAGGCGCGCCGGCTCTGTGCCGAGCTGCCGCGCACGCGCAGCTCCTGCAAGATGGGCTTGAGCAGGTCGACCGGCACGAACATGTTGCCCGGCAGGCGCGGCGCGTCTTCGCCCAGCGCGTTGTGCACGAACAGCGCGCCGATGCCCAGCAGCTCGCCGCGCGCGTTGAACAGCGCCGCGCCGCTGTGGTCCATCCGCGCCGGCGCGGTGAACAGCGCACCATCGATGTGGTATTCCCAGTAACCGGAAAACGGCCGCTGCGACACCAGCCGTGCCAGGCTGATGCCGCCGTCCTTGCCGCCGCTGACCACCATCAGCGGCTCGTCGGGCGCCAGCGCGCCGGCCTGACCCAGCGGCACCGGCTCCAGGCGCGTGGGCGCCAACGACTGCACCAGGCCGAAGCCGGTGGCCACGTCATAGGCCACCACCCGCGCCGGCAGCTCACGCCCGTCGTCCAGCAGCAGCTGTACCTGGTCGGCTTCGAGGATCAGGTAGCCGATCGTGAGCACCAGGTCGTCGCGGTCGATCACCACGCCCGAACCCTGTCGCGCGGGGCCCAGCGTGTCGGCCGAGCGCGCGCCCGTCACGGCGAGCGTGCGCACACCCACCACGGCGTCGCTGGCCCGGCCCAGGGCGCGTGACTGTGCCGCTTCGGCGGCTGGATCGGCGGGCGCAGCGCCCGCTGCCGGCTCGTCAGCGGCGGCCAGGGCCCCGGCCGAGGCCAGTACCAGCAGCGTCAGGGACCAGCGGATCCACCGCTGGAGATGAAGCGGGGGGAAACGGCGGATCGGACGCATGGCTGACTCCTGGACATGCGTGGTGGCATTTCCATGGTTAGCACTGCCCGTACCCGCCCGCAAGGGGCGCAAGAGACGACAGGAGGCTTTTTCTAGTGGTAGCGGCGCGGGCCGCCACCGTTGCCGCCGCGGCCAAACGGCGGGCGGCCGCGCCAGTACAGGATCATCAGGTAGCCGCCCAGCATGCCGCCCAGGTGGGCGAAGTGGGCGATGCCGCTGCGTCCCGACAGGCCGAGGAACAGCTCCAGCGCGCCGAACACGATGACGAAGGTGCGCGCCTTCATCGGGATGGGCGGGAACAGCGGCATGATGGTCCGGTTGGGAAACAGCATGCCGAAGGCCAGCAACAGGCCGAACAGCGCGCCGGAGGCGCCGACCGTGGGCACGAGGCTGCCGACGATCAGCGTGAACCCCAGCTGGATCACTGCGGCGGCCAGCACGCTGGCCACCAGGTACTGGATGTAGCGCCGGCCGCCCCACAGGCGCTCGAGCTCGCCGCCGAACATCCACAGGCCGAACATGTTGAAGAACAGGTGCAGGAAGTCGCCGTGCAGGAAGGCGTAGGTGATCGGCTGCCAGGGCATGAAGCGCCCGCTGTTCACCGGCCACAGGGCCAGCCAGCCGCCGATGGGCAGCAGATCGAGCAACTGCACGCAGAACACGGCAGTGGCCAGGAGCATCAGGAACTTGGTGACCGGTGGCAGCGGCGGCATGGAGGGCGTTTGCGTCCTTGTCGTCGACGGACGCGAACGCGCCGCTCGAGAGGGGGATCGATCGTCCGGTTGCCTGCCGGTGGTGCCGAAGGCCGGACTCGAACCGGCACGCCTTGCGGCGGGGGATTTTGAGTCCCCTGCGTCTACCGATTTCGCCACTTCGGCCGGTAGGCAACGTCAGGGCGCGGATTATGGCATGCGCCTCCGGCGGCGCCCGAGCGCTGCTGCGACAATGCGGCCCTGGAGTTGGACATTCGCATGCCCTCGTACAAGACCCTCGAAGACGCCATCGGCGGCACGCCGCTGGTGCGCCTGCAGCGCCTGCCCGGCCCGGAGAACGAGCGTCGTGGCAATGTCATCCTCGGCAAGCTGGAGGGCAACAACCCGGCCGGTTCGGTGAAAGACCGGCCCGCCATCAGCATGATCAGACGCGCCGAAGAACGCGGCGAGATCAAGCCCGGCGACACGCTGATCGAAGCCACGTCGGGCAACACCGGCATCGCGCTGGCCATGGCCGCGGCGATCCGGGGCTACCGCATGGTGCTGATCATGCCGGAGGACCTGTCGATCGAACGCGCGCAAACCATGAAGGCCTTTGGCGCGGAGCTGGTGCTCACGCCCCGCTCGGGTGGCATGGAGTACGCGCGCGACCTGGCCGAGCAGATGCAGAAGGACGGCAAGGGCCGTGTGCTCGACCAGTTCGCCAACGCCGACAACCCGCGCGTGCACTACGAGACCACCGGCCCCGAGATCTGGCAGGAGACCGAAGGCCGCATCACCCACTTCGTCAGCGCGATGGGTACCACCGGCACCATCACCGGCGTGTCGCGCTACCTGAAGGAAAAGAACCCAGCAGTGCGCATCGTCGGGGCGCAGCCGGCCGAAGGCTCGCGCATTCCCGGCATCCGCAAATGGCCGCAGGCCTACCTGCCCAGGATCTACGACCCCCGCGCGGTGGACGAGCTGGTGTATGTGAGCCAGTCCGACGCCGAAGAAATGGCGCGGCGGCTGGCGCGCGAAGAGGGCTTGTTCGGTGGCATCTCCGCGGCCGGCGCCTGCTGGGTGGCGATGCAGATCGCCAGGGACGTGGAGAACGCGACCATCGTGTTCGTGGTGTGCGACCGCGGCGACCGCTATCTTTCCACCGGCGTGTTCCCCGCCTGAAGACCCAAGGCACATGGCCTACGAATTCCGCTACTGCCCGCAGTGCGCCGCGCCGCTGCAATCGATCACGCTCGAAGAAGACGGCGGCGCAAAAGCGCGCCTGCGCTGCGCGGCCTGCGAGTTCACGCACTGGAACAACCCCACGCCGGTGCTGGCGGCGGTGATCGAGTGCGCCGACCGCGAGGGCCGGCTGCTGCTGGCGCGCAATGCCGCCTGGCCCAACAAGAACGCCTTCGGCCTGATCACCGGCTTCATGGAAGCTGGCGAGACGCCGCAGGAAGGCATTTGCCGCGAAGTGGCCGAAGAAACCTCGCTGGTGGTGGACGCGCTGAACCTGATCGGCGTCTACGACTTCCAGCGCATGAACCAGGTGATCATTGCCTACCATGCGCTGGCGCGCGGCGAGATCCGGCTGTCGCCCGAGCTGGTGGAGTACAAGCTCATCGCGCCGGGCGAGGCGATGTACTGGCCGGCTGGCACCGGCTACGCGCTGGCCGACTGGCTGCGCTCGCGCGGCCACGAGCCGCAGATGATCGAATGGCCGCGCAAGCCTTCTTGAGGGGACCGCACGCGATGCATGCCGACAAGGAACTCGACACCCGGGGCCTGACCTGCCCGCTGCCCATTCTCAAGGCCAAGAAGGCGCTGGCCGACATGCAAAGCGGCCAGGTGCTGAAGGTGGTGGCCACCGACCCGGGCTCGATGCGCGACTTCCAGGCCTTCGCCAAGCAGACCGGCAACGAGCTGGTGGAGCAGGCGGCCGAGGGAGGTGAGTTCATCCACCTCCTCAAGCGCCGCTGACCCTTTGCGGTTCAGAGTTCCAGCGACTTCAGGTATTCGCGGAAGCCGGGCCCCAGCTGCGGATGGGCCAGCGCCAGCTCCACGTTGGCCTGCAGGAAGCCCTCTTTGCTGCCGCAGTCGTAGCGCTTGCCCTCATAGCGGAAGGCGAACACCTTTTCGCGCCGCAGCAGCCCCGCGATGCCGTCGGTGAGCTGGATCTCGCCGCCCACGCCGCGTGGTTGGTTGAGGATTTCGTGGAACACGCCGGGCGTGAGGATGTAGCGGCCGGCCACCCCCAACCTGGAGGGGGCCACGTCGGGCTTGGGCTTTTCGACGATGCGCGTCACGTCGATCAGGCGCTCGTTCACGGGATTGCCAGCCACGATGCCGTAGCGACCGGTGTGCTCTGCGGGCACTTCCTGCACCGCGATGATGGAGGCGCGCCAGTCGGCGAACTGGTCCACCATCTGCTTGAGCACCGGCGGCTGGCCCACCATCAGGTCGTCGGCCAGCAGCACCGCGAACGGACTGTTGCCCACCAGGCGTTGCGCGCACAGCACGGCATGGCCCAGCCCCAGCGCCTGCGACTGGCGCACGTAGATGCACTCCATGTCGTCGGGCTTGACCGAGCGCACCACGTCCAGCAGCTCTTGCTTGCCCCCCTGGTCGAGGGCTACCTCCAGCTCGAAGGTCATGTCGAAATGGTCCTCGATCGGGCGCTTGTGGCGGCCGGTGACGAAGATCATTTCCCGTACGCCGGCGGCATAGGCCTCTTCCACCGCATACTGGATCAGCGGCTTGTCCACGACCGGCAGCATCTCCTTGGGCTGGGCCTTGGTGGCCGGCAGGAAGCGGGTGCCAAGACCGGCCACGGGGAAGATCGCTTTCTGGACTAACATCTACTTACAATCTCCGGAAGTCTCTGAGCAAATCGCCTTATTGGCATTCTGAGTGCCTGCCCGTCGGATCCCAACATGTCGGTGCTGATCGTCGAACACCTCGATTCCGAGGTCATGGGCTGGCTGGCCGAGCGTCACCCGGTGCGCTATGCGCCGGAGCTGGCGCTGGAGCCGCGTGAGTTTCGACAGGCACTGTACAACGTGCGTGCGCTCGTGCTGCCGCCGTCGGTGGCGCTGAACGCGCAGACACTGCACTATGCGCCGGTGCTCAAGGCCGTGGGCCGGGTGAGCGCGGGCGCCGAGAACATCGACCTCGATGCCTGCGCGCGCGCCAGCGTCGAAGTGGTGCGCAGCACCGACGCCAGCGCGGCGGCCGAGGCCGAGTTCATGATCGGCGCGCTGATCCAGATGCTGCGCCGCGTGCCGGTGGTCAGCGAAGACGGGCTGCTGGTGGGTCGCGAGCTGGGCTCCGCCACCGTCGGTCTGATCGGCATGACGCCCGGCGCGCGCTCGATGGCACAGCTGCTGCAGGCCTTTGGCGCGCGGGTGCTGGGCTACGACCCCGCGGTGCATGCCTCCGACGGGCTGTGGCTGCGATGGCATGTGGAGCCGGTGAGCCTGACCGAGCTGATGGAGCGCAGCGACGCGGTGTGCGTGCAACTGGCCTACTACACGCGCTACCTGGGCCTGCTGGGCGAGCGTTTCCTCTCGCGCTGCAAGCCGCACCAGGTGATGGTGAGCCTGTCGCACAGCAGCCTGTTCGACGAGGCCGCGCTGGCCGAAGTGCTGGCCAGTGGTCAGATGGCCGCGGCCTGGTTCGACTGCCTGGAGCCCGGCGCGCTGGAGCCCGGCCGCCCGCTGCACGACATCGACACGCTGCAGATCACGCCGCGCGTGGCCAGCACCACGCTGGAGTCGCGCGTGCGCAGCGCCTGGGCCGTGGCGCGGCGCATCGACGAGATCCTCAATGCGGCGCCCAGCGGGCGCCAGCCGCCCTTCAGGCCGACGGCCCCAGGCGACGAAGTTGATCTTGCACTCGGGCCAGGGTCCGTGTGAAGTCGGCCAGGCGCTGACGCTCCTGCTCCACCACTGCCGCCGGCGCGCGCGCGACGAAGCTCTCGTTGCCCAGCTTGGCCTGCGCCTTGCCGATCTCGGCTTGCAGGCGCTCGGCTTCCTTGCCCAGGCGCGCGGTCTCGGCCGCGACGTCCACCTCGACGTGCAGCGCCAGGCGCGTGTCGCCCTGTACCTGCACCGGTGAGGCTTTTGTGGCCTGCGCGAACGCAGCCTCGTCGCCGACGATGCGCACCTCGCTCAGCTTGGCCAGCGCCTTGAGCACCGGCGCGGCGCTTTCGATGAAGCCGGCATCGCCGATCGTCACCAGCGGCACGCGGTCGCCAGGTTGCAGGCCCATCTCGCTGCGCAGGCTGCGCGTGGTGGCGACCAGCGACTTCAGCTTGCCCATCCAGGCGTCGGCCTCGGCATCCACGCGCGACAGCTCGGCCTTCGGGTAGGGCGCGGTGGCCACGGTGTCGGCCGCGCCCTCGGCCTTGCGGCCGGCCACCACGGCGACGCGGTCCCACAGCTCTGCGGTGATGAAAGGCATCACCGGGTGCATCAGTCGCAGCACCGTCTCCAGCGTGCGGATCAGCGTGCGCCGCGTGGCGCGCGCCTGGGACTGGTCGCCCGTCTGGATCTGCACCTTGGCGATCTCGAGGTACCAGTCGCAGTACTCGTCCCACACGAACGAGTAGATCGCGTTGGCCACCAGGTCCAGGCGGTAGTCGGCAAAGCCTTGCTCGACCGTGGCTTCCACGCGCTGCAGCTCGCCGGTGATCCACTTGTCGGCGGGGCTGAAGCTCATGTAGCCGTGGAAGGGGCCGCCGGGCTGGCACTCGGCCTTGGTGTGCTCCTTCAGGCCGCAGTCGTGGCCCTCGCAGTTCATCAGCACGAAGCGCGTGGCGTTCCAGAGCTTGTTGCAGAAGTTGCGGTAGCCCTCGCAGCGCTTGGTGTCGAAGTTGATGTTGCGGCCCAGGCTGGCATAGCTGGCCATCGTGAAGCGCAGCGCGTCGGCGCCGTAGGCGGGCATGCCTTCTGGGAACTCCTTCTTCACGCGCGCGGCCACCTTGGGCGCCGTCTCGGGCTTGCGCAGCCCCACGGTGGACTTCTGCACCAGCGTTTGCAGGTCCACACCCTGGATCAGGTCCACCGGGTCGATCACGTTGCCCTCGGACTTGCTCATCTTCTTGCCTTCCGAGTCGCGCACCATGCCGTGGATGTACACGTCGCGGAAGGGCACCTGGCCGGTGAAGTGGGTCGTCATCATGATCATGCGCGCAACCCAGAAGAAGATGATCTCGTAGCCGGTGACCAGCACCGTGGAGGGCAGGAACAGCGACAGCTCCTTGGTCTCGTTCGGCCAGCCCAGCGTGGAGAAGGGCACGAGGGCCGAGGAATACCAGGTGTCGAGCACGTCGGGGTCGCGTTGCAGCTGCGGGCCGGCGGCGCGCTTGTTTTCCAGCGTGCGCAGTTCGGCCGCGTGGTTCGCGGCGCGGGCGGCCGCCAGCCGGTTGTCGAGGTCGAGCTGCCACTTCCGGGTGGCCTCTTCCTGGTCGCGGCCGACGAACACCCGGCCCTCCTCGTCGTACCACGCCGGGATCTGGTGCCCCCACCACAGCTGGCGCGAGATGCACCAGTCCTGGATGTTGTTCATCCACTGGTTGTAGGTGTTGACCCACTGCTCGGGCACGAACTTCACGCGCCCGTCCTGCACCACCTCGATCGCCTTCTCGGCGATGCTCTTGCCGTCGCGGCCGGGCTTGCTGACGGCCACGAACCACTGGTCGGTGAGCATCGGCTCGATGATCTGGCCGGTGCGCGCGCAGCGCGGCACCATCAGCTTGTGCTTGCGCGTCTCGACCAACAGGCCCTGCGCCTCCAGGTCGGCCACCACCTGCTTGCGCGCCACGAAGCGGTCGAGGCCGCGGTAGGCCTCGGGCACCTCGTCGTTGGTCTTCGCGTCCAGCGTGAAGACGGTGATCATCGGCAGCTTGTGCCTCAAGGCCACCTGGTAGTCGTTGGCGTCGTGCGCCGGCGTCACCTTGACGACGCCGGTGCCGAATTCGCGATCGACGTAGGGATCGGTGATCACCGGAATGGTGCGGCCGGTGAGCGGCAGCGTGACCTGCTTGCCGTGGAAGGCGGTGTAGCGCTCGTCTTCCGGATGCACCATCACCGCGGTGTCGCCCAGCATGGTTTCCGGCCGGGTGGTGGCCACCACGAGTTCGCCCGAGCCGTCGGCCAGCGGGTAGCGGATGTGCCAGAGCCAGCCGTCTTCTTCCTCGCTTTCGACCTCCAGGTCGGACACGGCGGACTTGAGCACCGGGTCCCAGCTGACCAGGCGCTTGCCGCGGTAGATGAGGCCTTCTTCATACAGCCGCACGAAGGTCTCGACCACGATGGCCGAGAGCTTGTCGTCCATCGTGAAGTACTCGCGCGACCAGTCCACGCTGGCGCCGAGGCGCCGCATCTGCTGCGTGATGGTGGAGCCCGACTGCTCCTTCCATTCCCACACGCGCGCGACGAAGTTCTTGCGGCCCAGGTCGTGCCGGCTCTTGCCTTGCTGCTCCAGCTGGCGCTCCACCACGATCTGGGTGGCGATGCCGGCGTGGTCGGTGCCCGGCACCCACAGCGTGTTGAAGCCGCGCATGCGGTGGTAGCGGGTCAGCGCGTCCATGATGGTCTGGTTGAACGCGTGGCCCATGTGCAGCGTGCCGGTGACATTGGGCGGCGGCAGCTGGATGCTGAACGACGGCCGGGACTCGTCGAGCGTGGGGGAGTAGACGCCGGACTGCTCCCACAGCGGCGCCCAGCGGGCTTCGATGGCGGCGGGTTCGAAGGATTTGGCGAGGTCGGTCATCGAATGGGCCTGTGAACAGCTCTTTACGCGCCGGCAGTCAACGCGAACGGGCTGCAATACATTGCAAGACAAGGCTGCGATTTTAGGAGACGAGCATGGGCAGGGCAGGGAAGAACCGGGTGGCGCGCTGGCGCCTGGGCGCCGCGGCGCTGGCATTGGCGCTGCTGGGCGGCTGCGGCGGCGGCGGCAGCAGCGGGCCCGAGATCAGCGAGCCGGCCAGCTGCTCGGTGGCCGACCAGAACGCCTGGTTGCGCGAGTACATGGCCGATTGGTACTTCTGGTATGCCGCCAGCCCCAGCCCGGACCCGGCGGGCTACACCAGCGTCGAGAGCTATTTCAGCGCGCTGCTGTACACCGGCACGCTGAGCGAGTTTCCGGCCGACCGCTGGAGCTACACGACGCCCAGCGCCGGCCACGAGCTGTTCTACGGCGAAGGTAAGACCATGGGCTATGGCCTTTTCGTCGCGGGCCTGGAGATCCTCGCCACGCCCGACCAGCCGCTGCGGGTGCGTTATGTCGAGCCCCAATCGCCGGCGGCCGCGGCCGGCATCGTCCGCGGCGACCAAGTCCTCAGCGTCAACGGGCGGGTGGCCTCGGAGCTGGTGGCCGCCAACGATTTCGCGGCCCTGTCGCCGCTGGCCGCCGGCGAGCGGGTGACGCTGCAGCTGCGCGATGTCGCCGGCGCTGAACGCACCGCGGTGCTCACCGCGGCGGTGTACGACCTGACGCCGGTGCCGGCGGCCCGCGTGGTGGACACCGGCAACGGCCGGCGCACCGGCTACCTCGCGCTGAAGGACTTCGTGCAGCAGGCCGAGCCGGCCATGGCCACTGCCTTCGCGAGCTTCAGGGCCTCGGGCATCACGGAGCTGGTGATCGACCTGCGCTACAACGGCGGCGGCCTGGTGAGCACGGCCGCGTCGCTGGCCTCCTACGTGGCAGGGCCGCAGCGCAACGGCCAGGTCTTCGCCTCGCTGCTCTACAACAACCGCCACAGCGGACGCAACCAGAGCTTCCACTTCAGCTCGCCGGCGTCGGGCCTGGGCGTGAACCGGGTGTACGTGCTGTCGGGGCAGCGCACCTGCTCGGCCAGCGAGCTGGTGGTCAACGGCCTGCGCCCGTTTGTCGACGTGGTGATGGTGGGCGACGGCACCTGCGGCAAGCCGGTGGGCTTCTTGCCGATCAGCCGCTGTGGCACCACCTACAACGCGGTGAACTTCGAGACCGTGAACGCGCTCAACGAGGGCCGCTACTTCGACGGCTTCCTGCCCACCTGCGCGGTGGCCGACGACCTGGACCACGAGCTCGGCTCGCCGGCCGAGTCGCTGCTGGCTGCGGCACGCCACCACGCGGCCACCGGCGCCTGCCCGGCCGGCACGGCCATGGGCACGGCGCGCGCGCTGGGCTTCAAGCGAGCGGCCGACCGCCCGCGCAGCACCGAGCCGGGCGAGCAGCGTGGCCTGATCCTGAGGTGATGCGGCCGGGCGTGCCCTGCGTGGGCCCTACATGAACAGGTGCTCGCCCGCGTTCTCGCCGCCCAGGATCACGTAGTTCACCTTGCGCAGGTCGGCCAGCGCGCGCCCGCCGGCGTAGGAGATCGAGCTCTGCAGGTCTTCCTGCATCTCGCGCAGCGTCTCGGGCAGCGTGCCTTTGATCGGCTCGAGGATGCGCTTGCCTTCGACGTGCTTGTACTCGCCCTTGTTGAAGTCGGAGGCCGAGCCGTAGTACTCCTTGTACAGCTTGCCGTCCACCTCCACCGTCTGGCCCGGCGATTCTTCGTGGCCGGCGAACAGCGAGCCGATCATCACCATGGCCGCGCCGAAGCGCACGCTCTTGGCGATGTCGCCGTGGTGGCGGATGCCGCCATCGGCAATGATGGGCTTGGTGGCCACGCGGGCGCACCACTTCAAGGCGCTCAGCTGCCAGCCGCCGGTGCCGAAGCCGGTTTTCATGCGTGTGATGCACACCTTGCCGGGGCCGATGCCCACCTTGGTGGCGTCGGCGCCCCAGTTCTCCAGGTCGATCACCGCCTCGGGCGTGCCCACGTTGCCGGCGATGAGAAAGGTGCCGGGCAGCTTGAGTTTGATGTGCTCGATCATGCGCCGCACGCTGTCGGCATGGCCGTGCGCGATGTCGATGGTGATGTAGTCGGCGCCCACGCCTTCGGCGGCCAGGCGGTCGATCACCTCCACGTCCGCCGGCTTGACGCCCGAGCTGAGCGAGACGAACAGCCCCTTGTCGCGCATGGCCTTGGCAAAGGCCACGTTGTCGAGGTCGAAGCGGTGCATCACGTAGAAATAGCCGTTGGCTGCCAGCCATTCGGAGATGCGCTCGTCGAGCACCGTCTTCATGTTGGCCGGCACCACCGGCAGCTTGAAGCGGCGGCCGCCGAATTCCACCGAGGTGTCGCACTCGGCGCGGCTGTTCACGACGCATTTGCGCGGCAGCAGCAGCACGTTGTCGTAGTCGAAGATCTGCATAAGCGAAGAAGGACCGGAAATCCAGCGGCGTTGGCGCAGTGCCGCTGCAAGGCTGCGAGCGCTTGACTTGGCGTCCGGTGGTCCCCGAAAGCCGCCGAGCGGGGGCGGTGGGGACACAAAAAACCGGACACCAAAATTTGGGCCCGGTGGCTGATTCTACGCGGCAGGCTTTCCTTGTGCGGGGCAGGGTCAGCGCGGGCTGCCGAACAGCCGCAGCAGGTTGGCGCTCGATCCACGTCCGAGCATGCGGCCATGCGCCGCCAGCCAGCCCTGGGCCCGTGTGCGCCCCTGCTCGCGCAGCCGCCGCAGGAAGGGCAGGTGGGCGATCAGCCGCGTCTCGCTGCGCAGCGTGCCCAGCGACTCCTGGGCGTCGATCATGTGAAAGCGCAGGCGGCGCATGCGTCGCTCCAGCCGGCCCAGCGGGAGCCAGCTGCGCCGCGCCAGCGCCTGCGCCTCGCCGAGCAGGCGCGCCTCGCGCAGGAAGGTGGCGTTGAAGGCAATCTCGAGTGCGCGTTCGTGGATCTCCTGCGCGCTGTGCGGCGTTTGCGCATGCTGCATCGGGCACAGCGTCACGATCAGCAGGTCGGCGGGCTGGCCGTCGGCGATCAGCGGAAACAGCGCCGGGTTCGCGGTGTAGCCACCGTCCCAGTAGGGCTGGTCGTCGATCATCACCGCGCGGTGCAGGGTGGGCAGGCAGGCCGAGGCCAGCACCACGTCGGCGTTCAGCTCATGGTGGCGGAACACGCGCAGCCGGCCGCTGTTGGCATGCGTGGCGGCGACGAACAGCTGCATCGGCGACTCGCGGCGCAAACGTTCGAAGTCGATCTGCGACTGCAGCAGGTCGCGCAGCGGGTTCAAGTCCAGCGGGTTGAACTGGTACGGGCTGACATAGCGCGTCCAGTGCAGCAGCGCGCGCGCCGCCGGCGCCAGGCCCAGCTGGTCGCCGTCGCCGACCGTCCACCATTCGAAGGGCAGCTGCGTGCCCACGCTGGTCCACAAGCGGTCGAGCGCCGCGCGGGCGCCCTCGGCGCCGCCGTGCATCCAGCCGTGGGCCAGCGCCACGGCGTTCACCGCGCCGGCGCTGCTGCCGCTGACGGCGCGGATGGGTCCCTGCCCGCGTTCGAGCAAGGCATCGAGCACGCCCCAGGTGAAGGCGCCGTGCGCGCCGCCGCCTTGCAATGCCAGGCTCAGGGGCACGGGCGCACCGGTGCCGCGCATGGGGTTCCACCAGGGCACGATTCCCTCCGTACAGCTTGCATCGATGCTGCACGCTGCAGGTGTCGTGCCGGTGACGGCCTATGGTGCCGTGCAGCCGGCGGCGGGCGACTGTGCGGCGATCAGGATCCGCCCATCGGCCCGCTCGACCCAGCCAGCAGCCGCAAGGCGCTCGGCGCGGCTGTTGGGTGGCAGCAGCACGGCGCGCAGATGCTGCACGCGGCGCTCGCGAGCCGCGGCTTGCAGCGGCAGCGGCCCCACCAGCGTGCGCACGAGCTGGCGCGCGATGGGCGTGTTGTCCTCGCCGGCGGGCACGCGCTCGACCAGGGCCACCCACCCCTGCGCATCGGCCGGCAGGGCCTTGCCGCGTTCGAGCTCGAACGACAGGCCGATGTAGCCGTTCCACGCGAGGCCGCTGTGCACGGCGAGCCGCACGCCGCCCGGCGAGGCGGGCAGCCGCTGGCGCTGCACGCTGCCGCGCTCCGGTCCCAGCGGCTGCTTCAGGCGTGCGCCGGCTTCGGGCAGCGCGGCCACCGCCAGCGGGGCCTCGTCGCCTTGCAGGCCCGGCACGATCCAGTCCAGGCGCAGCGTGCCGGGCGCTGCGGCCTCGTCGGCCTGTTCCCAGCAGCGGGCGCAGTCTGCCGACATGAAGATCTCCATCGCCTGCCGCAGCGGCTCGGGCTGGCAGGCGCGGTCGGCAGCGCCGGCCAGGCCGAGCGGTAGCGAAATCCCAAGGGCGAGGACGAGGCGTCGCGTCATGCGGCATCCGGGCGGAACAGGATGGCCGCATTCTCTCAACCAATGAGGTGCGGCCGTCGTCGGAGCGCCTGCGAGGCGGCGCAAGCAAGCTGTATGGAACGCCAGCCCTCCTAGAATCCACGAATGAGCAGTCTGCCGCCCCTCGACGAACAACCGCCCCGCGCCGGTGACCCCCTGCTGCGCAACCTGAACCCGGAGCAGCTGGCCGCGGTGACGCTGCCGTCGGAGCCTGCGCTGATCCTCGCGGGCGCGGGCTCGGGCAAGACGCGCGTGCTCACCACCCGCATCGCCTGGCTGCTGCAGACCGGCCAGGTGTCGCCGGGCGGCGTGATGGCGGTCACCTTCACCAACAAGGCGGCCAAGGAGATGCTCACGCGGCTGGCAGGCATGCTGCCGATCAACGTGCGCGGCATGTGGATCGGAACCTTCCACGGCCTGTGCAACCGCTTCCTGCGCGCGCACTGGAAGCTCGCAGGCCTGCCGCAGGGCTTCCAGATCCTCGACTCGGCCGACCAGCTCTCGGCGGTCAAGCGCGTGATCAAGGCGATGAACCTGGACGAGGAGCGCTATGTGCCGAAGCAGGTCACCTGGTTCATCGCCGGCAGCAAGGAAGAGGGCCTGCGGCCGCGCGACGTGGAGGTGCGTGACGAACACACGCGCAAGCTGGCCGAGATCTACCAGGCCTACGAAGACCAGTGCCAGCGCGAGGGCGTGGTCGATTTCGGCGAACTGATGCTGCGTACCTACGAGCTGATGCGCGACCACGATGCGCTGCGCGAGCACTACCAGCGCCGCTTCCGCCATGTGCTGGTGGACGAGTTCCAGGACACCAACCGCCTGCAGTACCAGTGGCTGAAGGTATTCGCGCCCGCGACGCCGGGGCGCGGCGTGTTCGCCGTGGGCGACGACGACCAGAGCATCTACGCCTTCCGCGGCGCGCAGGTGGGCAACATGGCGCAGTTCGAGCGCGAGTACCAGGTGCGCAGCGTGATCAAGCTGGAGCGCAACTACCGCTCGTTCGGCAACATCCTCGATGCGGCCAATGCGCTGATCAGCCACAACCAGCGCCGCCTGGGCAAGAACCTGCGCACCGAAGCCGGCGCCGGCGAGCCGGTGCGCGTGTACGAGGCCAGCAGCGACTATGCCGAGGCGCAATGGCTGCTCGACGAAGCGCAGGCGCTGCACCGCGGCGGCATTGCGCGGCGCGAGATCGCCGTGCTCTACCGCAGCAACGCGCAGTCGCGCGTGATCGAGTCGGCGCTGTTCAACGCGGGCATTCCCTACCGGGTGTACGGCGGCCTGCGCTTCTTCGAGCGTGCCGAGATCAAGCATGCGCTGGCCTACCTGCGCCTGATCGAGAACCCGAACGACGACACCTCCTACCTGCGGGTGGTCAACTTCCCGGCGCGCGGCATCGGCGCGCGCACCATCGAGCAATTGCAGGACGCGGCGCGCGTCTCCGGCCGCAGCCTGTGCCAGAGCGTGGGCGCGGTCACCGGCAAGGGCGGTGCCAACCTGCAGGCCTTCAATGCGCTGGTCCAGGCCATGCGCGAGGCCACCAGGGGCCTCACGCTGCGCGAGATCATCGAACACGTGGTGCAAGCCTCGGGGCTGGCCGACTTCTACCGCACCGAAAAAGAGGGCCAGGAGCGGCTGGAGAACCTCGACGAGCTGGTGAATGCCGCCGAAGCCTTCGTCACGCAGGAGGGCTTCGGCAAGGAAGTGGTGGCGCTGCCCATCGACGAGCAGGCGCCCGAAGCGGAGCTGGTGGTGCCCGATGCCGAGACCGGCGAGATCCAGTCGCCCCTGGCGGCCTTCCTCACCCATGCCGCGCTCGAGGCGGGCGACAACCAGGCCCAGGCCGGGCAGGACGCGCTGCAGCTGATGACGGTGCATTCGGCCAAGGGCCTGGAGTTCGACGCGGTGTTCATCACCGGCCTGGAAGAAGGCCTGTTCCCGCACGAGAACTCGCTGTCCGACGTGGACGGCCTGGAGGAGGAGCGCCGCCTGATGTATGTGGCGATCACGCGTGCGCGCCAGCGGCTGTACTTGAGCTTCAGCCAGACGCGCATGCTGCACGGGCAGACGCGCTACCACATCAAGAGCCGCTTCTTCGACGAGCTGCCCGAAGGGACGCTGAAATGGCTCACCCCGCGCAACCAGGGCTTCGGCTCCGGCTATGCGCGCGAGTACCAGGCCGCGTGGCAGCGCGGCACCGGCTTGGGCTCGGTGGTGGGTGCCGGACGGGTGGAGGCGCCGGCGTCACCGGCCTATGCGGCCAAGTCGGCGCCGTCGCACGGGCTTCGCACCGGGCAGTCGGTGTTCCACACCAAGTTCGGCGAGGGCGTGATCGTCACGCTCGAAGGCAGCGGCGAGGACGCGCGCGCGCAGGTCAACTTCGGACGCCACGGCATGAAGTGGCTGCAGCTCAGCCTCGCGAAGCTGACGCCGGTGGAGTGACCGGACGCCACGGCTGCGGCGTACCGCAGCCGCCGGGCGGCACTCAATCGCCCTCGGCTTCGTCGTCGCCGCCGGTGGCCACGTCGATCGTCTTTTCGACCACCTTGCCGGTGACCTTGACGCCGGTGCTCACCACCGCACCGGTCACCGAGATCGCGGCGCCCGCGGCCGCGCCGGCCACGGACACGACCGCGCAGCCCTTGAGCGCCAGCGCGGCCAGGGCCAGGGCGAAGATCAGCAGACGGCGTGAAGGCATGGCAAGCCCTTGAGGGTGGACGGCGCTGATTATCCACAGCCGGGTCCACGCATGGCGGGCAGGCCGTCACGCCGCGGTCATCGGGATGTCACGGCCGCTTCATGCCCGGCCCCTACGCTGCGGCGGTTTTCACACCCGCGTAACGCATGCCCATGAACAAGCCGCTGGACCTTCCCCTTGCCGCCATCGACCCCGACGACATCGGCCACAACACATCGCCCAATCCCGACTTCAGCGGCGTGCTGCAGGCCCGGCTGTCGCGTCGCAGCATGCTGCGCGGCGGCCTGGGCACCGTGGCCACCACGATCTTCGGTGGCCTGAGCGTTGCGGCCTGCGGCGGCGGCGACGACGACGAGCCGGCCCCCGCCGCGCCCGCGCCCGTGACCTCGCTGGGCTTTGCCGCGGTGGCCAAGAGCACCGCCGATGCGGTGATCGTGCCCGCCGGCTACACCGCGACGGTGATCTACGCGCTGGGCGATCCGCTCACGGCCGCCACGCCGGCCTATGCCAACGATGGCAGCGACGCCGACTTCGAGCAGCGCGCCGGCGACCACCACGACGGCATGGAGTTCTTCGGCCTCTCCGCCAACGGCCTGCGCGACGACAACGCCTCCGAGCGCGGCCTGCTGGCCGTGAACCACGAGGCCACCAGCCACGCCGGCAACGACATCGCCTCCACGTTCGTGCATGCCGACGGCGGCACCAACACGCTGCCGCGCCCGGCGGCCGAGGTGGACAAGGAAGTGCCGCTGCACGGCGTGTCGGTAGTGGAAGTGAAGAAGGGCGCCAACGGCGCCTTCGCGACGGTGCAGGGCTCGGCCTTCAACCGCCGCATCACGCCGCTCACGCCGGTGCAACTGTCGGGCGCGGCGCGCGGCAACACGCTGGTGAAGACGCTGTACTCGGTCGATGGCACCGCCACGCGCGGCACCATCAACAACTGCGGCACCGGCCACACGCCCTGGGGCACGCTGCTCACCGGCGAGGAGAACTGGGCCGGGTACTTCGCGCGCGGCGCCACCGACGATGCGGCGCGTGCCGACAAGAGCGTGGTCGCGCTCAACCGCTATGGCCGGCGCCAGGGCGCGGCCAGCCGCCACGGCTGGGAGACCGGAGGCCCGGACGACAAGTACCAGCGCTGGGACATCAGCAGGAAGGGCGTGTCGGCCGAAGGCACCGACGACTACCGCAACGAGCTCAACACCTTCGGCTACATCGTCGAGATCGACCCCTACGACAAGGCCAAGGTCATCAAGAAGCGCACCAGCCTGGGCCGCTTCGCGCACGAGAGCGCCGCGTTCTCCAGGCTGGTCGAAGGCCGGCCGCTGGCGGTGTACATGGGCGACGACTCGCGCGGCGAGTACATCTACAAGTTCGTCTCCAGCGCCAGCTGGAGCGCGGCCGACGCCAGCGCCGCCGACCGCATCGCCACCGGCGACAAGTACCTCGATGCCGGCAGGCTCTACGTGGCGAAGTTCAACGCTGACGGCAGCGGCGAGTGGATCGAGCTGAGCCTGGCCCACCCGCTGATCGCCGGCTACGCCGCCTACGCCTTCGCCGACCAGGGCGACGTGATGATTAACGCCCGCCTGGCGGCCGACGCGGTGGGCGCGACCAAGATGGACCGCCCGGAGTGGTGCGCCACGCACCCGGCCACCGGCGACGTGTACTTCACGCTCACCAACAACAGCAACCGCCGCCTGGTGCCGGCCAGCGGCTCGCAGATGGCGGTGGATGCGGCCAACCCGCGCGCCTATGCCGACCCGCAGGCCGCCACGGCCGGCGGCGCGGCGCGCACCCACAACGGCAACGTCAACGGCCACGTCATCCGCATCGCCGAAACCGGCGGCGATGCCGCGGCCACCGGCTTCCAGTGGGACGTGTACCTGTTCGGCGCGCAGGCGCAGCGCGATGCCGCCAGCACGATGACCGATGCCGACTACGCGGGCTTCGTGAACCTGTCGTCGCTCACCGCCGAGCAGGACTTCTCCAGCCCCGACGGCCTGTGGTTCAGCCGGAACACCGGCCTGTGCTGGATCCAGACCGACGACGGCGCGTTCACCGATGCGACCAACTGCATGATGCTGGCCGGCATTCCGGGCCAGGTGGGCGACGGTGCGAAAAAGACGCTGGCCTACGCCGGCGGCCCCACGGTGGACACCTACGTCGGCAAGGCGCCGGCGGCCGACACGCTCAAGCGCTTTCTCGTGGGCCCGGTGGACTGCGAGATCACCGGCATCTGCGAGACGCCGGACGGCAAGGCGCTGTTCGTCAACATCCAGCACCCCGGTGAAACCATCGTGAAGGCGGATCTCGGCGACCCGGCCAAGTACCTGAGCCACTGGCCCGGCAATGCGGGCTATGGCGCGGGCGGTGCAACCGCCCGGCCGCGTTCGGCCACGGTGGTGATCACCAAGAACGACGGCGGCCGGATCGGCAGCTGAGCCTCAGGGACCCGCGGGCCCCTCGGTGAGCCGGGGGGCCTCGGTCTCGAAGCTGTCGACGAAGGTGAAGTACAGCGTGACGTAGAACACCGTCATGCACATCAGCGCGATCGGCACCGCGGCCACCGGTGCCATCTGCGGCAGGCCGATCAGCGAGAACAGCAGCGCAGCCAGTGTGCCCAGCCCCAGCACCAGGCCCGCCCACACCAGGCCGTAGAGCGCGAACGCGCCGCGGCAGCGCCACACCGCCAGCGTGCTGGAAAACAGCGCCTGCGCCACGCCCTGGTCGCCCCAGACCACCAGCGCCGGTGCATGCCAGAAGGGCACCGACAGCAAGGTGATCAGCGCTGCCTGCAGGGCCAGCCCCTGCAGCAGGCGCGGGTCGTCGGCGATGGCACCGGCCTCCTCGGGCGTGACCTCCTCGCCAGTGAAGACCTGGCGCAGGCGCTCGCCGGCGTCGCCCATCACCAGGTCGGCGCCCAGGAGCACCAGCAGCGTGAGGCCGCCGTACAGCGCGCACAGCTGCAGCAGCCGCTTGCGCTGCGGGCCCGGCGTGCGCAAGGGCTCGATGAGCTGGCCGGGGTGGACCAGGCCGCCGCCGAGCGCCGAGCGGGTGGCGATCATGTAGCCCATGGTCAGCAGCGGCAAGGCCATCAGCGAGACCACGCTGCCCACCAGCGGCAGCAGCACCGAGACCATCAGGCTGGCGAAGAAGAACGCCAGCAGCAGCGTGGAAAACGCCATCGGGCGTCGCGCAAAGAGGCGGAAGCCGGCACGCACCCATTGGATGCCTTGCGGCGCCGCCACGGTCTTCAGACGCAGGGCCATGGCTTCAGGCTCCGCCCAGCTCGGCCGGATGCCAGGGCCGCTCGATGCGCTCGCGCAGCACCCGCTCGAAATGCGTGGGGTCGTGCGCCTTCAGCAGGCTCGCCTCGCGCGGCAGGTGGAAGTCCCACAGGCGCGAGAGCCAGAAGCGGAAGGCGGCAGCGCGCAGCAGCGCCGGCAGCAGGCGCTGCTCGCCGCCGGCCAGCGGCCGCACGCCGGCGTAGGCGGCGATGAAGGCGCGGCTGCGATCCTCCACCATGTGGCCGCTGTCGAGATCGATGCACCAGTCGTTCAGGCACACCGCGATGTCGAACAGCCAGGTGTCCACGCCGGCAAAGTAGAAATCGAAAAAACCCGACAGGCGCTCGCGCCCGGGCAGGCTGCGCATGTTGGAGGCGGCGTCGCCGGAGGGCAGGGGGGCCGGTTCGAACATCACGTTGTCGCGGAACAGGTCGGCGTGGATCGGGCCGCGCGGCAGCGCCTGGTAGGCCGGCGACGATGCCAGCGCCTGCTGGTAGGCCAGCTCCCCGGTCAGCAGGCGCGCCTGCGCCTCGTCGAGGAACGGCAGCACCACCGGCACGGTCTCCTCCCACCACGCCAGGCCACGCAGATTGGGCTGCGCAAGCGCGAAGTCCTGGCCGGCCAGGTGCATGCGCGCCAGCATGGCGCCCACCTGTTCGCAATGGTGCACGTCGGGCGCGAGCTGGTGGCCGCCGGCCAGCTTGTCGACCAGGGCCGCGGGCCGGTGCTTGAGCGTGAAGAGGATCTCGCCGCTCGCGTCGGCCTTGGGCTCGGGCACCGGGATGCCCTTGCGAGCCAGGTGCTGCATCAGCCGCAGGTAGAACGGCAGCTGCGCGTGCGTGAGGCGCTCGAACAGCGTCAGCACGTATTCGCCGCGGTCGGTGGTGACGAAGTAGTTGGTGTTCTCGATGCCCGCGCCGATGCCCCGCAGGGCCCGCAGCGCGCCCACGCCCAGCGGCTCGACGAAGCGGGCGGCCTCGTCGAACGAGACCTCGGTGAAGACGGCCATGTCAGTACCGCCCGGCCGTCCGAAGGTACTGACGCGCCCCCTCGGGGGGCAGCGAACGAAGTGAGCGTGGGGGTAGCTTCATTTCAACCGCCCGGCCGTCCGAAGGTACTGACGCGCCCCCTCGGGGGGCAGCGAACGAAGTGAGCGTGGGGGCAGTTTCATCCTAGAAGCCGAGCACGTTCCAGACCCGCTGGCCGGCTGCGCCGCGGCCGTTGTTCGGGTCGCGGCCCGCGTCGCCGGTGACGATCTCGTACGGCTTCGCGCCCGGCAGCTTGGGCCGGACCATCACGCGCTGTGCCTGACCGCGAACCTTGAGCTCCTCGATGCGCACCTGGTCGTCTTCCAGCACGGTCTGCTGGACGTTCGGTTCGCCGCCGCGCTGGGGCGTGTCGTCGGCCGCCGCGACCGTGGGCACCACACCGGCCACCGCGATCGCGACCATGGCCCGGTGCAGGAAAGAGGAGGTGAAGCTCATGGCCGCGATTGTAGGAGGGCGCCCGGCGCCAGGCCCCGCTTGCGCTGCAGGGCTTGCTCCACAATCGCCCGATGGATCAAACAGCCCCCAGGACCCTGCTGCTGGTCGACGGCTCCAGCTACCTGTACCGCGCCTTTCACGCGCTGCCCGACCTGCGCGGTCCCGAGGGCGTGCCCACCGGCGCACTGCATGGCATGGTGGCCATGCTCAAGCGCGCGCTGAAGGATGTGAACCCCGCACTGGTCGCCTGCGTGTTCGACGCCAAGGGCCCCACTTTCCGTGACGAGTGGTATGCCGAGTACAAGGCGCACCGACCGCCCATGCCCGAGCCGCTGGTGCAGCAGGTGGGGCCGATCCACGAGGTCGCGCGGCTGCTCGGCTGGCCGGTGCTGGAGGTGCCCGGCGTGGAGGCCGACGACGTGATCGGCACGCTGGCGCACCGGGCCGTGGAGGCGGGCTTGCAGGTGGTGGTGTCCACCGGCGACAAGGACATGGCGCAGCTGGTGAACGAGCACGTGACGCTCATCAACACGATGAGCAACGAGAGGCTCGACGTCGCGGGCGTGAACGCCAAGTTCGGCGTGCCGCCCGAGCGCATCGTCGACTACCTCACGCTGATCGGCGACGCGGTGGACAACGTGCCCGGCGTCGACAAGGTGGGCCCCAAGACGGCCGCCAAGTGGATCGCCGAGCACGGCTCGCTCGACGGCCTGATCGCCGCCGCGCACACGATCAAGGGCGTGGCCGGCGACAACCTGCGCAAGGCGCTCGACTGGCTGCCGATGGGACGCAAGCTGGTCACCGTGCGCTGCGACTGCGACTTGGGCCGCCACGTCGAAGGCTGGCCCGCGCTGGACGCGCTGGCCCTGCGCGAGGTGGACCGCGAGGCACTGCTGGCCTTCTACACGCGCTTCGGCTTCACCACCTGGCGCAAGGAGCTCGAGCAGGCGCTGGGCGTGGCGCCGGCCAAGCCCGCGGCCACCGTGAAGGTGGCGGCCGACCTGTTCGAAGACCCCGCGCCGCAGCCGGTGGCCACCGCGCTGAAGCGCGAATACGAGACGGTGCTCACGCGCGAGGCGCTGGACCGCTGGCTGATCGCGCTGCGCGAGGCGCCGCTGGTGGCGCTGGACACCGAGACCGACTCGCTCGACGCGATGCAGGCGCGCATCGTCGGCATCTCGTTCGCGGTGAAGCCCGGCGAGGCCGCCTATGTGCCGGTGGCGCACAGCTATGCCGATGCGCCGCCGCAGCTGTCGCTCGAGGAAGTGCTGGGCGTGCTCAAGCCCTGGCTGGAAGACGAGCGCGCGCTCAAGCTGGGCCAGCACATCAAGTACGACGTGCATGTGTTCGCCAACCACGGCATCGACGTGCGCGGCTATGTGCACGACACGCTGCTGCAAAGCTACGTGCTCGAGGCGCACAAGCCGCACAGCCTGGAAAGCCTGGCCGCACGCCACCTGGGCCGCAACGGCCTGAGCTACGAAGACGTGTGCGGCAAGGGCGCGCACCAGATCCCGTTCGCGCAGGTGGACATCGCCCGTGCCACCGAATACTCGGGCGAGGACAGCGAGATGGCGCTGCACGTGCACCAGACGCTGTGGCCGCGCATCGAGGGCCAGAAGGGCCTGCACTTCGTGTACCAGCAGATCGAGATGCCGGTCACCCACGTGATCCAGCGCATCGAGCGCAACGGCGTGCTGGTCGATGCGCAACTGCTGGCGCAGCAAAGCCGCGAGCTGGCCGAGAAGATGCTGGCGCTGGAGCGCGAGGCCTACGAGCTGGCGGGCCAGCCGTTCAACCTGGGCTCGCCCAAGCAGATCTGCGAGATCCTGTTCAACAAGCAGGGCCTGCCGGTGCTGAAGAAGACGGCGTCGGGCGCGCCTTCCACCGACGAAGAGGTGCTCGACAAGCTGGCCGAGGACTACCCGCTGCCGCGCAAGATCCTCGAGCACCGCTCGATGAGCAAGCTCAAGGGCACCTACACCGACAAGCTGCCGCAGATGGTGAACCCGCGCACCGGCCGCGTGCACACCACCTACGCGCAGGCCGTGGCGGTGACCGGGCGGCTGTCGAGCAACGAGCCCAACCTGCAGAACATCCCCATCCGCACTGCCGAGGGCCGCCGCATCCGCGAGGCTTTCATCGCGCCGCCGGGGCATGTGATTGTCAGCGCCGACTACTCGCAGATCGAGCTGCGCATCATGGCCCACATCAGCGGCGACGAAAACCTGCGCCGCGCCTTCACCGAAGGGCTGGACGTGCACCGCGCCACGGCCAGCGAGGTGTTCGGCGTGGCGCCCGAAGACGTGAGCAGCGAGCAGCGCCGCTACGCCAAGACCATCAACTTCGGCCTGATCTACGGCATGGGCGCCTTCGGCCTGGCGAGCAACCTGGGCATCGAGCGCTCGGCCGCCACGGCCTACATCGACCGCTATTTCCAGCGCTATCCCGGCGTGAAGCGCTACATGGACGACACCCGCGTCAGCGCCCGCGAGCGCGGCTACGTCGAAACGGTTTTCGGCCGCCGCATCGAGCTGCCCGAGATCGCCGGCGCCAACGGCCCGCGCCGCTCGGCCGCCGAGCGCCAGGCGATCAATGCGCCGATGCAGGGCACGGCGGCCGACCTGGTGAAGCTGGCGATGATCGCCGTGCAGCAGGCGCTGGACCGCGAGGCCAAGGCCACCAAGATGATCCTGCAGGTGCACGACGAGCTGGTGTTCGAGGTGCCCGACAGCGAGCTCGAATGGGTGCGCGAGCAGGTGCCGCGCCTGATGGCGGGCGTGGCCGAGTTCTCGGTGCCCTTGCTGGCCGAAGTGGGCGTGGGCCCGAACTGGGACGAAGCGCACTGAACGAGGCCACCACGCTCCCTGCGGTCGCTGCCCCCCGAGGGGGCCCTCGCTGCGGACCGGCGAAGCCGGATCCGCGCAAGGCCTTGGCTGCGGCCGCTGAACGCGGCGCGGAAGGTGGCGGCGGGAATGAAGCGCTACAGGCCCAGCAGCGCGCGGGCAGCGTTCCAGGTTTCGCGGTCGGCTGCGGCCAGCAGGCCTTCGCGCTGCTCGGCGGGGCGGTACGCAGAGCCGTCAGGGCGCGCGGCATGGCCGCCGGCCTCTTGCAGGAACAGCACGCCTGCTGCATGGTCCCAGGGCAAGGTGCGCCAGTACAGCGCAAAGTCGCTTTGGCCCGCCACGATCTGCGGATACTCGACGCCCGCGCTGTTGACGCCGGCTTGCATCTCGCGCAACGCCGCCGCGCGCTGGAGCATGCGAGGCTTGAGGTCCGGCGGTAGAAACCGCGTCTTCACGATGCCGCGCAGACCATTCGCGGCAGCCGTGGCAACCGCCTGGAGCCGCTGCCCGCCGCGCCAGGCGCCTGCGCCTCGTTCTGCCGTGCACAGCGTGCCCCTCAGCGGATCCAGCAGCCAGCCGGCCACCGTCTCGCCCTCGCGCAGCAGCGCCACCAGCACAGCCACCTCCGGCCGGCCGGCCATGAAGTTGCCGGTGCCGTCCAGCGGATCGACCAGCCACACCTCGCCTTCGCCCACCGTATCGAGCAAGCGGGGCTGCTCGGCACAGGCTTCTTTACCCACCACGCGGGCGCCCGGGCGCAGCGCCTGCAGCGCCGGCGTGAGCATGGCTTCGACCTCGCGGTCGACGATGGTCACCCATTCGCCGGGGGACTTTTCGGCCGCATCGCCGGCGGCCAGCCGCTGAAAGCGCGGGACGACGAAACGTTCGGCTGCGTCTTGCAGCAGCAGGGCGACTTCGGCGTGCAGCGTGGCGTTCATGCCGCCATGATCGCCCAGCCGTGAACGCAAAGCTTCGAGACACGCCGGCCGTGCCCGTGGTGTACCGTTGGCCCATGGAGACGCTGCACCCCTCGATCTTGTCCCTGGCCCGTTCGCAGACGCTGCGCGACCTGCGCGCCGGCGAGCTGCGGTTGCTGGTGCTGGCCGTGGTGCTCGCCGTGGCGGCGCTCACCGCGGTGGGCTTCTTTGCCGACCGGCTCAATGCGGGGCTCACGCGCGATGCGCGCCAGCTGCTGGGCGGCGACGCGGTGGTGGCCAGCGACCAGCCGGTGCCTGCGCAGTTCGTGGCGCGGGCACGCGACCTCGGCTTGCAGACGGCGACCACCGCCACCTTCCCGAGCATGGCGCGCGCGCCCGACGACAAGGGCGGCGCGGCCCGGCTGGTGGCGGTGAAGGCGGTGAGCGAGGCCTATCCGCTGCGCGGAGCGCTGCAGTTGAAGTCGGCGCCCGATGCGCCCGAGCAGGCGGTGGCCGCGGCGCCGCCGCGCGGCGAGGTGTGGGTGGACGCGCCCGTGCTCGATTCGCTGGGGCTGGCGCTGGGCGACCGCCTGCTGCTGGGCGATGCCAGCCTGCGCATCGGCCGCATCATCGCCATCGAACCCGACCGCGGCGCCGGCTTCGTGAACTTTGCGCCGCGCGCGATGCTGCACGAAGCCGACCTGCCGGCCACCGGGCTGGTCCAGCCGGCCAGCCGCGTCACCTACCGGCTTGCGGTGGCCGCGCCGCCGGGCGCCGACGCCAAGGTCACCGCCTTCGTGCGCTGGGCCGACGAGCACATCAAGAGCGCGGGGCTGCGCGGCCTGCGGGTGGAAAGCTTCGAGTCCGGCCGGCCCGAGATGCGCCAGACGCTGGACCGCGCGCACAAGTTCCTCAACCTGGTGGCGCTGCTGGCCGCGCTGCTGGCCGCGGTGGCGGTGGGCATCGCCGCGCGCGACTTCGCCACCCGCCACCTCGATGACTGCGCGGTGCTGCGCGTGCTGGGCGCGCCGCAGCGCACCATCGCGCTGGCCCATCTGCTGGAGTTCGGCGGCGTGGGCCTGGTGGCCAGCACGCTGGGCGTGGTGCTGGGCTTCGCGGTGCACCATGTGTTCGTGCTGCTGCTGGCCGGTCTGGTGAACACCGCCTTGCCGATGCCCAGTGCGATGCCGGCGTTCTTTGGCTGGGGCGTGGGGCTGACGCTGCTGCTGGGCTTCGGGTTGCCGCCGGTGCTGCAGCTGGCGCGCGTGCCGCCGCTGCGCGTGATCCGGCGCGACGTGGGCGCGCCCAAGGCGGCGTCGCTGGGCGTGCTGGCCGCGGCGGCGGTGGGCTTCAGCGCGCTGCTGCTGGCGGTGTCGTCGGACCTGACGCTGGGGCTGATCACCGTGGGCGGCTTCGCGGGCGCGATGCTG
>JBFLWE010000064.1:0-35835 GCA_040758375.1 Pseudomonadota bacterium
GTCACCCCGCCCGCCGCGTCCGCGCTCTTCTCGCGCTTCGCGGCGCTGGCCATTCGGTGTCGCGGGCACGCTGACCGGCATGTCGGCCACCGCGATCGGCGCCGAGGGTTCGACCGCCGGCGCGCCGCCGAACAGCCGTTTCACCCAGGCGAAGAAGCCGCTTCCCGCCGGTGTGGCGGCAGCCGCTGGGGCGGGCGTGGGCGCCGGGGCTGCCAGCACCGGCGCGGGCGCCGGTTCCGGCTTGGGCTCCGGCTTGGGCGCCGGCTGCTCGGGCAGGATGCCCTTGATCACCGGCTCCTGCTTGGGCTTGGCCTTCTCGCGCCGGGTGATGCCGACCTCGTCGTCCGGCTCCTCGATCATCGAGTAGCTGGCGCGGAAGTTCTCCAGCCGCGGATCGTCGTGGCGCAGGCGCTCCAGCTTGTAGTTGGGCGTCTCGATGTGCGGGTTGGGGATCAGCAGCACGGTCACGCGCTGCTTCAGCTCGATCTTGGTGATCTCGGTGCGCTTCTCGTTCAGCAGGAACGAGGTCACTTCCACCGGCACCTGCACGTGCACGGCGGCGGTGTTCTCCTTCATCGACTCTTCCTGCACCATGCGCAGGATCTGCAGCGCGGAGGATTCGGTGTCGCGGATGTGGCCGGTGCCGTTGCAGCGCGGGCAGGTGATGTGGCTGCCTTCGCTCAAGGCCGGGCGCAGGCGCTGGCGGCTGAGCTCCAGCAGGCCGAATTTGGAGATCGACGAGAACTGCACGCGGGCGCGGTCGTAGCGCAAGGCATCGCGCAGCCGCTGTTCCACCTCGCGCCGGTTCTTGGACTCCTCCATGTCGATGAAGTCCACCACGATCAGGCCGCCCAGGTCGCGCAGCCGCATCTGGCGCGCGATCTCGTCGGCGGCCTCCAGGTTGGTGCGGGTGGCGGTTTCCTCGATGTCGCCGCCGCGCGTGGCGCGCGCGGAGTTCACGTCGATCGACACCAGCGCCTCGGTGTGGTCGATCACGATGGCACCGCCGGAGGGCAGGTTGACCGTGCGGCTGAAGGCTGTTTCGATCTGGTGCTCGATCTGGAAACGGCTGAACAGCGGCGCATCGTCCCGGTAGCGCTTCACGCGATTGGCCGTCTCCGGCATCACGTGGTTCATGAACTGATGGGCCTGATCGAAGATGTCGTCGGTGTCGATCAGGATCTCGCCGATGTCGGCGGTGAAGTAATCGCGGATCGCGCGGATGACGAGCGAGCTTTCCTGGTAGATCAGGAAGGCGCCCTTGCCGGCCTGGGCGGCTTCGTCGATCGCCGTCCAGAGCTTGAGCATGTAGTTCAGATCCCACTGCAGCTCGGCCACCGAGCGCCCGATGCCGGCCGTGCGCGCGATCAGACTCATGCCCTTGGGATAGTCGAGCTGGTCCAGCGCTTCCTTCAGCTCCTCGCGATCCTCGCCCTCGATGCGCCGGCTCACGCCGCCGCCGCGCGGGTTGTTGGGCATCAGCACCAGGTAGCGGCCGGCCAGCGAGACGAAGGTGGTGAGCGCCGCACCCTTGTTGCCGCGCTCTTCTTTTTCCACCTGGACCAGCAGCTCCTGGCCCTCGCGGATCACGTCGCCGATCTTCGCCGAGCGCACGTCGGCGCCTTCCTTGAAGTAGCTGCGCGAGATTTCCTTGAACGGCAGGAAGCCGTGGCGGTCTTCGCCGTAGTCGACGAAGCAGGCTTCGAGCGAGGGCTCGACGCGGGTGACCACCGCCTTGTAGATATTGCCTTTGCGCTGCTCGCGGCCTTCGAGCTCGGTCTCGAAGTCGAGCAGCTTCTGGCCATCGACGATGGCCAGGCGACGCTCTTCCTGCTGGGTCGCATTGATCAGCATGCGTTTCATCTGCACTCCTCGCAAGGCTTTGCTTCCGCCCTGCACGACAAGCGTCATCCGGCGTGCAAACGCCAGGACGACTCATCGATGCACGAGAAACGCGAAGAAAAAACCGTGGAAGGAATCGCCCTGGACTGCGGTGACCGCTAAACGATCAAGGGGTGCAGCGTTGGCGCGTGTGCCTCGGGACGGACCGGGCGTTCTCCGCTGCCGCCCCGGCGCCGCGGATCGCGCGGCGGCCATGTGCGCCCGCGAGCAGCCACGCCGGCCACGGGCCGGGGCTGCGCAGCGCGCGCCAAGGGTGGAGGGGGGGACGCCATCAAGGGGGTCACGGTGCACTGGCGAACCGCAGATCGACAAGCCGGGGGCTCGCGACGCATCTGCGGTCGGTCAACCTTGTTTTGTGTCCGCCTGGTCTGCCCAGGACAGACGGGTTTCTTCGACTCGGGTCTCTTCCACCGGCTGCTGTGCGACTGCCCCGTCACTTGGGGACTGCAAAGGGCCCGCCGCACGAGCTGCTGGTGTTGCATCACCAACGATCCCCGCTTGCGCGGGGCTCCACGTGACCTTGCAGGTGCCCGGGTAAACTCTGAAAAATCAAGCACTTACAACGCAAACGTGGTCGAGCGGATTATAGGGGTGAAAGTTGCGGCGGGTCACAAAAAGGTCACGGCCGCGCCCCGGTCGAGCGGCGGCCCCGCGACGCCATCGCCCCAGGTGAGGTGGCTCACCGTGGACGAGTCCGGCGAGGGCCAACGGCTGGACAACTTCCTGCTCAAGCTGCTCAAGGGGGTGCCGAAGACGGCGGTGTACCGGGTCATCCGGTCGGGCGAGGTGCGGGTGAACAAGGGTCGCGCCGCCGCCGACACCCGGCTGGCCGTGGGCGACGAAGTGCGGGTGCCACCGCTGCGGGTGGCCGACCGCGCGGCCGAGCCGCCAGCGCCGGCGCGCGAGTATCCGGTGCTGTTCGAGGACGATCACCTCATTTGCGTGGACAAGCCGGCTGGCGTGGCGGTGCACGGCGGCAGCGGGGTGAGCTTCGGCGTGATCGAGCAACTGCGCCGCGCCCGGCCGCAGGCGCGGTTCCTGGAACTGGTGCACCGGCTCGACAAGGAAACCTCGGGCCTGCTGCTGATCGCCAAGAAGCGCAGCGCGCTCACGGCGCTGCAGGACCAGTTCCGCAGCCGCGAGACCGGCAAGACCTATGCAGCGCTGGTGATCGGCCACTGGCCGGCCAGCAAAAAAGTGGTCGATGTGGCACTGCACAAATTCCTCACCGGCGAGGGCGAGCGCCGCGTGCGCGCCGTGACGGCCGGTGCCGACGAAGGCAAGCGCTCGATCACGCTGGTGCAGGTGAAGCAGGCCTACGCGGGCTTCACGCTGCTGGACGTGACCATCAAGACCGGCCGCACGCACCAGATCCGGGTGCATCTGGCGCACGAGGGGCACCCCATCGTGGGCGACGACAAGTACGGTGACTTCGAGCTGAACAAGGCGCTGGCGCGCGGCGAAACCGTGCCCGGCCTGCGCTTTGCCAGGATGTTCCTGCATGCCCGGCGCCTGGCCTTCGATCACCCGGCCAGCGGGGAGCGCATCGAACTCGAAGCCCCGCTGCCGCCGGAGTGCGAGACACTGCTGGCCACGCTATGACCGCCACACCGCAACGCTTCGACCTCATCGTCTTCGACTGGGACGGCACGCTGTTCGACTCCACTGCCCTGATCGTGCGCTGCATCCAGGAGGCCTGCCGCGACCTGGGCGTGGCGGTGCCCAGCGACGAGCGGGCGGCCTACGTGATCGGCCTGGGGCTGCAGGACGCATTGCGCTATGCCGCGCCAGGCCTGTCGCCCGCGCGCTACCCCGAGCTCGGCCTGCGCTACCGCCACCACTACTTCGCCAACCAGCATGCGCTGAGCTTGTTCGACGGCACGCTGCAGATGCTGCAGGCCCTGAAGGCGCGCCACCACTGGCTGGCCGTGGCCACCGGCAAGAGCCGGCGCGGGCTGGACGAGGCGCTCAACACGGTGCAGCTCAAGGGCATGTTCGACGGCACGCGTACCGCCGACGAAACCGCCTCCAAGCCCGACCCGACCATGCTGCTGGAGCTGATGCGCGAGTTCGGCGCCGAGCCCGGGCGCACGCTGATGATCGGCGACACCACACACGACCTGCAGCTGGCCCGCAACGCCGGCACGCCCTGTGTCGCGGTGAGCTACGGCGCGCATGAGCCGGAAGCTTTCCATGCCTTCGACCCGCTGCACGTGGCGCACTCCACCCGCGAGCTGCACGACTGGCTGCTTCGCAACGCCTGATGGACGAACCCGACTTTGCGGCGCAACCCTTGTGCGCCAGCCGCGAGTTGGCCGAGGCGGGCACGGCGCTGGTGTTCGACGTGCTCGAATACGGCGCCCCGGCGCGGGTGTTCGCGCTGCGCTTCAGGGGCCAGGTGGTGGCGTATGTCAACCGCTGCCTGCATGTGCCGGTCGAGATGGACTGGCAGCCGGGCGAGTTTCTAGACGACGAGCGGCGCTGGATCATCTGCTCGATCCACGGCGCGACCTACGAGCCCGCCGACGGCCGTTGCGTGGGCGGGCCCTGCGGGCGTGGCCGGCTGAAGGCCGTGCGCACCGAGGAGCGTGACGGACAGGTCTATTGGTATCCTTCCCGCGACATCCAGCCGGTGGTGTTTGGCCCGCCGGCGCACTCCACGAAAGCTCCCGATGAACACTGACGACGACACCCGCGCGGGCGACGCGCCGGGCGCTGCCGTGCCGCCGGCGCCCGAAACTGCTCCCCAGGCCATGGCCCCGACGGCGCCTGCCGCGGCCGGCCGCTATGAACCCATGCTCGAACAACTGGCGCGCGAGATGCTGCGCGAACGCCGCAGCGAGCGCCGCTGGCGGCTGGTGGTGCGCCTGCTGTGGCTGGGCTTCTTCATCGCCGTGGCGTGGGCGTTGCTGGCGCAAAAGGTGCACACCGCGGCGCCGACCGGCCCGCATACCGCGCTGATCGAGGTGCGCGGCGAGATCGCGCCGGAGTCCGACGCCAGCGCGGAGAACCTGGTCGCGGCGCTCAAGAGCGCCTTCGAGGATCAGTCGGCCCGTGCGGTGGTGCTGCGCTTCAACTCCCCGGGCGGCAGCCCGGTGCAGGCCGGCATCGTGAACGACGAGATCCGGCGCCTGAAGACCCTGCACCGCAAGAAGGTCTATGCGGTGGTGGAGGAGATGTGCGCCTCGGGTGCCTACTACATCGCCGTGGCGGCCGACGAGATCTACGTTGACAAGGCCTCGATCGTCGGCTCCATCGGCGTGCTGATGGACGGCTTCGGCTTCGTGGGCACGATGGAAAAGCTGGGCATCGAGCGCCGCCTGCTCACGGCCGGCGAGAACAAGGCGATGCTGGACCCGTTCTCGCCCGAGAAGCCGGAGCACCGCGCCTATGCGCAAAGCATGATCGACCAGATACACCGGCAGTTCGTCGCGGTGGTCAAGGAAGGCCGGGGCAAGCGCCTGAAGGAGACCCCGGAGACCTTCTCCGGCCTGTTCTGGGACGGCCAGCAGGCGGTCAAGCAGGGCCTGGCCGACAAGTTCGGCAACCTCGACTACGTGGCGCGCGAAGTGGTGCGTGCCGAGGAGGTGGTGGACTACACCCCCAAGGAAAACGTGGCCGAGCGCCTGGCCAAGCGCTTCGGCGCGTCCATCGGCGAGGGGGCGGTGCGCGCCCTGCATGCGATGGGCCGGTTGCGCTGAAGCCTTCGGAACAGGAAGGACACGATGAGCAAAGCCTGCCCCGCCTACGAGGCCCTGGTCCGGTTGCACAAGCGGCTGCACCGCCTGGGACACCTGCAGTCCATCGCCTGGTGGGACCAGGCCTGCAACATGCCGCCCAAGGGCAGCGAAGCGCGCGCCGAGGCGCTGGCCGAGGTGGCGGCGCTGATCCACCGATTGCGCACCGATGCGCAGCTGGCCGGCCAGCTCGACCGCGCCGAGCAGGAGCCGCTGGACGAGTTCCAGCGCGCCAACCTGCGCGAGATGCGGCGCGAGTGGCAGCAGGCCAACGCGCTGCCCGAGTCGCTGGTGGAAGCCAAGACGCTGGCCACCTCTCGCTGCGAGCACGCCTGGCGCACGCAGCGCCACGCCAACGACTGGTCCGGCTTTCTCGAAAACTTCCGGCCGGTGCTGCGGCTGGCGCGCGAAGAAGCGGCGCTGCTGGCTGCCCAGAGCGGCCTGCGCCCCTATGACGCGCTGATGGACCGCTACGAGCCCGGCATGCGCAGCGAGAGGGTGGAGCGCCTCTTCGGCGAGGTGAAGACCTGGCTGCCGACGCTCATCGCCAAGGTGTCCGAGCGCCAGCGCCATGAGCGCGTCGTGCGACCGAAGGGGCCGTTTCCCAAGGCAGCGCAGCGCGCGCTCAGCCTCGAAGTGATGCAACTGCTGCAGTTCGACTTCGATGCCGGCCGGCTCGACGAAAGCGCGCACCCGTTCTCCGGCGGTGTGCCGGAGGACGTGCGGCTGACCACGCGCTACCGCGAAGACGATTTCGTGCAAAGCCTGATGGGCACCATTCACGAGACCGGTCATGCGCGCTATGAGCAGAACCTGCCGCGCGAGTGGCTGGGGCAGCCCATTTCCAACGCGCGCTCGATGGCGCTGCACGAGAGTCAGAGCCTGAGCTTCGAGATGCAGCTCGGCTGCAGCCGGCCTTTCGCAGCCCTGCTGGCGCCGCTGGCGGCGCGCCACCTCGGCCCGCACGAGGCTTTCGAGGCGGACCACCTGCACCGGCTGCTCACGCGTGTGAACCCCGGCCACATCCGCGTCGATGCCGACGAGGTGACCTATCCCGCCCATGTGATCCTGCGCTTCGAGATCGAGCGCGCGCTGATCGAAGGTGACATCGAGGCGGAGGAGATCCCGGCGCTGTGGGACGAAAAGATGCAGGCGCTGCTGGGCGTGGACACCCGCGGCAACTACAAGGACGGCTGCCTGCAGGACGTGCACTGGCCCGAGTCGCTGTTCGGCTACTTCCCCTGCTACACGCTGGGCGCGATGTATGCAGCGCAGTGGTTTGCCGCGATGCGCCGGCAGATGCCCGACCTCGACGCGCGCATCGCGGCGGGGGACCTGTCACCCGTGTTCGACTGGCTGCGCGACAACATCTGGTTGCAGGCCAGCCGCTGGAGCACCGAGGAACTGGCGCTGCGGGCCTGCGGCGAGCCGCTGAACCCGGCGCATTTCAGGGCACACCTGGAGGCACGCTACCTCTGAGCCCCGGGGTTGCTACCCGGCTGCCCGGGCCGCCTGCAGCTCGGGCAGCATGCGCTCCAGGTCGGTCAGCACCTCGTCGAGCTGCTTGACCGCCCGGCCGAACCGGTGCGAGCGGCGGCGTTTCTCGATCAGGTGGCGGCTGTTGTCGTCCAGCACGGCGTCGTCGATCTGCACGCCATGTCGGGCCAGTTGGGCCCGCAGGCTGCTGCGGCGTGAACGCAGCATTTCGCGGGTGCGCTGGTAGGCGTGCTCGGCCAGCACCCGGCGCTGCGAGATGCTGAAGGTGTTGGCCATGAACATCTCGGGGTCGCGCTGATCGGGCTCGAACAGCACGATGTCCACGTGCGGGTGGCTGCGGTCGTAGCCGGTCATGCCCAGCTCCAGCCGCGAGTGGATCAGCGAGCGGAAGGTCTGCGACAGCACCACCGGCAGGCCGCCTTCGACCAGGCGCGGGATGCGCTCCTGCGCGCCCGACAGCACCCGGTGGTCCGCCGATTCCTTGGCGTTGAAGGGCACCAGCGGGTTCAGGCACAGCACCAGGTCCATGCCCTCGTCGAGCAGCACGCGCGCATGCAGCGTCTTCTTCAGCGCACCGTCCACGTAGAAATGCTGGCCGATCTTGACCGGCGGAAACAGCCCCGGCAGCGCCGCGCTGGCCTGCACCGCACGCGAGATGGGCACATCGTCCCAGCCGGGCTGGCCGAAGGGCGCGGCCTGGCCGCTGTCGAGGTCGGTGGCCACCAGCACCAGCTTGCGCTGGAGCTGGCGGAAGTCGTTGGTGCGGCCCGGCGCCGAGAACACGCGGCGCAGCTGTGCCTCCAGCGGCGCGTTGGTGAACAGGCCGGTGGGCATCGCGCGGCCCAGGTGCTCGAAGGCCGCCAGCAGCGAACGCCGCTTGAAGGCATAGCGCAGCGCGGCCTGGGCCGTGAGCCCCGGCAGCGCCGACAGGCGGCGCGCGAACTCGCCCCAGGCCGGTCGCAGCAGCAGCGAGGGGCGGAACACGTCGGCATCGTCGCCGTCGTTCTCGATGAAGGCCGCGCACAGCTCGCGCGGGCGGATGCCGTTGGCCAGGCCCGCAGCGATGAAGCCGCCTGCCGACACGCCCACGTAGCAGTCGAGGGCGGCGAAGTCCAGGCCCTTCAACGCCTCGTCCAGCGCGCACAGCGCGCCGATTTCGTAGATGGCGCCCAACGGGCCGCCGCCCGCGAGGGCCAGGCCAATGCGCGAACGGGAAGGGGAGGCAGACGGCATGGAGGTCAGTCTAGGCATACGGTGTGCCCACGCTATTGATGCACGCCTCTAAATCAGCTCGGGGTTCACCCTGTCGCCCAAGAACAAGAGGCGCCGCGAGGGCGCCTCTTGTGATTTCTGCACGGCAGCCTGCCGCAGGCTTCAAGCCGACTTGCGGGCCGCGGCGCGCTTGGCGGAGGGCTTGGCCGCGCCGTTGGCCTTGGCCGTCGCGGTCTTGGCCGCGCGCGGTGCCTTGGACAGCTTGGCCACCTGCTCGGAGAGTGCGTCGATGCGCTGCACCAGCGCGTCGACATCCTTGCTCGAAGGCACGCCCAGCTTGTTCAGGGCCTTGGAGACGCGGCTTTCGAAGATCGACTCCAGCTTGTCCCATTGCTGGCCGGCCTTGGAGGTGACGCCTTCGGCCATGGCGCTCATCTTGCCGGTGACGTCGCCGATGCGTTCTTCGGCCACCGCCTGGGTCTTCTTCTGCAGGCTCACGCCTTCCTTGACCAGCGCCTCGAAGACCTTGTTGCCCTCTTCCTGGGCCTTGGCGAAGGCGCCCAGGCCGGCCAGCCAGATCTGCTGGGCCGAGTCCTTCACCGTCTGGGCGATTTGGCTGTCGAGCAAACCTGCGGCCGACACCGTCTTCTTCTCCGCCATCTTCTGAAGCTTCTTGACCATGATGATTCCTCGCTTGTGTTGACCGGTGGGCGCAGCGCCTCATGTCGCCGCCACTGTGAAGTGCACTATAGGCAGCCGCCTTCGAGCGCACAGCCTAATTGTCTAGTGTGAGGGCTCTATGGAGAAGGCCGGTTCGGGTTAGTGCGGGCGGGGTGCCGCGGCGCATTGGTCAGAATATTCGATCGCTCATCGTCTTCATCATCTGCATCAACGGCAGGAGGGTTCAGCATGCAGTACTTCGTGACCGGCGCCACCGGCTTCATCGGCAAGCGGCTCGTCAAGGCCTTGCTCCAGCGCCGCGGCGCCACCGTGTACTTCCTGCTGCGCCCCGAAAGCGAAGCCAAGGTGCCGGAGCTGCTGACCTACTGGGGTGTCAGCAAGAGCCGCGCGGTGCCGGTCTATGGCGATCTCACTGCCAAGAAGCTGGGCGTTTCAGGCGAGGACCTCAAGGCGCTCAAGGGCCAGGTCGACATGGTGTTCCACCTGGCCGCGGTGTACGACCTGGGCGCCGACGAGGAATCGCAGGTCCGGGTGAACATCGAAGGCACGCGCAGCGCGGTCGAGTTTGCCAAGGCCATCGACGCGGGCCATTTCCACCATGTGTCGTCGATCGCCTCCGCCGGCCTGTACGAAGGCGTGTTCCGCGAGGACATGTTCGAGGAAGCCGAGAACCTCGACCACCCGTACTTCATGACCAAGCACGAGAGCGAGAAGATCGTGCGCAAGGAGTGCAAGGTGCCCTGGACGGTGTACCGGCCCGCCATGGTGGTGGGTGACTCGCACACCGGCGAGATGGACAAGATCGACGGGCCCTACTACTTCTTCAAGCTGATCCAGCGCATGCGGCAGATCCTGCCGCCGTGGATGCCTTCGGTGGGCCTGGAAGGCGGGCGCGTGAACATCGTGCCGGTCGACTACGTCGTGGCCGCGCTGGACCATATCGCGCACGCCAAGGTCGAGCTGAACAAGCGCTGCTTCCACCTGGTGGACCCCGTGGGCTACCGCGTGGGCGACGTGCTGGACATCTTCTCCAAGGCGGCGCACGCGCCGAAGATGAACCTGTTCGTCAACGCCGCGCTGCTGGGCTTCATCCCCAAGAGCGTGAAGAAGGGCATGATGGCGCTGGCGCCGGTGCGCCGCGTGCGCCACGCGATCATGAAGGACCTCGGCCTGCCCGAGGACATCCTCACCTTCGTCAACTACCCCACGCGCTTCGACAGCCGCGAGGCACAGGCCATCCTCAAGCCCGCCGGCATCGAGGTGCCCAACCTGAAAGACTACGCCTGGCGCCTGTGGGACTACTGGGAGCGCCACCTCGACCCCGACCTGCACGTCGACCGCTCGCTGCGCGGCACGGTGGGCGGCAAGGTCGTGCTGGTGACCGGTGGCTCCTCCGGCATCGGCCTGGCGGCCGCGAAGAAGTTCGCCGAGGCCGGCGCCGTGACCATCATCTGTGCGCGCGACGAGGCGAAGCTGGCCGAAGCCAAGAAGGAGATCGAAGACTTCGCCGGCAAGAACGCCCACGTGGTCAGCTACTCGGCCGACATCGCCGACGAGGCCAGTTGCGGCGAGCTGGTGAAGTGGATCGCCGACACCTACGGTGGCGTCGACTTCCTGATCAACAACGCCGGGCGCTCCATCCGCCGCGCCATCGAGTCGAGCTACGATCGCTTCCACGACTACGAGCGCACCATGCAGCTCAACTACTTCGGCTGTCTGCGGGTGACCATGGGCCTGTTGCCCGGCATGGTGGCCAAGAAGCGGGGCCACGTGGTCAACATCAGCTCGATCGGCGTGCTCACCAATGCGCCGCGCTTCTCGGCCTACGTGGCCAGCAAGGCGGCGCTGGACGCCTGGACGCGTTGCGCGGCCAGCGAGTTCGCCGACGTGGGCATCACCTTCACCACGATCAACATGCCGCTGGTGCGCACGCCGATGATCGCGCCCACCAAGATCTACAACAACGTGCCCACGCTGAGCCCCGAGGAGGCGGCCGACATGATCGCCGAGGCTTGCGTGTACAAGCCGGTACGCATCGCGACGAGGCTGGGCATCTTCGGTCAGGTGCTGCATGCGCTGATGCCGCGCGTGGCGCAGATCGTCATGAACACCAGCTTCCGCATGTTCCCCGACAGCGAGGCGGCCAAGGGTGAAAAGGGCGCCAAGCCGCAGCTCTCTGCAGAGGCCATCGCCTTGCAGCAGATGATGCGCGGCATCCACTTCTGAGCAGGGGCATGGCCGGCCATGAGGCGCTGCGCCTGGTGAGTCGCGAATGAAGATCGGTGAACTCGCCAGGGCCGCCGGCCTTCCGGTGGAGACGGTGCGCTTCTACGAGAAGCAGGGGCTGTTGCCGGCGCCCGCGCGGCAGGACAACAACTACCGCCGCTATGACGCGCGGGCGCTGCAGCGACTGCGCTTCATCGGCAACTGCCGCGCGCTCGACATGAGCCTGGACGAGGTGCGCACGCTGCTCGATTTCATCGACCAGCCGCGGGCCGACTGCTCGGCGGTGGACGCACTGGTGGACGAGCATCTGCGCCATGTGCGCTCGCGCATCGCGGAGCTGAGGGCGCTGGAAAAGCAACTCAAGCTGCTGCAGTCGGCCTGCGGCCACCAGAGGCCGCACGAAGTCTGCGGCATCGTGCTCGCGCTGTCGAACGAACAGGCCGCCTCGCCGCCGCGCCGCGGCGTGCACAGCAGCCGCTGATGCTTCAGTTCGCCTTCTGGATGCTGGTGACCGTGTAGGCGCCGTCGATCTTCTCGACGCTGAACTTCACGCGGTCGCCCACGGCCAGCCGGCCCAGCACGGAAGGGTCCTTGACCCGGAAGGCCATGGTCATCGGTGGCATGTCGAGGTTCTTGATCTCGCCGTGCTTGAGCGTGATCTTCTGTTGCGCGGTGTCGATCTTGCGCACTTCGCCTTCGGTGGCGGGCGCCTGCGCCAGGGCGTAGCCACCCAGGGCCAAGGCAGACAGGGCAAGCAGGGAGCGGATGGGAAGCTTCATGCTTCGCATGATGGCGCCGTCGCCACGGAATTCAAGCGGCGGATGCACGCGCTTACCTACAATCCCCTGCAGTTTCCACGCTTTTCCGGACCGCCACGATGAGCACCGCGCCCTCGCCCGAGCACACCCTGGACCACATCACCCCGCGCGAGAAGGCCGAGATCCTGGCCCAGGCGCTGCCCTACATCCGCCGCTTCCATGGCAAGACCCTGGTCATCAAGTACGGCGGCAACGCGATGACCGACCCCGCGCTGCAGCAGGACTTCGCCGAAGACGTGGTGCTGCTCAAGCTGGTGGGCATGAACCCGGTGGTGGTGCACGGCGGCGGGCCCCAGATCGACGAGGCGCTGGCCAAGATCGGCAAGAAGGGCACCTTCATCCAGGGCATGCGCGTCACCGACGAGGAGACGATGTCGGTGGTGGAGTGGGTGCTGGGTGGCGAGGTGCAGCAGGACATCGTGGGCCTGATCAACCATGCCGGCGGCAAGGCTGTGGGCCTCACAGGGCGCGACGGCGGCCTGATCCGCGCGCGCAAGCTGAAGATGGTGGACAAGGACGATCCACAGAAGACGCACGACGTCGGCCAGGTGGGCGAGATCGTCTCCATCGACCCGTCCGTCGTGAAGGCGCTGCAGGACGACCAGTTCATCCCCGTCATCAGCCCCATCGGCTTCGGCGAGGAGAACGAGAGCTACAACATCAACGCCGACCTGGTGGCCGGCAAGCTGGCCGAAGTGCTGCGTGCCGAAAAGCTGCTGCTGCTGACCAACACCCCGGGCGTGCTCGACAAGACCGGCAAGCTGCTCACCAACCTGTCGGCGCGCGAGATTGACGAGCTGTTTGCCGACGGCACCATCTCCGGCGGCATGCTGCCCAAGATCGCTTCGGCGCTGGACGCGGCCAAGAGCGGTGTGAACACCGTGCACATCATCGACGGCCGCGTGCCGCATTCGATGCTGCTGGAGATCCTGACCGACCAGGCCTACGGCACGATGATCCGCTCGCATTGACATGGCCCACCCCCGGAGCGCCTTCAGCGCATCCCCCTCGAGGGGGCGACACCTGCGGACCGGCGGAGCCCGATCCGCGGTGTCCGCTTGGCTGGAGACAGCGAGCTGATGTCTGGGCGGCGTATTTGGCTCTTTGATCTCGACAACACGCTGCACCACGCCGGCCATGCGGTATTCGGCATGGTGGACCGGGCGATGAACGAGTACATCGAGCGCGAGCTCGCGATGAGCGCTGCCGAGGCCGACCGCCTGCGCCACGACTACTGGGCGCGCTATGGCGCCACGCTGCTCGGCCTGCTGCGACACCACGGTGTCAAGCCGCTGCGTTTTCTGGAGCAGACCCATGTGCTGCCGGGGCTCGAAGCAGGCTTGCGCGGCCATCCGCACGACTTCGCGGCGCTGAAGCGGCTGCAAGGCGAAAAGTACATCCTCACCAATGCGCCCGGCGGCTACACCACCCGGGTGCTGCGCGCGCTGGGCATTGCGCACTTGTTCGACGGCGTGATCCCGATCGAGCGCATGCGCATGTTCGGCCACTGGCGGCCCAAGCCCGATGGCCGCATGTTCCGCCGCCTGGCCGTGCGGCTGCGCGCCACGCCGGCCCGATGCACGCTGGTCGAGGACACGCTGGCGCACCAGAAAGCGGCTTTCCGTGTCGGAATGCACACCGTGTGGATGCAGCGCTGGTTGCGAAAGGGCAAACATGGCCCGGAAGTTGGTGTTTACCTGCACCGTAGGCCGGCCTACGTGTGTGCCAGAATCGCTTCGCTACAACAGTTGCAACGTGTGCGGCGATGAACGACCTGCCTGACCCGGAAGTTCCGCGCGAAGGATCGACCGATCCGCAGGCGCTCGCCCTCACCGAAGCGCCCGAGGCCGAAGAGCCGGCGTCCGGTACGCGCAAGCGGCCCAAGCCCGGCGAGCGCCGGGTGCAGATCCTTCAAACGCTGGCCTCGATGCTGGAGCAGCCCGGCGCCGAGCGCATCACCACCGCCGCGCTGGCGGCCAAGCTGCAGGTGTCCGAAGCGGCGCTGTATCGGCATTTCGCCAGCAAGGCCCAGATGTTCGAGGGGCTGATCGAGTTCATCGAAAGCAGCCTGTTCACCCTGATCAACCAGATCGCCGAGCGCGAGACCGACGGCGTGCAGCAGGCACGCAAGATCGTCACCGTGCTGCTGCAGTTCGGCGAAAAGAACCCGGGCATGACGCGCGTGATGGTGGGTGATGCGCTGGTGTTCGAACACGAGCGCCTGCTGGTGCGCATGAACCAGTTCTTCGAGCGCGTCGAGTCTTCGCTGCGCCAGAGCCTGAAGCTGCACGCCGACGCCAGCGGCTCGACCATGCCCACGGTGCAGGCCAACGCCCAGGCTTCGGTGATCACGGCCTTCATCGTCGGCCGCCTGCAGCGCTATGCCCGCTCGGGCTTCAAGCGCAACCCCACCGAGCAGCTCGAGGCGGCGCTGCAGTTGCTGACGGCCTGACCTCCCGTTGCCGTAGTCCCATGTTGACCGTCGAAGTCGGCGGCGAGCCCTTGTCGCTGCTGCCGGAGAAGGCCGCCTTCCTGCCGCGCCACCGCACGCTGCTGGTGGCGGACGCCCACATCGGCAAGGCGGTCACCTTCCGCCGGCTCGGCGTGCCGGTGCCGCGCGGCACCACGACCGACACGCTGAGCCGCCTCAGCGCGCTGGTCGAGCACCTGGAAGCGCAACACCTGGTCTTCCTCGGGGACTTCCTGCATTCCGACAGCGCGATGGCAGCGGCCACCCAGGCAGCGCTGCTCGCGTGGCGCGAGCGCCATGCGCGCCTGCAGGTCACGCTGGTGCGCGGCAACCACGATGCGCGTGCCGGCGACCCGCCCGCCGGGCTGGGCTTCGAGGTGGTCGACGAGCCGTTCGGGCTGGGCGGGCTGGCGCTGTGCCATCACCCGCAGCGCGTGGCCGGTGCCTATGCTCTGGGCGGCCACCTGCATCCTTGCACCGGCGTGGGCCGCGGGCTCGACCGGCTGCGGCTGCCCTGCTTCTGGCTGCGCCCGGACTCGGGCGTGCTGCCGGCCTTCGGCGCCTTCACCGGCATGCACCCGGTGCGCGCCGAGGCGCGGGACCGGCTTTTCGTGGTGGCCGAAGGGCAGGTGCGGGCGGTGGGCTGAAGAGACCCGCCGGTACACTGCCCGCTCGCTGCCGACCGCCCATGTCTTCCATCGATTCGCTTGAACACCTGATCGCGCGCGCCGAGCGCCTGCTGGCCCGCGTGGAGCGCGTACTGCCCCATGCGCCCGCGGAGCCAGACTGGGCGGCCTCGGTGGCCTTCCGCTACCGCAAGCGCGGTGGCGCCGGGGCCCTGGAGCCGGTGCGCCACGTGGCCACCATCCGCCTGGCCGAGCTGAAGGAGATCGACGGCCAGAAAGAGCGCCTGGTGCGCAACACCGCGCAGTTCGTGCAGGGCAAGACCGCCAACAACGTGCTGCTCACCGGCGCCCGTGGCACCGGCAAGAGCTCGCTGATCAAGGCCTGCCTGAACGAGTTTTCGCCGCAGGGGCTGCGGCTGATCGAGGTGGACAAGGCCGATCTGGTCGACCTGCCGGACCTGGTGGACCTGGTCGCGGGCCGGCCCGAACGCTTCATCGTCTTCTGCGACGACCTCAGCTTCGACGAAGGCGAGCCGGGCTACAAGGCGCTCAAATCCATTCTCGACGGCTCGGTGGCGCAGGCCAGCGACAACCTGCTCATCTACGCCACCAGCAACCGGCGCCACCTGCTGCCCGAGTACATGAAGGAGAACCTCTCCTACACCCACACCGAGGACGGCGAGGTGCATCCGGGCGAGGTGGTGGAAGAGAAGATCTCGCTGTCCGAGCGCTTCGGCCTGTGGATCAGCTTCTATCCGTTCAGCCAGGCCGAGTACCTGGCTATCGTGGCGCAGTGGCTGCGGCACTTCGGGATTCCCGAAGCCGCGATCGCCGCCGCGCGCCAGGAGTCGCTGGTGTGGGCGCTGGAACGTGGCTCGCGTTCCGGCCGCGTGGCCTACCAGTTCGCGCGCGACTTCGCCGGGCGGGCCGGTGTCTGAGCGCACGCCCGTGGAGGTGGCCGTCGGCGTGCTCATCGCGCCCGACGGCCGGTTTCTGCTGACCTCACGGCCGGCGGGCAAGCCTTACGCCGGCTACTGGGAGTTCCCCGGCGGCAAGCTGGAGGCCGGTGAAACGGTGGAACAGGCCCTGCGCCGGGAACTGCACGAGGAGCTGGGGATCACCATAGGACACGCCCATCCCTGGAAGGTGGAGGTGTTCGACTACCCGCATGCGCTGGTGCGCCTGAACTTCTGCAAGGTGTTCGACTGGCAGGGCGAATTCGAGATGCGCGAGGCCCAGCAGATGGCCTGGTGCATGCTGCCGGTGGCCGTGCGGCCGGTGCTGCCGGGCACCGTGCCGGTGCTGCAGTGGTTCGCCGCCGAGCGGGGGTTCCAGGGCGCCACGCACGACGACTGATTACACTGCCCCGATGGACTGGCTGGCTGCAGTGAAGTGGGACCGCGACGGGCTGGTGCCCGTGATCGCGCAGGAGGCGGGCACAGGCGACGTGCTGATGTTCGCCTGGATGAACCGCGAGGCGCTGCAGCGCACGGCCGAGCTCGGCGAGGCGGTGTACTGGAGCCGCTCGCGCGGCAGGCTGTGGCACAAGGGAGAGGAGTCAGGCCATATCCAGAAGGTGCACGACATCCGGCTCGATTGCGACAACGACGTGATCTTGCTCAAGGTCACGCAACTCGGCCACGAGCCGGGCATCGCCTGCCACACCGGGCGCCACTCTTGCTTCTTTCAGCGTTATGAAAACGGGCAGTGGCATGCTGTGGAGCCGGTGCTGAAAGATCCGGAGAGCATTTACCGATGAGCCAAGACACCCTGGCCCGGCTGGCGGCCGTGATCGAGTCGCGCAAGAGCGCCGATCCGGACACCAGCTACGTGGCGCGCCTGTTCCACAAGGGCACCGACGCCATCCTCAAGAAGATCGGCGAGGAAGCCACCGAGACGGTCATGGCCGCCAAGGACGGCGACGCGAAGAAGATCGTCTACGAGGTGGCCGACCTGTGGTTCCACTCGATGATCGCGCTCGCGCACTACGGGCTCAAGCCGTCCGACGTGCTGGCCGAGCTGGAGCGGCGCGAGGGCCTGTCGGGGTTGGAGGAGTTCGCGCTGCGCAAGGCGCAGCAGCGCGACGGCGAGGAGAAATCATGAACGACGTGGTGCTCACCGACCGCGAACGCTCGCTCAAGAACATCGGCCACATCAGCTACCTGCTGCACACCATCGTGGCCATCGGGGCGGTGCTGCCGGGCACGCAGGTAGGCGTGCTGCTGCTGGTGATCGCCTTCGTGCTCGACCTGGTGAAGAAAGACGACGCGGCGGGCACCTGGCAGGAGTCGCATTTCCGCTGGCGCATCCGCTCGGTGCTGTGGGCCGGCGCGCTGTACCTGCTGACTTCGCCGCTGTGGCTGGTGCTGCTGGTGCCGGGCTGGATCGCCTGGACCGTGATCTCGATCTGGTTCCTCTACCGCGTGGTGCGCGGCTGGTTCAACCTGAATGACAACCGACCGATGGTGAGCTAGATGAAACGACCCCCACACTCTCTTCGTTCGTTGCCCCCCGAGGGGGCGCGTCAGCGCCTTCGGGCGGCCGGGCGGCACTGACATGGCCTGCATCTTCTGCAAGATCGTCGCGGGGGAGATTCCCTCCAAGAAAGTCCACGAGGACGAGGAATTCCTCGCCTTCCACGACATCCGCCCGCATGCGCCGGTGCACTTCCTGGTGATCCCCAAGCGTCATATCGACTCGCTGGCCCATGTACAGGCCGACGATGCCCCGATGCTCGGCCGGATGATGACGCTGGTGTCCCGCCTGGCGCGCGAAAACGGCCTGGAGGCGGGTTTCAAGACCGGCATCAATACAGGCCGCGAGGGCGGGCAGGAAGTAGATCACCTACATATTCACGTCCTGGGCGGTTGGAAACGGGGCTGACATCCCCCACCTTCTAGAATCCCGGGTTCCACACAGGAGAGACGTCATGGGTTCCTTCAGCATTTGGCACTGGTTGATCGTGCTGCTGGTGGTCGTGCTGATCTTCGGCACCAAGAAGCTGAAGAACATCGGTTCCGACCTCGGCTCGGCCGTTCATGGCTTCAAGCAGGGCATGAAAGGAGGCTCCGAGCCGGAAGAGCAGCAGCCCGTGCCCCCCAACCAGCAGGTCACCGCCGCGGGCACCAAGCCCAAGGATCCGAACACCGTGGACGTGGAAGCCAAGACCAAGTCTTGAAGCCTCCGGCGCTCCTGGCTGACCCGACGTGATCGATCTCGGCATCGACAAGCTGGCGCTGATCGGCGCGGTGGCGCTCATCGTCATCGGGCCCGAGAAGCTGCCGCGCGTGGCGCGCACCGTGGGCCACATGATCGGCCGCGCGCAACGCTACGTGGCCGAAGTCAAGGCCGAGGTCAACCGCTCGATGGAGCTGGAAGAGCTGAAGAAGATGAAGACGCAATTCGAGGACGCCGCGCGCGACGTCGAATCCAGCGTCAACCAGGAGCTTCACGCCGCCACCAGCGAGCTGGAGGACACCTGGAACGAGGCGCAGTCGGACGAGCAGCATTCGCTGGCGCCGCCGCCGGCCTACAAGCCACCGAAGAAAAACTGGCGCCTGAAGCGGGGCGCGATGCCGCAGTGGTACAAGCGCACCCACGGCATCCGCACCCGCGCGCAGTCGGGCGCGGCACGCGTGGCCCGCTTCCGCCCGCCGCGCACTCGCTAGCCGAATGACCAAGCCCCACAACGGCCCCGACGAACTCGAGGGCACCGAGCAGCCCTTCGTCACGCACCTGATCGAGCTGCGCGACCGGCTGATCAAGGCCTTGATCGCCGTGGGCGTGGTGTTCGGCCTGCTGATGATCTGGCCCACGCCGGGCGGCCTGTACGACGTGCTCGCCGCTCCGCTGGTCGAGACGCTGCCGAAGGGGGCCACGCTGATCGCCACCAACGTGATCTCGCCGTTCCTGGTGCCGCTGAAGATCACCTTGCTGACGGCGTTCCTGGTCGCGCTGCCGGTGGTGCTGTACCAGGTCTGGGCCTTCGTCGCGCCGGGGCTGTACAGCCACGAGAAGAAGCTGGTGCTGCCGCTGGTGGTGTCGAGCACGCTGCTGTTCTTCCTGGGAGTGGCGTTCTGCTACTTCTTCGTGTTCAAGCAGGTGTTCCACTTCATCCAGAACTTCGCACCCAAAAGCATCACGGCCGCGCCGGACATCGAGGCCTACCTCGGCTTCGTGCTGACGATGTTCCTGGCCTTCGGCGCGGCGTTCGAGGTGCCGATCGCGGTGGTGGTGCTGGCGCGCGCAGGCGTGGTGAGCATCGAGAAGCTGAAGAGCTTCCGCAGCTATTTCATCGTGCTGGCGTTCATCGTGGCGGCCGTGCTCACCCCGCCCGACGTGGTATCGCAGCTCGCGCTGGCAATACCGATGTGCCTGCTGTACGAGGTGGGCATCTGGGCTGCGCAGCTGTTCATCAAGCACACGCAGGCACCGGAAGAAGACGTGGCGAAGTAAGGCGCCGCTACTCGTCTTCGAGACTTGCCTGCCGCTGCGGCGCCGGCCGCTGCGCAACCCGCACCTTGACCTGCAGTGCCTTGTCGCCACGCTGCAGGCCGATCAACGCCTCGCTGCGCGGCCTGAGGGCCGCCACCGCATTGAGCAGCTGCGAAGTGTTGGCCACTGGCGTGTCGCCCACCTTCACCACCACGTCGCCCGGGCGGATGCCGCCCTTGCTGGCCGGCCCGTCCTGCAGCACGCCGGTGATCAGCACGCCCTGGCGCACCGGCAGCTTGAAGTTGTCGGCGAACTCCGGCGTCAGGTCACGCGGCTCCACGCCGATCCAGCCGCGCGTGACGCGGCCTTCACGGATCAGGCTGCCCATCACCTGCTGGGCGGTGTCGGCCGGGATCGCGAAACCGATGCCCAAGCTGCCGCCGGTGCGCGAGAAGATGGCGGTGTTGATGCCCACCAGGTTGCCGTTCACGTCGACCAGCGCGCCGCCGGAGTTGCCGGGGTTGATGGCCGCGTCGGTCTGGATGAAGTTTTCGAAGGTGTTGATGCCGAGCTGGTTGCGGCCGAGCGCGCTCACGATGCCCGAGGTGACGGTCTGCCCCACGTTGAACGGGTTGCCGATCGCCAGCACCACGTCGCCCACTTGCAGCTTGTTCACGTCGCCCACGCGAATCACCGGCAGCTTGTCGAGCGCGACCTTGAGCACGGCGATGTCGGTCTCGGGGTCGGTGCCCACCAGCTTGGCGCGGCCCTGGCGTCCGTCGGCCAGCTGCACCTCGATGTCGGAGGCGCCTTCGATCACATGGTTGTTGGTGAGCAGGTATCCCTCGGGCGAGACGATCACGCCCGAGCCCAGGCCCACCTGTGGCTGCTGATCCGGGTCGCGGTCGCCGAAGAAGAAGCGGAACCAGGGGTCGTTGCGGTGCGGGTTGCGCGCGGGGGCCCGGCTGGCGGCCACCGACACCACCGCCGGCGAGGCCAGGCGCGCGGCGGCGCTGAACCCGCTGGGCGCGACGCCGCTGCCGCCGGCAGGCAGGAGCGACACCGCAGAGGTGGGGGGCTGCCAATGCGAGCCGGTGGGCGGGCGCTGCAGCCACTCGGGCTTGAGCGTTGCGATCACGAACAGCACGGCCACCGCCACGGTGACGGCTTGGGAGAAAATCAGCCAGGTCTTGCGCATCGTTGCCGCGCGTACCGTCCATGCCAGTCCACCGCACCGAACTCGATGCCCATTTGAACCAGCTCCTGGCCGTGGAGCGCTTCCGGGATTATGGGCCGAACGGTCTGCAGGTCGAGGGACGCGCCGAGATCCGCCAAGTGGTGAGCGGGGTTACCGCCAGCCTGGCGATGATCGAGGCGGCAGTGGCGGCCGGCGCCGATGCCTTGCTGGTGCACCACGGCCTGTTCTGGCGCGGGCAGGACGGGCGCGTCACCGGCTGGATGAAAGCCCGCCTGCAGGCCTTGCTGGCGGCCGACCTCAACCTGTTTGCCTATCACTTGCCGCTGGACGCGCATGCCGAGCTGGGCAACAACGCCCAGCTCGGCAGCCGGCTCGGGCTGCAGGCCGACGCCCGTTTCGGCGAGCAGGACCTCGGCTTCATCGGGCCGGCACCCCAGAACTCATTGCAGGCGCTGGCCCAGGCCGTGGCCGCCGCGTTGGGCCGCTCGCCGCTGGTGGTGCCCGGTGACGGCCGGCCGCTGCGGCGCGTCGGCTGGTGCACCGGCGGGGCCCAGGGCTATTTCGAGGCGGCCATCGCGGCCGGGGCCGACGCCTACATCACCGGCGAGATCTCCGAGCCCCAGACGCACTACGCGCGCGAGACCGGTGTGGCCTTCCTCGCCTGCGGACACCACGCCAGCGAGCGCTACGGCGTGCAAGCGGTGGGCGAGCACCTCGCGCGGCAGTTCGGCATCGGGCACCGCTTCATCGAGATCGAGAACCCGGCATGAACACCGGTACGGCTGCCCCCTTCCGCCTCGGGCTCACGATGGGCGACCCCTGCGGCGTCGGGCCGGAAATCGTGGCGCGCACGTTTGCGCGCGGAAGGGCCGGGGCGGCGGTCGTGATCGGCGATGCCGGCGTGATGCGCCGCGCGCTGCGGCAGCTGGGCCTGGCCCTGCCCACCGCCGCGCTCGAGCGGCTGGACGAAGCCGTGCCGCCCGGCTGCCTGCCGGTGTGGGCGCCCGCGGGCTTGCCCGCCGCACTGGCTTCGTTGCCGATGGGCAAGGTGCAGGCCGAAGCCGGCGCGGCAGCGGCGCGCTGCATCGAGGCGGCGGCGCGCGCGGCCCTGGCCGGCGAGCTGGCCGGCATCGTGACTGCGCCGGTGCACAAGGAAGCCCTGGCCGCCGCGGGCGTGCGGTTTCCGGGGCATACCGAGATGCTGCAGGCGCTGGCGGCGCCGCCGGGCGGCAAACCGCCGCAGGTGCGCATGATGCTGGCCAACGACGAGTTGCGTACCGTGCTGGTGACCATCCACCTGTCGCTGCGCGAGGCGATCGAGCGCATCACCTTCGATGCCGTGCTGCAGACGATTCGCATCGCGCACCATGCCGCCACCTCGTGGGGGCTGGCTTCGCCCCGCATCGCGGTGGCGGGGCTCAATCCGCACGCGGGCGAGGGCGGGCTGTTCGGCGACGAAGAGCTGCGCATCATCGGGCCGGCGGTGCAGGCGGCGCGCGCCGAGGGCCTGGATGCGCGCGGGCCGTACGCGCCCGACACGGTGTTCATGCGCGCGCGGCATGCGCCGCCGGCACACCCTGGCGAGTTCGACATCGTGGTGGCGATGACGCACGACCATGGCCTGATCCCGGTGAAATACCTCGGCGTGGAGCACGGCGTGAACGTCACGCTCGGGCTGCCCTTCGTGCGCACCAGCCCCGACCACGGCACGGCCTTCGACATCGCCGGGCAGGGCCGGGCCGATGCGTCGAGCTTCGAAGCGGCAGTGCGCATGGCGCGACAGCTCGCCGGCGGCTGACGCCCGATGCGGGGCCTGTGCCACGGGCGCCGTCAGTGTCGGGTGTTGCGGCCGGCCCCCAGTTCGGCGAGCTGGCGTCGCGCGCGTGCGGTGGCGCGCTCCAGCAGGTAGGCGTTTTCGAAGGCACGCATGCGCCCGGTTTCGCACAGGCGCACCAGCATGCGGTGCGTGAGCGAGACGGTCTGCTGGTGCTTGCGCCCGCGCGTGAAGACGAAGAAGGCACGGCCCGGGCTCACGTAGCTCAGGCGAACCTTCTGCCAGCGGCCCTCGATGTGCATCTGGTAGGCGAAGCCGATCTGCACGTGGTCGGCCAGCGAGGCGCCGCGCGTCGGCTCGGTGGGTTCGGGCGGCGGCAGGCCGTCGATGTTGATGTCGACCTCGGTCACTTCGGGCTCGGCCGTGAGGTCGATGTCGACCTGTCCGTTCCAGTCGACCGCGTTCTCGGCCACCAAGCCGACCTGCCGCGCCTCCTCGGCGGTGAAGCCGAGATCCGGCACGACCTGGTCCAGCACCGGCAGCACCCCCGCCGGCGGCAGCTCGCCGGGCTTGGGCAGCGGCGCGCCGAGGATCGAGTCGAGCTGCTTGACCAGCAGGTTGTAGTCGAGCTGGCGCATCGGCGCCTTGCCCTTGAGCGACTCGGCATGCGCGGGCAGCAACTGGGCGAAGAACGCTTTCTTGGCGGTCTCGGCCCAGCCGATCATCGCCAGGCCCTCGTTGAGGTCCTTCATCAGCTGCGGCAGTTGCACCAGGAAGGCCTTGCGCTCGGTCGGCGTGCCCTTGGGTTGCACGCTCATCACCAGGTCGCGCCCGGCCTTGCGCAGCCTGGCGGCCAGCGTGCCGCTGGCGTCATGCCGCTGCGCCTGCACGATGGCCTGGCTCCACACCTGCGAGATGAAGTCGCGCAGGAAGTCCTGCATCTCCACCGCGGCCAGCGCGGCCTGCAGCTGCTGCATGTAGCGCTGCTGCTGCAGCAGCTCGGTCTCCTTCTTCTCGAGCAGCGCGGTGGCGTCGCCATGCTCCTGCTGCGCCTCGGCATGGGCCTGGTCGGCGATGAAGACCTCGAGCTCGCCGAGCTTGGCCTCGTACACCTGCATCTGGTCGAAGTCGCCGGTGACGATCTCCTGCACCAGCGCCTTCACCTGTTCCAGGAACTGCTTGCCCGGGCCTTCCGAAAGATCGTCGAACGCGCAGGCCAGCGACGCGATGCGGTTCACGAAGCGCCGCACCGGGTGGCGGCGCGAGGAGAAGAAGGTCACGTCGCCCAGCGCCACGCGCAGCACCGGCAGCTGCAGGCGGGCGATCTGGCGCGCCATCTGCGGCGGCACCTTGGGGTCGGACAGGATCTGGTCGAACAGGCTGCCCACCACGTCGATCACCATGTGGTCGAGCGCGCCAGTGGTGGCCTGGCGCAGCTCTTCGCGGTGCTGGACGATCAGGTTGGGCAGCGGGATGCCGGCCGGCAGCGTGTGCAACCCGGAGGCCCCGGAGGCGCCTGCGGTGGCGGGAAAGGCGTCCGCGCCACTGCCGCCGCTGCTGGCGCCTGCCTCCACGTTGCCGAGGAAGGCCAGGCGCCGTATCAGCGTCATCAGCTGCGGATCGACCTCGCCGAAGGTGGCGCCGCGTGGGCCGTGGGCGCCCGCGAACCCGCTCGGCCCACCCAGCGACGAGCGTCCGCTGCCGCTGCTCGGCGGGCCGGCGTGGCTGCCGCTGCCGGTCGCGCCGCCGTAGCCTCCGCCGCCGTGCATGCTGCCGCCGCCGTGGCCGCGCTGCGTTTCCGGCGGGCCGAGCGTGCCCGAGCCGCTGCTGGTCGGCAGTCCCAGCGTCTCGCCGTCGGTGCCGGTGGGAGTGCCCATGAAGCCGGAAGCGGTGCTGCGCGACCACGCGGTGTTGCGCAAGGCCAGGCTGAGCGGCTGCACGCCGGCGGCGCGCAGGTCGCCCAGCACGTCGGCATAGGCCGTGCGCATCAGGCTGGTGAGCGCGCGGCCGATTTCCTGCGCGAGCAGCTTGCGGATTTCTTCCCGTTCGGACACGGCTTCCGCGCCTGCGACGAGCGCGAAGCCCACCACCTCCGGCCGCAGCGGGTTGCGCTCGCGCTCGGGCGTGGCCAGGCGCAGCACCGAGCCCATGTAGGCGTCAAGCTCGCGCAGCTCCCATTCGGCGTCGTGCTGCACGCCCAGGGCGAAGCGGTCGGCCAGCACTTGCGCGTTCATCTCCTGGTCGTCCACCAGGCTGAGCGATTCCCAGGGCGTGATGCCCGTGCCGCGCGTGGTGGGGCCGCCGTGCGCGGCGGTGGCCGGGGCCGGCAGCGCGCGGCGCTCGAGTGTGTCGTTGAAGGTCTGCGTGAACGCGGCCAGGCGCTTGTTCAGCTCGAACTGCGCACTGAGCAAGTCGTCGCGCATGCGGATGCTGGTGGCCGACAAGGCTGCCAGCCCCAGGCTGTCCACCGAGCGTTCCGCAGCCAGGCGGGCGGCCTGCTTCACGCGCTGAAGCGCGGCCTGCAAGACGGCTTGGTAACGCGGAAGCGGTGGATTCATCGAGGCCCGCAGCGGTGCTTTGGCGTCGCGCACCGGCGCTCCTGAAGCGTCTGTGGATCGCTTTTTTATCGGCAGCCGGTGCGCAAACTACAGAAGTATGGGCCCAAACGCGCGCCCCGCGGGGGCCAGGCCCCGCCAGACGGCACGGTCGAAGCGACCGGCGGCGGCTATTTGCGCAACGCGTCGCGAATGTCGCGCAGCAGCCGGATGTCCTCGGGCGGCTCGGCGGGCGCGGGGGCCGGCTCTTCGCGCCGGCGCAGCCGGTTGATCTGCTTGACCATGAGGAAGATCACAAAGGCCAGGATGAGGAAGTTCAACGCCACGGTCAGGAAGTTGCCGTAGGCGAACACCGCGCCTTGCTTCTTCGCCTCGGCCAGGGTGGCCGCGGTCTGGCCCGCCAGCGGCAGGAAGTAGTTGGAGAAGTCGAGGCCGCCGAACACCCGGCTGACCAGCGGCATGATGATGTCGCTCACCAGCGAGTCGACGATCTTGCCGAACGCGCCGCCGATGATCACGCCCACGGCCAGGTCGACCACGTTGCCCTTGACCGCGAACTGCTTGAACTCGCTGAAGAAGCTCATCTCCGCCCTCCTGGCATGACGCCGGACCATGATGCGCTGCAGTATGCCCCTTGACGCGTCCGTTAGAATCCTCGGTTGCCCCTGATCAGAAAAGACACCCCTTTCAAGGACTCCTCTCCATGACCAAGCCGCCAGTCGACCAAGGCCGCCGCACTTGGGTTGCGATCGCCTGTGGTGCCGGTGCCGTGGGTGGCGTTGCCGCCGCTGTGCCGTTCGTTTCGAGCTTCCAGCCTTCCGAACGCGCGCGCGCGGCAGGTGCTCCGGTGGAGGTCGACATCAGCGACCTCAAGCCGGGCGAGAAGAAAACCGTCGAGTGGCGCGGCAAGCCGGTGTGGATCGTGCGCCGCACGCCCGAGATGCTGGAGTCGCTGAAGAAGACCGAGCCGCTGGTGGCTGACCCGTTGTCCAAGCGCAAGCCGGACGAGGTGACCCCGATGGAGGCCACCCGCAACGAGTGGCGCTCGATCAAGCCCGAGATCCTGGTCGTGGTGGGCATCTGTTCGCACCTGGGCTGCTCGCCCACCGACAAGTTCGCGGCAGGCCCGCAGCCCTCGCTGCCCGACGACTGGCAAGGCGGCTTCTTCTGCCCCTGCCACGGTTCCACCTTCGACCTGGCCGGCCGCGTCTACAAGAACGTGCCCGCGCCCGACAACCTCGAGGTGCCGCCCTACACCTTCCTGTCCGACAGCAAGCTGCTGATCGGCGAAGCGAAGACGGCCTGAACCAGCGCATCGAGGTGACGAACCATGGCTGAATACAAGGAAATCTCCCCCGACGCGCCCGTTCCGGCGAAGCTGCTGAACTGGGTGGACAACCGGTTCCCGCTGACCAAGCTCTGGAACGAGCACGTCGGCGAGTACTACGCGCCGAAGAACTTCAACTTCTGGTACATCTTCGGCTCGCTGGCGTTGCTGGTGCTGGTGATCCAGATCGTCACCGGCATCTTCCTCGTGATGCATTACAAGCCCGATGCGAACCTCGCGTTCGCCTCGGTCGAGTACATCATGCGCGACGTGCCCTGGGGCTGGCTGATCCGCTACATGCACTCCACGGGCGCCTCCGCGTTCTTCATCGTGGTGTACCTGCACATGTTCCGCGGCCTGCTGTACGGCTCCTACCGCAAGCCGCGCGAGCTGGTGTGGATCTTCGGCTGCCTGATCTTCCTGTGCCTGATGGCCGAGGCCTTCTTCGGCTACCTGCTGCCCTGGGGCCAGATGTCGTACTGGGGTGCACAGGTGATCGTGAACCTGTTCGCCGCGGTGCCTTTCGTCGGCCCCGACCTGGCGCTGCTGATCCGCGGCGACTACGTGGTGGGCGACGCCACGCTGAACCGCTTCTTCAGCTTCCACGTGATCGCGGTGCCGCTGGTGCTGCTGGGCCTGGTGGTGGCGCACATCATCGCGCTGCACGAAGTGGGCTCCAACAACCCCGACGGCGTGGAGATCAAGGCCAAGAAGGACGCGCTGGGCCGGCCGCTGGACGGCATCCCCTTCCATCCGTACTACACGGTGCACGACATCTTCGGCACCGCGGTGTTCCTGATGGTCTTCAGCGCGGTGGTGTTCTTCGCGCCCGAGCTCGGCGGCTACTTCCTGGAGTACAACAACTTCATCCCGGCCGATCCGCTGAAGACGCCGGCCCACATCGCGCCGGTGTGGTATTTCACGCCGTTCTATTCGATGCTGCGCGCCACCACCGACGTGATGGTCAACGTGCTGTGCGTGATCGTCGGCCTGGCGGCGCTGTTCACGTTCGTGAAGAGCCGGCTGTCCATGGCGGGCAAGCTGGGCGTGCTGGCGGCCGCCGTGGTCGGCATCGTGCTGCTGAAGACCTTCGACGCCAAGTTCTGGGGCGTGGTGGTGATGGGCGGCGCGGTGATCATCCTGTTCTTCCTGCCCTGGCTGGACAAGAGCCCGGCCAAGTCGATCCGCTACCGCCCGAAGTGGCACATGTGGCTGTACCTGGTGTTCGTGGCGTTCTTCGTCGCGCTGGCCTACCTGGGCATCCAGCCGCCCTCGACGGCCGGCACCTTGATCGCGCAGATCGGCACGATCTTCTACTTCGGCTTCTTCCTGCTGATGCCCTGGTGGACGCAGCTGGGCGAGTTCAAGCCCGTGCCCGAGCGCGTGACCTACCACGCCCATTGATGCGAGAACGCCACGAGGTGACACGAATCATGAAGAAACTCATCGTCGGCCTGCTCGCAGCGCTGTCCATGCTGGGTTCGGCCTTCGCCGCCGGCGGCGGCATGGTGTGGGACAAGTTCCCGGTCGAGAAGATGAACGACGTGGCCGCGCTGCAAAACGGCGCCAAGCTGTTCGTCAACTACTGCCTCAACTGCCATTCGGCGGCCTACATGCGATACAACCGCATGCGCGACATCGGCCTGTCCGACGACCAGATCAAGAAGAACCTGCTGTTCACCACCGACAAGGTCGGCGAGACCATGAAGGCCGCCCTCGACCCCAAGGAGGCCAAGGAATGGTTCGGTGCCGTGCCGCCCGACCTGACCGTGATCGCGCGTTCGCGTGCGGGCGCCGGCGGCAGCGGGGCCGACTACCTCTACACCTACCTGCGCACCTACTACCGCGACGATACCAAGGCCACCGGCTGGAACAACCTGGCCTTCCCCAGCGTCGGCATGCCGCACGCGCTATGGGAGCTGCAGGGCCAGCGCACCGCCAAGTTTGCCGACGAGGCCGACCCCCACGATCCAGCGAAGAAGGTCCATGTCTTCAAGGGCTTCGAACAGGTGCAGCCGGGCAAGCTTTCGGCGCTGGAGTACGACAATGCGGTGGCCGACCTGGTGGCCTACATGCAATGGATGGGTGAGCCGGCGCAGGAGCATCGCGTGCGCCTGGGCGTTTGGGTGCTGATCTTCCTGGGTCTGTTCACCGTGATCGCCTGGCGCCTGAACGCCGCGTACTGGAAAGACGTGAAGTGATGCAGTAGCCGGGCATCGCCCGGGCTGCGCGCGCAGTGGGTGTCCGAAACGCCCACTGCGCTTTTTGGATTTTTGAGAAGCCGCCTTTACTGGGAGCCCACCGCCATGATGGTGCTTTACTCCGGAACCACCTGCCCCTACTCGCACCGCTGCCGCTTCGTGCTGTTCGAGAAGGGTATGGATTTCGAGATCCGCGATGTGGACTTGTTCGCCAAGCCCGAAGACATCGCACTGATGAATCCGTACAACGAGGTGCCCATCCTCGTGGAGCGCGACCTCATCCTGTACGAGTCGCACATCATCAACGAGTACATCGACGAGCGCTTCCCGCACCCGCAGCTCATGCCCGGCGATCCCGTGGCACGTGCGCGTGTGCGGCTGTTCCTGCTCAACTTCGAGAAGGAACTGTTTGCCCATGTCAACGTACTCGAAAACCGCGGCCTGCAGGCCAAGCCCACCGACAAGCAGCTCGAGAAGGCGCGCGCGCAGATCAAGGACCGGCTGACCCAGCTGGCGCCGATCTTCCTGAAGAACAAGTACATGCTGGGCGACGATTTCTCGATGCTCGACGTGGCGATCGCGCCCTTGCTGTGGCGGCTGGACTACTATGGCATCGACCTGTCCAAGAACGCCGCGCCGCTGCTGAAGTACGCCGAGCGCATCTTCTCCCGCCCGGCCTACATCGAGGCGCTCACCCCGTCCGAAAAGGTCATGCGCAAGTAAGCGATGAGCTCCACGGCACCTCCCGACCACCACGGCACGTCGACGCGGCCCTACCTGATCCGCGCCTTGCACGACTGGTGCACCGACAACGGCTTCACGCCGTACATCGCGGTGTACGTCGACCGCAGCGTGCAGGTGCCGATAGAGTACGTGAAGAACAACGAGATCGTGCTCAACGTCGGCTTCGAGGCCACCTCCGGCCTCAAGCTGGGCAATGAAGTGATCGAGTTCAAGGCGCGCTTCGGCGGTACGGCGCGCGAGATCATCGTGCCGGTGGACCACGTGGTGGCCATCTATGCGCGCGAAAACGGACAGGGCATGGCCTTTCCGGTGCCCACCGAGGGCGCTGCCGGTGTTTCCGCCGTGGCGCCCGCGGCCGCCGGCCCCGCCGCCAAGCCGCCTGCCGGGGCATCCGGCCTTCGGTTGGCGAGCAGCGAGGAACAGCCCTCCGAGGCGGCCGGTGCCACGGAGGGCGGGGCTCATCAAGGCGGTGATCCCGACGCCCCCTCTCCACCGCCTGCGGGCGGTCGCCCCTCACTTAAGCGGGTGAAGTAAGCCCGTTTGGGCATGCCCGTTGCCCCAGCGCTTGCGTTCGGAAGCAAGCGTCACAAAGGACCACGAGACTCCGGCGCTGCGGCACCTGCTGTCAGGGTGCGGCGCGTCGTCTGCCAGGGCGGGGTATACACAAATGGGCATCGGTGCGCAGCTCGCGTTTGTCGGGCGGTGTTATTTGAAGCGTTGGTACCGGCATGGCTTGCGCCACAAGGCGCACAGCCGTCGGTTGGAGCTGACCCAGGGCTACACGCAGGCACAGCTCGCCGCGTATCACGACGCCGCCCTGCAGCAGATGGTGCGGCACTGCACGGCCCATGTGCCGTATTACGTCGACCTGTTCCGGCGCCTGGGCTTGCAGCCGGAGGATGTCCGCACCCGCGCCGACCTGCGCAAGCTGCCTTACCTGGACAGCAAGACGGTGCGCGAGCATTTCGATGCGCTGGTGTCGCGCAAGCACCTGCGCTGGCTCTGCCAGGCGGGCACCAGCAGCGGCACGACCGGGTTGCCCAGCCGCTTCCTGCGCGACTACGACGCCATCAACTTCGAGCATGCGGCCCACTGGCGTACCTGGCGGCGCGCCGGCGACACCGGCAAGCGCCGCATCTCGCTGCGCGGTGAGGTGGTGGTGCCGGCCAGCCAGGCCGAGCCGCCTTTCTGGCGCTACAACCCGGCGGACACGGAGCTCCAGATGTCGAGCTACCACCTGTCCACCCGCACGGCGGTGCACTACATCGACAAGATCCTGTCGTTCCAGCCGCAGATCCTGTATTGCGGGCCGTCGATGGGCCACTTGCTGGCCAAGCTGTTCGAGCTGAACGGCGTGCGCTACCGTTTCGACGCGGTGTTCACCGCCTCCGAGACACTCGCTCCCGAGGTGCGGCGCTACATCGAGCGCACCTTCGAAACGCGGGTGTTCGACTGGTACGGCCAGGCCGAGCGGGTGGCGGCCATCGGCCAGTGCCTGGAGGGCAACTACCACGTGCAGGAAGACTACTCCGTGGTCGAGCTCGAACCCGCGCCGCACGGCATGCTGGAGATCGTGGGCACGCAGCTCAACAACTTCGTGATGCCGCTGCTGCGCTACCGCACCTCCGACTTCGTGCTGCCCTGCGCACACGCCACCGGCTGCCCCTGCGGCAGTCACTTCCGTCGCGTGGAGCGCATCGTGGGCCGCTACTACGGCTACCTGGTCACGCCGGAGGGCTACCACATCGCGATCACCGCCCACATCCCGGTGGGCATCGACAACCTTGTCGAGGCGCAGTTTCACCAGGAGCGCCAGGGCGAAGTGATCGTGAAGATCGTGACCAACGGCCGCTTCACCCCCGCCGACGGCCAGAAGCTGGTGGCCAGCGTGCGCAGGCACACTTCGCCGCACATGCAGGTGAAGCTGGAAGAGGTGCCTTACATCCCGCGCGGCCCGAACGGCAAGTTCATCAACATCGTCAACCGCATGGGCGCCGACACCACGCTGCTCACCGACGTGGCGCAGGCGGCTTGAAGGCGAGCGGCGCGGCGCTCGTACAATCCGCCGGCCCGCCGGGCGCGTGCCGGCTTAGCTCAGTTGGTAGAGCAACCGCCTTGTAAGCGGTAGGTCATCCGTTCGAGTCGGATAGCCGGCACCAGCCGCTTGCGCGAGCGCAGGCCCAGCAAGCCCAGGCCTGCCAGCATCAGCGCCACGGTGGCCGGTTCGGGCACGGGGAGCATCGCGAGGTCGAACATGTCCAGCCCGTTGTTGCCCGAGGCCAGCACGGAGCCGTCTTCCGAGGACACCTGAAACCAGCGGCCGTCGCTGCAGCCCAGCATCAGCCGGCCCGGGCCGGCGCTGGCGATGCCGGTGCCCGAGAAGTCGCAGCCCAGCGCGGCATTGGCGACGCTGCGCACCGCCAGCCCGGTTTCGAAGTCGCGCGCGACCAGTTCGGTGCCCAGGGTCCAGAGGTAGGTACCGTCGTAGGCCAGGCCCTCGAGGCTGTCGCCGGCGGAAAGCTGCGCGACTCGGCCGCCGGACTTGGCGTCGAAGAGGTAGACGGTGTTGTCCGAGGCCGCGGCGAGCAGCGACCCCACGGCCGCCAGGCCGGTCAGCCGCGACAGGCCCGGGTCGCTCCAGCGAAACTGCTCCCGGCCGGTGTGGTCGTACGCCACCACCGACGCGTCCAGGAAATAGCCTGCGTAGATGAGCGAGTGCGTTGCCGTCACGGCGTTGGGCAGCGGGTCGCCCACGGGAAAGCTGGACAGCGGCTGCATCTGTTCGTCGAGGAAGTAGATGCTGTTGGTGGCGAAGCTGCTGGCGACGAAGGCCGCCCGCGCCTGAACGTCTTGTGACAGGGCGCCGAGCGCCGCGAACACCGCCACCACCAACGCGCGCCAAGCCTTGTTCATGGCCCCTCCCTTGTACTTGTGATGCAGCCGTGGAAGCGGCCATCCTAGTAGGCGCGCGGCGATTCTGAGCGCTTAACCCCCTTGTTCAGCAGGGGGCAGAATTTGCAAGAAACGTCGCTGCCGGTGTCGGCGGCGAGCGCGATCAGCGGCTGCCGCCGATCTTCACGCGGATGGCCAGCGCGGGCCAGCCTTCCCGGGCCAGCGCTTGCTGCAGAAGCGGCGCGAGATGGCGCAGCTTGGCGGCGGCCGCCGCATGGGGGGCGATCAGCGTCCAGCCCTGCTCGTCCACGGGTCCGGGTTTCACCTGAGCCTGCAAGGCGGCCGGCAATTGTGCGCGCACCGTCGCGAAGCGGGCGTTCGACTCTTGCAGACGCCGGAACAGCTGGGCCAGCGGCGCGCTCTGGTCCATGGCGTCGCGGATCGGCAAAGGTTTCCCGGACATGGGTGCACAGTGTAGTGAGCGGCCCCCGGCTACGCCTTCGCGGCGGCGCGGCGCCGGGAAGGCCCGGTGCTAAACTTCCGCGGTTTTGCGGCGGCCCTTTTCGAGATCACGGGCGTAGTCATCGGTGCCGTCACGGCCGAGGTCATGGCCGTCAAGGCTTGCAAAGCCCGCGCGCCGCCCTCATGTGCCGCACACGCTCGTCGCGCCGCTTAGTTGCCGTACCGCAGCAGCGCGCCGGCTGCCGTTTCCACGAGCCCCTTAAAGCTGATGTTGCCCAAGCTTCTCACCCAGATTTTCGGTAGCCGCAACGACCGCCTGCTCAAGCAGTACCGCAGCGTCGTCGAGAAGATCAACGGTCTTGAAGCCCAGTTCGAGCAACTGAGCGACGAGCAGCTGAAGGCCAAGACCGACGAATTCCGCCAGCGCCTCGCCCAGGGCCACACCCTCGACGACCTGCTGCCCGAAGCGTTTGCGGTCGTGCGCGAAGGCGGCAAGCGCGCGCTGAAGATGCGCCACTTCGACGTGCAGCTCATCGGCGGCATCGCGCTGCACCAGGGCAAGATCGCGGAGATGCGCACCGGCGAAGGCAAGACGCTGGTAGCCACGCTGCCGGTGTACCTGAATGCCCTGGCCGGCAAGGGCGTGCACGTGGTGACGGTCAACGACTACCTGGCCCGCCGCGACGCCGAGTGGATGGGCAAGCTGTACAACTTCCTGGGCCTGTCGGTGGGCGTCAACGTGCCCGGCATGGCGCGCGAGGAGAAGCAGCGCGCCTACGGTGCCGACGTGACCTACGGCACCAACAACGAGTTCGGCTTCGACTACCTGCGCGACAACATGGTGTACGAGGTGGCCGACCGCGTGCAGCGGCCGCTGAACTACGCGATCGTCGACGAGGTGGACTCGATCCTGATCGACGAAGCGCGCACCCCGCTGATCATCAGCGGCCAGGCCGAGGACCATACCGAGCTGTACGTGCGCATCAACGCCGTCGTGCCCAAGCTGAAAAAGCAGATCGGCGAGGCCGACCCGCGCACCGGCGAAGGCGTGATCGAGCCCGGCGACTTCACCGTCGACGAGAAGACGCACCAGGTCTTCCTCACCGAAGAGGGCCACGAGAACGCCGAACGCATCCTCGGCGAGGCGGGGCTGCTGGCCGAAGGCGCCAGCCTGTACGACCCGGCCAACATCACGCTGATGCACCACGTGTACGCGGCGCTGCGGGCCCACCATCTCTATCACCGCGACCAGCACTACGTGGTGCAGAACGGCGAGGTGGTGATCGTCGACGAGTTCACCGGCCGGCTGATGACGGGCCGCCGCTGGTCCGACGGACTGCACCAGGCAGTGGAGGCCAAGGAAGGCGTGCAGATCCAGAGCGAGAACCAGACCCTCGCCTCGATCACCTTCCAGAACTACTTCCGCATGTACGGCAAGCTCGCCGGCATGACCGGCACGGCCGACACCGAGGCCTACGAGTTCCAGGAGATCTACGGCCTGGAGACGGTGGTCATCCCGCCGAACAAGCCCACCGTGCGCAAGGACGAGCTGGACCTCGTCTACAAGACCGACCGCGAGAAGTACAACGCGGTGATCGAGGACATCCGCGACTGCTACGAGCGCGGCCAGCCGGTGCTGGTGGGCACCACCTCGATCGAGAACTCCGAGCGCGTGTCGGAGCTGCTGACCAAGGCCAAGCTGCCGCACCAGGTGCTCAACGCCAAGCAGCACGCCAAGGAAGCCGAGATCGTGGCCCAGGCCGGCCGGCCGAAGATGATCACCATCGCCACCAACATGGCGGGCCGCGGCACCGACATCGTGCTCGGCGGCAACGTCGAGAAGCAGGTGCAGTTCATCGAGGCCGATGAGAGCCTCTCGGCGCAGGAGAAGGTGGTGCGCGCGGCCAAGCTGCGCGGCGAGTGGGAAACCTTGAACCGGCAGGTCAAGGAGCTGGGCGGCCTGCGCATCATCGCCACCGAGCGGCACGAAAGTCGTCGCATCGACAACCAGCTGCGTGGCCGCTCGGGCCGCCAGGGCGACCCGGGCTCCTCGCGCTTCTACTTGTCGCTGGAAGATCCGCTGATGCGCATCTTCGCCGGCGACCGCGTGCGCGCCATCATGGACCGGCTGAAGATGCCCGAAGGCGAGGCCATCGAGGCCGGCATCGTCACGCGCAGCATCGAAGGCGCGCAGCGCAAGGTCGAGGCGCGCAACTTCGACATCCGCAAGCAGCTGCTCGAATACGACGACGTCGCCAACGACCAGCGCAAGGTCATCTACCAGCAGCGCAACGACATCCTGGAGGCGCAGAGCCTGCAGGCGCAGATCGCCAACCTGCGCGCCTCGGCCATGGAAGACGTGGTGCGCACCTACGTGCCCAAGGACAGCCTCGAGGAGCAGTGGGACCTCGATGGCCTGGAGAAGACGCTGCGCGAGGAGTGGCAGCTCGACCTGCCGCTGAAGGCCGAGGTCGAGAAAAGCAGCGAGATGACCGACGAGGACATCGTCGAGCGTGTGCAGAAGGCGGCCGACCAGGCTTTCGAGGCCAAGGTGGCGCTGGTCGGCATCGAGCAGTTCACGCCTTTCATGCGCATGGTGCTGCTGCAGTCGATCGATTCTCATTGGCGCGAGCACCTGGCCGCGCTGGACTACCTGCGCCAGGGCATCCACCTGCGCGGCTATGCGCAGAAGAACCCGAAGCAGGAATACAAGCGCGAGGCCTTCGAACTCTTTGCGCAGCTGCTCGACGTGGTGAAGCTGGAGGTCACGCGCGTGCTGCTGACCGTGCGCATCCAGTCGCAGGAGCAGGTGGCGCAGGCCGCCGAGGCGATCGAGGAGCATGTGAGCCACGTCAGCAACGTGACCTACACGCATCCGAACGACGACGGCAGCGTCAGCGAAGACCGCGATCCGTCGAGCGCCGTGCCCAAGGTCGGCCGCAACGATCCCTGCCCCTGCGGCAGCGGCAAGAAATACAAGCACTGCCACGGCAAACTCGCCTAGAACATGTGAGCCCCCGGCCGCCTGGCGGCCGCCCCCCGGAGGGGGCTACGATGCGTGGCCGGGAAACCCGTCCAC
>JBFLWE010000065.1:0-35367 GCA_040758375.1 Pseudomonadota bacterium
AGCAAGCAGCGAGCGAGAAGCCGAAGACCGCCAAGAACGCGGCCAACGCCAGCTTCGGCATGAACATGCCGATGATGTGCAGCGCGTTCGACACCGCGATGTGGCGCAACGCCGCGTGAATTGATCCACCCCCGAGCGCCTGACGGCGCTCCCCCTCGAGGGGGCGACGCCTGCGGACCGGCAAAGCAGGGTCCGCGGCGTCCGCGGGAAAGGGCGGCCCCGCAAGCGGCCGCCCTTTCTATTTGTCGAGTGATCGCGCGAGTGCCAGGTACTCGGCCACCGGCACTTCCTCGGCGCGGCGCTGCAGGTCGAAGCCGGTGTCGGCGCCGCGCTCCTGCAGCCAGCGGCCCAGCGTGTGGCGCAGCAGCTTGCGCCGCTGGGAAAAAGCCACCGCCACCAGCTCGCCCAGCAGTCGTGCATCCACCGCGCCGGCATTCGGCAGCGGCAGCATGCGCACCACGGCCGAGTCCACCTGCGGCGGCGGATCGAAGGCCTCGGGCGGCACATCGAGCACCTGCTCGACGTGGTAGCGCCATTGCAGCATCACCGACAGGCGTCCGTAGTCCTTGCCGCCGGGTGAGGCGGCCATGCGGTCGACCACCTCCTTCTGCAGCATGAAGTGCTGATCGACCACCTGCTCCACCGCCTCCAGCAGGTGGAACAGGATGGGCGTGGAGATGTTGTAGGGCAGGTTGCCCACGACACGCAGCTTCTGCCCGGCCAGGCCGGCCAGCTCGGTGAAGTCGACCTTCAGCACGTCTTCCTGCACCACCGTGAGCTCGGGCCGCCTGGCCAGGCGCGCGGCCAGGTCGCGGTCGAGCTCGATCACGGTGAGCCGGCCACAGCGCGCGACCAGCGGATTGGTCATCGCCCCGAGGCCGGGGCCGATTTCCACCAGCGCCTCGCCCGGCCGCGGGTCGATGGCATCGACGATGGCATCGATGACGCCCTCGTCGGTGAGGAAGTGCTGACCGAAGCGCTTGCGCGCGGTGTGTCGCATCGCCTATTGGGGCGGCTCGCGCATCTCGATGTAGGCCCGGCCGCGCAGGTCGCGGATCCACTCGTTGTAGACCTCGTCGAACTTCTGCTCGCGCAACACATTGCGCGCCTGCTCGCGCAGCTGCTTCATGTCCACCGCGACCTCGCGGCGGTCGACCACCTGGATCAGGTGCACGCCGAAGCGCGAGACCACCGGGTCGGAGATGCCCCCCACCGGCAGGCGGTCCATGGCCTCCTCGAACTCGGGCACGAAGCTGCCGGGTCCGGTCCAGCCGAGGTCGCCGCCCTGCGGCGCGCTGCCGTCTTCCGAATGCTGGCGCGCCAGCGCGTCGAAGCGAGCGCCCCGCTCGATCTGGCGCTTGAGCTCGGCCAGGCGACGCGCCGCGACTTCGGTCGACACCTGCGCCGAGGTGCGCAGCAGGATATGGCGCGCGTGGGTCTGGGTGACCTGGATGCCGTTCGCTTCCTTGCGTTCCAGCAGCTTGAGCAGGTGAAAGCCTGCGCCGCTGCGCACCAGCGTGGGGGTCACCTGGCCGGGCTGCAGCGGCTTGACCGCCTCGACGAAGAGGTCGGGCAACCGGTCGGCGGGTTTCAGGCCGATCTCGCCGCCGCGCTCGCGGTTGCCGTCTTCCGAGACCTGCCTGGCCACGGCAGCGAAGTCCTCGCCGTCGCGCACGCGCTGCTGGGCCGAGCGGGCGCGGGCATGGCGTTCGGCCACCACCTGCTCGCTGGCACCCTCGGGCACGGTGACGAGGATCTGCGCGATGTTGTACGCCACACCGCCTTGCGCACCGCGCTGCCGCTTGAGCAACTCGTCGACTTCCTGGTCGTTCACGCGGATGCGCCCCTGCACCTCGCGCTCACGCACGCGCTCGACCAGCATCTGGTCGCGCAGGTTGGCGCGAAAGCGGGCGTAGTCCAGGCCTTCCTGCTTCAGCCGTTCGCGCAGCTGGGGCAAGGTGAGCTGGTTCTGCGCCGCCACGCTCTGCACCGCGCGGTCGAGTTCGTTGTCGTCGATGCGCATGCCGCTTTCGCGTGCGTAGGTGATCAGCACCCGCTCTTCGATCAGCGCGTCCACCACCTGGCGACGCAGCTCGGCCTCGGGCGGCAAGCGGGCGTTGCTGCGCTGTGCGTTCTCGCGGATGCGGGCCAGGCGTTGCTCGACCTCGCCGGCAGTGACCAGCTCCTGGTTCACCACGGCCACGATGTAGTCGCCGCCGCGCTGCTGGGCGCCGGCCGGCGCAGACGCCAGCGTCGCCAGGGCGAGCAGCAAGGGGAGCCAGCGGCGGCCGGCGGAAAGGGAGATCAATCGTTCAGTCATAAGTGGCGCGCGGGCCAGCCGTGGATCGCTCTTCGCGCAGGAGCTGGTAACCGGGGATATTGTCCTTCAAGGCCTTCAGGGGGTTGGAGCCCAGCCGCGACAGGCCCACGAGCTCCAGCTGCAGCATCGTGCGCGTGGTGGCTTCGCTGCGTCCGGTGGACACGCGGTTCACCACCACCCGGGCGATCCAGCAGCCCGCGTCGTACTCCACGCCCGCCAGCGAATCGGTGAGGCGGCTGTCGCGCATGCTGTAGTTGAGCCGGCCCACGCCATACCAGCTGCCGCTGCAGGACCGGTCGTCGGGGGCCTTCTCGGGGCGATAGATCGGCCACTGCCAGCCCAGTTCGACCTGCTCGATGGAACCGCGGGTGAAACGGTAGTTGACGTTGACGGTGCGAAACGGCCCGGGCGAGTAGCGCACGCCGGCGATGGAGCGCATCACGCGCCCCATCTCGGGGTTGTACTGGGAGGCGACATTCAGCGTCCAGTGCGGCCAGATGGTGGAGGAGCCCAGCAGCAGCAGGTCGGAGAAGCGCTGGTCGAAGGGCTCGCCCTCCACCGACGTGCCGCCTTCGGGCGCCGGCGTGATGCGCTGGGTGCGCAGCAGGTAGCGCTGCACCAGGCCCAGGCGCATCGCCTCCACGCCGGTGGCAGCGTTCACCCAGCGCGTGGTCACGCCGGCGGCCACGTGGTGCATGTCCGACACGCGGTCGATGCCCGAGAAGGCGTTGTCGCTGTACACCGAGATGTCGTTGAAGTCCTTGCCCGCTGAATCGAAGTTGGGCAGGTCGCTTTGCAGCCGGTACGGCGTGCGCACGTACTGCAGCCGGGGTTCCAGCGTCTGGCGCATCGCGTGGCCGAACCAGCGGCTGTTGCGCTCGAAGACCAGGCCGCTGTTGATGCTGAAGGTGGGGATGGCGCGCGACGCGCGGCCCTTGACCTCGGTGGCGCTGCCGTCGGCGATGTAGCTGTAGCGGTAGCCGGCGGCGTTGAGGCTCAAGCGCGGCGTGATCCAGCCACCGGGCACGCTGAAGGTCCAGCTCAGCGAGCCCAGCATGTGCGCTCGCGCGCCCTCGGTCGGGCGCACGCTGCTGCTGCCCTTGCCTTCGGCCAGCACGAAGCGGCTGGCCTCGGTTTCCAGGCTGTATTCGAGGTTGCCGCCCCCGGTGCGCAGCAGCGTGCCTGCACCGCGAAGGCCGAGCTGGGGCGCACGGTCGTACGGCGGGTCCACGAAGGCATTGCCGGTGTCGGTGGCATCGTTGAGCACCTGCCAGCGCTGCATGCGCGTGTACAAGCTCCAGTCGCCCGCCAAGCGGCGATCGGCACGCAGGTCGCCGGCGAGCAGGCGCGGCGTGTGCGAAGGCACCGACCGCGGGAAGTCCTTCCAGTACTCGTCGTCCGACACGCGCAGGAAATCGGCGCTGTAGTGCACGAAGGCGTCGCCCTCGTGCTGGAACTGCCACGCGTCGCGCGAGCGGCCGGTGAGCCGGTCGTTGGGCAGCACGTTCCAGTTGGCGCGACCGCTGAAGCCGGGCTGCAGGTAGCGGAACTCGCTCTCGAGCGCCACGCCGCGCCGCGTGAGGACGGTGGGGGTGAACGTGGCGTCGCGGTTGGGCGCGATGTTCCAGTAATACGGCACGCCGAAGACCACGCCGCTCTTGCTGTCGAAGTCCAGCGACGGCGGCAGCCAGCCCGACTTGCGTTCGTCGGTGAGCGGAAAGCTCAGCACCGGCGCTGCAAGGATGGGCACGCCGTAGAAGCGCACCACCGCGCCCTCGGCGATGCCGGTGTTGGTTTCGAAGTCCATGCGCACGCTGCGCGTGCTGAGCAGCCAGGCCGGATCGCCCGAGCCGTCACGCGGACAGCTGGTGTAGTAGGCGTTGACCGCCTCGGCACGGTTGGCGTCGATGAAGTTGACGCGCTCGGCGTGCCCGCCCGCCTGCGTGGCCCCGATGAAGTAGTCGGGCTGTTCGAAGAAGCCCTCGAAGCGCTGCACGTGCAACTGCAGGTGCGGGCCGCTGAACACGTTGCCCTGGCTCTCGATGCGCACGTTGCCGGTGGCACGCGCCAGGTCGTCGCCGGCATCGTAGGTGAGCCGGTCGGCCTGGATCAACGCGCCGGCGCGGCGCAGCTCCACGTGCCCTTCGGCCACGGTGTCCAGGTCGGGCCGGCCGCGGATCTTGTCGGCCAGCACGATGATGGGCAGCGGACGCGAGCTGCCGCGCCGCTGCACCGAGCGCAGCTCGGGCGACACCTTCAGCGTGGTGCCCGGCAACGCCTCGGGCTCGCCCGGCTGGGCCAGCGCGGCGGGTGCGGCCATCAGCATCGCGGCCGCCGCGGCCAGGGGCCTGCGCCGCGGCAAGGCATGCAAGCGGCGGAACGGAACGGGAGGGCGCGAGAAACGAAACGACACCGGTCGGTACTGTTTGGCGGCAGCGCCACGGAAACCGTGGCGTGGGCGCCAAGGCGCCCGAGGAGCGGTTTGTAGAATCGATTATGTCTGCATCCGTCCCCTGGCCCGACCCCGCCCGCCAAGCGGCCTTCGAGCACTGGATCGCCCCGATCGCGCGGGCCCGCGGCCTGCGGCTCGACACGCTGCAACCGGCTTCCGCCGACGCCAGCTTCCGACGCTACCTGCGCGTGAGCTCGGCCGATGCGAGCTTCATCGTGATGGACGCACCACCGCCGCACGAAGACGTGCGGCCGTTCGTGCACGTGGATGCGCTGATCCGCGGCGCCGGCCTCAACGCGCCGGAGGTGCTGGAGTGCGATGCGCAGCAGGGTTTCCTGCTGCTCGGCGACCTGGGCACCAGCCTCTACCTGGACCGGCTGCGCGAGGCCAGTGCCGCCCAGGCCGACCGGCTGATGCGCGATGCGGTGCAGGCGCTGGTGCGCTTTCAGCAAGGCGTGGACGCGCAGACACTGCCACCCTACGACGCCGCGCTGCTGCAGCGCGAACTCGACCTGTTCCCCGACTGGTGCGTGGCGCGCGAGTTCAACATCGGCTGGACCGGCGCGCAGCGCCAGCAATGGCAGCGCCTGTGCACCCTGCTGATCGACAGCGCGCTCGCGCAGCCCACGGTGGCGGTGCACCGCGACTACATGCCGCGCAACCTGATGGTGGCCGAGCCCAACCCCGGCATCCTCGATTTCCAGGACGCGGTGCGCGGCCCCATCACCTACGACATCGCCTCGCTGCTGCGCGATGCCTTCCTGTCGTGGGACGAGGAGCGCGAGATCGACTGGGCGGTGCGCTACTGGGAACAAGCGCGCCGCGCCGGCCTGCCGGTGGGCGACGATTTCGGCGAGTTCTGGCGCCAGCTCGAGTGGATGGGCCTGCAGCGCCATCTCAAGGTGCTGGGCATCTTCTGCCGGCTCAAGCACCGCGACGGCAAGCCGCGGTACGCCGAGGACCTGCCGCGCTTCTTCGCCTACGCCACCAAGACGGCGCTGCGCTATGTGCAGCTGCAGCCGCTGCTGCCCTTGATCGAGCCGATGAGCGGCAGCGCGGTGCAGGCGGGATACACCTTCTAGGTTGCTGCCCGCCGCGTCAGGCATTCGCCAGCAGCGCCTGCTGCAGCACGCAGTCACCCGGCTTGGCACCGCCGGTCTCGCAGCCGGCTGCCGCCAGCCAGGGGTCGCGGTCCTCGCCGCCGAAGGTCTCGACCAGAAAATCGAGAAAGGCGCGCGTGCGCGCCGGCATGTACTTGCGCGAGGGCATCGCGGCGTGGATGTGGAAGTCCATCAACCGCCATTGCGGTAGCACGCGCTCGAGCACCCCTTCCAGCAGCGCATCTTCCAGCATGAACGAGGGCAGCCCCACGATGCCCATGCCGGCCAGCGCCGCGGCGAACAGCGTGTCGATGTGGTTGGTGGACAGCGCTCCCTGCACGGTGATGGTGACGTTCTCGCCGCCCGGCTCGTCGTCGCCCCAGGCGCCGCTGTGGAAAGACCATTCGCGCGGCACGTGCGGCAGCACCGGCACCAGCGCCTCATGGTCCGCCAGGTCCTGCGGATGGGTGGGGCGGCCGCGCCGGTCCAGGTATTCGGGCGTGGCGCACAGGATCACCTCGGTGCGGGCGAGCAGCCGTGCCACGAAGTCGCCCTTCAACGGCCGGTGGCGCCCGGTGACCAGCACCGTGACGTCGCAGGCCTCGTCGGCCGCCTCGATCGCCGCGGAGCGCACTTCGAGGTCCACCGTCACCTTGGGATAGCGCGCGCGGAACTTGGGCAGGTGCTTGGCAAACTGGTGCGCGGCAAACGGCGGCGGCATCAGCAGGCGCAACTCGCCGCGCGGCTCGCGCGTGGCCGCCATCGCCAACGCCTCGGCCTCGTCGATCTCCGACAGGATCTGGCGCACGCGCTCCAGGTAGGCCTCGCCCACCTCGGTGAGCGCCAGGCGGCGCGTGGTGCGGTTGAGCAGCCGCACGTTCAGATGCGCTTCCAGGTCGGCCACCAGACGCGTGACCACCGCGGGCGACATGTCGAGGTCGCGCGCCGCAGCAGCCAGGCTGCCCAGCTCCACCACCCGGGCGAACACCCGCATCGACTGCAAACGATCCATGCCCTGCTCCTGGTTCGATTGTTTCTGATTCGGAAATCGTACCTTGAACCGAGGAACATTTATCTCAAAGGGCGCAAAGCCTACAGTGCTTCCATCGCAATGATGCGACGCAACAGAACAGGAGTTTCACCATGAATGCCAAGCAACTGATCGCTTTCGTGTCCATCGCCATGGCCGCCGGTTCGGCGCTCGCCGACGACATCACGCCGGACGGCAGCGCGCAGGCGCTGTCGACCAAGAGCCGTGCCGAAGTGAAGGCCGAGGTGCAGCGCGCCGCTGCGGCCGGGGAACTGCTCGCCGCCGGCGAAGAAGACTTCGGCGTGCCCACCGTGCGCAGCACCACGCTGGCCCGCGCTGAGGTGAAGGCCGAGGTGCTGGCCGCGCGCGCTCGCGGCGAACTCATTCCAGCCGGCGAGCTGCTGGTGGCCCAGCACCCGGTGCGCACGGATGGCGCTTTCCGATTCAGCTCCCTCGCATCGCGCTAAACCAACACCCAGCGAACACCGCGGATCCGGCTGCGCCGGTCCGCCGCTGCTGCCCCTTTGAGGGGGCGGCCGTCAGGCCGCAGGGTGGGCTACGGATGCGCGGCGATCACCTGCGCCACCGCGGCCGTGAGCCGCTTGCCGTAGGGCACGTGCAGGAACTCGTTGGGGCCGTGGGCGTTGCTCTTCGGGCCCAGCACGCCGCAGACCATCATCTGCGCCTTGGGGAACCCCTGCTGCAGCAGATTCATCAGCGGGATGGTGCCGCCCTGGCCGATGTAGCCCACCGGGGCGCCGTAGTGGGCATGCGAGGCGGCATCCAGCGCCTGCTCCAGCCATGGCGCGAGATCGGGCGCATTCCATCCGGTGGCACCGTATTGGCCCGCCCGGCCATCGGGTTGGAACGTGACCTTCGCGTTGTACGGCGCGTTGTCTTCCAGCAGCGCCTTGAGCTTCAGCGCCGCCTCGTTGCCGTCCACCAGCGGCGGCAGGCGCAGGCTGAGCTTGAAGGCGGTGTGCGGCCGCAGCACGTTGCCGGCGTTCCTGATCTCCGGCAGGCCGTCCACGCCGGTGACGCTGAGCGTGGGCCGCCAGGTGCGGTTGAGCAGCGCCTGCACGGGGTCGCTGGTGGTGGGCAGCGCGGGCTGGCCGTCGGCTCCGCAGGCCCAGGGGAAGCGCTTCCACACCTCGTCCTTCAGGATCGCGGCGGTGGCCCGGGCCTGCTCGACGCGCACGCCAGGGATCTGGCAGTGGAAGCTCTCGGGCAGCAGATGGCCGGTCTTGCTGTCTTCGAGCCGGTCGAGCACCTGGCGCAGGATGCGGAAGCTCGACGGCACCAGGCCGCTGGCGTCACCGGAGTGCACGCCCTCGGTGAGGATCTCCACCTTCAGCGTGCCGGTGATGTTGCCGCGCAGCGAGGTGGTGAGCCAGAGCTGGTCGTAGTTGCCGGCGCCGGAGTCCAGGCAGACGACCAGGCTCACGTTGCCCAGGCGGGGCTTGAGCAGCTCCAGGTAGGCGGGCAGGTCGAAGGAGCCGCTTTCCTCGCAGGTTTCGATCAGGCCCACGACGCGCGGGCGCGGCAGGCCCTGCCGGTCGAGCGCGAGCACCGCCGTGACGCAGGCATAGATCGCGTAGCCGTCGTCGGCGCCGCCGCGGCCGTACAACAGGCCGTCTTCGTACTTCGGCGTCCAGGGTCCGAGGTCGCGGCGCCAGCCGTTGAACTCGGGCTGCTTGTCGAGGTGGCCGTACATCACCACGGTGTCGTCGCAGCCGGGCTTGGTGGCAGGCACCTCGAAAAAGATCACCGGCGTGCGGCCCTCGAGGCGGATCACCTCCAGTGTCAGGCCCTGCACCTTCTTGCCCTCGACCCAGGCCGCGGCATCACGCACCACCCGGTCGATGTGGCCGTTGTTCGCCCACTCGGAATCGAACATCGGGCTCTTGGCCGGGATGGCGATGTACTGGGTGAGCGCGGGCACGATCTCGTCGTCCCAGGTGCTCCCGGCAAAAGCCGCCAGCGCCGAGGCTTCGTCGGGCTGCAGCGGCATCAAGGGGTCGCGCGCATTCATGACTTGGAGGGCCCCTGCGGCCGGCCTCGTGCGCTGGCTTCTGGGGCGCTGTGAGAGTGGAGGGTCAGGGCAGTATAGGCATCGGCTCTCGGCCCCGCGACGGGCTCCGGATCGCCGCCTCGCGGTCAGCGCGGCAGCGCGCCAAGCCACTGGCGCAGCCGGGCCAGCACCTCGGCCTGCTCGGGCTCGTTGAAGATCTCGTGGAACAGGCCCTCGTAGCAATGGCTGCTCACCACGCTTTCGGGCGCCGCCAGCGCGAAGGCCCGGCTGCCGGCGGGCGCCACGCAGCGGTCGGCGCCGGCATACAGCAGCAAGGTCGGCAGCTTCCAGGCGCTGGCCCGCTGGCGCACCAGTTCGCCGGCGTCGACGATGAAGCGCGCCAGGCGCGGCACGATGCGGTCGTGCACCAGCGGGTCGGCCTCGTAGGCCGCCACCACCTTGGGGTCACGCGAGATCCACGCCGGCTTCAGCCCGTTGCCCGCCGGCAGCCCCGGCGCCAGCGGCGCTGCCACCGCGAGCAGCAGCTTTTGCCAGCCACGCATGCCCGGGTCGAGCGCCGGCGAGGACATCACCAGCGCCTGCGCCGAGCGGTACCACGGCGCCGGCTCGGGCGAAAGCCCCTCGGCCACGAAGCGGCCGGCCACCAGCCCGCCCATGCTGTGGCCCAGCAGCACCACCGGGCCGTCATGGCGCGCACGCTGCACGTCGATCACCTGGCCCAGGTCGGCGAGCAGGTCGTCGGGGGTGACGATGGCGCCGCGCCGGCCGCCGGACTGGCCGTGGCCGCGCTGGTCATAGCCGGCCACATGCCAGCCGGCCGCGTTGAGGCTGGCCGCCACGTGCGCATAGCGCCCGATGTGTTCGCCCAGCCCGTGCACGATGAGCACCGTGCCGCGCGCGTGCACGGGGTCGGGCGCGGGCCAGTAGGCGAGCTGCAGGCGCACGCCGTCGTCAGTGCGGAGGGTTTGCATGGCCGGCGAGTGTAGGCAGTCGCGGCACCTCGCCTGCCTGGGGTTGCTCCGTGTTTTCCTGGGGTGAGCTGTCGCTCGCGCGGCAGCGCCGGGCAATCGGTCACGCGTCAGCACCAGCTTACAAACGCTTGCCGGGGCGCCGGACAGACAGTGGCACGCCAGCTGCTCATACTTCGCTGCATCCTGGGCTCGCCCACCGCTGTCATGAAGCCCCTCACCTCGCACATGGCGCCTGCGCATCGCCGCCTGCCAAGGCCGACGCTGCGACAGCGGCTGCGTCATCTGTGCGGCGTGATCGCGGCGCTGTCGCTGCTGCTGGTGAGCACCACGGCCCATGCCGAGCCCCGCCTGCAACGCGTGGGCGAGCAGGCGCCGCGGGCCACGCTGGAAATCGTGCAGACGCCGCGTGCCGGCAGCGCCGATGCGCAGGGGCAATGGCACCTGCAGGTGGTGCGTTGGGCGGGCTCCCGCGGCCTGGGCCTGAGCATGGGCATGGGCGCCACGCCCGCGGCGCATCCGCATCCCTACGCGCTGCACGACCGACAGGCCGCGCCGGCGCTGGTGCCCGAGGTCGGGCTGCGCTGGCGCACCGGCTGGCAGGCCAACCGCCGTCTGGACCTGGGGGCCTACGGCTCTTTCGACCCTTCAGCGGCCACGCCCGACGACGAGCGCCGCGCCTACAACGCCCGGGTGGAGCTGCAGTTCCGCGAAAGCCGCTCGAAGTTCGGCGTCGATCTGGGCAACCGCGCGCTGGGCCTGCAGCTCAGCGGCAGCTCGCGGCTGATGCTGCGGGCCAAGCACGGCGGGCCGATGGTCTACTACCGCTCGACCTGGTAGCTATCCGCGGTCGAACTTGAACACCGCGGTGGTGGCGCGCAGGTTGGGCCAGCGGCGGATGGTCTTGCCGTCCTTCAGGCCGAAGCTGTCGAGCACGCGCAGGCCGTTCTTGCGCGCCAGCACCTCGAAGTCGGCGTAGGTGCCCACGCGGATGTTGGGCGTGTCGTACCACTGGTAGGGCAGCGTCTTGGTCACCGGCATGCGGCCGCGCAGGATCGCGAAGCGGTTCTGCCAGTGCGCAAAGTTGGGAAAGCTGACGATGCCGATGCGGCCCACGCGTGCGGTCTCGATCAGCATCTTCTCGGTGTTGCGCAGGTGCTGCAGCGTGTCGAGCTGCAGCACCACGTCGAAGCTGGCATCGTCGAACAGCGCCAGCCCTTCCTCGAGGTTGAGCTGGATGACGTTGACGCCGCGCTTGGTGGACGCCAGCACGTTCTCGTCGGCAATCTCGATGCCGTAGCCCGAACAGCCCCGGTGCTGCACCAGGTGGGCCAGCAGCTCGCCGGTGCCGCAGCCCAGGTCGAGCACGCGCGCGCCTTGCGGGACCATCTGCGCGATCAGTTCGAGGTCTCTTCTCTCACTCATGCCAGTTTCTCCACCGCGCTTGGCGCGTGCCGCGGCGCGTGAACCCGCCGAAGCCACGCTGCCGCCGCGGTACGGGCTTTGCGGGGCCGCAGGCGGCGCCCCCCTTCCAGGGGGGAGCGCCGTCAGGCGCTCGGGGGGTTGGTTTCATTTCAAGCCCCGAACTCTTTCGCGATCAGGTCGAAGCGCGCGCGCAGCACGCCGTGGTAGCGCGGGTCGTCGAGCAGAAAGGCGTCGTGGCCGTGCGGCGCGTCGATCTCGGCGTAGCTCACGTCGATGCGGTTGTCCACCAGCGCCTTGACGATCTCGCGCGAGCGTGCGGGCGAGAAGCGCCAGTCGGTGGTGAAGCTGGCAAGCTGGAACTTGGCCCTGGCGTGCGAGAAGGCGGCGGCTAAGTCGCCGCCGTGCTCGCGCGCGGGGTCGAAGTAGTCGAGCGCGCGGGTGATGAGCAGGTAGGTGTTGGCGTCGAAGTAGTCGCTGAACTTGTCACCCTGGTAGCGCAGGTAGCTCTCGACCTGGAACTCGATTTCCTGCGGGCTGTAGCTGAAGCGCTCGGCTTTCATGCTGCGGCCGAACTTCTCGGCCATCACGTCGTCGGACAGGTAGGTGATGTGGCCGATCATGCGCGCCACGCGCAGGCCGCGGCGCGGCACCACGCCGTGTTCGTAGAAGTGGCCGCCGTGGAAGTCGGGGTCGGTCACGATGGCGCGGCGCGCCACTTCGTTGAAGGCGATGTTCTGCGCCGACAGGTTGGGCGCGGTGGCGATGGCGATGCAGTGGCGCAGCCGCTCGGGGTAGCGCAACGACCAGCTCAGCGCCTGCATGCCGCCCAGGCTGCCGCCCAGCACCGCCGCCAGCTGCCCGATGCCCAGCCGGTCGAGCAGCCGGGCCTGCGCATCCACCCAGTCTTCGACCGTCACCACCGGGAAATCGGCGCCGTAAGGTTTGCCGGTGGCCGGGTTGTCGTGCATGGGCCCGGTGGAGCCGAAGCAGGAGCCGGGGTTGTTGACGCCGATGACGAAGAAGCGGTTGGTGTCCAGCGGCTTGCCGGGCCCGACCAGGTTGTCCCACCAGCCTTCGCTCTTGGGCTGGCCTTCGTAGGTGCCGGCCACGTGGTGCGACGCGTTCAGCGCGTGGCACACCAGCACGGCATTGCTCTTGTCGGCATTGAGCGCGCCGTAGGTCTCGTAGACCAGCGTGTAGCCGGCCAGGCGCGCGCCGCTTTTCAGCGGCAGCGGCTCGGCGAACGTCGCCTGCTGGGGGACCACATGCCCGACGGATGAAGACATGAAAGCGTCAAGAAGACAAACACCCGGCTCGCTGCATCGAGACCGGGTGTTGCGCCCTCTCTCTTTAGCGGCATTTCTTGAGCGCCCGCAAGCCGGACAAATCGGCGCTGTACGGCACGAAGTGTAGCGCTGCACCGACAGCCTGCGGCGGCCCGTCTTGGTATGTTCCGAGCTTGTCGTGTCGTTGTATGGATTCGCCGTTGTTGACCTGGAAACGCCTTCGCCGGCTGCTGTGGCTGTTGCTGCTGGGTGCCCTTGCCTGGCTCGTGTATGTCGTCGTCGACGAGTTCCAGACTTCGCGCCGGCAGGCGGCCTACCTGAGCCGCATCGCCGGTGAACTGCAGTTCAAGCTGGCCCCGGGCAAGAGCGACGCCATCCGCTACCCGGGCAGCGGCCCCTACGACGAACGGCTGGGCTACTCGCAGTTGCCGCGCTACATCGACCGGCTGGAGCGCCTGGGCTACGAGGTCACCGCGCAGGCCCGCATGTCGCCGCGCATGCTGGCCTTGCGCGAGCACAGCCTGTTTTCGATCTATCCCGAGAAAGACCAGGCCGGCCTCACGCTCACCGACTGCCGCGGCGCACCGCTTTACGCCGCGCGCTATCCGGAGCGCGTGTACGCGCGCTTCGAGGACGTACCGCCGCTGCTGGTGGAAGCGCTGCTCTACATCGAGAACCGCGAGCTGCTCGACGGCGAATACCCGATGCGCAACCCCGCGGTGGAATGGGACCGCTTCACCAAGGCCGCGCTGGACCAGGCGCGCCACCTGGTGGACGACGAGCACCGCGCACCCGGTGGCAGCACCCTGGCCACGCAGCTGGAGAAATACCGCCACTCGCCCGAAGGCCGCACCGACTCCGGCCGCGAGAAGCTGCGCCAGATGGCCACCGCCTCGGTGCGCTCGTACCTGGAAGGTCCGGACACGATGAGCCGACGGCGCCAGATCGTGCTGTCGTACCTGAACACCGTGCCGCTGTCGGCCAAGCCGGGCTTCGGCGAGGTCAACGGCCTGGGCGACGGTCTGTGGGCCTGGTACGGGCGCGACTTCGCCGAAGTGAACCGCCTGCTGCGCATGCCGCTGGGCGGCGACCGGCCGCTCACGCTGCCGCAGCGGCGCGCACTCGCGTTCAAGCCTTCGCCGCTGCCCGAGCAGGCGCTGGCCTTCAAGCAGGCGCTGTCGCTGATGATCGCGCAGCGCCGGCCCTCGCACTACCTGGTGGAAGGCGAAGCCGACCTCAACGTGCTGACCAACAGCTACCTGCGCGTGATGGCCGAGGCCGAGGTCATCCCCTGGGCGCTGCGCGATGCCGCGCTGCCCATCGAGCTGAAGCTGCGGCGGCAGGCCAGCGCGGAGCCGCCGGCCTCGTTCGTCACGCGCAAGGCGGCCAACGCGGTGCGCAACCGGCTGCAGGCGCTGCTGGACGTGCCCCGCGCCTACGACCTCGACCGGCTCGATTTGCTGGCCGCCAGCACGCTGGACGGCGAGGTGCAGCGCGCGGCCAGCCAGCTGCTGCGCGGCCTGCGCGACCCCGAGGGCGCCAAGGCCGCCGGCCTGTACGGCTTTCGCCTGCTCGGCGAGGGCGACGACCCGAGCAAGCTGATCTTCAGCTTCACGCTCTTCGAGCGCACGCCGGGCGGCAACCTGCTGCGCGTGCAGACCGACAACGTCGATCAGCCTTTCGATCTGAACGAGGGGGCGCGGCTGGACCTGGGCTCCACCGCCAAGCTGCGCACCATGGTCACCTACCTCGAGCTGGTGGCCGAGGCCCACGAGCGCTGGCACAAGCTCGACCCGATCATGCTGGCCGCGCAGGAGGTGCACCCGCAGGACCCGCTGGGCCGCTGGGCCAAGGAGCATCTGCTGCGCGCCGAAGACAAGAGCCTGCGCGCAATGCTCGAGGCGGCGATGGACCGGCCCTTCTCGGGCAACCCCGGCGAAACGTTCTACACCGGCGGCGGCGCGCACACCTTCGAGAACTTCGAGCGCGAGGAAAACTTCAAGAGCTACAACGTGCGCGAGGCGCTCAAGCACTCGGTCAACCTGTCGTTCATCCGCATCATGCGCGAGGTGGTCTACCACCTGCGCGCCAAGTCGGCCAAGGCCAACGCGGCCCTGCTGGAGGACACCGAGGACCCCGCGCGCCAGGAGTACCTGGCCCGCTTCGCCGACAAGGAAGGCAAGGAATTCCTGGCGCGCTTTTATCGCAAGTACCAGGGCAAGAGCGCCGACGAGGCGGAGGAGCTGCTGCTGCAGCAACGCAAGCCCACGCCCGTGCGCCTGGCGGCCGCCTTCTACGGGCTGGAGCCCAAGGCCCAGCCGGAGGACCTGGCCGAGTTCCTCGAAAAGCACCTGCCCGAACACAAGCTCACAGACCCGGCAGCGCAGGCCCTGCACGACAAGTACGGACCCGAGCGCTGGTCGCTGTCGGACCGCGGCTACCTGGCCGGGGTGCATCCGCTGGAGCTGTGGCTGGTGGGGCACCTGCGCCGCCATCCGCAGGCCACGCTGGGCGAGGTGTTCGCGGCCTCCAAGATGGAGCGCCAGGACGTCTACACCTGGCTGTTCAAGACGCGGCACAAGAGCGCGCAGGATCTGCGCATCCGCAACCTGATCGAACAGGAAGCGTTTGCCGAGATCCACCGGCGCTGGAAGCGGCTGGGCTATCCCTTCGAGACGCTCACACCGTCGTACGCCACCGCGCTGGGCGCCTCGGGCGACCGGCCGGCGGCGCTGGCCGAGCTGATGGGCGTGCTGGTCAACCGGGGGGTCAAGCTGCCTTCGCTGCGCGTACCGGCGCTGCAGTTCGCGCGCGACACGCCTTACGAAACCCGGCTGCAGCTCAAGCCCGCGACCGGCCAGCGCGTGCTGCCGGCCGAAGTGGCCGAGGTGGCGCTGGCGGCGCTGGCCGGGGTGGTGGAAGAAGGCACGGCGCGCCGGCTGGGCGGCGTGTTCACCACGCCCGACGGGCAGCCGGTGCGCGTGGGCGGCAAGACCGGCACCGGCGACCACCGCTTCGACGTGTACGGCCGCGGCGGCGCGCTTCTTTCGTCGCGCGTGGTCAACCGCACCGCCACTTTCGTCTTCTACATCGGCGATCGCTACTTCGGCACGATGATGGCCTACGTGCACGAGCCCTTCGCGGCCCGCTACCGCTTCACCAGCGCGATGCCCTCGCAGCTGCTGAAGACGCTGTCGCCGGCGTTGCTGCCGCTGCTGGACGACCGGCGGGCCTGCCCCGATCCGTTCGCCCCTGCGCCGAAATAGCGCCCGGCCCGGCCGCGACGGCCGATGCCGCAGGCGCATACCCGCTGCGCGCTTCGGCATTCGACGGCGGCGACAGCGGTTCGCAGAATCCGCCGCACCCTCCGCACGCCGCCATGAGAACAACCCAACGCCTTCTCGGCGCCGCCTTGTGTTGCCTGCTGTGGCCGCCGGCGGCCACAGCACAGGCCTCGCCCACGCTGGACCGGATCCGCGCACGCGGCGCGATCGTCATCGCCCATCGCGAGGCCTCCATCCCCTTGTCCTACCTGGCCGGCGAGCAGCCGGTGGGCTACAGCATCGACCTGTGCCGCCGCCTGGCCGAGGCTGTGGCTCGGCAGCTCGGCCTGAAGGCCTGGCGCACCGACTACAGGCTCGTGACCTCGTCCACGCGCTTCGAGGTGATCGAGCGCGGCGAAGCCGACCTGGAATGCGGCTCCACCACCAACACCGCACAGCGGCGCCGGCGCGTGGCCTTCACCATCCCCCACTTCATCGCCGCCTCGCGGCTGATGGTGCGCAGCGCACAGCCCTTCGAGCGCATCGAGGACCTGGACCGCCGCACCGTGGCCTCCACCCGCGGCACCACCAACATCGACTCGCTGGCGCGCGAGGCGCAGCTCAAGGGCGTGACGCTGAACGTCGTGGCCTCGCGCGACCATGCCGAGGGCGTGGCCTGGGTGCTGCAGGGCAAGGTGGACGGCTTCGCGATGGACGACGTGCTGCTCTACGGCCTGCGCGCCAGTGCCCCGCAGCCCCAGGCGCTGAAGGTCATCGGCAAGCCGATGACCATAGAGCCGTATGCGATCGCCTTCTCGCGCGACGACCCTGCGCTCAAGCGCCTGATCGACGCCGAGATGCGCCGGCTCATCGCCACCGGCGAGCTGCAGCGCCTGTACGACAAGTGGTTCCTCAGGCCCATTCCACCCCAGGGCATCAACCTGGGCATGCGCATGCCGCGGCTGCTGGCCGATTCGCTGAAGTACCCGAGCGACTACGTGCCCAACTGAGGCGGTCCAAGCCCCCGCAGCACCTCGCCCATGCGGGCCACCAGCTCTTCGGCTGCCACGCTGGAGGGCAGGTCGCGCGGCCGCAGCGCATACACCGTGACAGGAATCTCCGGTGCCAGCGGCAGCACGCGCAGCCGCGGATGCCGATGCGCGTAGTGGGCCGTCACGCTGTCCAGCAGCGCCCAGCCGAAGCCCTGCACCGCCAGCTCCACCGCCGCGTGGTAGCTGTGCGCGAGCACACGCGACTGCGGTTGCACATCGTGCGCCAGGCAGGCGGCATGCAACAGCCGGCCCAGCGGGTCGGCCGGGTCGAGATCGATCACCGGGTGCCGGCCGAGCGCTTCGAGCGGCACGCAATCGCCACGCAACGCGCTGCCCACGCAGACCAGCCGCCCTTGGGCGATGGCCTGGTTGAGCAGCGCCGGATGCGGCGACGGCTCGAATGCAAAGCCCACCTCGGCTTCGCGCAGCGCCAGGCTCTCGGCGATCTGGCGCGAATGCAGCGTGCGCAGCGAGAAGCGCGCCCTGGGCCGCCTGCGGCTCCAGCGGCCCAGGGCCTGCGGCAGCGCCTCCAGCGCCAGCCCGGGCACGCACAGCACGCGCAGCATGGCCTCGTGGTCCTGGCCCAGGTTGGCGACCACGCGCCGCACCGCATCGAGCTTGAGGTACAGCTGCTCCACCTCGGGAATGAGCTGGTGCGCCTCGGCCGTGGGCACGAGACGCCCGCGCACGCGCTGGAACAGGGGCACGCCCACGTGCGCCTCGGCCTGCTGCAGCAGCCGTGTGGCCGCCGGCTGCGTGATGTGCAGCATCTCGGCGGCACCCTTGACCGTGCCCGACTGCATCACGGCGTAGAAGATCTCGATGTAGCGGATGCGCATGCGCCTGTTCAGTCCAAGGTCTTGCGGAAGCGCTTCAGGCCGACTGCCAGCACGATGGCCGTGAACACCAGCAGCGGCCACACATGCACCCACATCTGCGCCGGCCCGTTGCCCTTGAGCAGCACGCCGCGGATCAGGCGCAGGAAGTGCGTCAGCGGCAGCGCCTCGCCGATCACCTGCGCCCAGCCCGGCATGCCGCGGAACGGGAACATGAAGCCCGACAGCAGGATCGAGGGCAGGAAGAAGAAGAAGGTCATCTGCATCGCCTGCATCTGGCTCTTGGCGACGCTGGAGATCGTGATGCCCACCGTGAGGCTGGCCGCGATGAAGGCCAGCACGCCCAGCAGCAGCAGCGGCACCGAGCCGACGAAGGGCACGTCGAACACGTAGCGCGCGGCCAGCAGGATGATGCCCACCTGCACGTAGCCGATGGCGATGTAGGGCGCGATCTTGCCCACCATCACCTCCAGCGGGCGCACTGGCGTGGCGAGCAGGTTTTCCATCGTGCCGCGCTCCACCTCGCGCGTGACCGCCAGCGCGGTCATCATGATCATCGTCATCGTGAGGATCACGCCCATCAGGCCCGGCACGATGTTGTATTGCGTGATGCCGTCCGGGTTGTAGCGGCGGTGGATGCGCCATTCGAAAGGCGCCGTGCCCGGTTGCAGCATCGCCAGCGGACCCACCAGGTCGTGCTGCAGCATGCCGGCGGCCATCTGCTGCACCGCGCCGATCGCGTTGGCCGTGGCCTGCGGGTCGGTGGCGTCGGCCTCCACCAGCAGCGCCGGCCGCTCGCCGCGCTCGAGGGCGCGCGCAAAGCCGGCCGGCACCGTGAGCACGAACTGCACGCGGCCCTCGGCCAGCAGGCGCTCGCCCTCGCGCTCGCTGCTGGCCGGATGCACCACCTCGAAGTAGCCCGAGTTCTCCAGCGCGCGCACGATGCTGCGGGTGTAGGTCGTGTGCTCGTGCGCGATCACCGCAGTGGGCAGGCGCTTCGGGTCGCCGTTGATCGCGAAGCCGAACAGCGTCATCTGGATGATGGGGATGCCCACCATCATCGCGAAGGTGAGCCGGTCGCGCCGCAGCTGGATCAGCTCCTTGAGCATGATCGCGAGCAGGCGGTGCCAGGTGAAGCGCTCGCTCATGCCATGTTGTCGGCGGCTTGCCGCGACAGGTGGATGAACACTTCCTCCAGCGACGGCGGGCTCGCCGCGACCTGCACGCCCGCCGCGCGGCGCGCCAGCACTTGGTCGAGCTCGTCGGCGTCATCGCCGGTCACGCGCAGCTCGCTGCCCATGCGCGTGACGGTGCCCACGGCCGTCTCCTGCTCCAGCGCCGCTGCCAGCGCAGTCGCGCGCGGCCCGCTCAGCACGCGGGCGGCCAGGCCGGAGCGCGCCTGCAGCTCCGCCGGCGTGCCGTGGCCCAGCAGCTGTCCGTAGGCGATGAAGCCCAGCCGGTGGCAGCGCTCGGCTTCGTCCATGTAGTGGGTGGACACCAGCACCGTGATGCCTTCGGAGGCCAGCACGTGGATCTCGTTCCAGAAGTCGCGCCGCGCGTTCGGGTCCACGCCGGCGGTGGGCTCGTCCAGCAGCAGCAGCTCCGGCTCGTGCAGCATGCAGGCGGCCAGCGCGAGGCGCTGCTTCCAGCCGCCCGACAGGCGCCCCGCGAGCTGCTGCTGGCGCGTCGCCAGGCCCAGGCGTTCGAGTGCCTGGTCCACGCGAGCGCGCACCCGGTCCATGCCGTACACGCGCGCGATGAACTCCAGGTTCTCGCGGATCGACAGGTCTTCGTACAGCCCGAAGCGCTGCGTCATGTAGCCCACGCGGCGCTTGATCTCGGCGGCCTCGCGCACCACGTCCAGCCCCAGCGTGTGGCCCGAGCCTGCGTCGGGCGTGAGCAGGCCGCACATCATGCGGATCGAGGTGGTCTTGCCCGAGCCGTTGGGACCGAGGAAGCCGTAGATCTCGCCGCGCCGCACCTGCATCGACAGGTGGTCCACCACCGTGCGCTCGCCGAAGCGCTTGGTGAGGTCCTGCACGTCGATCGCGAAGGCGTCAGCGTCCATCGGCGGCCGTTGGCGCAGCGGGCATCACGTCCACCGGCTGCCCGGGATGCAGGCGCCGGGCGTCCTCGGCCGACGGCCAGGCCTCGACCAGGAACACCAGGCGCGCGCGGTTGTCCTTGCTGTAGATGACCGGCGGCGTGAATTCCGGCTGGCTGGCCACACGCCGCACCGTTGCATTGATCGGCGCGCCGCAGCCATCGCAGCGCACCTTCACGGCGGCCCCCGGCTTCACCTCGGCCAGGCGAGCCTGCGGCACATAAAAGCGCAGCTTCAGCGCCGCGGGTTCCAGCAGCGTGACCACCGGCGCGCCGGCGTTTACCCACTCGCCGGGCCGGTACAGCGTGTCTTCCACGTGCGCGGCCACCGGCGCCTGCACCGACTTCTGCTCCACGCGCCAGCGCACCTGCGCCACCGCGGCGCTGGCGGCCTGCGCCTCGGCCAGCGCCGCGGCCTGGGCGTCTTCGCGCGCGCCCAGGCGGGCGGCGCGCAGCTGCGCCTGCAGCTGCCGCACGCGCGCCGCATCGGCATCGCGCCGGGCTTGCAGTGCATCGAGGTCGGCGCCCGACACGAAGCCTTGCGCCGCCAGCGCGCGCTGGCGCTGCAGCTCGCGCTCGGCATCGAGCAGCGCCGCCTGCGCCGCATCCACCGCGGCCTGGGCCGCCGCCAGCTCGTCGCGCCGCTGCCCCTTGCGCACGTCGCGCGCCAGGGCCTCGCTGCGCTGCTCGCGCGCCAGCGCTTCGCGCAGCGCCGCCTCCTCGGCCTCGCGCTCCAGCGTGAACAGCGCTGCGCCGGCAGGCACCTGCGCACCGCGCTGCACGTTCAGCAGCACCAGCCGCCCGGACAGCGGCGCGGCCACCCGCGTGAACTCGGCTTCGGCATAGCCGTTGAAGCCGGGCGGCGCCTCGGCGCGCTGGCACGACGCCAGCAGCGCGCACAAGGCGGCTGCCACCACGCGACCCGCTGAGCAAACCATGGTCATGGCCGAGTTTCGTTTTGGCTGGCAGTATGGACCATGCAACCCCAGGAGGTGCATCATGGCTTGGTTCGACGGTTTTGACGCGGCTCATCATGCGGCAGGCGACGTCCGCCTGTTCGTGCGCACCGGCGGCCGGCGCGACGGGCCGCCACTGGTGCTGCTGCACGGCTTTCCGCAGACGCATGCGATGTGGCACCGGGTGGCGCAACAGCTCGCCGGGCAATTCTTCGTCGTGCTGCCCGACCTGCGCGGCTACGGCCGCTCCGACCGGCCCGCCGACGGCCCCGACCACCTGCCGCACAGCAAGCGCGCGATGGCGGCCGACATCGTGGCGCTGATGCGCTCGCTGGGCCACGAACGGTTTCGCGTGGTCGGCCACGACCGCGGCGCGCGCGTGGCGCACCGGCTGGCGCTCGACCACCGCCAGGCCGTCGAAAGGCTGGTGCTGATCGACATCTGCCCCACGCTGGACATGTACGCGGCCACCGACATGCGCTTCGCCAGCCTGTACTACCACTGGTTCCACCTGATCCAGCCGGCGCCGCTTCCCGAGCGCATGATCGGCGGCGACCCGCGCTTTTACCTGCACCGCAAGCTCGCCGGCTGGGGCGCCGGCGGCCTGGCCCACATCGAGCCCGAGGCGCTGGCCGACTACGAGCAGTGCTTCTGCACGCCCGAAGCGATCCACGCCGCCTGCGAGGACTACCGCGCGAGCGCGGGCATCGACCTGGCGCACGACCGCAGCTCGCGCGAGGCTGGCGAAAGGATCGGCTGCGAGACGCTGGTGCTGTGGGGCGCGCACGGTGTGGTGGACCGGCTGTTCGACCCGGTGGCACTGTGGCAGGCGCAGTGCGAGCGGCCGCTGCAGGCGCAGCGCCTGCCCGCCGGCCACTTCATTCCCGAAGAGCTGCCGCAAGCGACGGCCGACGCCCTGCTGGCCTTCCTGTAGGCCGGGCCGCGCGGGCGAACTGGCCGGTGTTCACCGGCTTGTCCGGCCCATCGCCTGCGGCCGGCCGATCGCAGAATCAGGCCACGACGCTCCTTCAGGAGGAGGTGTTCCCATGCCTGGCTGGCTGCTGGCGCTCGACCGCCACTTTCCGATCCGCTACCTCGCGTGGCTGGGCTGTGCGGTGATCGCGCTGCTCGGCGCGTTCACCTGGGTGGCCTTCGACATGGGCGGCCTGCTGGCGCTGTTGGGCGCCGCCGGCGTGGTGACCGGCCTGCGCGACATGCAGCAGACGCGCCACTCGATCCTGCGCAACTACCCGGTGATCGGCCACCTGCGCTTCCTGCTGGAATTCATCCGCCCGGAGCTGCGGCAGTACTTCATCGAGAGCGACAACGAGGCGGCCCCGTTCTCGCGCCAGCAGCGCTCGCTGGTGTACCAGCGCGCCAAGGGCGAGCCCGACAAGCGGCCCTTCGGCACGCAGCTCGACGTGTCGGCCCAGGGCTACGAATGGATCAACCATTCGCTCGCGCCCACCGTGCTGCCCGGCCACGACTTCCGCGTGACCATCGGCGAAGGCCGCGCGCAGCCCTATTCGGCCTCGGTATTCAACATCTCGGCCATGAGCTTCGGCGCGCTGAGCGCCCCCGCGATCCAGGCGCTCAATGCCGGCGCCAAGCGCGGCAACTTCGCCCACGACACCGGCGAGGGCTCGATCAGCGCGCACCACCGCCTGCACGGCGGCGACCTGATCTGGGAGATCGGCTCCGGCTACTTCGGCTGCTGCAACGACGACGGCAGCTTCAGCGCCGAGAAGTTCGTGCTCAATGCGCGCGACCCGCAGGTGAAGATGATCGAGCTCAAGCTCAGCCAGGGCGCCAAGCCCGGCCACGGCGGCGTGCTGCCGGCGGCCAAGGTGAGCGCCGAGATCGCGGCGGCGCGCGGCGTGCCCGAGGGCACGGACTGCGTATCGCCGGCGCGGCACGCGGCCTTTGCCACGCCGGTGGAGATGCTGCGCTTCATCGACGAGTTGCGCGAGCTCTCGGGCGGCAAGCCCACCGGTTTCAAGCTGTGCATCGGCCATCCGTGGGAATGGTTCGGCATCGCCAAGGCGATGCTGGAGACCGGCCTCGTGCCCGATTTCATCGTGGTGGACGGTGCCGAGGGCGGCACCGGCGCGGCGCCGCTGGAGTTCACCGACCATGTGGGCGCGCCGCTGCAGGAAGGGCTGCTGCTGGTGCACAACACGCTGGTGGGCCTGAACCTGCGCGCGCGCATCAAGCTCGGCTGCGCCGGCAAGGTGGTCAGCGCCTTCGACATCGCGCGCATGATGGCGCTGGGCGCCGACTGGTGCAATGCGGCGCGCGGCTTCATGTTCGCGCTGGGCTGCATCCAGAGCCAGAGCTGCCACACCGACCACTGCCCCACCGGCGTGGCCACGCAGGACCCGCTGCGCCAGCGCGCGCTGGTCGTGCCCACCAAGGCCGAGCGCGTGTACCGCTTCCACCAGAACACGCTGGTCGCGCTGCAGGAGCTGGTGCAGGCCGCGGGACTGGCGCATCCCAACCAGATCAGCGCCGCGCACATCGTGCGCCGCACCGCCAGCCGCGAGGTGAAGCTGCTGGCCAACGAACTCACCTTCGTGCAGCCCGGCGCGTTGCTGGCCGCCGACCAGGGTCGGGCCGACTGGCCGCACAACGTGTTCAGACTCTACTGGCCGATGGCGCGCAGCGACAGCTTCGCACCGGCCACGGCCGGCGCAGCCGGTGCACAGGCGGCGCAGGACGCCGCGGTGGAAGTGGTGCTGCCCTGACCTGCCCGGGCGGGCCTCAGGCCTTTGGCGGCAGGGTGTCAGCGAAGCTGGGGCGCGCGTTCAGCTTTTCGGCCAGCTTGGCCAGGTTGGGATGGTCGGTGCGCCAGTCGATCTGCGGAAAGCGGAAGTCGAGGTAGCCGAGCGCGCAACCGACCGCGATGTCGGCCAGCGAGAAGTGGTTGCCGGAGCACCAGTTGCGGTCGCCCAGGCCCTGGCTCATGGCCTTGATCGCGGCGTGCACCTTGTTCATCTGGCGCCGGGTCCAGGCTTCGCTGCGCTCGCCATCGGCGCGGCCGGCCCAGGTTTGTTCCAGGCGCGCGAGGATGGCGGCATCGAGCAGGCCATCGGCCAGCGCCTCCCAGGTGCGCACTTCCACGCGCTCGCGGCCCGAAGGCGGGATCAGCTTGCCCACCGGCGACAGCGTGTCGACGTATTCGACGATCACGCGCGAGTCGAACATCGCGCCGGTGATCGAATCCTGGCCTTCCATCACCAGGCAGGGCACCTTGCCCAGCGGGTTCATCTTCTGGATCGCATCGCTCGCCCACACATCCTCCTGGATGAACTGGTAGTCGAGCTTCTTCTCGGCCATGACGATGCGCACTTTGCGCACGTACGGGCTGGTGAGCGATCCGAAGAGTTTCATGGTGTTGTAGTCGAGAGCGAGCGACGTTCCCTGTGCGGGCCATTCTAGCCAAGGGCCTTTTGCCCGCTGGCCCTGCATTCCGGTGCCCCCTAAGGTGCAAGCGTCCAGTCCACCGCCGCCGGCCGGCCGGGCAGGTGAAGCACTGCGGTGGCGGCCGGCGAGCAAGCGATCACCTCGCCGGCGCGCACCACGATGAGGCGCTGCGCGCGCAGCCGGATCGCCTCGACCGGCGAGCGCGCCTGCAGCAGCACCAGGTCGGCCCGGCAGCCCGGTGCCAGGCCGTAGCCCTGCAGGCCGAGGATGCGCGCCGCGTTCACGGTGACGGCATCGAAGCAGGCGCGCATCCCCGCCTGAGAGGTCATCTGCGCGACGTGCAGGCCCATCTGCGCAACCTCCAGCATGTCGGCCGAGCCCAGGCTGTACCACGGATCCATCACGCAGTCATGACCGAAGGCCACCGTGATGCCGGCGTTCATGAGCTCGGGCACGCGCGTCATGCCGCGGCGCTTGGGGTAGGTGTCGTGCCGGCCCTGCAGGGTGATGTTGATCAGCGGGTTGGCCACCGCATGCACCTGCGCTTCGGCCATCAGCGGGATCAGCTTGGACGCGTAGTAGTTGTCCATCGAGTGCATGGACGTGAGGTGCGACCCGGTCACGCGGCCCTGCAGCCCGAGGCGCTGGGTGTGGAAGGCGAGCGTCTCGATGTGGCGCGACAGCGGATCGTCGCTTTCGTCGCAGTGCATGTCCACCGGCAGCGCGCGCTCGGCCGCCAGCTCGCACAGCAGCTGCACGCTGCGCGCGCCGTCTTCCATCGTGCGCTCGAAGTGCGGAATGCCGCCCACCACGTCCACGCCCAGGTCGAGCGCGCGCTGCAGGTTCTGCAACGCACCGGGCGAACGCAACACGCCGTCTTGCGGAAACGCCACCAGCTGCAGGTCGAGATAGGGCTTCACCTGCTGCTTGACCTGCAGCAGCGCCTCCACGGCGAGCAGGCGCTCGTCGCACACGTCCACATGCGAGCGGATCGCCAGCAGCCCCTTGGCCACCGCCCAGTCGCAGTAGCGCAGCGCGCGCTCGACGATCGCCTCCTGCTGCAGCGTCGGCTTGAGCTCGCCCCACAGCGCAATGCCTTCGAGCAAGGTGCCGCTGGCGTTCACGCGCGGCTGGCCGTAGGACAGCGCGGCGTCCATGTGGAAGTGGGCATCGACGAAGGGCGGCGCGAGCAGCCAGCCCTGTGCGTCGATCACCTGGGCGCCCGGCGGCGCCGGCAGGTTCGGCGCGACGGCGGCGATGCGGCCGGCCTCGCACAGCAGGTCGAGCCCGCTGCGGCCGTCGGGCAGCGTGGCGTTGCGCAGAAGCAAGGGGGCCATGGCGACGAAAGTTAGCACATCGCCCATGACCTCGAAGGTCATCGACAGGCGTTGGCAGGCGGCGCACGATGCCCTCGACGACACCGAATCTCCAACCCGAAGAAAGGAACCCCAGATGAACGGCACCGACCTCCTGCCCCTGGCCGTGGGCCACATGATCGGACTGGGCGCCATCGGCTCCTGCATCGGCATCGGCGTGATGGCGAGCAAGTACCTGGAGGCGTCGGCGCGCCAGCCCGAGCTGATGGACAAGCTGCAGGGCAAGGCCTTCCTGATGGTGGGCGTGCTCGACGGCGCCTTCCTCATCGCCACCGGCATCGGGCTGTGGTTCGCCACCGCCAGCCCGTTCAAGTAGGCGACAGGCTCAGTGGCGCACGACCGCCGGCGCGTCCTGCGCTTCCAGGCGCGAGGCGCGCAGCGCCGCCTCCACGCTGGGCCCGGGCAGCGCGCGCGAGAGATGGAAGCCCTGGCCGGCCTCGCAGCCCATGGCGCACAGGCGCTTGAGCTGCTCGGCGGTCTCGATGCCCTCGGCCACCACGGTCTTGCCCAGGGTGTGGGCCAGGAACACGATGGCCTTCACCACGCCGGCGTTCGCCGGGTCGTCGAGCTTGTGCACGAACGAGCGGTCGATCTTCAGGCTGTCCACCGGCAGGCGCGACAGGTGGCTCAGCGACGAGGCCCCGGTGCCGAAGTCGTCCACGCTGAAGCGAAAGCCCAGCGCGGTGAGCTCGCCCAGCGTGGGCAGCGCGCCTTCCAGGCTGCTCATCAGGATGTTCTCGGTGAGCTCCAGCGTGAGCTGGGAAGGCCGCAGCTGGGCCGCCGCGATGGCGCGCGTGACGCGCGGCACGAAGCCCTTGTGGGTGATGTCGCTGCTGGAGATGTTGACGTGCATGGTCAGCCGCTCGGCGCCGGGCATCACCGCCTGGATGCGCTTGAGCTGCTGGCAGGCTTGGTGCAGCACGAAGTCGGTCAGCTCGACGATCAGGCCCGATTCTTCGGCGATCGGCACGAAGGTGCCCGGGCCCACCGGTCCCATGCGGGGGTGCAGCCAGCGCGCCAGCGCCTCGAAGCCGATGAGCTGCCCGGTGGCCAGCGAGAACAGGGGCTGGTACTCCACGCTCAGGCCGGGCGACGGGCTGCTGCCGATCCCACGCTTGCCGCCGCAGCGGTCGTTCTGCGCCTCGGCCAGCACCGCGCGCAGCTCGGCTTCGAGCGTCATGCGCACCGAGATGCTGCTGCGCAGCCCCACGTCGAACAGCGCGTAGCGCGCCTTGCCGGCCGCCTTGGCGCGGTACATCGCGATGTCGGCGTCGCGCAGCACCTCGCTGGCTTCCTGGTAGCCGATGCAGCTGCTGGTGATGCCGATGCTCGCGGTGGCGCTGACCTCGGTGCCCGACAGGCGCACCGGCACGGTGAGCATGTCCACCAGGCGCTCGGCCAGGCGCACCGCATAGTCGGCGCAGCCCTGTCCCTGCACCAGGATCGCGAACTCGTCGCCCCCCAGGCGGGCCACCACGTCCGTCGGACGCACATGCTCCTGCAGACGCCGGCCCACCTGGACCAGGAACTCGTCGCCGGCGCTGTGGCCGAGGCTGTCGTTGATGAGCTTGAATCGGTCGAAGTCGAGGAACAGCAGCGCGAAGGCGTCGTCAGGGTATTGCTTCGCGCGCTGCAGCGCCGCTTCGAGCAGCTGCAGCAGCCGGCGCCGGTTGGGCAGGCTGGTGAGGCTGTCATGGAAGGCGATCTGCTGCAGTTCCTGCATGTGGCGGCGCGCCTGCTCCTGCTCGCGCTCCATCGCGTCGAGCTGGCTGCGCCGCATGGCTTCGCCGGCTTCCTGCTGGCGGAAGAACAGGTGCATGGTGGACAACAGCAGCGCGATGATGGGCGCAGCGGCCAGCAGCACGCCGGGGCCGGCATGCTGCACCGTCAGGTACACCAGCACGGCCACCGAGGCGCTGCCGCTGTAGGCCACGCCGATCCAGCCGAAGTTGCCGAACAGGTCGGACGGCAGCAGCTTCTCGTTGCGCTTCAGGCGCGGCACCAGCGTCACCAGCAACGTGTTCAGCACGAAGTACACCAGCGCGAACGCGGTGGTGGCCAGCAGCACGGCCACGGTGCCCGCCTGCGCGCGGCCGCCCAGCCCCGTCAGCGCCCCCTCCAGCAGCGCGCCGGCGCAGAACATCGCCACCGCCGCCATGGCCGGGCTGGCGATGCGGCTGCTCCAGCGCTTGCTGGTGCGCCACGAGCCCACCAGCGCCTCGCCCGCCGAGGCGAGCGTGGCCGCCGCCGGGCCGTGCAGCAGCAGCAGCGTGAAGATGAAGATCTCGCCGGCCGCGAACGAATTCTTCGAGCCGGGAATGCGCAGCGGGAACATGCCGGCCAGCGACGCCATGACCACGCCGATGGCCACCTGCGCGAGCTGCAGCGCCGTCAGCTGCGTGGCCACACGTTGCCCCGCCACCGCCAGCACGCCGGTGCCCAGCACCACCATCGTCCACCAGAACGTGGCGGCCTTGCGGTTGTAGTCGGGCAGCAGCGCGCGGTGCAGGCGCAGCGGCACGGCTTGCGGGCCGCTGCGCGGGGGGTCGGCGTCGGCGTTCATCGCGGGACTTCCCAAGGCGCGCCGAACGGTCAGGGTTCACCCATGACCGCGTCGCGGCTCTCGGCCTGCGCGTGCTTCTCGCTGAGCACCAGCCCTTCGCTCAACACCAGGCCCTCGCTGAGCACCAGCCCCTCGCTCAACACCAGGCCTTCGCTGAGCACCAGCCCCTCGCTCAACACCAGGCCCTCGCTGAGCACCAGGCCCTCGCTGAGCACCAGCCCGTTGCCGTTGACCAGCAGCGACGACAGGTTCAGCGTGGGCGTGAACAGGCCGGTGCGCGCGGCCGCGGAGGTGGGGCCCGTCAGCGTGTCGACCCGCATCACGCCGGGGGTGAGCAGCCACTGGTGCGCCAGCGTGCGTTCGGCGAAGCCGGCGACGTGCGAGCCGTCGAACCAGTACAGCGGCTCGCGCAACCGCACGCTGCGGCTGGCCCAGGTGAGGCGCGGGTCCCAGATCGGCTGCCAGCGGGCGAACAGCGCGTCGCCGGTGACGATGTAGTTGCCGCCGACGAAGACGATGCGCGACCAGTCGAAACGACGGCCCGCGATCGCGGTCGAGGGCGACGGCATCGGCAGCGCCAGCATCGGCGCGCCGGCTTGCAGCAAACCGTAGGACAGCAGCAGGCCCACGTCCTGCCGCACGCTGCGCGCCAGCGTGAGCGCACCATGTACGTTGAGCAGGCCGGCGCCCTGCTGCAGCAGGTTGGCGCCGGGCAGCGGCTGCGCGGTGTACTGCAGCATGGCCTTGACCATGGGCGGCGTGAGGCCGGGGTTGCCCTGCAGCATCAGCGCCACCGTGCCGCTGACCACCGGCGCCGACACCGAGGTGCCGCTCATCATCATCAGCGTCTGGCGGTACAGCTGGCGCGCGCCGGCGGTCTGCACCAGGCCCGGGTTGTCGTTGGCCAGCCGGTTCCAGGTGGGCGCGGTGGGCGAGGCCTGCGTGGCCGCGGCGGCGACGATGCGGTTGCCGGGCGCCACCAGGTCGGGCTTGAGCAGGTTGTCGTGCGCGCTGCCGTAGCGGCCTCGCGTGGGCCCGCGCGAGCTGAACATGTTGACGTCGTCGTCGCCGCGATCCACCGTGCCGCGGAAGTGGGCCGAGCCCACCGTGATGACCGAGGGGTCGTTGCCCGGCGCGCCGATGCTGCCGTAGACCTCGCGGCCCCTCTTGTCGAGGCCCGCGTTGCCCGCGGCGGCCACCACCGTGATGCCGGCGGCCACGGCGCTGCGCGCGGCGATGCACAGCGGGTCGGTGCGCCACGACTCGGTGGAGTCGGCCGCCAGGCTCAGGTTCATCACGCGGATGTTGTATTCCTTGGCGTGATAGATCACCCACTGGATGCCTTCGATGACGTCGCTGATCGTGCCGTCGCCGTCCGCGTCGAGCACGCGCACGTCGTACAGGTCGGCGTTGGGCGCGATGCCGGTGGTGTCCGGCTGCTGGTAGAAGCCGCGGCCCGCGGCCACCGCGGCCACATGCGTGCCATGGCCGTAGGGGTCCTGCAGCGTGTTGCCGTCGTTGGCGATCAGATTTTCGTAGCTGAGCTGCTGAGGGCTGCCAGGCATCAGGTCGAACAGCCCCTGGCTGCCTTGCCACGCCGAGTCGCGCGACCTCAGCATGTCCACGCTGCGCTTCACGCGCGAGAAGCCGTGCACGTTGGTGAAGCTCTGGTGCGCCTTCATGACCCCGGAATCGAGGATCGCGATGCCGATGCCGGTGCCGTCGAAGCCGTTGTAGTTGGTGGGGCTCCAGTACGAGCGCGCCGGCGCCTGCGCGCTGCCGGTCATCGCCTCGAGCGTGCTCTTCGAGCGGCGCACCGCACGATTGGGCGAGATGCTCGCAACCTCCTGGCGCTGCGCCAGCTGCTTCAGCTGGTGGGCCGGCAGCCGCACCGTGAGCCCGCGGATGCCGCGATGGCGCACCAGCACCGTGCCGCCCAGGCGGCGCACCTGCTCCTGCAGCGCGGCCATCTCGGCGTCGCCGTCGCTGCTCATCACGATGGCCTCGACGTGGCGCACACCGCGGATGTGGCGCATCCAGCGCTGCCGCGCCACCGGCGCGTCGACTTCCTCGCGCAGGTCACGCGCCAGCTTTTCCTGGGCGTCGCGCTGCACCAGCGGCGGGCGGGCGTGCGCTGCAGGCACCAACAGCGCCAGGCCGGCGAGCAGCGCCAGGGTCCAGCGCAGCCGCGGCCCACGCAGGCGCCGCTCGATCAGGACGGTGAACCAGTGACCACGAGGCATGAGGCTCTCCAGCGACCCCCGGCACGCAAGAGCGCCGGGCGGGAGGCACCATTGTTGCCATCCGATTCAACAAGAAACTGTTTGTAACTGTCCCGGCCGGCCGAATCCATGAAAAAGTTGCCGGCGCTCAGGGCAAGCCCTGAGGTGGCACTTGCCCTCGCTCAAGCGGCCGGCGTCGCCTCGCGTGGCGCCGTGCGGTGCTACTTGGTGCCGAAGATGCGGTCGCCCGCGTCACCCAGGCCCGGCACTATGTAGCCGTGCTCGTCGAGCGCCCGGTCGATCGCCGCGGTGTACACCGGCACGTCGGGGTGGTTGGCGTGAAAGTTCCTCAAGCCTTCGGGCGCGGCCAGCAGGCACACGAAGCGGATCGAGCGCGGGTTGGTCTCCTTCAGCCGGTCGACCGCGGCCACCGCCGAGTTGCCGGTGGCCAGCATCGGGTCGAGCACAATCGCGTCGCGCTCGTGCATCTCGGCCGGCATCTTGAAGTAGTACTCCACCGCCACCAGCGTCTTGGGGTCGCGGTACAGACCGATGTGGCCGATGCGCGCGCCCGGCACCACGTTGAGCATGCCGTCGAGGAAGCCGGCACCGGCGCGCATGATGCTCACGAACACGGTCTTCTTGCCGTCGATCACCGGGCTCATCATCTTCTCCAGCGGCGTCTCGATCTCGATCAGCGAGGTGGGCATGTCGCGCGTGACCTCGTAGGCCATCAGCATGCTGATCTCGCCCAGCAGCCGGCGGAAGCTGTTGGTGCTGCGGTCCTTCTGCCGCATCAGCGTGAGCTTGTGCTGGATCAGCGGATGGGTGATGTGGTGCACGGCCGGCGCGGCGCCCGCCGCGTGGCGCGCATAGCACTGGACGAACACCAGCTCCCAGCCGCCTTCGTAGTTGTTGCGCAGGGCTTCGGCCTGGTCGCCCAGCGCTTCCCAGCCGGAATGCACCAGCCGCACTTCGGTGCCTGCACCTTGCGGCGCGAAGCTCACCTCCACGTGCTGCGCCGTCTCCGGGGCGCGGCCCACGTGCCAGGTGAAGGCCACGCGCGCGCCCGGTTCCCAGGCGGTGACCATGCCCCACAGGCCCTCTTCGCCGCCCCTCCAGCGCTCGAAGATGCGCCCGCCCACCCGCGGCTCGAACACCACGGTGACCACGTCATCGGGCTTCAGCGCATGGCTGTGGGTCGGCCACCAGCGGTGGATCTCGCTGGTGAAGCGCTCGAACGCCTGCGCCGGCGTGCAGGCCACATGCACCACCTTGACCACGGGCGGCACGGCAAAGGGAACGACGGTGCTCATCGGGATTTGCTCCTGGGTGAACGGCGTTGCCCGGCGCGCACGTGACCGGCAAAGCCGGCCAGCGCGTCGCCCCACAGCGCCTCGAAGTAGGCGCGCAGCTCGCCCAGCGCCTGCGGCTGCAGGCGGTAGACCCGGCGCGTGCCGACGGCCTCGTCCTGCACGATCTGCGCGGTCTTGAGCACCTGCAGGTGCTGCGACACGGCCGACCGGCTGACCGGCACGCGCTCGGCCAGCTCGCCCACGGTGAGCGGCCCCTGGCGCAGCGCGTCCACGAGGGTCTGGCGCGTCGGGTCCGCCAGCACGGCGAGCAGCGATTGAGCGTTAGCCATGGCTAATATTAGTCGCGGCTAACGCTGCCGGTCAAGCGCCGAAGCCTTCGAGCACGTTGACCACGTTCACGCCCACCTCGGCCACCGCATAGCCGCCTTCCAGCGTGAACACCGTGGGCAGGTTCAGGCCGGCGAGCAGCTCGCCCACGCGCAGGTAGTCGGCGCTCTTCAGCGCAAAGCGCGAGATCGGATCGCCCTCGAAGGTGTCCACGCCGAGCGCGACCACCAGCGCCTGCGGCCGCACGCCGCGTATCGCCGCCAGCGCATGCTGCAAGGCCTGCTGCCAGCGCCCGAAGCCGGTGCCGGCGGGCAGCGGGAGGTTGAGGTTGAAGCCTTCGCCCGCGCCCTGGCCGCGCTCGTCGGCGTGGCCGAGGAAGAACGGGTATTCGGTCATCGGGTCGCCATGGATCGAGACGGTGAACACGTCGGCGCGCTCATAGAACAGGCTTTGCGTGCCGTTGCCGTGGTGGTAGTCCACGTCGAGCACCGCCACGCGCTGCGCGCCGGCTTCCCGCAGGGCCTGGGCGGCGAGCGCGGCGTTGTTCAGGAAACAGTAGCCGCCAAAGAAGTCATGCCCTGCGTGGTGGCCCGGCGGGCGCGTGAGCGCCATCGCCGCGCGCGGGCCGCCGGGTGCCGACACGGCGCGCGCGGCGTCGATCGCGCAGGCCGCGCCCGCGCACGCGGCCTCCCAGGTGCCGGCGGTCAGCGGCGTGCCGGCGTCGAAGGAAAACAGCCCCACGCGCGCGGCAAAGTTCTGCGGCAGCCGGTCGTCGCGGAAGCCGCGCACCGGCCACACCGAAGGCAGCACGTCGGCCTGCGCATGGGCCGGATCGAGCGACACCCACTCGGCCCAGGCGGTCCGCAGAAACTCCACGTAGCGCGGGCTGTGCACGCGCTGCACCAGCGCCAGGTCGGCATCGCCGGGTTCGCGCAGGCTGCCCACCGGCCGCCGCTGCAGCTCGTGCAGCACATGGGCCAGCCGCGCCGGCGTCTCGTGGCAGGGCACGAGCCGGCCGCGGAACATCTCGTGGCGGCCGGCGTGGCGCTCGTGCACCGGGTTGTGGAAGATCAGCATCGCGCAGCCCCTTCGCAGCAGTCGCGCTGCATCAGCAGTTGGTGCAGGGCCTGGCGCTCGAAGCCGGCGCGCGCCAGCGCTTCGCCGCCCACGTCGGGCCGTTGCAGCTGCGGCACCTCGATGCCGTCGGCGCCGTGGCGCGCGAGCAGCGCGCGCACCAGGTGCTCGGCGTCCAGCTGCCCAGGCTGGCGGTCGACCAGGCTGTGCACCACCGCCGAGCGCGCCGCGGCAATGCTGAAGACCAGCTGGGCCTGACCGTACTGCCAGCATTGCAGCGCATTCGGCAATGCGGCCAGCACCGGCGGCGTCACCTGCAGCGGCAGCCCCGGCAACAGCGCCTGCGTGTCGGCCAGCCAGGCGAACGCCTGCTCGCGGCCCACCTCGCGCACGGCGTCGTGGTCGCCCGATCCCTGCGCCGCCGCCGTGCCGGCCGGCCAGCGGTAGCCCAGCAGCTCGTGCCGTGGCTCGAAACCGCGGCTTCGATACAGGCGCACCGCACGCTCGTTCTGTGCGAACACCTCCAGCTCCACCGCCCGCTGCCCGGCCAGCGCGGCGCGGGCCACGAAGTCGTCCAGCAGCGCCTGCGCGACCCCGCTGCCGCGCGCGGCCGGCACCGCGCCCATGGTGGCCAGCCGCCAGCGCGACACGTCGGGACGTGGCGCCACCAGCGCGAAGGCCAGCACCTCGCTGCCGCGGCAGACCACGCGGCTGGAGCCCAGGCTCACCGCCTGGCGCGCCATGAACGACGGCCACTGCGTGGGCGACAGGCTGAACGGCCCGATCAGGTAGTCGGAAAACGCCAGCGTGAAGGCGGCATGCAGCGCTGCGGGCTCCACCCGGTCAGCGGGTTCGATGGTCGGCGTTTGCATGCGGCGAGTGTGCGGCATCCGGCGACGCTGCCGGGTTGCCGCATTCCCCTAACGCGCCCGCCGAGCCGCATGCGACGAAGCTCTGATATTTCGCAAGGTGCCCGCGCCCGCAGCGACTATCTTGATCTCAACCACCGTGCCGGAGCATTCGTCACCGCCGCGCGTTTGGGTTGCGAGCAAGGGCCGCGGTTGCGGTCCGCGCATCGTGGTGCGTCAGCATCGCGATCGCAGCCTGAGGTGCTGGTGACCCTGTGCAAGCAGGGCCTTCGGTGCGGTGGCCCGTTGATGGGGAGTAAGGTTCCTGGAGATCGAGCATGCAGGAGCCGCAGGACGATGGACATCCGATCCCCCGCCTTTGCGCCACAGGCGCAGATCCCCCGACGCCACACCTGCGAGGGCGACGACATCGCCCCGCCGCTGCAATGGAGCGGCGTGCCGCCTCGGGCCGCCAGCCTGGTGCTGATCGTCGACGACCCCGACGCGCCCGACCCGGCCGCGCCCCAGCGCACCTGGGTGCACTGGGTGCTCTACAACCTGGCGCCCGACACGACGGGCCTGCCCGAGGGGGGACGCCCGCTGCCCGCAGGCACGCAGCAGGGCCAGAACGACTGGCATCGCAGCGGCTATGGCGGTCCGTGCCCGCCGATCGGCCGCCACCGCTACTTCTTCAAGCTCTATGCGCTGGACAAGGTGCTGCCGACACTGGCCACCGCCACCGAGGCCGCGGTGGAGCAGGCGATGCAAGGGCATGTGATCGCGCAGGCCCAGCTGATCGGCACCTACGAGAAGCAGGGCCGGTGACGACGCCCGGCCCTCAGGCCGAGGGCCGGGCCGCCCCCGGCTTGGGCAGCTTGAGCACGGCGTAGCGCGTGAAGCCGTAATACGCGCCGATGCACACCGCGAGCAGCAGAAACCAGATTGCAAAGCGCTGCGGCTGCCACAGCGCCAGCACGATGAAAAGCGCGCAGCCCGCGGCCAGGGCCAGATCGCGGCGCGCGAACAGCGGCGCCAGCGTTTCCACCTCGGCCGGCGCCCGCGGCACCCACAGCCGCGCCAGATCGTGGCGGCCGTTCCAGCCCAGCTGGTAGGCACACCAGAGCAGGAAGGCCGTCACCAGCAGGACCAGCAGCACGAACAGCGCAATGAAGAACTCGAGCATTGCCAGCGTCTCCCCGCAGACCACCCCTGGCCCGCGATGCTACGCGAGCGGCTGACTTCGGCGGTTCGCACACCGGCGCCTGCTGGTCCGGCGCCGGCGGATCGCTGATCGGCGGCTCCCCGCCGGGAGGCGCTGGTGGCGGCGGCGGTGTCGCCGGGGGCTCCGGCGGCACGTCGTGGGCCTGGTGCATCCGGCCTCAGCCCTTGTCGGGT
>JBFLWE010000066.1:0-35284 GCA_040758375.1 Pseudomonadota bacterium
AGCAGGCACCCGCGCCGCAGCCGCCCACGCAGGCGCAGGCGGCGCGCCAGGGCGCCGCGCCGGCCGCCGCGCAGTCTCCCGCACCCCGGCGCTCGTGGATGGGCCCGATCGCCGGCCTGGCCGCGGGCCTGGGCCTGGCCGCGCTGTTCAGCTACCTCGGTCTGGGCGCCGAGCTGGCGAACGCGGTGATGCTCGGCTTGCTGCTCGTGATGGGCTTTGTGGTCATGCGCTGGTTGCTGCGCCGCATGGCCGGCATCGCGCCCTCGCGCGCCCTACCGGCCGCCGCCGGGGCTCACGGGGCGAGCGTCGACATGCCGGCGCGCGCGATGGAACCCGCGGCCACTGGCGGCGCGGGCGCAGTGCCTCCGGTGGACGACGGCGTGCGGCTGCCGCCGGGCTTCGATGCGCAGGCCTTCGAGCGCGCGGCGAAGATGATCTTCGTGCGCATGCAGGCGGCCAACGACGCGGCGGACCTGGCGGAACTGCGCCGCTTCACCACGCCCGAGATGCTGGACGCAGTGGCCGACGAGATGCGCCAACGCCCGCCGAAGACACAACGGACCGACGTGGTACAGCTCGACGCCCAGGTGCTCGACTTCGCGCACGAAGGCGGGCAAGACGTCGTGAGTGTGCGCTATCGCGGCCTGATCCGCGAAGAGGTGGACGGCACGGCCCATCCCTTCGACGAGGTATGGCACCTGGTGCGCCCGGCCGAGGACCAGCCGTGGCTGCTCGCCGGCATACAGCCGCACGAGGGCTGACGCAGTCTCAGTTGGGTGCCGCTTGTGCGCCCGCACCGGCCGAAGAGGCCGGCGGCATGACGCGCCGCAGCGCAGCAAACGCGCCGCGCGGCAACTGCGGCTCGCAGGCGCCGCAATGCAGACGATGGGGTTGCAGCAGCAGCTGGTCGGGTTCCAGCGCCTGGCCACAGCCGCTGCAATAGCCATAGCGCCCCGCCTGCAGCGCCGCCAGTGCATCGATCACCTGCGACAGCTCGCCGGCGAGCGCGGCCTCACCGGCCTCGTCCGTCTCGCGGTCGACGGTGCGCAACCGCTGCTGCAGGCTCGATGCGGCATCCCACAACCGGCCCTGCAACAAGGCCATCATCATGGTGTTCATCCAACGGACCTCCTGTGGCTGAACTCGAAGCGGCAGGGGGAACCAATCCTCTACCTGTTCAGGCCGGGCTGCATGCGGGACAACCCGGCACACCAAAGGGTGTATCGGCGGCGTAGTGCACGCTTTGCGTGAGGTCAACGAGCCCGGGATTCGAGGCGCGCGGCCTGGTGCGGTGCACCACGGTTGCGGAAGCGGCGATGATATGGGCATGGCATCGTTCCACAACCTCTACAGCCACGGCTTCGCGCGCGTGGCCGCGGCCGTGCCGCGCTGCCGCGTGGCCGACCCCGCTTTCAATGCCGAGCAGACGATCGCGCTGCTCGATGCCGCAGCGCAGCAGGGCGCGGTGCTCGTGGCCTTTCCCGAGCTCGGCCTTTCGGCCTACACCTGCGACGACCTGTTCCACCAGCAGGCGCTGCTCGACGGCTGCGAAGCCGCGCTGGCGCGCGTTGCCGAGGCCACGCGCCACTGCCCGGCGATCGCGGTCGTGGGGCTGCCGCTGCGCGTGGACCATTCGCTGTTCAACTGCGCGGCAGTGGTGCAAGGCGGGCGCGTGCTGGGCGTGGTGCCCAAGACCTACCTGCCCAACTACGGCGAGTTCTACGAGGCGCGCCAGTTCAACCCGGCCGACACCGCCACCTCGCGCGAGATCCGGCTCAACGGTCACACCGTGCCCTTTGGCGCCGACCTGCTCTTTGCCAGCGAGAGCCTGCCCGGCTTCACCTTCCACGCCGAGATCTGCGAGGACGTGTGGGTGCCGATACCGCCCTCGTCCTATGCGGCGATGGCCGGCGCGACGGTGCTGCTGAACCTGTCGGCCTCCAACATCACGGTGGGCAAGTCGGCCTACCGGCATGCGCTGGTGAGCCTGCAGTCGGCGCGCTGCATCGCCGCCTACCTCTACACCTCGGCCGGGCTGGGCGAGTCCACCACCGACCTGGCCTGGGACGGCCAGGCGCTGATCTGCGAAAACGGCGAGCTGCTGGCCGAATCGGGCCGCTTCATCGACGGCTCGCACTTCGTGAGCGCCGACGTGGACCTGCAGCGCCTGGCCCACGACCGCATGCGCCAGACCAGCTTCGGCCAGAGCGCGGCACGCCATGCCCAGGCGTTGCAGCGCTTTCGCACGGTGCGCTTCGCACACGAGCTGCCGGCACACGAGCGCATGCCGCTGCAACGGCACTACCCGCGCTTCCCCTACGTGCCGGCCGACCCCGCGCAGCGCGACGAGCGCTGCGGCGAGGTCTACAACATCCAGGTCGAAGGCCTGCTGCAGCGGCTGGCGGCCACCGGCATCCGCAAGCTGGTCATCGGCGTGTCCGGCGGGCTCGATTCCACCCATGCGCTGCTGGTGTGCGCCAAGGCCATGGACCGGCTGGGCCTGCCGCGCACCCATATCCTGGGCTACACGATGCCCGGCTTCGCCACCAGCGAGCGCACGCTCGACCAGGCGCTGCGCCTGATGAACGCCATTGGCTGCAGCGCCGGGCAGATCGACATCCGCCCGAGCTGCGAGCAGATGCTCAAGGACCTGGGCCACGCCTATTCGCGCGGCGAGCCCAAGTACGACATCACCTTCGAGAACGTGCAGGCCGGCGAACGCACCAGCCACCTGTTCCGCCTGGCCAACCTGCACGACGCGCTCGTGGTGGGCACGGGCGACCTGTCGGAGCTGGCGCTGGGCTGGTGCACCTACGGCGTGGGCGACCAGATGTCGCACTACAACGTCAACGCCAGCGTGCCCAAGACGCTGATCAAGCACCTGGTGCGCTGGGTGGCCGACACGCAGCAGGTGGCCGGCGACACGCAGGTGCTGCTGGACATCCTGGGCACGGAGATCAGCCCGGAGCTGGTGCCGGGCGATGCCGAGGGCCAGCCGCTGCAGAGCAGCGAAAGCGCGGTGGGGCCCTACGAGCTGCAGGACTTCCACCTCTACTACACGCTGCGCTTCGGCTTCGCGCCCTCGAAGGTGGCCTTCCTCGCGCACCAGGCCTGGGGCGACAAGTACCCGCTGCCGGAGATCAAGCGCCACCTGCGCAACTTCCTGTGGCGCTTCTTCAAGACCAGCCAGTTCAAGCGCAGCGCCATGCCCAACGGCCCCAAGGTGGGCTCCGGCGGCTCGCTGTCGCCGCGCGGCGACTGGCGCGCACCGAGCGATTCGGAGGCCACGGTGTGGCTGTCCGAGCTGGAGCGCGTGCCCGACGCCTGAGTGCCGGCGCTGGCGGCTGGGCATGGGCGTTGCCTTGGATAAGCGCCCATGTCTGCACCGAGCAATGCCCCCTCCCCCCGGCCCGCGGGCACCCGCGCCCGCCGGTGGCCCTGGTATGCGCTCGCAGGCGGCTTGGCGCTGGCTGCCGGCGCGGCCGTCTATCTCGCGGCCGTGCTGCGCAGCACGCCTTCGATCGAAGACCTCAGGCAGGTGCAGGCCGCACGGCCCAGCGTGCTGCTGTCGGCCGATGGCCAGACGCTGGCCACCTTCAGGCGCCGCCAGCAGGAGCCGGTGCCGCTGGAGCAGGTGTCGCCGCATGTGGTGAACGCGCTGCTGGCCACCGAGGACCGGCGCTTCTTCGAGCACCGCGGACTCGACTTCCGCCGCCTGCTGGCCGCTGCCTGGCACACGCTCAACGGCGACACGCAAGGCGGCTCCACCCTCACGCAGCAGCTCGCGCGCAACCTGTTCCCCGAGGAGATCGGCCGCAGCCGCAACCTGCACCGCAAGCTCAAGGAGATGGTGACCGCACTGCGCATCGAGCGCGTGTACACCAAGCGCCAGATCCTCTCGCACTATCTGAACAGCACGCCCTTCCTCTACAACGCGGTGGGCATCGAGATGGCCGCGCGCACCTATTTCGACAAGCCAGCCGCCGCGCTCGACGCGGCCGAGGCCGCCACGCTGGTGGGCATGCTCAAGGGCACGCACCACTACAACCCCGCGCTGTTCCCCGAGCGCGCGCGCAAGCGGCGCGACCTGGTGCTGCAGCAGATGGCCGACACCGGGGCGCTCGATGCCGCGCAGGCCGCCCAGCTGCGCGCACGGCCGCTGAAGGTCACGCTGAACCGGCAGGAAGACGAGCTGGGCAGTGCGCCGCATTTCGCAGCCCATGCGCGCCGCTGGCTGCTCGACTGGGCCGAAGCGCACGATCTGGACCTGTACAGCGACGGCCTGGTCGTCGAGACCACGCTCGACTCGCGCCTGCAGCGCCTGGCGGTGCAGGCGGTGCAGCAGCAGGCCCAGGTGCTGCAGCGCGTGGCCGACCGCGAATGGCAGCGCGTGCCCTTGCCGGCGGCCGTGCTGCGCGAGACCGAGCCATACAAGCAGGCACGCGCGGCCGGTGCCACCGACGCGCAGGCGCTCAAGCGCCTGGCCGCCGACAAGGCGGCCATGGCCGCGCTGCGCAAGGCCAAGATCCGGCTGGAAGCCGGCTTCCTGGCCATGGACCCCGCCACCGGCGAGGTGAAGGCCTGGGTGGGCAGCCGCGACTTCGACCAGGGCCAGTTCGACCACGTGGCGCAGGCGCAGCGCCAGCCCGGCTCGACCTTCAAGCCCATCGTGTACGCCGCCGCCATGGAAGCCGGCATCGGCCCCGACCGTGCCTACCTCGACGGCCCGGTGGAGGTGAGGCTGGACGAGCGCACGGTATGGCGGCCCAGCGACATGAGCGGCTTCACCGGCGCGATGATGTCGCTGCGCGACGGGCTGGTGTATTCCAAGAACACCATCACCGCCCAGGTGAGCCAGCAGGTGGGCGTGCCGCGCATCGTGAGCCTGGCCCAGGCGATGGGCATCGACCGCAGCACGCTCGACCCCGTGCCCTCCATCGCGCTGGGCACCAGCCCCGTGACGCTGCTGGAGATGGTGAACGCCTATTGCACCATCGCGGCCGAGGGCACGCGCCACAAGCCGCTGTTCATCCGCCGCATCACCAGCCGGGAAGGGCGGGTGCTGGCCGAGTTTGCGCCGGAGCGCTCGCGCGCGCTGTCGCCCGACACCGCGGCAGACCTGATCGACATGATGCGCGGCGTGGTGCACCACGGCACCGGCACGATGATCAAGTCGCGCTTTTCCATTGCGGCCGACGTGGGCGGCAAGACCGGCACCACGCAGCACAACACCGACGGCTGGTTCATCCTGATGCATCCCGGGCTGGTGGCCGGCGCCTGGGTGGGCTTCGACGACCAGCGCATCACCATGCGCAGCGACTACTGGGGACAGGGCGGCCACAACGCGGTGCTGCTGGTGGGCGACTTCTTCCGCGATGCGCTGAAGGCCAGGCTGCTGGACACGAAGGCCGCATTCCCGCCGCCGCGGCACCCGCCGCCCATCGTCACCACCTACCTGCCGGAAGACGAGATCGGCGACCACTACGGCGCGATCGAAGACATCGTGCCCGGCCCGCAGGCGCCGCCGGTGGAGGCCAGCGTGCCGGTGGAGCGCTCCAGCTCCGGCGGCGTGGTGGTGATCGGCGATCCGGCCGGGGTGCAGGCCATGCGCGAAAGCCAGGGCCCGCCGAAGACCGCCGACGAGCTGGAGCGGGCGCTGGGCGGCGCCGCCGCCAGCGGCACGCAGGCCGGCCCCGGCGACGGCACAGAGATTGCTGATCCGCGTCAAACGCCATGAGCCTGAGCGGGGTCTGCGAGGAATGGATTGCAGCGTGCTGATCGGGCGCCAGCTCGAGCTGATGAACGAGCTGGTGCAAGGTCTTCAACAACGCCGAGGGGACACCAGAGCCCATGCCGCCTGGCGCGAACTGCGCGACCGGGCGGCTGCGCATTTCCAGGCGCGCGAGCAAATCCTGCTGCCAGCTTTGCGGCGCGGCGGCTGGAAGGGCTTGAACAACGAGGCCCTGGTCGCACACATGGACCTCAAGCGGGCGCTGGCCGCGTTGTGCATCTGCGAGCCGGCCGACAGCGACTTCCCTCAGGTGCTGCGGGGCTTCTCGCATGCGCTGGAGCAGCAGCAGCTGGCCGACAAGCTGTGGATCGTGTCCTCGCTGCGGCGCCTGACCAGCGAGTCGGAACGGCGCCGCATGTGCGAGGAGATCGAGCGCCTGTACGCGGCCTTGATCCCGCCGGCCGACCACTATCTCGAAGCCGCGCTGCACACCCGCCCGGGCATCGCCGTGCTGCAAGATGCCGCCGTCGTGCTGAGCTCGCTGCCCGGCATGGCACCTCCCATGCGCCCTCCCCGCCGGAGCGACGACCATGCATGACCTGCCCCACCCCGCACCGCCGGCTGCGCTGGAGCAGTCGTTGCGCCGCTACCTCACCCTGGCACTCACCTGCCACGAGCTGTTTGCCGTCACGCTCGACGACAAGCGCCCGGCCCAGCATGCGGCAATGGACGAGCTGCTGCGGGCGCTGGGCCAGCCGCCCGGGCCGCCGGACGCGGGCACAGGCCGTCCGCTGCACAGTTGAAGCGCCGGCTCAAGGCTGCAGCAACTGCAGCAGGCCGCCGGGGTCCACCGGCTTGAGCAGGTGCTGGTCGAAGCCGGCCTGCCGGCAGCGCGCGGGGTCTGCCCCCTGGCCATAGCCGGCCAACGCAATCAGGCGGCATGGCGCAGCGGCCAGGCGCTGGCGCAACTGCAGCGCCAGTTCGTAGCCGTCCATCACCGGCAGCCCGATCGCCAGCAGGGCGGCATCGGGCTGGAAGCCTGCCGCCTGCTGCAGCGCCTGCGCCGGATCGTGCAGCACCTTCACCTCGTGTCCGGCCTGGGCCAGGTGGCGGCCCAAGGTCTGCGCCGCGTCGGCGTTGTCGTCCACGATCAGCACGCGCAGGCCCCGTGATCGCGGATGGCGCACGCGCTGGCCCACGGCCTGGGCAGGCCTGGCGTGCACGCGCCCCGGCGGTGCCGGCAGGCGCACCGTGAACTCGCTGCCCTGGTCGGGGCCCGCGCTCGACGCGACGACGCTGCCGCCGTGCAGGCCCACCAGCGTCTTCACCAGCGCCAGCCCGAGACCCAAGCCACCTTCCCTGCGCTCGAGGCTGCGCCCGCCCTGGAAGAACAGGTCGAACAGGCGTGGCAGCATGTCGGCCGAGATGCCGATGCCGTTGTCGCGCACGCGCACGACCACCTCGTCCTGCTCGCGCCAGGCATGCAGCTCCACGAGGCCGCCGGCGGGCGTGTAGCGTGCCGCGTTGGTGAGCAGGTTGGCCACCACCTGAGCCAGCCGCACCGGGTCTGCATCGCAGGCCAGCCCCTCGGGCGGCACGTCGATCTGCAGCCGGTGGTCGCGCTGCTCGAGCAGCGGACTGGCCATCTCCACCGCCTTCATCAGCACCTCGGCAAGCTCGATGCGTTCCTTGCGCAGCTCGACCTTGCCGCGCGTGATGCGCGACACGTCGAGCAGGTCGTCGACCAGGCGGGTCAGGTGATCGAGCTGGCGTTCGATGATTGCCTGCTCGCGCGCGGTGCGCGAGTCGCCGCGCATCTTCATCAGGTGCAGCGCGGTCACGATCGGCGACAGCGGGTTGCGCAACTCGTGCCCCAGCATCGCGAGGAACTCGTCCTTGGCGCGCAGCGCGGTCTCCAGCTCCTGCAGCAGCCGCTCGCGCTCGGCCTGCGCCTGCACGCGCTCGGTGACGTCGCGCGTGAAGCAGCGCGTGTAGCGCAGCTGGCCGTCTTCGAAACAGGCATTGGTGGTGATGAGCACGTGGCGCAGCGAGCCGTCCTTGTGGCGCAGCACCGCCGGCTCGTCCACCACCGTCTCGCCACGCTGCAGCCGCTGCAGGATGCCGGCGATCACCGTCGGATCGTCGTGGAACTCGGCGACGTGATGGCCGATGTACTCGTCGGCGCAGCGGCCCAGCAGTTCCAGCTCGGCCTTGTTGGCCCACAGCAGCGTGCCGTCGGGCCCCACGCGGTGCAGGCCCTCGGCCGCGTTCTCCAGGAAGTCGAGCAGCTCCTTCTCGCGCTGCTTCAGCGTCCGTTCAGCCTGGCGGCGGCGCGCCACCTCGGCCTCCAGCGAGGCCACGCGCTGCTGTGCGCTCGCCAAGGCCAGCGCGCCCTCGCCCTGCGAGCCCAGGTGCACCGGCCCCACATCGTGGTGCGCGCAGCAGATGGAGCGGAACGTGCTCGCATGTTCGTCGCCGGCGAACAGGTCCATCGGGTAGGCGCACAGCAGCGTGAAAGCCTGCAGCTGGGCCAGGCCGTTCCACAGCGCCTCGAGTTGCAGGGCCTGCTCATGCCGCCCCTGGGCATACAGCAAGGCGACCATTTCACCGAAAGCCCGCACCTCGCGCGTGCCGTTCGACGACGCCTCGGCGATCGCGCCGCCCACCACCTCGGTGAAGCGCTGCGCGTCCAGCTCGCCGTCGACGAGCATGCAGTCCAGGGTCTGCCGTGCGTCGAGCATGCGCAGCGTGCCCGAGTACCATGCAGGCATACCCTGGCGCGGCCCGATGCCGGCCAGGCGGCGCTGCAGCTGCGCGCGATGTTCCTCGGTGGCGATGACCACCGCGGCGTCGCCGGCGCGCAGCGCCGCGTCGAGGAAGTCGGCCACCTCGTCGATCAGAGCCGCGTCTTCCGCGTAGAAACGCACGTGGTGCGCGTGGTGCACGCGCGGCGGCTCCGGCGTGGCGTCAGGCAGGATCAGCAATGCGTTTCTCCGGCGACGAGGGCCCGACAGGGCGCCCGACACCAACATGAAGCAAGCACGATGCCCATTGCCGCAGGCGCCCGGATTGCTGGAGCGCTGCTGTCGCCCCGCAGCGAAGAACCCATGACGGCCGATGCCCGCCCCACCGTGCTGGTGGCCGATGACGATGCGATGAATCGCCTGGTCGCCGAGGAGTCCCTGAAGTACCTGGGGGCCGAGGTGGTCACGGTCGCGTCGGGCACTGCGGCGCTGCAGGCGCTGGCGGACCGGCGCTTCGACCTGCTGCTGCTCGACGTGCACATGCCCGACATGTCGGGCATCGAGACCACGATGCGCATCCGCCAGCTCGAGGCCGCCGGCCTTGCGGCGCGAACCCCCATCGTGGCGCTGACCGCCAGCGCCACCGCCAAGGATCAGCAAAGCTGTCTCGATGCCGGCATGGACGCGGTGCTGACCAAGCCGTTTCGCATGGAGCAGCTCGCGGCCTTGCTGCGGACCTGGTGCTAGACCCCCGCCACGTCGTCCAGCGCGTCGATCGACGCCAGCACCGCATCGAGCACCGCCTTCTCCGCGATCGCCTGCGCAGCGGGCGAGCCGGTCTGAATGGTGCCGCCGGGCTCGGCGCGCAGCCGGCCCTCCAGCTCGATGCGGGCCTGCCAGACGATGTCGGTGCCCGCGATGGAATAGCGGGCGCTGTAGGCATAGGCCTTTCCGCTCTTGGCGTGCTGGTGGGTTCCTTCGATCTGCGCTGACATGCGAGCCTCCGTGGTTCAGGCACTGTCGCTCAGCAGTCGTTGTGCCTCGCCGGCTGGCGCGCCCCTGTCGCGCCGCCAGCGCGCGATGCGCTCGACCAGGATGCGCGGGTCGGCCGGCTTGACGAGATGGCAGTCGAAGCCGGCGGCCAGCGCCTGCTCCTGGTCGCCCTTCTGCCCGTAGCCGGTCAGCGCGATCAGCAGCGATTGCCGCGTGGGCGCCAGCTGGCGCAGCCGGCGTGCCACCTCGTAGCCGTCGAGCTGCGGCAGCCCGATGTCGAGCACCACCACGTCGGGGCAGAAGGTGGCCGCGCTGGTGAGCGCCTGCGCGCCGTCAGCCGCGGTCTGCACCGCATGGCCTTCGATCTCGAGGTACATGGCGACCGTGTCCGCGGCATCGAGGTTGTCGTCCACCACCAGCACGCGGCAGCCGGGCGCTGCCACCGGCTGCGACGCGGCGGCGGGCGGCTCGTCGGCGCCGCCGTGCACCTGGCTCAGGCACGGCAGCGTGACCACGAATTCAGAGCCCTGGCCGGCCCCGCCGCTTCGTACCTCGACGCGGCCGTGATGCATCTCGACCAGCCGCTGCACCAGGGTGAGCCCGATGCCCAGGCCGCCCTGGCTGCGGTCGAGCCCGCGCTTGCCCTGCTCGAACAGCTCGAACACGTTGGGCAGGAGCTCGGGCTCGATGCCGATGCCGTTGTCGCGCACCGAAACGTGGGCCTGGCCTTGTTCCACCGTGAGCGCCAGCACGATGGAGCCGCCTTCCGGCGTGTACTTGGCGGCGTTGTTCAGCAGGTTGGACACCACCTGCGACAGGCGCGCGAAGTCGCCGCGCAGCCACACCGGCTGGCTGGGCAGCTGCAGCTGCAGGCGATGGCTGCGGCCCTCGATCAGCGGGCGCGCGGTCTCCACGCCGTAGGCCAGCACCTTCAGCAGGTCGAGCGTTTCGGTCTGCAGCGCGATCTTGCCCTGGCTGATGCGCGCCACGTCGAGCAGCTCTTCCACCAGGCGGGTGAGGTGCGCGACCTGGCGGTCGCTCACCTCGGTGGCCCAGGCCAGCTTGGGATCGGGCATCGCCACGCGGCGGATCACCTCCAGCGCGTTGCGTATCGGCGCGAGCGGGTTGCGCAGCTCGTGCGAGAGCATCGCGAGGAACTCGTCCTTGCGCTGGTTGGACTCGCGCAGCCGCGCTTCGGCCTGGCGCCGCTCTTCGATCTCGACCTGCAGGCTGCGGTACAGGCGCGCGTTCTCGAAGGCGATGGCGGCGCGGCCGGCCAGCTCCTCGAACATCGGCCAGTCGCGCGTGTCGCCCTTGCCGGCCACCAGCAGCGCGCCCAGCACGCGCTCGCCATGCACCAGCGCGAACACGGGGCCCGCGGGCAGGCGCAGCGCGGGCGCTTCCTCCCCGCCGGCCGGGGCAGGCTGGTGCAGTGCGATGCGCACGCGCGCGTCCAGCACGTCGGCAAACGCCGCGTGCAGCGACGGCGGCAGCTCGGCGTAGGGATGCTCCGTCGTCACACGCCGCCCGCTGGCGCCGGCGCGGCACACCAGCGCGCGCGCGGGCGTCTGGCCGGGGTCGACCACGGTGAGCGCGGCGCAGTCGCTGACCTCGGGCACCACCAGGTCGAGCAGCTGCCGCATGCCCACCTCCACGTCGAGCGAGCCGCCGAGCACGCGGCTCACGTGCGACAGGAAGTTGGAGCGCCGGGTGTTCTCTTCGGCCGCGCGGCGCGCCGCCTCCGCCGCCGCGAGCGCCACCCGCGATTCGGCTTGCCGGCGCACGCGGCGCTGCATGATGTGCAGGTCCACGAACACCTTGACCTTGCTGCGCAGCACCTCGGGCACCACCGGCGAGAGGATGTAGTCCACCGCCCCGAGCGAATAGCCGCGGTTGGTCTGCATCTCGTCGGCATAGGCCGTGATGAAGATGATGGGCGTGTGGGCCGAGCGCTTGTACTGCCGGATCAGCGAGGCGGTCTCGAAGCCGTCGATGTCCGGCATGTTCACGTCGAGCAGGATCACCGCAAACTCGCGCCGCAGCACCTCGCGCAGCGCCTCGGCGCCGGAGTGCACGAACACCAGGTGCTGGCCCAGCTCTTCGAGTACGGTGCCGAACACCAGCAGCTTCTCCGGCAGGTCGTCGACGATCAGGATGCTGGCCTTGTCGTCGGACTCGTCCGGCGGCAGCGGGTCGAGCGGCATGGGAACGGAGGTCATGAGGTTCTCGCGCGGCGTGCTTGTGCGTCGCCTAGAGGCTTACCGCAAAGGACGCAAAGCAGGCAAAGAGCGCAAAGGCAAGAGGCAGTCGCCTTGGCGGCCTTGTCGCCCTTTGCGTTCTTCGCGGTACTTTTCTCGGCAAAGCGCCAACGCCGCCTATCTGCACAACCACCCCCTCAGCACCGCCAACAGGTTGCTTGGATCGACCGGCTTGGACAGGTAGTCCCAGGCGCCCGCCTCGATGCATTTCTGGCGGTCGCCCTTCATCGCCTTGGCGGTCACCGCCACCATGGGCAGCTCCTTGCCGCGCGGCAGCTTGCGGATCTCTTGCATCGTGGTGAGGCCGTCCATCTCCGGCATCATCACGTCCATCAGCACGATGTCGATCGTCGGGTCCGCTTCGACCATGCGGATCGCCTCGCGCCCGTTGTCGGCCGACACGATCACCATGCCTTCCTCGTCGAGCACGGTGGCCAGCGCGAAGATGTTGCGCATGTCGTCGTCGACGATCAGCGCCTTCTTGCCTTCGAGCGTGCGGTGGCCGCCGCGCATGGCCTCCACCGCGCCGCGCTCGGCCTCCGACATGCGGGCCGGGTGACGGTGCAGGAAGAACGCGGTGGCATCGAGCAGCGCGTTCATCGAGCGCACCTCGCGCAGCGCGAAGCCGCCCGGATGCCCCAGCCACGGCGTGCCGTCGAGCTGCGCCGCATTGAACACCACCACCGGCAGCTGCTGGGTTCCGCCCCGCTGCTCGATCGCCTCGAGCACGTCGCGCGGGCTCAGGCCCGGCACTGACGCGTCGACCACCACGCAGTCGGCCTGCGAGAGCACCTCGCGCGCTTCGTCCTCGCGCTCCACGAGCCAGGCGTCCACGTCCTGCTCGAAACTCGCCACGAGGCCGCGCCGCGCCTCGCCGTCGGGCATGACCACCAGCAGCCGGCGTGTGGGCCGCTCGGTGTAGCGGCGCAACTGCGTCAGGGCCTCCACCACCATGTCCTTGGACTGCAGCGGCTTGGCCAGGAAGCCCAGGGCCCCCGCCTGCAGCGCGCGGTCGCGCGAGTCGTCGGTGGAGACCACGCACACCGGGATGTGGCGCGTCTCCAGGTCGGTCTTCAGCCGGTCGAGGATGCGCCAGCCCTGCATGTCGGGCAGGAAGATGTCGAGCGTGATCGCCGACGGGTGGTACTCGCGCGTCAGTGCCAGCGCGCCCGCGCCCGTGGTGCTGACCAGGCCCTTGAAGCCGTTTTCGCGCGCCGCCTCCAGCAGCACCTTGGCGAAGCCGATGTCGTTTTCGACGATCAGCAGCACGCGGTCGCCGTTGGCGATGTCGTTGCGGTCGTCGTCGGCCACGTTGAGGAAGACCTCGCCTTCGTCCTGCGCGCCCAGCGCCTGGGCCTCCATCGCCCTCGCCTCGCTGCCCGGTGCCGGCCGGCGCGCGTTGTCGGCGCGCAGCGGCGTCCCCGCGGGCACTTCGGCGGCCGGGGGCCGGCGTTCCACCTCGGCGTTGCGGCCGAGGCGCGAGCCGCGCGAAGGCATGTAGCTCACGGGCAGGAACAGCGTGAAGGTCGAGCCCTTGCCCGGCGCGCTGACCAGCCTGATCTCGCCGCCCAGCAGCTTCGAGAGTTCGCGGCTGATCGCCAGGCCCAGGCCCGTGCCGCCGTATTTGCGGCTGGTGGAGCCGTCGGCCTGCTGGAAGGCCTCGAAGATGATCTGTTGCTTGTCGGGCTGGATGCCGATGCCGGTGTCCGACACCGAGAAGGCGATCACCTGGGCTGCGCGGTTCAGGTCCTCGTTGTCGGGCGACCAGCCGCCGGCCACCGGCGCCACGCTGAAGGCCACGCGGCCCTGGTGCGTGAACTTGAAGGCATTGGACAGCAGGTTCTTGATGATCTGCTGCAGGCGCTTGGCGTCGGTGACCATGGTCTTGGGCAGCGGGCCATCGGCATTGACCTCGAACTCCAGATGCTTGGACTCGGCGAAGTGCCGGAAGCCGCGCTCCACCGAGCGCAGCAGGTCGTCCATGCGCAGCTCGGACACGTCCACCGCCACGGTGCCCGACTCGATCTTCGACAGGTCGAGGATGTCGTTGATCAGCATCAGCAGGTCGTTGCCCGAGGAGTGGATGGTCTTGGCGAACTCCACCTGCTTGGCCGACAGGTTGCCCTCGGGGTTCTTGCAGAGCTGGTCGCTGAGGATCAGCAGCGAATTGAGCGGCGTGCGCAGCTCGTGCGACATGTTGGCCAGGAACTCGCTCTTGTACTTGGAGGTCAGCGCCAGCTGCTCGGCCTTTTCTTCCAGCGCCTGGCGCGCCTGCTCGACCTCGCGGTTCTTGCGCTCCACCTCCTCGTTCTGGTGGGCCAGCAGGCGGGCCTTTTCCTGCAGCTCCTGGTTGGTCTGCTGCAGCTCCTGCTGGCGGCTTTGCAGCTCCTGCGCCAGGCTTTGCGACTGCTTCAGCAGGTCTTCGGTGCGGGTGTTGGCCTCGATGGTGTTGACCACGATGCCGATCGACTCGGTGAGCTGGTCCAGGAAGGCCTGGTGCGCCGGGTTGAAGCGCTCCAGCGAGGCCAGCTCCAGCACGCCGCGCACGCGGCCCTCGAACACGATAGGCAGCACCAGCACGTCCATCGCCGCGCTTTCCGAGAGGCCGGAGGCCACGCGGAAGGCCGCGCTGGGCACGTTGGTGAGCAGGATCTTTTCCTTGTCGAGCGCGCACTGGCCCACCAGGCCCTGGCCGAGGTCGATCTCCTTGCCGTGCATCAGCTGCCCGCCCGAGGCATAGCTGGCGAACAGCTTCAGGCGCGGCGGCTCCTGCTGCGTGTTCATCACGTAGAACTCGGCCTGCTGCGCGCCCACCACCGGCGCCAGCTCGGACAGGATCATCTGGCCCACCTGCACCAGGTCGCGCTGGCCCTGCAGCATGCGGCTGAACTTGGCGAGGTTGGTCTTCAGCCAGTCCTGCTCGGTGTTCTTGTTGGTGGTGTCCTTCAGGTTGCGGATCATCTCGTTGATCGTGTCCTTCAGGGCCGCCACCTCGCCTTGCGCCTCCACGGTGATCGAGCGCGTGAGGTCGCCCTGGGTCACCGCGGTGGCCACTTCTGCGATCGCGCGCACCTGCGTCGTGAGGTTGGCCGCGAGCTGATTGACGTTTTCGGTCAGGCCCTTCCAGGTGCCCGAGGCGCCCGGTACCTTGGCCTGGCCGCCGAGCTTGCCTTCCACGCCCACCTCACGCGCCACGGTGGTCACCTGGTCGGCAAAGGTGGCCAGCGTGTCGGTCATCGAGTTGATGGTGTCGGCCAGCGCGGCAATCTCGCCCTTGGCCTCCACGGTGAGCTTCTGTTTCAGGTCGCCGCCGGCCACGGCCGTCACCACCTTCGCGATGCCGCGCACCTGAGAGGTGAGGTTGCCGGCCATGAAGTTCACGTTGTCGGTGAGATCCTTCCAAACGCCCGACACGCCCTTGACCTGCGCCTGGCCGCCGAGCTTGCCCTCGGTGCCCACCTCGCGCGCCACGCGCGTGACTTCGGCCGCGAACGACGAGAGCTGGTCCACCATGGTGTTGATCACGTTCTTGATCTGCAGGATCTCGCCACGCACGTCCACCGTGATCTTCTGCGTGAGGTCGCCGCCGGCGATGGCGGCCGACACCTTGGACACGTCGCGCAGCTGCACGGTGAGGTTGGCCGCCATCGAGTTCACCGACTCGGTGAGGTCCTTCCAGGTGCCGGCCACGCCCTGCACGTCGGCCTGGCCGCCGAGCTTGCCCTCGGTGCCCACCTCGCGCGCCACGCGCGTGACCTCGGCCGCGAACGAGCGCAGCTGGTCCACCATGGTGTTGATGGTGTTCTTCAGCTCCAGGATCTCGCCCTTGACGTCCACCGTGATCTTCTTCGACAGGTCACCCGCGGCCACCGCGGTGGTCACCTCGGCGATGTTGCGCACCTGGCTGGTCAGGTTGCCGGCCATGAAGTTCACGCTCTCCGTCAGGTCCTTCCAGGTGCCGGCCACGCCCTGCACGTCGGCCTGGCCGCCGAGCTTGCCCTCGGTGCCCACCTCGCGCGCCACCCGCGTGACCTCGGCCGCGAACGAGCGCAGCTGGTCCACCATGGTGTTCACGGTGTTCTTCAGCTCCAGGATCTCGCCCTTGACGTCCACCGTGATCTTCTTCGACAGGTCGCCCGCGGCCACCGCCTTGGTCACGTCGGCGATGTTGCGCACCTGGCTCGTCAGGTTGGAGGCCATCGAGTTGACCGAGTCGGTGAGGTCCTTCCAGGTGCCGGCCACGCCCTGCACGTCGGCCTGGCCGCCGAGCTTGCCCTCGGTGCCCACCTCGCGCGCCACGCGAGTGACCTCGGCCGCGAACGACGAGAGCTGGTCCACCATGGTGTTGATGGTGTTCTTCAGCTCCAGGATCTCGCCCTTGACGTCCACCGTGATCTTCTTCGACAGGTCGCCCGCGGCCACCGCCTTGGTCACGTCGGCGATGTTGCGCACCTGGCTGGTCAGGTTGCCGGCCATCGAGTTCACGCTGTCGGTCAGATCCTTCCAGGTGCCGGCCACGCCCTGCACGTCGGCCTGGCCGCCGAGCTTGCCCTCGGTGCCCACCTCGCGCGCCACGCGCGTGACCTCGGCCGCGAACGAGCGTAGCTGGTCCACCATGGTGTTGATGGTGTTCTTCAGCTCCAGGATCTCGCCCTTGACGTCCACCGTGATCTTCTTGGAGAGGTCGCCGGTGGCCACGGCTTTCGTCACGTCGGCGATGTTGCGCACCTGGCCGGTCAGGTTGCCGGCCATCGAGTTGACCGAGTCGGTCAAGTCCTTCCAGGTGCCCGACACGCCCTTCACTTCGGCCTGGCCGCCGAGCTTGCCCTCGGTGCCCACCTCGCGCGCCACCCGCGTGACCTCGGCCGCGAACGACGAGAGCTGGTCCACCATGGTGTTGATGGTGTTCTTCAGCTCCAGGATCTCGCCCTTGACCTCGACGGTGATCTTCTTCGAGAGGTCGCCGGCCTGCACGGCCTTGGTCACGTCGGCGATGTTGCGCACCTGGGAGGTCAGGTTCGAGGCCATCGAGTTCACCGACTCGGTGAGGTCCTTCCAGGTGCCGGCCACGCCCTGCACGTCGGCCTGGCCGCCGAGCTTGCCCTCGGTGCCCACCTCGCGCGCCACGCGCGTGACCTCGGCCGCGAACGAGCGCAGCTGGTCCACCATGGTGTTGATGGTGTTCTTCAGCTCCAGGATCTCGCCCTTGACGTCCACCGTGATCTTCTTCGACAGGTCACCCGCGGCCACCGCGGTGGTCACCTCGGCGATGTTGCGCACCTGGCTGGTCAGGTTGCCGGCCATGAAGTTCACGCTCTCCGTCAGGTCCTTCCAGGTGCCGGCCACGCCCTGCACGTCGGCCTGGCCGCCGAGCTTGCCCTCGGTGCCCACCTCGCGCGCCACCCGCGTGACCTCGGCCGCGAACGAGCGCAGCTGGTCCACCATGGTGTTCACGGTGTTCTTCAGCTCCAGGATCTCGCCCTTGACGTCCACCGTGATCTTCTTCGACAGGTCGCCCGCGGCCACCGCCTTGGTCACGTCGGCGATGTTGCGCACCTGGGCCGTCAGGTTGCCGGCCATGGAGTTCACGCTGTCGGTCAGGTCCTTCCAGGTGCCCGACACGCCTTCCACGCGCGCCTGGCCGCCCAGCATGCCTTCGGAACCCACCTCGCGCGCCACGCGCGTCACTTCCGACGCGAAGCTGCGCAACTGGTCCACCATGGTGTTGATGGTGTTCTTCAGCGTGAGGAACTCGCCTTTTACGTCCACGTCGATCTTCTTCGACAGGTCGCCCTTGGCCACCGCGGTGGTCACGTCGGCGATGTTGCGCACCTGGGCCGTCAGGTTGCCGGCCATCGAGTTCACGCTGTCGGTCAGGTCCTTCCAGGTGCCGGCCACGCCCTGCACCTCGGCCTGGCCGCCGAGCTTGCCCTCGGTGCCCACCTCGCGCGCCACGCGCGTGACCTCGGCGGCGAACGACGAGAGCTGGTCCACCATGGTGTTGATGGTCTTGGCCGTGCGCAGGAACTCCCCTTGCAGCGGCCGGCCTTCGACTTCGAGCGCCATGCTCTTGGACAAGTCGCCCTGGGCCACCGCGCCGATCACGCGCGCCACCTCCGAGGTGGGATGCACCAGGTCGTCGATCAGCGAGTTGATGCAGTCGATCGACTGCCCCCAGAAGCCGCGGCGAGCGCTCAGGCTCGCGCGCTGCTTGAGCTTGCCTTCCTTGCCCACCACCTGCTGCAGGCGGGCCAGCTCGGCGGCCAGGTCGGCGTTCTGCTCGACCACTTCATTGAAGACATCGGCCACCTTGCCCGCGACGCCTTGCCAGTGCAGCGGCAGCCGCACGCTGGCGTCCCCGTTGCGCAGCGCCGTCAGGGCTTCCAGCAAGGCGTTGAGCTCGTCACCGGAGCGGACGGTGGGGTCATCCACGACTTTCATGCAGGCTCCCATCGGGGTACGGCAATGACGGAAGGAGACGGGGCGCGCACAAGCACCCTCCTCCTCGAAGCAGGGCCTTATGGCAAGACCCGTGCCAAAGCATGCGCGAAGGCCGTGCCAGGGGCCGGCGCAGGCGTGAGCCGCGCGGCCCCTGCCAGCGCTGCAGTGCAGCACGCGTTGCTGCGGTCAGGGTTGCCGCGGACTGGAAATTTTTTCCGAAGCGCGGGCCGTGTTCAGGGCCGGCCGGGTCCGTCCTGCGAACGCTCGCGGTCGCGCAAGGCCTGCATCGACACCACGGCCTCGGCCGGCGGGGGCGCAGCGGGCTTGCAGCCGCCGCAGCGCTCGCAGTCGCTGCAAGCGCCGGCCGACAGCGCCTGCTCGACACGGCCGGCGCGCGCGTCGCTCCAGCCCATCCCGCGCGCGAGCCGGCCCGCCAGGGCCCGGCGCCAGGCGGCGGGCATCAGCGCCAGGAGGCTGTAGAGCAGCGCCAGCGCCACGATCAGCGCCACGACGAGGTCCTGGGCCATGTGCATGCCCTTGCCGTTCAGCCGGCCAGCGCCAGCGCGACGCGGTAGGTGACGAAGGCCGCCGCGTAGGCCAGCGCGAACAGGTACGCGGCCATCAGCAGCGGATAGCGCCAGCCGTTGGTTTCGCGCTTCACCGCCGCCAGCGTGGAGATGCACTGGGGCGCAAACACATACCAGGCCAGCAGCGCCAGCGCGGTGGGCAGCCCCCAGCTCGCCGCCAGCATCGGCGCGAGCTGGTCGGCCACGTCGTCGCCTGCGGCCGACAGCGCGTACACCGTGCCCAGCGCCCCCACCGCCACCTCGCGCGCGGCCAGCCCGGGAATCAGCGCGATCGAGATCTGCCAGTTGAAACCGATCGGCGCGAACACCACCTCCAGCGCCCGCCCCAGCATGCCGGCCAGGCTGTACTGGATGGCCGGCCCGGTGGCGCCCGCGGGCGGCGCAGGGAAGGTGGAGATGAACCACAGCACGATCATCAGCGCGAGGATGATGCCGCCCACCCGGCGCAGGAAGATGCGCGCACGCTCCCACAGGCCGATCGCCAGATGGCGCGCGCTCGGCCAGCGGTAGGCCGGCAGCTCCATCAGCAGCGGCGCCTGTGCCCGGTTGCGGCGCAGGTGCTTGAAGCCCCAGGCCACGGCCATGGCCGAAGCGATGCCGGCGAAGTACAGCACGAACAGCACCAGCCCCTGCAGGTTGAACACGCCCCACACCTCGCGCTGCGGGATGAACGCGCCGATCAGCAGCGCATACACCGGCAACCGCGCCGAGCAGGTCATCAGCGGCGCGATCATGATGGTGACCAGCCGGTCGCGCCAGCTGCTGATGGTGCGCGTGGCCATCACGCCGGGGATGGCGCAGGCGAAGCTCGACAGCAACGGGATGAACGAGCGCCCCGACAGCCCCACCGAGCCCATCACGCGGTCGAGCAGGAAGGCCGCACGCGGCAGGTAGCCCGAGTCTTCGAGCGCCAGGATGAAGAGGAACAGGATCAGGATCTGCGGCAGGAACACCAGCACGCTGCCCGCGCCCGCGATCACGCCGTCCACCAGCAGGCTGCGCAGCAGGCCCTCGGGCAGCACGCCTTGCACCCAGCCGCCCAGCGCCTGCATGCCGGCGCTGATGGCGTCCATGGGCAGCGAGGCCCAGCTGAACACCGCCTGGAACATCAGGAACAGCAACGCGGCCAGGATGGGCAGGCCCCACAGCGGATGCAGCACCACGCGGTCGATCGCGTCGTCCAGCCGCGTGTCGGCTTCGGGCTCCTGCACTGCGGCGGCCAGAACGCGCCGCACCTCCTGCTGCGTGTGCAGCACCTCCTCCACGCCGGGCGCCTGCCAGGCCTGTGGCGCGGCGGGCGCGGGGCGGGCGGTCGAGTCCAGCATTGCGACCAGCCCCTTTGCGCCGTCATGCCGGATGCCCACCGTCTCGACCACCGGCACGCCCAGCTCGCGCTCCAGCGCCGCGCGGTCGATGCGGATGCCGCGGCGCCGCGCCACGTCGCTCATGTTGAGCGCCACCACCAACGGCACGCCCACGCGCCGCGCTTCCAGCACCAGCCGCAGGTTGAGCCTGAGGTTGCTGGCGTCGGTCACGCACACCAGCAGCTCGGGCCGCTGCACGTCGGCGCGAGCGCCGAGCACGATGTCGCGCGTGATGGCTTCGTCGGCGCTCAGCGGGTTCAGGCTGTAGGCGCCCGGCAGGTCCAGCACCTTCACGCGCCGGCCCGAGGGCGTGCGCAGCAGGCCTTCCTTGCGCTCGACCGTGACGCCGGCGTAGTTGGCCACCTTCTGGCGGCTGCCTGTGAGCAGGTTGAACAGCGCGGTCTTGCCGCAGTTGGGGTTGCCCAGCAGCGCGATGTTGAGCTCCATGGTCACGCCACCGGCTGCACGCGCACGAGCTCCGCCTCGAAGCGGCGCAGCGCGAAGGTGGTGGCGCCCAGGCGCACCGCGATCGGCTCGTCGCCGGGTTGGCCGCGCGCGATGACGCGCACGCGCTCGCCCGGCAGGAAGCCGATCTCGATCAGCCGCAGCGCGAGCTCGCCCTCCTGGGCGGCCGGGCTCGCCAGCACCTCGGCCACCGTGGCCTGCGCGCCGGTCTTCAGATGGGCAAGGGAAACGATGGACATCGGGGGCGCCCGCACGGCGGCCGATGGGCCGCCTCAAATGAGAATTATTCTAAATTAGGTTTCAGGCGGCAACCTTGCCGTGCCGCAAGCCGGTGCGCCAGCGTCCGGCGGACGAGCAAGTCTGCGCTCAGTCTTCCAGCCAGCGCAGTCCGAGCAGCGAACCCACGCGCTCGGCCAGCAGCGCCAGGTTCACCGGCTTGGGCAGGAACGCGTCGGCGCCGGCCGCCAGGCTGCTGCGCTCGTCGTCGGCGCTGGCGCTGGCTGAGATGGCGATGATGGGCACCGCCACGCCTTGCCGGCGCAGCCGGCGGATCGTCTGCAGGCCGTCAAGCCCGGGCATCACCAGGTCCACCAGCGCGAGGTCCGCAGCTTGCGCGGTGGTGCTGCACAGCTCCAGTGCCGCCAGCCCGCTGTCGGCCTGCACGGTGTCGAAGCCGAGCATGTTCAGCGCCTGCACCAGCACCGCGCGGTTGTCGGCCAGGTCGTCCACCACCAGCACCTGGCGGCGCGGCCCCTGGTAGCCGCGCAAGCGCGGCGGCGTGGCCCGCGCGCCTTGCGCCGGCAGCGACGCTAGCGCGAACTCCAGCTCGAACCAGAACAGGTTGCCAGCGCCGCCGCGGCTGCTCACCTGGATCTCGCCGCCCATCAGGCGCACGAACTGCCGGCTGATCACCAGGCCCAGGCCGGTGCCCGCGCTGCGCTGACGCGGATCGCCCAGTTGCTCGAAGGGCTGGAACAGCCGCTGGCGCTCGGCCTCGCCCAGCGCCGGCGCGCCGTCTTCCACCGCAAAGCGCAGCCGTCCGGGCGCGGTGCGCCGCACGCTCAGCGTGACGTGGCCGCGCGGGGTGAACTTCACCGCGTTGTCCAACAGGTTCAGCAGCACCTGCCGCAGCCGTCGTTCGTCGGCGAGCACGCCTTCCGGCAGGTCTTCCCCCAGTTCGCAGCCGAAGCTCACGTCCCGCTTCTGCGCCGCCTTCAGGCCGATGACCTCGGCCACGCCCTGCAAGAAGCGGCGCAGGTCCATTGGAGCGCGCACGATCTCCTGCCGGCCGGCCTCGATCTTCGCCAGGTCGAGCACGTCGTTGATCAGTGCGAGCAGGTGTTCGCCGCACTGGCGGATGGTGTGCACCGCCACCTGGTGGCGCTCCATCAGCGCCGCGTCCTGCTGCATCAGCTGCGCAAACCCGAGGATGCCGTTCAGCGGCGTGCGCAGGTCGTGGCTCATGTGCGCGAGGAACACGCTCTTGGCACGGTTGGCGACCTCGGCGCGCTCCTTGGCGGCGAGCAGCTCGACGGTGCGCTCCTTCAGCGCTGCATGGGCCTCGCGCAAGGCCTCGTCAGCACGGCTGCGGCCGATGGCGTAGCGGATGGCGCGCACCAGCAACGCGCTGTCGACCTGGCCCTTGACCAGGTAGTCCTGCGCGCCGGCCCGCAGCGACTGCACCGCGACCTCTTCGTCGGTGAGGCCGGACATCACCACCAGCGTGGGCACCGCAACGCCGGCCGCCTGCAGCCGCAACAGCGTGGCCAGGCCCGTGCTTTCGGGCAGGCCCAGGTCGAGCAGCACCACGTCGATGCGGCGATGGCGCAGTGTGTCGATGCCGGCGGTGAGCGTGTCGCACCAGTGCGTGGCGAACTGCAGGCCCGGCACCTCGTCGAGCATCATGTGGATGGCCCGGGCATCGCCCGGGTTGTCCTCGATCAGCAGCACCTGGGTGGGAGTACTCATTCGTGCGGCGGCAAGGTCACGACGGTGAGCCAGAACTGCTCGATGGCGCGCACGATGCGCGTGAACTGCTCGAAGTCCACCGGCTTGGTCACGTAGCAGTTGGCACTGAGCCTGTACGCGCGCACCACGTCCTCCTCGGCTTGCGAGGTGGTGAGGATCACCACCGGGATCGACTTCAGCCCGGGGTCGCCCTTGATCGCGGCCAGCACCTCGCGGCCGTCCTTCCTGGGCAGGTTGAGGTCGAGCAGGATCAGGTCGGGTCGCGGCGCGTTTTCGTGAGGCGGGCGGCGGAACACGAAGTCCAGCGCCGCGACGCCGTCTTCCACCACGTGCAGGCGGGTCCACACCTTGTGGTCCTTGAGCGCCTCGCGGGTCAGGCGGACGTCGCCAGGGTTGTCCTCGACCATCAGGATCTCGATCGCGCGCGCGAGCTGCAGATGGTTCATGTGGTCTGCTCCTCCTGGCGGAACTGCCGCACCAGCGCGACGATCGCCGGTGACTGGAAGCCCTCGGCCAGCGCGCGCAGTTGCTGCGCAAACGGCCGGTAGGCCTCGCCCAGCGATGCGATGTGGTCGGCGCGCGCGGCAAGGCTGCGCATGTTGCCGATCTGCGCCAGGCGCCACAGCACCTCGATCTCCTCGGCGGGCGGCGGCACCAGCGCGGCCGTCAGCGGCGCCTGCGCCGCGGGCTGGCCCGGCCGCAGGATCCACCGCAAGTGCAGCAGCCGCCCGATCGTCTGCAGCAGTTCGGCGAAGGCCAGGGGTTTGGGCAGGAAGGCATCGGCCCCCGCGGCAATGGCAGCCGCCTCGTCGGCCACCGAGGCGCTGGCCGAGACCACGACCACCGGCACCTTCGCCAGCGCGGGGTGCGCGCGCAGCCGCCGCGTGGCTTCCAGGCCGTCGAGCACCGGCATCACGCTGTCCATCAGCACCAGGTCCGGCTTCACCGCGTTGGCCAGGGCGAGCCCGGCAGCACCATCGACGGCCTCATGGGCCTCGAAACCCAGCGGCCCCAGGAAGTCGGCCAGGGTGCCGCGGTTGCCCGGCACGTCGTCGACGATCAGCACACGGCGGCGCACACCCTCATAGCCCAGCACCTGTTCCACCCTGAGGCCTTGCGCGGCCGGCGCCTGCACAGGCGCCAGCGGCAGCTCCAGCTCGAACCAGAACCGGCTGCCCTCATCGGGCCGGCTTTCGACCTCGATCCTGCCGCCCATCAGCGTGATCAGCTGCTGGCTGATCGCCAGGCCCAGCCCCGTGCCGCCGTAGCGCCGCTGCACGTCCGAGCCCTGTTCGAAGGGACGGAAGATGCCGTCGACCTGCTCGGTGGCGATGCCGATGCCGGTGTCGCTCACTTCGAAGCGCAGCCGGGCATGGCCGGGCGCAGCCTCGCACAGGCGGCGCACCGACAGGCCCACCGTGCCCTTGTCGGTGAACTTCACCGCATTGCTCAGCAGGTTGAGCAGCACCTGGGCGAGGCGCTTGCCGTCCAGCACCACGCGCGACGGCAGCTCGGGATCGGCCTCGAAACGGTAGGCCAGGCCTTTTTCCTGCGCCTGCAGCCGGATGATGTCGTTCACAGTCTCCAGCAGCGCGGCGGGGCTCTGGGCTTCCGGATAGAGCTCGACCTTGCCGGCCTCGATGCGCGCCAGGTCCAGCACCCCGTTGATCAGCGTGAGCAGGTGTTCGCCGCTGCGGCGGATGGTGGCCAGGCCGGCCGACTCGCGCGCGCTCAGGTCGGGCTCGCGCTGCAGCGCCTGCGCATAGCCGAGCACGGCATTGAGCGGCGTGCGCAACTCGTGGCTCATGTTGGCGAGGAACACGCTCTTCGCGCGGTTGGCCACTTCCGCTGCCTGGCGCGCACGCTCGGCGTCGCCGATGGTGCTTTCCAGGTGTGCGATGGTGGCCGCCAGGCGCTCGGTCATCGCGGTGATGCTGCGCGACAGCACGCCGATCTCGTCGCGCGAATCGATGTCCGCGCGCGCGCTCAAGTCGCCGCCGGCCACGCGCTCGGCCACGGCGGTCAGGCGCTGCACCGGCGCCACGATGCTGCGCCGGAACGCGAACACCAGCGCCACCGCGATCAGCACCGCCATCAGCCCACCCACGGCGGTCTGCAGCCTTGCGGCGGCCAGGCTGGAGCGCGCGCGCCCGAGGCCCGACTGCAGCGCCTGCTGCTGGCGCTCGGTGATCAGGCCCAGCAGCGCGAGCAGCCCCTCGGCCTGCGGCGCCACCTGGGTGCGGTACAGGTAGAGGTCTTCGTAGGCATGCTCGCCGTTGAGGATGGCCACGATCTGCAACGCCAGGTCGGCCACCTCGGCGCGCAGCCGGGCCACCTCGTTGAACAAGGCGCGCTGCGGCGGCGCGAGCTGGTCGGCCTTGGCCGACAAGGCGTTCCACACGGCGGCGGTGGTGGCCAGCTGCGGCCCGTAGGCCAGCTTGAAGTTGAGTTCGCCCGAGGCGCCGTAGGCCATGAGGTTGGTCGCCATCGCGTCGAAGGAGGTCTGGAAACCCAGCAGGTCGGCCATCAGGTCGCGGTGGGCGGGCGTGGGCTCGCGCTGCTTCTGCAGCGCGATCATCGACTCCACGTGCGTGAGGATGAGCACCCGCCGCTGCTGCACGTCCACCCGCGCCAGGCGCAGCGCCGGGCGGTTCTTCAGCGGGTTGTCGTGCAGCGCGAACAGCTGCGGCGGCAGCGCCGCCCAGCGCTGGTAGCCGGCGGTCAGCAGGGCGACCGAGCGCGCGCCCTCGTCGTCCCAGGCGGCCGACATGGTCTGCAGCGTCGACAGGCTGCTCTCGAAGGCACGGCGCGCGGTTTCGTATTCGTCGATCGATTGCGACTCGCCCAGCACCAGGTAGCCGCGCACGTGCAGCTGCATGCGCAACAGGCTGGCCTGCGCCTGCGCCGACGCCAGCGAAGCCGGCGCGCGCGTGCCCTCGGTGAGCTCGATGTCCTCGGTGGCGGCCTTGCCCGCCACCAGCGCCAACGCCACCACCAGCAGCGTGAGCCCGGCCATCGCGCCGAAGGCCAGCATCAGCTTGCCGCCGATGCCCAGGGGTCCTGGCCCGACGTTCACTTCAACCCCAGCGAGCTGCGATACGCCTTTTTCTGCCGCTCGCGGCCCAGCCGCACGGTGATCTCCTCGAAGTCCACCGCCGCGGCCTTCAGTGCCGCCTCGGGGCTGAGCTGTCCGGCCGCCGCCTCGGCAAGGTGCAGGTCCAGCGCCTGCCAGTAGCTGAAGGTGCCCGGAATGCGCAGGTAGGGAAACTGCAGCGGGTTGCTGAAGGTCTGGCTGTAGGCGTGCAGGTAGGCGCGCACGTCGGCCTCGTCCCAGCCGGCGTCCAGGTAGCTGTGCAGCTCACCGGTGCCTTCGGGCGGCAGGAAGTGGTAGCGCCTGCCCGGATCGATGCCGTCCCAGCCGCGCGCGGCAAACAGCACCGACTTCGGTTTCGTCGCCAGCAGCGCCAGCAGGTAGTACGCCGCCTCCGGCGCCTTGGAAAAGCGCGAGATCACGCCCGCCCAGGAGCCGCCGGTGGTGTTGCCCACGCGGTTGACGGCGTTGCCGCGCATCCAGCGCTTGTGCGGCACGGCGTAGTACTCGCGCGTGCCCGGCAGCGGCGCCGCGCCCAGCCTGCCGCGCACCTTGCTGCCCTCTTGCTGCGCCAGCGCACCGAGGTCGCCCCAGGTCATCGCCAGCGCGGCACGCCCGGCGAGAAAATGGTCCCAGCCGCGGCCCAGGTCCCAGGTGAGCATGTCCTTGGGGCCAAACTTCACCAGCGCCACCAGCGTCTGCAGCGCCTTCACGTGGCCGGGGCTGTCGATCAGCGGCTTCATGGTCCGGGGGTCGAACCAGTAGTGGCGCGGGTTGGCAGGCCCTATCACGAACGGCGCCGACAGCGACATGAAGTGGAACATGCCCTGCGCGCCGGCGCGCAACGGCATCACGACGCCATGGTCGGGCTCGCCGTCGCCGTTGAGGTCCTGGCCGTTGAAGTACTCCGCCACCTCACGAAACTCGTCCCACGTGGCGGGCACCTGCAGCGCGCGGCCATAGCGGGCCTGGAACGCGGTCTGGTGGCCGGCAGCGGCCAGCAGGTCGCGCCGGTAATACATGATCTGGCCGTCATGGTCATTGGCCACCATGTACTTGCGGCCGCCGTACAGCAGCAGGCTGCGCGGGGCGGGCAGCACGTCGTCGATGCTCCACTTCGGGAAGCGCGGGTCGCCGTAGAGGTGGTCGTACGAGATGATGTAGTCGCCTGCGACCAGCTCACCCAGCCACCAGGCGCCCGCGATCGACACGTCGTACTTGCCCACGCGGTTGGTCATGTCGGAGATCAGGTTCGCGAAGTGCTCATCGAACGACACCTCCACGATCTGCAGCTGCGCACCGGTGGCCTCGACGAACTCGCGCCGCACTTCACGCATGCCGGCGGCCATGCGGTCGCCGGAGACGATGAGCGTGAGCGACTGGCCCGCAAAGGGGCAGGCGCCGCGGCGGCATGCAGCGGCCACGCGCGGGGCCTCGATATTGCTCTGCTTGACCACCCGCGTTTCGTTCATCGCACGGCGGCCTTCCTGCGCGCCGGCGCCGCTGCAGCACAGGGCCGCCACGCCCAGCAGGACGCAGCGCCACGCGAGCCGCCTGAACGAACCCATGGCCGTCTCCTCGAGAACGTCCGCCTTCGTCCGGCGGCTTCTGGCCCCCTGGAGAACGGCGCTATCTTGCGCCTTCCGGGCGGCTTTGTCCTCCTGGTTAGTGCGCAGGCAGGGTGAAGAAGAAGCTCGATCCGCGCCCCGGCTCCGAGACCACGCCCACCGTGCCGCCGTGGCGTTCGACGATCTTCTTGCAGATCGCCAGGCCGATGCCCGTGCCCGGGTACTCGCGCCGCCCGTGCAGGCGCTGGAACAGCGCGAAGATGCGCTCGTGGTATTCGGCCGCGATGCCGATGCCGTTGTCGCGCACCGTGAAGCGCCAGCCTGTGCCCTCGCGCTCGGCCGACACCCACACCTCGGGCGGCTCCTCGCGGTGGAACTTGATCGCGTTGCCGATCAGGTTCTGGAACAGCTGGGTCAGCTGCAGCGCGTCGGCCTGCAGCACCGGCAGCGGACCCACGTGCACCCGTGCCCCCGTGTCGGCCAGCGCCAGCCGCAGGTGGACCAGCGCGGTGTCCACCGCGCGGGCGCAGTCGGTGGGCTCGAACGGGCGCCCCTTGGTGCCCACGCGCGAGTAGGCCAGCAGGTCGTTGATGAGCGCCTGCAGGCGCTTGGCGCCGTCCACCGCGTAGCCGATGAACTCGTCGGCGTCGGCGTCGAGCCGGCCCTGGTAGCGCTGGGCCACCAGTTGCAGGTAGCTGGCCACCATGCGCAGCGGCTCCTGCATGTCGTGCGAGGCCACGTAGGCCAGCTGCTCCAGCTCGGCGTTGGAGCGCTCCAGCGCCGACTGGATCACCTGCCGAGCTTCGATTTCCTGCTGCAGCTGCGCGTTGCGCTGCGCCAGCTCGCGGCGCAGCGTGTACAGCGTGAGATGGGTGTCGATGCGCGCCAGCACCTCGGCGCCATCGAGCGGCTTGGTCATGTAGTCCACCGCGCCGGCCCTGAAGCCCTCGAGCTTGTCGCTGGTTTCGCCCAGCCCGGTCATGAAGATCACCGGGATGTCGCGCGTGGCCTCGGCGGCCTTCAGGCGGCGGCAGGTCTCGAAGCCGTCGAGGCCGGGCATGCGCACGTCGAGCAGGATCAGCTCGGGCTGCACGAACTCGGCGCGCCGTATGCCCTCTTCGCCGCCCAGCGCCACCACGGGTGTGTAGCCGTGGCGCTCGAGCAGCCCCGCCACCATCTCCAGGTTGGCCGGTGCGTCGTCGACGACCAGGATGGCCCCGGCCTGACTTGCAGCTGCGCCCTCACGCATGGCCCGTCCTTCGCCTCGTCCGGGCGCCAGTGTGGCAGCGGCCGGCGCGCGGATCAACCCACCATCTTCTCCGGCCGCACCCACAGGTCGAACTGCTCGGCCGTCACGTAGCCCAGCGCCAGCGCCGCCTCGCGCAGCGTGCTGCCCTCGCGGTGCGCCTTCTTCGCGATCTGCGCGGCCTTGTCGTAGCCGATGTGCGGGTTGAGCGCGGTCACCAGCATCAGCGAGCGCTGCAGCAGCTCGGCGATGCGCTCGCGGTTGGGCGCGATGCCCACGGCGCAGTGCTCGTTGAAGCTGACCATGCCGTCGGCCAGCAGCCGTATCGACTGCAGCACGTTGTGGGCGATCATCGGCCGGTACACGTTGAGCTCGAAATGGCCCGAGGCGCCGCCCATGTTCACCGCCACGTCGTTGCCGAACACCTGGCAGCAGGCCATCGTGAGCGCCTCGCTCTGCGTGGGGTTCACCTTGCCCGGCATGATCGAGCTGCCCGGCTCGTTCTCGGGGATGCTGATCTCGCCCAGGCCCGAGCGCGGGCCGCTGGCCAGCCAGCGGATGTCGTTGGCGATCTTGCTCAGGCTGGCGGCCAGCGTCTTGAGCGCGCCGTGCGCATGCACCAGCGCATCGGCCGCAGCCATCACCTCGAACTTGCTGGGCGCGGTGACGAAGGGCAGCCCCGTCAGCCGCGCGATGGCATCGGCGACGCGGAAGGCGAAGTCGGGATGCGCGTTCAGGCCCGTGCCCACTGCCGTGCCGCCCAGGGCCAGCTCGTACAGGTGGGGTAGCGCGGCCTGCAGGTGCCTGGCGTTCTGTTCGAGCTGCGCCACATAGCCCGAGAACTCCTGCCCCAGCGTGAGCGGCGTGGCGTCCTGCAGGTGGGTGCGGCCGATCTTCACGATGTCCATGAAGGCCAGCGACTTCGCATGCAGCGTGTCGCGCAGCGCGCGCAGCGCCGGCAGCAGCCGCTGCTCGATGCCGACGGCCGCGGCCACATGCATCGCGGTGGGAAAGACGTCGTTGGACGACTGGCCGCGGTTGACGTCGTCGTTGGGATGCACCAGCCGGCCTTCGCCCCGCTCGCCGCCCAGGATCTCGCTGGCGCGGTTGGCGAGCACCTCGTTGAGGTTCATGTTGGTCTGGGTGCCCGAGCCGGTTTGCCACACCACGAGCGGGAACTCGCTGTCGTGCCGGCCGCCGAGCACCTCGTCGGCCGCGGCCATGATCGCGTCGGCCTTGTCGGGCGGTAGCTGGCCCAGCTCGCGGTTGACCTCGGCCGCGGCACGCTTGACCTGCGCCAGCGCGTGGATCAGCTCGCGCGGCTGGCGCTCGCCCGAGATGCGGAAGTTCTGCAGCGAGCGCTGCGTCTGCGCACCCCACAGGGCCTGGGCCGGCACCTCGATCGGGCCGAATGTATCGCGTTCGATGCGGTGTGTGTTCTCCATGATGTCCCCAAGATACGGAAGCGGCATCCGGCGCAATCATCACCCCGCTGCAAATCCGGCGCCTGCGCCCGGCTGCCACCATGGGCATGTCGGCTGCTGGCAGGATCGAACACCAAGGCACAGGGAACCGTCCATGGCCACGCCCGATCCCGAAGACCCCTCCACCCGCCAGGAGGAGCTGCGCACCTTCGTCTTCCTCACCGTCGTGACCGCGCCCGTGCTGGCGGTGATGGTGGTCGGCGGCTACGGATTCCTGGTCTGGATGTACCAGCTGCTCACTGGCGACCTTCCGGGATGAGCATGGCGCCCGAGATACACATCGCCGGCGTGCTGGTGCAGGCGCGGCCCGAGGCCTGCGCCGCGGTGCGCGAGGCGATCGCCTGCAGCGCGCAAGCCCAGGTGGTGCAGCACGCCGCCGACGGCCGCATCGTCGTGGTGGTGGAGGCCGGCAGCGCCGGCGAGGTGGTGCAGCGGCTGGAGGCGATGCGCACGCTGCCCGGCGTGCTGAACGTGGCGCTGGTCTACCAGCACGCCGAGCCCGCAGCGGCCATGCAACAGGAGATGCCCACATGACGACGCGACGCGACTTCATCCGCGACACCGCGGCCGCCACCACCGCGCTGGCCGCCGGGCTGCCGCCGCTGGCCCAGGCGGCCAACGTGGTGACCGACGCCGCCAGGACGCAGCTCAAGTGGTCCAAGGCACCCTGCCGCTTCTGCGGCGTGGGCTGCGGGGTCAACGTGGCGGTCAAGGACAACCGCGTGGTGGCCACGCACGGCGACATCAACGCCGAGGTGAACCGCGGCATCAACTGCGTCAAGGGCTACTTCCTCTCCAAGATCATGTATGGCGAAGACCGCCTCACGCAGCCGCTGCTGCGCATGAAGGACGGCAAGTACGACAAGAACGGCGAGTTCCAGCCGGTGAGCTGGGATGTGGCCTTCGACACCATGGCCGCGCAGTGGAAGCACGTGCTCAAGGAAAGCGGCCCCACCGCCGTGGGCATGTTCGGCTCGGGCCAGTGGACGGTGTGGGAGGGCTACGCCGCCGCCAAGCTGCTGAAGGCGGGCTTTCGCAGCAACAACCTCGACCCCAACGCGCGCCACTGCATGGCCTCGGCGGTGGCCGGCTTCATGCGCAGCTTCGGCATGGACGAGCCGATGGGCTGCTACGACGACATCGAGCAGGCCGACGCCTTCGTGCTGTGGGGCTCCAACATGGCGGAGATGCACCCCATCCTGTGGACGCGCATCACCGACCGGCGGCTTTCGGCGCCGCACGTCAAGGTGGCGGTGCTGTCGGTGTACGAACACCGCTGCTACGACCTGTCGGACCTGAGCCTCACCTTCCGCCCGCAGACCGACCTGGCGATCCTCAACTACATCGCCCACTACATCATCCAGAAGAAGGCCTACGACAAGGGCTTCATCGACCGCCACACGCGCTTCATGATCGGCAACGCCGACATCGGCTACGGCCTGCGGCCCGAGCACCCGCTGCAGAAGAAGGCCAAGTTCGCCTCCGACACCGGCGGCGGGCGCCCGGCCAGCTTCGACGAGTACGCGAAGTTCGTCAGCGCCTATACGCTGGACAAGGTGGCCGAGCTGTCGGGCGTGCCGAAGGAGCGGCTCGAGCAGCTGGCGCAGCTGTATGCCGACCCGAAGGTGAAGCTGGTGTCGTACTTCACGATGGGCTTCAACCAGCACACGCGCGGCACCTGGTGCAGCAACCTGCTCTACAACCTGCACCTGCTCACCGGCAAGATCTCCAGCCCCGGCAACGGCCCGTTCTCGCTGACCGGCCAGCCCTCGGCCTGCGGCACCGCGCGCGAGGTGGGCACCTTCAGCCACCGTCTGCCCGCCGACATGGTGGTCACCAACCCCAAGCACCGGGCCGAGGCGGAAGCCATCTGGAAGCTGCCGGCCGGCACCATCCCCGACAAGCCGGGCTACCACGCGGTGCTGCAGAACCGCATGCTCAAGGACGGCAAGCTCAACGCCTACTGGGTGATGTGCAACAACAACATGCAGGCCGCGCCCAACATCCTGCAGGAGGCCTACCCCGGCTACCGCAACCCGGCCAACTTCATCGTGGTGTCCGACGCCTACCCGACCGTCACCACGATGGCAGCCGACCTGGTGCTGCCCACGGCGATGTGGGTCGAGAAGGAAGGCGCCTACGGCAACGCCGAACGGCGCACGCAGTTCTGGCACCAGTTGGTCAAGCCGCCGGGCCAAGCGCGCTCCGACCTGTGGCAGCTGATCGAATTCTCCAAGCGCTTCACGATGGAAGAGGTGTGGCCTGCCGAGCTGCTGGCGAAAGCGCCGCAGTACAAGGGCAAGACGCTGTACGACCTGCTGTTCGCCAACGGCCAGGTGAACCAGTTCCCGCTGGAGCAGATGGAGCCCGGCTACGACAACGACGATGCCCGCTCGTTCGGCTTTTACGTGCAGAAGGGCCTGTTCGAGGAATACGCGCAGTTCGGCCGCGGACACGGCCATGACCTCGCGCCCTTCGACACCTATCACAAGGAGCGCGGCCTGCGCTGGCCGGTGGTCGACGGCAAGGAGACGCGCTGGCGCTACCGCGAGGGCTACGACCCCTATGTGAAAAAGGGCGAGGGCGTGCGCTTCTACGGCATGCCCGACGGCAAGGCGGTGATCTACGCCCTGCCCTACGAGCCCGCGGCCGAAGAGCCCGACAAGGACTACCCGTACTGGCTGTGCACCGGCCGCGTGCTGGAGCACTGGCACTCCGGCTCGATGACGAGGCGCGTGCCGGAGCTGTACCGCGCATTCCCCAACGCGGTGGCCTACATGCACCCCGAGGACGCCGGCGCCCTGGGCCTGCGCCGGGGCGACACGATCGAACTCGTCTCGCGGCGCGGAAAGATGCAGACCCGCGTGGAGACACGCGGGCGCAACAAGCCGCCGCGCGGACTGGTGTACGTGCCCTGGTTCGATGCCAGCCAGCTGATCAACAAGGTGACGCTGGACGCCACCGACCCGATCAGCTTCCAGACGGACTTCAAGAAATGTGCCGTCGCCATCCGCAAGGTGCAGGCATGAATGCGACGCGCCTTTTCCTGGTGGCCGGGGCGCTGGCGCTGGCGGCCCTGGGCGGTTGCGACAAGGCCGACAAGACCGCCACCGCGCCGCTGCCGCAGCAGCAGCCGGCCTCGGCGCAGCAGCCGCCCGCCACGCCTGCGGTGGTGGCCTCGCGCGAGCCCGTGGTCGGCATGGACCGCATGCGCGGCGCGGCGATCGAGGACACCACGCAGCCGCCGCCCATCGTGAACCCCGACAACAGCGACATCAAGCGGGTGCGCAACTACTCGATGCAGCCGCCGGTGGTGCCGCACAAGATCGAGGGCTACCAGCTCGACAAGAACGCCAACCGATGCATGTTCTGCCATGCGCGCACCAAGGTGCAGGAAAGCGGCGCCCCGATGATCAGCGTGACCCACTACCAGGACCGCGACGGCAATCACCTCGCCGAGCTGTCGCCGCGGCGCTACTTCTGCCTGCAGTGCCACGTGCCTCAGGCCGAGCTGCAGCCACTGGTGGAAAACCGCTTCATCGACGTGGACACCCTGCTCAACGCACCGCCGGCCCCGCCGCCGGGCAAGAAGAACTAGCCCATGCGTGCACTGCTGAACCTGTTGCGCCGCTACTGGACGGTGCTGTGGCGCCCCAGCCGCTATTTCAGCCTCGGCTTTCTCACCATCGTGGGCTTCATCGCCGGCATCGTGTTCTGGGGCGGCTTCAACACCGCGCTCGAGATGACCAACACCGAGCGCTTCTGCATCGGTTGCCACGAGATGCGCGACAACGTGTATGCCGAGCTGCAGGGCACCATCCACTTCAACAACCGCAGTGGCGTGCGCGCCAAGTGCTCCGACTGCCACGTGCCCCACGAGTGGACGGCCAAGATCGCGCGCAAGATGCAGGCTTCGAAAGAGGTGTGGGGCAAGATCTTCGGCACCATCGACACTCCCGAGGAGTTCCAGGCCATGCGGCGCAAGCTGGCCCAGCACGAGTGGGACCGCATGAAGGCCAACGACTCGCTGGAGTGCCGCAACTGTCACGAGTTCGAGTACATGGACTTCACGCGCCAGAGCCCGCGCGCGGTCAACGCGCACTCCACCTACCTGGCCAACCGCGAGAAGACCTGCATCGATTGCCACAAGGGCATCGCGCACCGCCTGCCCGACATGAGCGGCGTGAAATAGCGCTCGCCGCGCGTAAGCGCTACACCTCCGGTAAGCCTTACCGGAGGTTACAGCCGGCCCATCAGGAACAGCACCAGCACGATCACCAGCGCCGCGCTGAGGATGCCGCTGGGCGCATAGCCCCAGTTGCTGCTGTACGGCCATGCCGGCAGCGTGCCGATGACCAGCACGAGCAGGACGATCAGCAGAAGGGTTGAAAACGACATTGAAGGGATCCCCTGAGCATGGTGTCAGCCGATACGCACACCGCGTGCCCGGTACAGGGCTTGCAGTGGCGAGACTGCAAGCTCACGAAAGGACCGACCATGCCGCGCGCCCTGTGGAAGGGGGCCATCACCTTCGGGCTGGTGCACATACCCGTGGCCCTGTATCCCGCCGCCCGCGAAAACCGCGTCAACTTCGACTGGCTCGATCGCAAGACCATGAAGCCGGTGGGCTACAAGCGCGTGAACAAGGCCACCGGCAAGGAGGTGGCCAAGGAAGACATCGTCAAGGGCATCGAGGTGGAGGACGGCCACTACGTCGTGCTCACCGACGAAGAGATCAAGGCCGCCCGGCCGGAGAAGACGCAGACGGTGGAGATCCTCGCATTCGTCAAGCGCGAGGACATCGCGCCCAAGTTCTTCGACAGCCCCTATGTGCTCGCGCCCACCGGCCGCGGCGAAAAGGTCTACCTGCTGCTGCGCGAGGCGCTGAAGCAAAGCGGGCGCATCGGCATCGCGCAGGTGGTCATCCAGACCAAGCAGCACCTGGCCGCGCTGATCCCCGAAGGCGATGCACTGATGCTCAACACGCTGCGCTGGCATGACGAGATCCGCTCGCTCGAGGACATGGGCGTGCCCGGCGAGGCCAAGGGCAAGCTGGCCCCCAGCGGACGCGAGCTGCAGATGGCCGAGGCGCTGATCGAGGACATGAGCGCCCGCTGGGACCCGAAGCAGTACGAGGACCACACGCGCGAGGAGATCATGGCCCTGGTGCAGGAGAAGATGGACAAGGGCGAGATCAAGCGCGTGGAGCAACCCGCCGCGGCCGAAGCCGCCGAAGGCGGCGCCGAGATCATCGACCTGGCCGAAATGCTCAAGCGCAGCCTGCGCGGTGGCAAGGCCGCCCGGAGCACGGCGCGCGACGAGGAGGCGGCCAACGACGAACCGG
>JBFLWE010000067.1:0-33889 GCA_040758375.1 Pseudomonadota bacterium
GCTCGCGAGCGCCGGGCCCAGGCGCAGCGCGAACCGAGCGCGCCCAGGCCCACTGCGGCACCGCAGATCCTGCAGGACGCAGCGCCGGCGCCGCTGGCCAAGAACGGCGCTCAGCGGTTCGAGGAGGCTGCACCCGCGCATGCGTCGGCGCCGGCGCCGGCTGCAGCGCCCCCGGCGGCACCGCTGGCCTCGGCCGCGATGCCGCCCGCGCTGGCCCGCCTGGCGGTGCCGGCCGCGGCACGCGACGCGCGGGCATCGACGGCGCTGCGACGGCAGGCGCCGTCGAGCGCAGACCTGCCCTTGTCTGCGACGTCGCCGTTGCGCGAATGGCTGCTGCAGCTGCGCGAAGCGAGTGCCGGCCGCTGGGTCCGCATGCCCGAGGGCGCTCAGCCCGGCGGCGCCGTGCAATGGCATGCCGAGTGGCGCGAAGCGGGCGTGCTGCAGGCGCGGCTGAGCCTGCACGCACGGACGCTGTGGTGGGAAGAAGCCGACGGCTCGCGATGGTCCGCCGATCTCGACCCGGCCGCGGCCGCAGCCCTGCCGGCGCCGCCCTGAGCCTTCAGCGCAGCACCGCCACGCTCACCGTCTCGCTGTCGGCCCATTGGCCGACGTCGTCCACGGCGCGGGCCAGAAAGCGCACGCGGTCGGCGCTGGTGTTGGGCATCACGGCGTCCCAGTCGTAGGGTGCGCTCTCGTCACGTCCCAGGTAGACGCTGTTGCCGTTGTCGTCGAAGCGGTAGAAGGCGACGTAGTCAACCGCGAAATCGTCGCTCGCCGCAGCGGCCAGGCGCACCGTCTGGCCGGGGGCGGCACCGGGCGGCGCGGCCAGCGAGACATCGGGCGGGTCGTCGCGGTCGCCAAAACCCAGCCACACGCCGCCGCCGCACGCCGCGAGCGCCAGCGCGGCGGCCGGCAGCATCACGCCGAGCCGCCAGCGGCCGGCAGACACAACAGGGCTGCGCTTGTGCATGAGAGCCATCGTAGCGCCGCACACGCTCGCATCGCGTGTCCACTGCGGCATCCGTGGGGATTCGCCTTGCTCACGCGCGGGCCTTGTCGGGCGATGCTGACAGGCGGCTCAGCACCGAGCACGTCGTCTATCAGCGCCACCCGACAGACGGACCATGGCGGCCTTTCCTAGAGTCTGCTCCATCGGCTGGCGGCGGCATGGCTTGTCTGCCGAAACCGCCTTCGCGCGAAGCGCGCGGGGCCATTCCGCGACCCAAGGAGAAATCGATGAAGAAGCTCAATTCCGCTATCACGATGACCGCGCTGCTGGCCGCACTGGGCGGCGGCGTGCTGCTCGCCGGCTGCGCCGGCAGCGCCACCAAGGAAAGCACGGGCGAGGTGATCGACGATGCATGGATCTCCACCAAGGTGAAGGCCGCCTTCGTCGAAGACCCGGTGGTCAGCGCGCTCGGCATCAAGGTCGAGACCTTCAAGGGCGTGGTGCAGCTGAGCGGCTTCGCCAACAACAGCACCGAGATGGCCCGCGCGGCCGAGATCGCGCGCGGCATCAAGGGTGTGAAGGAAGTGAAGAACGACATCCGCCTGAAGAGCACCGCTGGATAAGCTGGGGCCAGCCCCTACGGCCTTCGGCCGCCCCCTCAAGGGAGCAACACCAGCGGACCGGCGGAGCCGGATCCGCGGTGTTCGCTGGGCCGGTTGATCCCCCAACGAAAGGATTTGCGATGAACACCCTGCATGAGGCCCGCTTGCGGCGGGATCTGAACAACGTGGCCGGGCAGGTGCAGAGCCTGCTGGAACGGCTGGGCGACGAGAGCAGCGAGCGGCTGGAGACGCTGCGCGACCGGTTCAACGGCCTGAGCACGAGCGCGCGCGACAAGCTGGCGGCCCTGCACGTGCGCGACAGCGCCCGTCAGGCCGCACGCTACACCGACGAGTACGTGCACCACAACCCGTGGCGCGCCATCGGCGTCGGCGCGCTGGCGGGGCTGCTGATCGGCTACCTGGCGTCGCGGCGATGAAGCAAACCCACGACACCGCCGGCAACGGCCGCGGCCCGGCAGCGCAGACGGTGCCGGGCTTCACCCCGGTGGAGGAATTGCGCCGACGCGCCCGCCAGGAGGTGAGCAACGGGGCGGTCACCCCCGACTACGGGCGCGACCCGCAGCAGGTGGTGCAACTGCTCAACGACGCGCTGGCCACCGAGCTGGTGTGCGCGCTGCGCTACCGGCGCCACTACTACATGGCGCAAGGGCTCAAGGCGCGCCTGGCGGCTGACGAGTTCCTGGAGCATGCGCAGCAGGAGCAGCAGCACGCCGACCAGATCGCCGCGCGCATCGTGCAGCTGGGCGGCGAGCCCGACTTCGACCCCGACACCCTGACGCAGCGCTCGCATGCGCAGTACCACGCCGGCACCGAGCTGCGCGAGATGCTGATCGAGGACCTGGTGGCCGAGCGCATCGCGATCGAGAGCTACCGCGAGATGGTGCGCTTCTTCGGCGAGCGCGACCCGACCTCGCGCCGGCTGATGGAGGAGATCCTCGCGGTGGAGGAAGAGCACGCCGACGACCTGACCGACCTGCTCGGCTCGGACGCGCCTGCCGGGGCCGCGCTGGCGCCGCCGCGTCTGAACGGCTAGCACCCAAGGAGCGACGGCCATGCTGTACTACGCCGCAGTGTTTCTGGTGATCGCGCTGATCGCAGCGGTGTTCGGCTTCGGCGGTATCGCCGCGGGCGCCGCCAGCATTGCCAAGATCCTGTTCTTCATTTTTCTGATCGGCTTCGTCGTGTCGCTGGTGCTGGGTCTGGTGCGCCGAAAACCGTAACGACCCCAGTCTGGGCACGCCGTATGCTCAAGGGCTGCTGCGACAGCTGTTGGCGCCCGCGCGGCGCTGCCCATGACCGAAGCCCCTGCCGACCCCACCGCCGAGCCCACCGCCTCCACGCCGCTGCAGCGCTGGCTGGACGCGGTGCCGCCGCGCGTGCTGCTCACGCTGCTGGTCACCGCGGCGATCTCGATGGTCGTGCTGGCCATCTCGGAGCTGGCCTTCACCGAAATCGAGTCCAGCCGCAGCGCCGCGCGCCAGGTGAGTGAGGCGCGCCTGCAGCTGGCGCTGATGCGCGAATCGCTGCTGCAGGCCGAATCGAGCCAGCGCGGCTACCTCATCACGGCCGACACGCGCTACCTGCAGCCCTTCGACCGGGCGGTGGAGCGCTCGCGCGGCGCGCTGGGCGAGCTGCAGCGGCTGGCCGCGCTGCTGCCGCAGCTGCGCGAGCCGCTGCAGGGCCTGCAGCCGGCGGTGGACGAGAAGATCGACGAGATGCGCCTGACCGTGCACTACACCGCCCAGGGCAACCGCATCGATGCGGTGCAGATCATCGTCGGCGGCAAAGGCATCGGCCTGATGGAGGCCATCACCCAGCGCTCGCAGCAGCTGCTGCGCGAGCTGGACCGGCTCAACGAGCTGCGCACCGAGGACATCAACCGCATCTTCCTGATGCAGCGCATCGGCGTGGGGCTGATCGTGTTCCTCAACCTGGTGTTCCTGGCCATCCTGGGAGTGCGCACCGTGCGCCATTTCTACGAACGCGAGCAGCACCGTGCCGAGCTGACGCGCCAGGCGCAGCAGCTGGAGCGCACGGTGGCAGAGCGCACCGAGGAGCTGTCGTCGTTGTCGACCTACCTGCAGACCAGCACCGAGCGCGAAAAGAGCCGCCTCGCGCGCGACCTGCACGACGAACTGGGCGGCATCCTCACCGCCGCCAAGATCGACGCCTCCTGGATCGAGGGCTTCGCCTCCGGCGCCGACCCCGAGGTGCAGCAGCGCATGCGGCGCCTGTCGGCCTCGCTGGACGAGGCGGTGGAGGTCAAGCGCCGCGTCATCGAAAACCTGCGGCCCAGCCTGCTCGACCACCTGGGCCTGGCGGCCGCAGTGGAGTGGTACGTGCAGGAAACATGCGAAAAAGCAGGCCTGCACTGCGAGGTCAGCGTGCCCGAGACCATGGACCCCGTTCCGCCAGAGGTGTCGATCGCGGTGTACCGCATCGTGCAGGAAAGCCTGACCAACGCGCTGAAGTACGCCCAGGCCTCCACCCTCTTCGTCGACCTGAAGTGGTCGCCGGGCCTGCTGGAGCTGCGCGTGGCGGACGACGGCATCGGCATCGCCGACTTCGAGCCGCAGCACCTGACCCATGGCATCGCCGGCATGCGCCAGCGCGCACGCTCGCTGGGCGGCAGCTTCTCGTTGCGCACCGCGCCCGGCGAGGGTACGACGGTGACCGCCACCTTCCCGCTCAAGCGCTCGCAGGACGAAGCGGCCGTGCCGCTGGCCGCCGAGTGAGCGGCCCTCAGCCAGCCACCAGCGCGGCGAAGCGGCCCAGGTCCACGTTCCCGCCGCTGACGATCACGCCCACGCGCTGGCCGGCGAGCTGGCCTTTCAGGCGGCGCGCGGCCGCAAGGCCCAGGCAGCCGGTGGGCTCCACCACGATCTTCATGCGCTCGGCGAAGAAGCGCATGCCCGCCACCAGCGCGTCATCGGGGGCGGTGAGGATGTCGTCCACGTCGCGGCGGATGATCTCGAAGGTGTGGTGGCCCAGGTGTTGGGTCTGCGCGCCGTCGGCAATGGTCTGCGGCGTGTCGATGTGCACGATGCGGCCGGCACGAAACGATTGCTGCCCATCGTTGCCCGCTTCAGGCTCCACGCCATAGAGCCGGGCCTGCGGCGACAGCGCGCGCATGGCCAGCGCGCTGCCCGAGAGCAGCCCGCCGCCGCCCAGCGGCACGAACAGCGCGTCGAGCGGCCCCGCTTCCTCGATCAGCTCCTTCGCCGCGGTGCCCTGGCCGGCGATGACGTGCGGATGGTCATAGGGCGGGATCAGCGTGAGGCCTTCTTCTTCTGCCAGCCGCCGGCCGATGGCCTCGCGGTCTTCGGTGTAGCGGTCGTAGCGGATCACGCGCCCACCGTAGCCTTCGGTGGCGGCCACCTTGGCGGCTGGCGCATCGTGGGGCATCACGATGGTGGCCGGCATGCCGAGCAGCCGCGCCGACAGCGCGATGGCCTGCGCATGGTTGCCCGAAGAGAACGTGACCACGCCGCGCCGGCGCTGGTCTTCGCTGAACTGCGAGAGCGCATTGAACGCACCACGGAACTTGAACGCACCCATGCGCTGCAAGTTCTCGCACTTGATGAACACTTCGGCGCCGAGTTCGGCGTTCAGCGTGCGGGAGCAGAGCACCGGCGTGCGGTGGGCCCGGCCGGCCAGGCGGCCGGCTGCGGCGGCCACGTCGTCGTAGGTGGGAAGCTGGTGCATGGAGCGGGGCGGAAGTGGGTCGCCCCGATTATGCGAAGGGACGGATTCAGCCGCCGGCGGCGCCGCGCGGGTGCTGGGCGCGCTCTTCGATCAACGTGCGCACCCGCGCGAATTCGCGGCTTTTGTCCAGGAAATGGTCGGCGCCAGCCTTCTCGCAGGCATTGCGCAGCACCGGCAGCGTGTGGTTGGTCAGCACGATCAGCAGCGGCCGCACGGCAGCCTTGCGTTCGCGAATGCGCTGCAGCACGCCCATGCCGGTGCCACTGCGCAGGTTGAGGTCGACCACCACCACCTCCGGCTCACGCTGCTCGTACAAGGCCACGGCCTGGTCCTCGGTGTCGGCCACGCCCACCACCTCGAAGCGGCCCGGCTCCTCGATCAGCTCGCGCAGCATCAGCTGCACGCGCGGCAGGTCCTCCACCAGCAGCACCCGCAGCGACGCGCTCCCCGAGACGTTGCGGTCGTCGGAGGGGGCGAACGTGGCGGGCGGTGAAGACATCATGGAATCAGGTTGTTCTTGACGGCGTACTGCGTCAGTTCCGCGTTGGTCTTGAAGCCCATCTTCTCCAGCACGCGCGCGCGGTAGGTGCTCACGGTCTTGGACGACAGGCACAGGTCGTCGGCGATCTCGGTGACGCTGCGGCCCACCACCAGCTTGGAGAAGATCTGGAACTCGCGCTCCGACAGGCGCAGGTGCGCCGGCTGCTCGATGTCGTGGGTGAGGCCGGCGGCCAGCTTCTCGGCCAGCTTGGGACTGATGTAGCGCCGCCCCGCGGCCACGGTGCGCACCGCGGCGACCAGCTGCTCGGGCGCCAGCTCCTTGCTCAGGAAGCCGCTCGCGCCGGCCTTCAGCACGTTGAGCCCGTACTGGTCTTCGGAGTAGGCCGACAGGATCAGGATCGCCACGTCGGGCTGTCCGGCCTTGGCCTGGCGCAGCACGTCGATGCCCGACAGGTCGGGCAAGGACAGGTCCACGAGGCACACGTCCACCTTGCCGGAGCGGATGGCCGACAGCGCCTCGCGCCCGGTGCCTCCCTCGGCTTCGATCACGATGTCGCTGTGTTGGGACAAGATGTACCGGAAGCCTGCGCGGACGATGTCGTGATCGTCGAACAGGCCCAAACGGGTCGTCAGCACGTCGTGCTCCTACCGCAGTGTTTTGCGTATGGGGTCGAATCTAGCAAGCACCTGGGTGCCTGTAGGCCATCCGTGGCGACGGCGCCCGGTCGGCGCATGCCGATGCCAGTGTCAGCGCCGACTGACACGCCACGCGGGGCGAGTATGCGGCGACGGCCGGCATCGCGCCATCCGTCACGCGCCGCAGGCCGGTTTGGCGGCCTTGCGCACGCGGCCGGCCCACAGCCAGAACAGCAGCATCGAGACGCCGCCGGCCGCCGCCGCGAAGCCGAACAGCGCAGTGGCGCCCCATCGCTCCAGCACCCAGGCACCGACGAGCGGCGCCACGAAGATCATCGCCTGTTGCCAGGACTGCAACCGCCCCGATGCGGCGCCCATCGTGGAAGCATGGTGCGTACCGAGGTACACGTTCAACGCTACTGCAAAGCGCGCGCTCGCCGTGCCGATGGCGAAAAACAGTGGCGGCCACACGATCACGGCAAGCGCGGCTCCCGGCGCCAGCGCCGCGCCCATCAAGCCAAAGCCCGCCGCCTGCGCGAGCAAAGGCGCGACCAGTTCCCCGGGGCGCCCCACGCACCGGTTCATGGCCGCCCGACGCGCCAGCCAAAGGCCGGAAAGAATGTTGCCGGCGCCGGAGCACGCAACCAGCAAGCCCAGCATGCCCTTGTCGATACCGCCTTGCTGCAGCATCACAGGCACCAGGTTGTTCACGCAAAAAGTCATGAAGGCCTGCGTGGCGCCGATCCAAAGCAGCGGCAGTACGGGCCCGGCGACGCCCACTTGCGACGCGCCAGCCGTGGCACCCTGTTCTTCCACCCGTTGCAGCGCGGGCGGCAGCAGCCCGAACACCCCCCAGGCGGCGGCCGACAATGCCAGCGACAAGCCCAGCGCCAGCGGCTCGCCATGAAAGGAACTCGCGGCAGCCCCAACGACCGGCGCCAGCACCTTGGCCGCGCTGTTGACCACATTGAGCTGGGCGTAAAAGCGCTGCCGGTCCTGCACCGGCACGCTGCGCACCGCCAGCACATTGATCGCCGGCGGCGCCACCGCGGCGAACACCGAGCGCAGCCCCACCAGCAGCAGGAACAGCCCGTAGTCGGCGCAGCCCAGGATGCCGCCGGTGATCGCCAGGCGCAGCGCGATCGAGGCCTGCAGCAGCCGCTGCGGGTCGCCTCGGTCGCACCCACGGCCAAGGGCCGGACCGAGCAACATGCCGGGCAGCAGGCCCGCGGCGCTGACGACCGCCATCTGGTAGGCCGACACCTGGTACTGGTAGGCCGCCAGCGTGAGGATCGCCAGAAAGTCGATCCAGGCGCCGAAGGCCGAAAGCCCGTCGCCGGCCAGCAGCAGCATGCGCTTGTTCTTCTTCATGCTCCATCCCTGGGGTCAAGCGCGTCAGGATATCAAGGCCCGTGCCGCGCAGGCCCGGCTGGTTAAGATGGCAGGTTCGCCTCGCACCCGCCTGCCGTGAACCGCCGTTCGCCCCCCGACCCCTCGCCGTCTGCCGACGATTCGCCCGGCCGCTCCCTGCGCGAGGCCGTGCACGCGCCCTTCTTGCGCGTGCGGGGCGCCCGCACCCACAACCTCAAGAACATCGACCTCGACATCCCCAAGCACGCCTTGGTGGTGATCACCGGCCTGTCGGGCTCGGGCAAGTCGAGCCTGGCCTTCGACACGCTGTATGCGGAAGGGCAGCGGCGCTACGTCGAGAGCCTGTCGGCCTATGCGCGGCAGTTCCTGCAGCTGATGGACAAGCCCGACGTCGATGTGATCGAGGGCCTGTCGCCGGCCATCAGCATCGAGCAGAAGGCCACCAGCCACAACCCGCGCTCCACCGTGGGCACGGTGACCGAGATCCACGACTACCTGCGCCTGCTCTATGCGCGCGCCGCCACGCCCTACTGCCCCGACCACGGGCTGCCCTTGCAGGCGCAGAGCGTGAGCCAGATGGTCGATGCGGTGCTGGCCCTGCCCGAGGACACCAAGCTGATGGTGCTGGCGCCGGTGGTGCGCGACCGCAAGGGCGAGTTCGTCGAGTTCTTCCAGGACATGCAGGCCCAGGGCTACGTGCGTTTCCGCGTCGATGGCCAGGTGGCCGAAGCCACCGAGCTGCCCAAGCTGAAGAAGACCGAGAAGCACGACATCGACGTGGTGGTCGACCGGCTGAAGACACGACAGGACATGAAGCAGCGCCTGGCCGAGAGCTTCGAGGCCGCGCTGCGCATCGCTGACGGCCGCGCGATGGCGCTGGAGATGGACACGGGCACCGAGCACCTGTTCTCCAGCAAGTTCGGCTGCCCGGTGTGCAGCTACTCGCTGCCCGAGCTGGAGCCGCGGCTGTTCTCCTTCAACTCGCCGGTGGGCGCCTGCCCTGGCTGCGACGGCCTGGGCCAGGTGACCGCCTTCGATCCCGACCGCGTGGTCGCCTTTCCCAGCTTGAGCCTGGCCAGCGGCGCGGTCAAAGGCTGGGACCGGCGCAACCCCTACACCTACTCGCTGCTGGAAAGCGTGGCGCGCCACTACGGCTTCGACCTGGAGCTGCCCTTCGAGGAGCTGCCCGAACAGGCCCGGCAAGTGCTGCTGCATGGCTCGGGCGCGGAAGAGATCGAGTTCCTCTACCAGTCCGACGGCGCCAAGGGCAGGGCGCGCACCGTCAAGCGCAAGCACCCCTTCGAAGGCATCATCCCCAACTTCGAGCGCCGCTTCCGCGAGACCGACTCGATGGCCGTGCGCGAAGACCTGGCGCGCTACCAGGCGGCCAAGGCCTGCCCGGCCTGCCAGGGCGCACGGCTGCGCACCGAAGCGCGCCATGTGTTCCTGCCCGGCACCCCCGAAGACAAAGGGCTGCCGATCTTTGCGGTGGAGAAGCTCACGCTGGCCGACTGCGCCCGCTGGTTCGAAGCGCTGACGCTGCACGGCGCCAAGGCCGGCATCGCCGACAAGGTGGTGCGCGAAATCCGTTCGCGCCTGAGCTTCCTCAACGACGTGGGCCTCACCTACCTGAGCCTGGAGCGCAGCGCCGACACGCTGTCGGGCGGCGAGGCCCAGCGCATCCGCCTGGCCTCGCAGATCGGCTCCGGCCTCACCGGCGTGATGTACGTGCTCGACGAGCCCAGCATCGGCCTGCACCAGCGCGACAACGAGCGCCTGATCGGCACCTTGAAGCACCTGCGCGACCTGGGCAACAGCGTGCTGGTGGTCGAGCACGACGAGGACATGATCCGCGCCGCCGACCATGTGATCGACATGGGCCTGGGCGCCGGCGTGCACGGCGGCCAGGTCATCGCGCAGGGCACGCCCGACGAGGTGGCCGCCAGCGAGGCCTCGCTCACCGGCCGCTACCTGGCGCACACGCTGCGCATCCCGGTGCCCGAGCAGCGGCGCTCGCTGCAACAAATGGACGAGCCGCGCGTGCTGCGCGTGGCCGGTGCCAGCGGCAACAACCTGAAGCAGGTGACGGTGGATTTTCCGGTAGGCCTGTTCACCTGCGTGACCGGCGTGTCGGGCTCGGGCAAGAGCACGCTGGTCAACGACACGCTGTATGCCGCCGTGGCGCGCGAGCTGTATTCCAGCCACGCCGAGCCCGCGCCGTACCGGGAGATCGAAGGCCTGGACGCCTTCGACAAGGTGATCAACGTCGATCAAAGCCCGATCGGCCGCACGCCGCGCAGCAACCCGGCCACCTACACCGGCCTGTTCACCCCGATCCGCGAACTCTTCGCCGAAGTGCCCGCCGCGCGCGAACGCGGCTACGGGCCTGGGCGCTTCAGCTTCAACATCGCCGGCGGCCGCTGCGAGGCCTGCCAGGGCGACGGCGTGCTGAAGGTGGAAATGCACTTCCTGCCCGACGTGTACGTGCCCTGCGACGTGTGCCACGGCCTGCGCTACAACCGCGAGACGCTGGAGATCCTGTACAAGGGCCGCAACATCACCCAGGTGCTGGACATGACGGTGGAAGAAGCACGCGAGTTCTTCAGCGCCGTGCCCACCCTCGCGCGCAAGCTGCAGACCCTGCTCGACGTGGGCCTGGGCTACATCAAGCTGGGCCAGAGCGCGACCACGCTGTCAGGCGGCGAGGCGCAGCGCGTGAAGCTGGCGCTGGAGCTGAGCAAGCGCGACACCGGCCGCACGCTGTACATCCTGGACGAACCCACCACCGGCCTGCACTTCCACGACATCCAGCTGCTGCTGACGGTGCTGCACCAGTTGCGCGACGCCGGCAACACCATCGTGGTGATCGAGCACAACCTCGACGTCATCAAGACCGCCGACTGGATCATCGACATGGGGCCGGAGGGCGGGGCGGGCGGCGGGCAGGTGGTGGCGGTGGGCACGCCGGAGGCGGTGGCGGCGCATGCGGGGAGCCATACGGGGCGGTATTTGAGGCCGCTGCTGTGCTGAGGCGATGAATTCCGATTCGCCGCCCCGCACCACGAAGCCCGATGCGACACATCAGCTGGAAGAGCTTGTGCGTCGGCTCGGCCGGAGACTTCGGTCTTTGCTCTGGAAGTGGAGTCCCTTCGTTGGCGGCTTGCTGCTGGGTTTGTACTTCATTCGGATCGGGCATGTCCCCCTGGACGCTATCGAGGATCTGTTGTCCGTCGGAATCGTCGTCGTTCTCTTGTCCGCTGCGATGCTGCTGGGGCTCCTCTTCATCAGCGCCATGCCAATCCTTCCTGTGCTCCCCGCCATAGCCTCGAAAACCCGCGAAGAGTGGACGGCGTGGTTCGACGGGCGGGGACGCTTCCGCACCATCACCTTCACCTTGGCGACGCTGTTCGCCCCTTGGCTGGTTGCGTTCGTCGTGCTCGTGCCTACAGAAGATGTGCCGCTGGAACTGAAATGGTGGACTTGTACGGCCTTGCTTTGCGGGTCTCTGGCGGTCCTTGCCGAATACGCTTTCTCTCACCGGAGCGCTGACCGCGGTCCGATTCCGCCATGGAAGACGCGCTGGGTCCTGTTCCGATTCAGTGGAGCGCTGACGTGCGTAGCGCTCTCCGTCTTCCCTCTGTGGGTGTTCCTCACGTTTATCACGCACTCAAAATTCGGCGCAGAAGAAAGCCTTGCCGTGGTTTGGCTGCTGCTTGTCGCGGGCACCGCGGTGATTGCGCTGTTCCACGCAGGTGCGTTGCGCATTGCTCTTGACTCGACGGGAATCGTCGATGCGTTGTACCGATCGGGCGGCGCCGTTCTCTTCGTGCTATTCCTACAAGCGTATGGGCTCGACGCGTGGTCGTCATTACACAACCGGGTCATGCGCCTCGCCACAGTTCGCTTGGAACGAGTGCACCTGGTGCTGAAAGAGGAGGCCTGCGTAGCGCTGCCGCTTGTCGGTATCGAACCGACGTTGCGCGGCGACAAGACCTGTGCGCTCTACGAGGTCACCGTGCTGTCCCGGCTGGGAGAACGCTGGCCAATCGCCTGCCGTTTATGGCGCCCGAGCGACTCCAAAGAAGTCATATCGGCCGTGATCCGCGCTGACGACGTTTTGGAGTGGCATCCCCTGGCCGACAAAGACCAGCCGCTTGCCGACCACACCGGCGCTTGCCACCTGGATGGCATCTCAGGATCGCCCGCGAGAAGGGATGACCGCTTGAAAGAACCCGGAGAACCAGCTCAGGCAAGTTCCCCGTGAAATCGGCCGTCCTTCGCCCACGTTGATGTCTGCACTCGCCCTCGCCCTCGTCATCGCCGCCGCGCTCCTCCACGCCCTGTGGAACATCGCCGCCAAGCACGCCGGCGGCAACCACCACTTCGCGCTGCAGTGCGGCCTGCTGCTGGCCCTGTTGTGGGCGCCGGTGGCGCTGTGGGCCGGCGTCGGCGAGATCGGGCGCTGGGGCTGGGTGGAGTGGGGCATCGTGGCGGGCAGCGGGGTCACGCACCTGGTGTACTTCCTCACCCTGCTGCGCGGTTATCGCGAGAGCGACCTCACCGTGGTGTACCCGGTGGCGCGCGGCACCGGGCCCTTGCTCACCACCGCGGGCGCCGTGGTGCTGCTGCACGAATGGCCCACGGTGTGGACGCTGCTCGGCGTGCTGGGCATCACCGCGGGCCTGGTGCTCATCGCCGGTGGCCCCTCGCTGTGGCGGCGCGCGCACGACCCGGCGCAGCGCCAGCGCATGCGCGCCGGCTTCGTGTGGGGCGGCCTGACCGGCACACTGATCGCCGGGTACACGCTGGTCGACGGCTATGCGGTGAAGGTGCTGGCGATCTCGCCGATCCTGGTGGACTACATCGGCAACCTGTGCCGCATCCCGTTTACCGTGCCGGCCGCGCTGCGCGACCGCGCCGGCTTCAAGGCCGCCTGGCACGCGCAGTGGAAGCATGCGCTGCTGGTGGCAGCGATCAGCCCGCTGGCCTATGTGCTGGTGCTGTACGCGGCCACGATGGCGCCGCTGTCGCATGTGGCGCCGGCGCGCGAGGTGTCGATGCTGTTCGCCGCGCTGCTCGGCGGGCGGCTGCTGGGCGAGGCCGACCGAGGGTTGCGCATGCTGGGCGCGCTGTGCATGGCCGGCGGCGTGGCAGCGCTCGCATTGGGGTAGCGCGGCCTGGCGCGCTGCAGGCGAGCGGCGATTAGGGTATGGTCGCCGCCCATGAGCCTCGCGATCGACTACTACTTCGCACCGCAGTCGCCCTGGTCGTACCTCGGCCACCAGCGCTTCTGGGACATCGCGCGCCAGCGCGGCGCGCAGATCCGGCTGCGCCCGGTCGACCTGGGCGGCAAGGTGTTCCCGGTGTCCGGCGGGCTGCCGCTGGCCAAGCGGGCACCGCAGCGCCAGGCTTATCGCCTGCTGGAGCTCAAGCGCTTCAGCGAGTGGCTGCACGCGCCGCTGAACCTGCAGCCCCGGCACTTTCCGGTCAACGGCGACGACGCGGCCCGGCTCATCATCGCGGCCGACCTCAAGGACGGCACCGACGCCGCGATGCGGCTCACGCTGGGCGTGATGCGTGCGGTGTGGGCCGAGGAGCGCAACATCGCCGACGAGCCCACGTTGGGCGCGCTGCTGGCCGAGGCCCGGCTGCCCGCCGTGCGGCTGGAGGACGCGCACTCGCAGGCCGTGCACGAGCGCTACGAGGCCTACACCCAGCAGGCCATCGACGCGGGCGTGTTCGGGGCGCCCAGCTACGTGGTTGAAGGCGAGGTGTTCTGGGGCCAGGACCGGCTCGATTTCCTGGACAGGGCGCTGGCCAGCCGCGCCGCTGCGACCACGCCCCGCTGAAGTCGCGGCCTTCCGTCACGGCCATGCGGGCGCACGCTGATTGAGGCGGGCAAGGGCCATGCCCCACAATGCGCCGATTTGCCCCTTCCCCAGCGAGCGCCATTGCCGTCCGATGAGACCCGCCCCGGCCGCCGCGCCGGGCCTTCCCCCGCCAGGCACGACCCTCCACGAGGGTCGGCTGCCGCACTGGGCGAGCGGGCCGCTGGGCATACCGGCGAGGACGAGCGGCTGCACCTGCTGCAAACCCTGGGCATGCTCGACGGCCCGGCCGACGCCAGCCTCGAGACGCTGGTCGACTGCGCCATCGCCCTGACGGGTTGCCCCATCGCCTTGCTCACCCTCACCGGCCGCGAGCGCCACTGGTTCAAGGCGCGACGCGGGCTCGACTTGGACGAGGCCGCACGCGACGAGGCGTTTTGCGAGCACACCCTGCGCCACGACGGCCTGCTCGAAGTGCCCGATGCACGCGACGACGACCGCTTCGCCGGCCTGCCGTTGGTCACCGGCGCACCGCAAGTGCGCTTCTACGCCGGCGCGCCGCTGGACTGCGAAGGCGTGCGCGTCGGGACGCTGTGCGTGCTCGACACGCGACGGCGCAAGCTCTCGCCCGAGCAGCGCATGGGGCTGCAAAGCCTGGCCCGCACCGCGGGCGAGCTGTTGTCGCAGCGCCGTGTGCAGCGCGCCTTGCAGGAGCAGAGCGTGCGCCTGCACGACCTCGCGCGGGCCTCGGGCGACTGGATGTGGGAGCTCGACGAGCAGTTGCGCTACCGCTGGATCTCGGGCGAGTTCGAGTCACTCACCGGCATGGCGCCGCAGGCGTGCATCGGCCAGCGCGTGGCCGACGAGCCGCGCCTGGACGGCAGCGGCCGCCTGCTGGGCCAGGCCGGCGGGCTGCATGCGTTGCTCGAGCGCCGCTTGCCGTTCAGCCGCGCCATCACTGCCAAGACCACGCCGCGCGGCACCTTGTATGTGTCGCGCAGCGCGATGCCCGTGTTCGACGCCGACGGGCGCTTTCGCGGCTGGCGCGGCACGGCGCGCAACGTCACCGCGCAGATCCAGGCCGAGCGCGAGGCGCAGTTGCAGCATGAGCTGCTGGCCAAGCTGTCATCGCAACTGCCCGGCGCGATCTTCCAGTACCGGGTCGACGCCAAGGGCGAGGGCCGCTACCTGTATGTGAGCGAAGGCGTGCGCCAGCTCTTCGGCGTGCAGCCGCCGGCCGGCCCTGACGACAGCTTCGACAGCGACGTTCCCTGGCGGCTGCTGCATCCCGACGACGCCGCGAGTTTCCGCCTGAGCCTGCAGGAGGCGGTGCGCGAGCTCAAGCCCTGGTCGCGCGAGTTCCGCATCGTGCGCGACGACGGCAGCGTGCGCTGGCTCGACAGCCGCGCCACGCCCGAGCGGCTGGCCGACGGCAGCACCTTGTTCCACGGCTTCACCGCCGACATCACCGAGCGCAAGCAGACCGAGCTGGCCCTGCGCGAAACCGAGATGCGCTGGGAGCGCGCGGCCGACGCGGCCGGCATCGGGCTGGTGGAGATCGACCTCGAGGCGCGCCGCGTGTCGCTGGACCGCCGCGCCTGCCAGGCCCACGGCCTGCCGCATCCGCAGGCGCCGCTGCCGCTGGACGACTGGCTGGCGATGGTGCATGAAGAAGACCGCCACGGCGTGCGCCTGGGCCTGGAGCGCGCGCGCCAGCCGGGCGGCCACACCGAAGGCCGTGTGCGCATCAACGGCACCGACGGCGTGCTGCGCCACCTGGAGCTGGCCGCCGATGCGCGGATGGACGCCCACGGCCGCGTGCGCGCATTGCTCGGCACCTGCCGCGATGTGAGCGAACAGATCGCCAACGAGCGCCTGCGCCGCGACAAGGAAGCAGCCGAACGCGCCAACCTGGCCAAGAGCCAGTTCCTCTCGCGCGTGAGCCACGAGCTGCGCACACCGCTGAACAGCATCCTCGGCTTCGCGCAGCTGATGGCGCTGGACCAGGAGCAGCCGCTGCCGCCCGGGCAGCGCCAGCGACTGGCCGGCGTGCAGCGCGCCGGCGGCCACCTGCTGGAGCTGATCGACGAGGTGCTGGACCTCACGCGCATCGAGCGCCAGGACTTCCACCTGCCGCTGCAGCCGGTGGACCTGGGCGAGGCGCTGGCCGACTGCCTGCGCGTGCTGCAGCCGCTGGCCGCGGCCCACGGCGTGCAGCTGCCGGCGCTGCCGGCCACGCCCTGCTGGGTGCAAGCCGACGGCCGCGCGCTGGAGCAGGTGCTGATGAACCTGCTGTCCAACGCGATCAAGTACAACCGCCCGCACGGCACGGTGCAGCTGCGCCTGGCCACCGATGCCACGCACGTGCAGCTGTCGGTCATCGACGAAGGCGAGGGCCTCGACGCGGCCCAGCAGGCGCAGCTGTTCCAGCCTTTCAACCGCCTGGGTGCCGAGCGCCGACGCGTCGAGGGCACGGGGCTGGGACTGGTGATCGCACGCGAGCTCACACTGGCCATGGAAGGCCGGCTCGAGGTGCACAGCGAGCGCGGGCGCGGCAGCCGCTTCACGGTGGTGCTGTGGGCCGCCGACGCGCTGGCCGTGCCGGCCGTGCCGGCCGAGACGGTCGCGCTGCAGCCGCTGCCCGAACCGCCCACTCAGCCGGCCACGCTGCCGGGCGGCCAGCGCCACGTGCTCTACATCGAGGACGAGCCGCTCAACGTGCTGCTGATGGAAGAGGTGTTCCGCCTGCGCGCGGGGTGGACGCTGCACACCGCGGTGGACGGCAAGCAGGGACTGCAGATGGCCAAGGCGCTGCTGCCCGACCTGCTGCTGATCGACATGAACCTGCCCGACATGGGCGGCCTGCAAGTCATCGCGCGCCTGCGCGCCGACCCCGCCACCGCCGGCCTGCGCTGCATCGCCTTCTCGGCAGATGCCATGCGCGAGCAGATCGACGCGGCCATGAAGGCCGGCTTCGACGGCTACTGGACCAAGCCGATCGACGTGCTGCGCATCATCGAGCTGCTGACCGACGAGCTGCGCTGAGCCTGCGGCGGGCCGGTGGGCGGCGGGGCCGCACTACGAGGCAGCGACGACGACGCGGTTGCGCCCCGTCCGCTTGGCCTCGTACAGCGCCGCGTCGGCGGCTTCGACGAGCTCGCGCGTCGGTGCGCCCGGTCGCGGCACGCCGGCGGCCACGCCAACGCTCACGGTGACCACGCCCGCTGCCCCGCCCTGCGGGTGGGCGATGCCCAGCTCCTGCACGATCTGGCGGATGCGGTCGGCCAGCACCCCGGCGTCCCCGCCCCCCAGGCCCGGCAGGATGACGACGAATTCCTCGCCGCCGTAGCGCGCGGCGAGCTCGCCGCTGCGCTGCGTCGCCGTGCGCAGCACCTGCGCCACCCGCTGGAGGCAGCTGTCGCCGGCCTGGTGGCCGAGCGCATCGTTGTAGGCCTTGAAGTGGTCGACATCGAGCATGGCCACGGACAGCGGCAGGCCCTGGCGCGCCGCGCGCTGCCATTCCGCCTCCCAGGCCTCGTCGAAGCGGCGACGGTTCGCCAGGCCGGTCAGCCCATCGGTGGCGCTCAGCGCTTCGAGCCGGTGGTTCGCCTGCTCGAGCTCGGCCGTCCGCTCGCGCACCTTTTCCTCCAGCTGCAGGTTGGCCGCCACGATGGCCTCGCGCAGCCGTGCCTGTTCGGCCAGCTCCGCCGCCATCCGGCGCGAGAACGAGACGCCGGCCCACAACAGCAGCGCCACGGCGGCGGCGCGCGCCGCCAGCGAGCCGGCACGCACCCGCGCAAACCGCTCCGAGGCGGCAGCCATCTCCCGGTTGAGCGTGCCCACCGCCGTGTCGCTCTCGATCTCGTAGATCTTCTTGGTCAGCACGTAGTCGTCGGCAAACAGGCGTGCCCGTGCTGCCGGCCAGTCGTCGTTGCGCATCGCCGCCAGCGCGGCGAGTTCAACGTCGCGCAGCGTGCGGCGCGGCTCGGCCAGCGGCGCCACTTCGTCGGACAGCTCCAGTGCCCGCGTCAGCGCCTCGATCGTCGCGGCGGTGGCATCGAGTTCTGCGTGCACCGTTTCATAGCTGGCGCTGCGCAGCGCGTTCTGTTCCAGCACGGACACCATCACCATGCTGGCCAGCGCCTGGTTCAGCCGCACCAGGCGTTCGATGCCGGAGGCGACCTCGACGTGGCGGGCATGCATCTCGGCGATGCGCACGTCGATCCACCAGCCGCCGGCCATCGTCGCAAGCAGCAGCAGGGTCGCTGCGAGGATGCTGCGGGGCAGGCGCATCGTGTGCACGGCCGGCGCCGGGTCAGTCGAGGATCTTGTCCGCCTTCTTGAGGATTTCGGGGGACAGGGTCACGCCCTGCATGGCCGCCGCCTTGCGGTTGACGACGAGGCTGAACTGCTCCATCAAGCCCCAGGGGATGTCGCCGGCACGCGCGCCCCTGAGCACGAGCGCGGCCTTCTTGCCGGCCGCGTAGCCGATCAGGTAGTAGTCCATCCCATAGGCGGCGATGGCGCCGCGCGGCACGCTGTCCACGTCGCCGGCGAACAGTGCGATCTTGTGCTTGTTGCACACCTCGGCAATGGCCTCGATGTGAGCCACCGAAGTGTTGTCCGAGGTGATGGCGATCGCCTGCACCCGCCCGACGAGCGACTGAGCGGCGCTGGCGACCTGCGCTGCGCTCGTCGCGTGCACCTCCACCAGCGACAGCCCGAGCTTGGCCGCCGCCTGCCGCATGGTGCTGACGTGCGACACCGAGTTGGCCTCGTTGGGGTTGTAGATCGTGCCCCAGGCCTTGGCGGCCGGCACCATGCGGGCGTAGGTCTGCATCTGCAGGTGCACCGGCCAGGCGTCGGAGACGCCCGTGACGTTGGTGCCTGTCTTGCGCCCCGGCGCGCTGTCGGCCGGGACGATGCCCGCGGCCACCGGATCGGTGATGGCAGAGAAGACGACCGGGGTCTCGGTGCCGAGGGTCTTGAGCGTGGCCTGGGTCGTCGGCGTGGCGATGCTGTGCACGAGGTGCACGCCGCGCGCCTTGAACTCCCGCGCGATCGCCTCGGCGCGCGCCACGTCGCCTTGCGCGTTCTGGCGTTCGTAGACCACGTTGGCGCCTTCCTTGAAGCCCGCGCTGGCCAGCCCGGCCTCGAAGCCCTTTTCCGCCGCATCGAGCGACGCGTGGGTGACGATCTTGGTGACGCCGATGCGCCAGACCTTGCTGTCCTGGGCGGTCGCGGGGGCCATCGCCAGGCTCGCGGCCAGCGCGGCCAGGACGCGGCGGCACAGGGGTGACAGGCTGGCTGATTGCATCGTCATTCTCCTGATGAGACCGAATCCAAGGGAGCAGCCCGAGGCAGACCGTCCGCCACAACGCAACGGCGACAACGATACGCCAGCACCGATGCAGGAGACCTTGCATCAAACCCGGGAAGTCCAGCCATCTTCGCGAACCGCCCCGGTACATGGCAACGCTGCCTCGGCCGCGAAGGCGTGAACGAATTCACCACGTCCGCTCGTTGCCCTTCGGGCGCCGCCGTCAATCGGCAGAGGGCAGAAAAAAACCGGCCGCGGGGGCCGGTTTTCGGTCGGTACCGAGCGCTTCAGCTCAGGTGGCTGTTGATCAGCTTGGTCATCTCGAACATCGAGACTTGCGCCTTCTTGAAGATCTCCTTCAGCTTGGCGTCGGCGTTGATCATGGTCTTCTTGGCCTTGTCCTGCAGGCCGTTCTTCTTGATGTAGTCCCACACCTTCTTGGTCACCTCGGTGCGCGGAGCGGGCTTGTCGCCGATCACGGCGGCCAGCTGCGGGCTCGGCTTCATTTCCTTCATGAACGCCGGGTTCGGGGTGCGCTTCTTGGCGGGGGCCTTCTTCGCCGCAGCCTTCTTGGCCGGCGCCGCCTTCTTGGCGGGCGCCTTGGCCGCGGCCTTCTTGGCGGGCGCGGCCTTCTTGGCCGGCGCCGCCTTCTTCGCTGCCGCCTTCTTGGCGGGAGCCTTCTTCGCAGTTGCCATTTCGAATCTCTCCATCAAGTGGTTGGTTGATGTGCCGGGCCCGGGGGAAGGTCTCTCGTACTGCTCGCCTTCGTCTCTCTCGTGACTCTGCGAGGCGAATGGTATCTCCCTCTCCAGAGGTTGAGAAGCCGTTTTCACTCGTGAAAACCGCATTTCCACCTCTGAGACGCTCGATTTGTCGCTGGGGAACCACTCCCACCCCCCGCATCGCGTGCGGCGCTTCCCCCTCGAAGCAGCGACACCAGCAGACCGGCGAAGAAGGCTCTGCGGTGTTCACTGGGCCGGCCGGCACTGCGAAACCGTTGGTCCACGCGCGCCTCGCAGTGATCTAATCCGACCTCATGAAACTCATCGTGCGTTGGCTTCTGCTGGCCGCGGCGCTGCTGCTGGTGGCCTACCTCTATGGCGGCGTCCAGGTGGCGAGTTTCGGCTCGGCCATGCTCGCGGCGCTGGTGCTGGGCCTGCTGAACACGCTGCTGCGGCCGCTGCTGGTGCTGCTCACGCTGCCGGTCACACTGGTCACGCTGGGGCTGTTCTTGTTCGTGATCAATGCGCTGCTGTTCTGGGCCGCGGCCAGCGTGCTCACCGGCTTCAACGTCACCGGCTTCGGCGCGGCACTGATCGGCTCGCTGCTGTACAGCCTGTGCGGCATGGTGATCGACGTGGCGATGGAACGGCTGTTTCCCGACGTCGCGTGAACGCGGCATAGTCGCAGGCGGGAGGAACCCGCCTTGATCCGCACGCTCCGCGGCCTCGCCGCTGCCGCCGCCCTCGCCGCCACCGCGCACGCGGCCTCGGCCGCTACCGTCCAGACCTTCTCGCCGCAAGGCGAAGTCGCGCGCGTGCGGCAGGTGCGCGCCACGTTCTCCGAGCCGATGGTGCGCTTCGGCGAGCCCCAGATGCCGGCGCCTTTCGAGCTGCGCTGCCCGGCCGCCGGCAGCGGCCGGTGGGTCGACGACAAGACCTGGGTCTACGACTTCCAGCACGACGTGCCGGCCGGCAGCGCCTGCACGCTCACGCTCAAGCAGGGCCTGCAGACGCTGGCCGGCCAAGCGCTCACCGGCACCACCCGCTTCAGCTTCAACACCGGCGGCCCGGCCGTCGTGCGCGCCTACCCGGCGCCGCAGGACGACGGCGGCGGCACGGTCGAGGAGGAACAGGTGTTCGCGCTGCTGCTCAACGGCGCGGCCACGCCGGCCAGCGTGCAGCGCTTCGGCCACTGCCAGAGCTCGGCCTTCGGCGAGAAGCTGCCGCTGCAGGTGGTGGACGGCGCGGTGCGCGAAGCCATCCTCAAGGCGCTGAAACTCGGCGCACAGCAGGCGCGCGTGGTCATGGTGCGCTGCGCCCGGCCGCTGCCCAACGGCGCCAAGCTCGACCTGGTGTGGGCGCGCGGCATCGCCACGCCATCGGGGGTGGCGAACACAGCCGAGCGGCACCTGCGCTACACCGTGCGTTCCCCGTTCACCGCCAGCTTCAGCTGCGAGCGCGAGAACGCGCGCGCCGACTGCCTGCCGATCCGCCCGTTGCGACTGGAGTTCTCGTCGCCAGTGCCGCGCGCGCTGGCCGAGCAGGTGATGCTGGTGCTGCCCGACGGCGAGCGCCGCGCGCCGCAGGTGGAGACCGGCCGCGGCGCGCCGGGCGAGCAGCTGCTGTCGTTCTGGGAGCGCGGCGTGCGCCGCTTCCTGTGGCTGGTCGGGCGCAGGCAAGGCGATGTGGTCGACCCCGCGCAGGCGCGGGCCCAGGAGGGCGTCAGCGCGCTGCAGTGGAAGGCGCCGCTGCCCGACAAGGCCGCACTGCGCATCGAGCTGCCGGCCGGGTTGAAGGACGACGCGGGCCGCACGCTGGCCAACGCCGGCCAGTTCCCGCTGGCGGTGCGCACCGACGACGCGCCGCCGCTGGCGAAGTTCGCCGCGGCGCCCTTCGGCGTGCTCGAGCTCAACGCCGAGCCGCTGCTGCCGGTGACGCTGCGCCACGTGGAGCCCGAGCTCGCGGTCAAGTCGCTGCATCCCGGCTCGCAAGGCACCGTGCGCGAGCTGCGGCTCGGCGACGACGCGGCCATCATCGAATGGCTGGCCAGGGTGCGGCGCTATCACGAGAGCGTGCTGCCGCGGGCGGCGGTAGAGGCCGAGCTGGGCTTGAAGCTGCCGCCGCCCCCGCCCCGACCCAAGCCCGCGCGCCCGGCCAAACGCGATGGCGAAGCGCTGCCGGACGAGGAACGCGCGGACCGGGCGCTGGACGAAACGCGCGTGGTGCAAAGCCGCGCGGTGAGCCTGCTCAACCACGAGAAGGCGGCGCGCGTGCTGGCGCTGCCCCCCGCCTCGGACCCGCGGCCGTTCGAGGTGGTGGGCATCCCGCTGCCCGAGCCGGGCCTGCACGTGGTGGAGATCGCGTCGCCCCGCCTGGGCCGCGCGCTGCTCGGCCGCGAGGCGCCGATGTATGTGCGCACCGCGGCCCTGGTCACCAACCTGGGCGTGCACTTCAAGTGGGGCGCCGTCAACTCCGGCGTGTGGGTCACCACGCTCGACCGCGGCCAGCCGGTGGCCGATGCGCAGCTGCAGATCTCCGACTGCCGCGGGCAGGTGCAATGGACCGGCCGCACCGACGTGCACGGCTACGCGCCGGTGCAGCAGGTGCTGCCGCCGCTGCGCTGGGGTTACTGCAACCCGGTGGATGACGGCCAGGGCGGGCGCGAGGAGGGCTATTTCGTCAGCGCCCGCAAGGCCGATGCGCAAGGCCGGCAGGACATGGCCTTCGTCTGGTCCACCTGGAACTCGGGGCTGGAGGCCTGGCGCTTCCATGTGGGCTACGGCAACGGCCGCCATGCCGACGAGGCCGAGGCCGGCGCGCAGCGCCTGCACACGGTGCTCGACCGCACCTTGCTGCGTGCGGGACAGACCGTGTCGATGAAACACCACGCGCGCCGCGAGCAGCTGGTGGGCCTGGCACTGCCCGCGCCTGCGTCGCTGCCCTCGCTGTTGCACATCGAGCACCAGGGCTCGGGCCAGAAGTTCGAGTTCCCCTTGAGCTGGCGCCAGGGCCGCTACGCCGAAAGCGTGTTCGACATTCCGCGCGAGGCCAAGCTGGGCGTGTACACGGTCAGCCTCGTCGGCCCCCAGCAGCGCCGGCACCAGACCGGCAGCTTCCGCGTCGAGGAATTCCGCCTGCCGGTGATGACCGGGCGCATCGTGCCGCCGAAGCAGGCGCTGGTGCAGCCGAAGGAAGTGCCGCTTCAGTTGCAGGTGCAGTACGGCAACGGCGGTGGCGCGTCGGGGCTGGAGCTGCGCGTGTCGGCACAGCTCGGGCCGGCCGACGGCAGCCGCGGCACGCTGGCCGAGCGCTACCCGGGCTTCAGCTTCGAGCCGCCGCGCACGCCGCGCAAGCCCGGCCAGCGCTGGGTCTTCGACGAGGAGCACGTGGACGAAGACGACGACGAGCGCTTCGTGCGCGCGCGCGGCGGCGAGGGCACGCGCCTGGTGGCCGACAAGCTGGCCCTCACGCTCGACCGCCAGGGCGCCGGCAGCGTCAAGCTCGGCGAGCTGCCCGCGGTGCAGCGCGCCTCGCAGCTGCTGGTGCAGGCGACCTACGCCGACCCGAACGGCGAGATCCAGACGCTGTCGCAGACCGTGCCGGTGTGGCCCTCGGCCGTCGTGCTGGGCGTGCGCACCGACCGCTGGGTGTCGGTGAAGCAGAAGCTGCCCACGCAGGTGCTGGCGCTGGACACGGCGGGCCAGCCGCTGGCCGGCGTGCAGGTGTCGCTGCACGCGGTGCTGCACAAGCTGCAGTCCACGCGGCGCCGGCTGGTGGGCGGCTTCTATGCCTACGACAACGAAGAGGCCCGAGAAGACCTGGGCGAGGTGTGCAGCGGCAGCACCGACGCGCGCGGCCTGCTGCTGTGCGACGTGGCGCTGAAGGCCGCGGGCGACATCGAGCTCGTCGCGCAGGCGCGCGACGCCGGCGGGCACGTCGCGCGCGCTGCCGCCGGCGCCTGGGTCAGCGCCCAGGGCGAGGCCTGGTTCGGCGGCGACAACGACGACCGCATGGACGTGATCCCCGAGCAGCGCGGCTACGAGCCCGGCCAGACCGCGCGGCTGCAGGTGCGCATGCCGTTCCGCAGCGCCACCGCGCTGGTGGCGGTGGAGCGCAACGGCATCCTGCAGACGCACACCGTGCAGCTGCAGGGCAAGGATCCTACGATCGAGCTGCCGGTCAAGGCCGAGTGGGGCCCCAACGTCTATGTCTCGGTGCTGGCGGTGCGCGGCCGCCTGCGCGATGTGCCCTGGTACTCGTTCTTCCAGTGGGGCTGGAAGTCGCCCACCGAGTGGTGGAGCGCCTGGCGCCACGAGGGCCGGGTGTACCAGGCGCCCACGGCGATGGTCGACCTGGCCAAGCCGGCGTTCAAATATGGCCTGGCCGAGATCGAGGTCGGCATCGCGGGCCACCGCCTGAAGGTGGAGGTGAATCCCGACAAGCCGGCCTACCCGATCCGTGCCACGGCGCGGGTGAAGCTCCAGGTCAGCCTGCCCGACGGCAAGCCGGCGCCCGCGGGCACCGAAGTCGCGCTGGCGGCGGTGGACGAGGCGCTGCTGGAGCTGATGCCCAACGACAGCTGGGACCTGCTGCAGGCCATGGTCCGGCGCCGCGGCTACGAGGTGGAGACCGCCACCGCGCAGATGCAGATCATCGGCAAGCGCCACTTCGGCAAGAAGGCGGTGGCCGCCGGCGGCGGCGGCGGGCAGTCGCCCACGCGCGAGCTGTTCGACACGCTGCTGCTGTGGAACCCGCGCGTGCTGCTCGACGCGCAGGGCCAGGCCACGGTGGACGTGCCGTTGAACGACTCGCTCACCCGCTTTCGCGTCGTGGCCGTGGCCGACGCGGTGGCCGGCGGCAACGCCGCGCTGTTCGGCACCGGTTCGGCCACGATCCGCAGCACGCAGGACCTGCAGATCATCTCGGGCCTGCCGCCGCTGGTGCGCGAGGGTGACCGTTACCGTGCCAGCGTGAGCGTGCGCAATACCACCGCAAAGCCAATGGAGGTGCAGGTCAGCGCCGCGCTCGCGGCGGGTCCGCAGGCTGCAGGCAGCCAGAGCCTGCCGATGCGGACTCTGCGCATCGAGGCCCAAAGCGCGCAGGAGGCCGCGTGGGACGTGCTCGTGCCGCACCATGCGCCGTGGCTGGAGTGGACGCTGAGCGCCGAGGCCGCCGGCGCGCGCGACCGCATGAAGTTCACGCAAAAGGTGGCCGAGGCGGTGCCGGTCCGCGTGCAGCAGGCCACGCTGCTGCAGCTGGACGCACCGCAATCGCTGGCCGTGGCACCACCGCCCGGCGCGTTGCGCGACGAGCGCGGCGTCCTGCGCGGGGGCTTGGCGCTGGGCTTGCGCCCGAGGCTCGCCGACGGCCTGCCGGGCGTGCGCGAATACTTCGGGCGCTATCCGTTCACCTGCCTGGAGCAGCGCGCTTCCAGCGCGATCGGCCTGCGCGATGCGGCGCTGTGGCGCAGGCTGATGGAGCAGCTGCCGCTGTACCTCGACGACGACGGCCTGGCGGCCTACTTCCCGCCGGCAGCCGGCAGCCGCGCCGAGGGCAGCGACACGCTCACCGCCTACCTGCTGTCGCTGAGCGCCGAAGCCGGCGGCGACTATGCGATTCCCGAGGCCGTGCGCAGCCGCATGGAATCGGCCCTGCTGGCCTTCGTGGAAGGCCGGCTGGAGCGCAGGTTCTGGGTGCCCGCCTTCCTGAAGAACGGCGACCTCGACGTGCGCAAGCTCGCCGCGCTGGAGGCCTTGTCGCGCAGCGGCAAGCTGCCGCCGCGCCTGCTGCAGTCGGTGCAGGTGCTGCCCAACCAGTGGCCCACCTCCGCGCTGATCGACTGGCTGATGATCCTGCAGCGCGTGGCCACGGTGCCGCAGCGCGAGCAGCGCATCGCCGAGGCGGAGCAGATCCTGCGCGCGCGGCTCGACCTGCAGGGCACGCGCATGGGTTTCTCCACCGAGCGCGACGACAACTGGTGGTGGCTGATGAGCAACGGCGACGTCAACGCCGTGCGCCTGCTGCTGGCGGTGATGCAGCGCCCCGGCTGGCAGCAGGACCTGCCGCGCCTGGCCACCGGCGCACTGCAGCGCCAGCAGCGCGGCCACTGGTCCACCACGCCGTCCAACGCCTGGGGCCTGCTGGCGATGGAGGCCTTCTCGCGCCGCTTCGAGCACGAGGCCGTGGGCGGCAGCACGCGCGCCGGCTTCGAAGGCGGCACACCGCAGCAGCTGGACTGGCGCGCGCAGCCGCAGGGCGGCACGCTGGCGCTCGGCTGGCCCGCGCCGCGCGCTGCGGCGGCGTCGCAGCCCGCGCCCGCCGGCGAGCTGAAGGTCGCGCACGAAGGCGCCGGCAAGCCCTGGCTGACCGTGGTGTCCAAGGCCGCGGTGCCGCTGGAGCAGCCCTTTTCCGCCGGCTACCGCGTCACCAAGACCTTCACGCCGGTGGAGCAGAAGCAGGCCCATGCCTTGAGCCGCGGCGACATCGTGAAGGTCAGCTTGAAGATCGACGCGCAGGCCGACATGACCTGGGTGGTGGTGAGCGACCCGCTGCCCGCCGGCGCCACCGTGCTGGGCAGCGGCCTGGGCCGCGATGCCCGCATCGGGCGCGAAGACACGCGCGAGCGCGTGGACGGGCGCGGCTGGCTGGCCTATGAGGAACGCAGCTTCGAAGCCTTTCGCGCCTACTACCGTTACCTGCCCAAGGGCCCGCTGACGATCGAATACACGCTGCGGCTGAACAATCCGGGCGAGTTCGGGCTGCCGCCCACGCGGGTGGAGGCGATGTACGCGCCCGAGATGTTCGGCGAGGCGCCCAACGCGCGGGTGGTCGTGGGGCCGTGAGGGGTTGAGAGGCATGGCCAGAGAAGTACCGCGAAGAACGCCAAGGGAACGAAGGCCGCCAAGGCAAGCCAGCCTGCAGTCTTTGCGTTCCTGGCTTCTCTTGGCGTCCTTCGCGGTCTGCCTCGCGCCCGCGCTCGGCCGCACCCCGCCGCGCTTTGACGAAGTGAAGGCCGCGTGGCGGCCGTCGGACCGCGTGCTGCTCGACCGCCACGGCGAGCCGCTGCATGTGCTGCGCACCGACCTGCGCGTGCGGCGGCTGGCCTGGGTGCCGCTGGCCGAAGTGTCGCCGGCGCTGCGCACCGCGCTGCTGCTGTCGGAGGACCGGCGCTTCTACGAGCACAGCGGGGTGGACTGGGCGGCGGCGGGGGCGGCGGCGTTCGCCAACCTGTGGAACACGCGCACGCGCGGCGCCTCCACGCTGACCATGCAGCTCGCGGGCCTGCTCGACCCCCAGGGTGCCGGCGCCAGCGGCGGGCGCAGCGTGGGCGCCAAGCTCACGCAGGCCGCCGCCGCGCTGCAGCTCGAAAAGCGCTGGCGCAAGGACCAGATCCTCGAGGCGTACCTCAATCTCGTGCCCTTCCGCGGCGAGCTGGTGGGCATCGGCGCCATGTCGGCCACCTTGTTCGCCAAGCATCCGCACGGCCTGGACGCGCAGGAAGGCGCGATCGCCGCGGCGCTGCTGCGCGCGCCGAACGCGGCGCCCGCGGCGGTGGCGCGCCGTGCCTGCGCCATCCTGCAGCAGCAGCGCCTGCGCTGCGACGGGCTGGCGGAGGCCACCGCCGCGGCGCTCGCGCACAAGACCGCCGCCCGGCTCGACAGCGACGGCCAGATCGCGCCCCATGTGGCGCAGCGGCTGCTGCCGCAGGATCGGCGGACCGAAGTGCGCAGCTCGCTGGACGCACGCCTGCAGCGCTTTGCGCGCGACACGCTGCGCCGGCACCTGGCCGAGCTGCAGGGCCGCCAGGTGGAAGACGGCGCGGTGCTCGTGCTCGACAACGCCAGCGGCGAGGTGCTGGCCTGGGTGGGCAGCAGCGGCGGCGCGCTCTCGCAGGCCGCCGAGGTGGACGGCGTGAGCGCGCGGCGCCAGCCGGGCTCCACGCTCAAGCCGTTCTTGTACGAAATGGCGATCGAGCAGCGCTGGCTCACCGCCGCCTCGCTGCTCGACGATTCGCCGCTCGGGCTGGAGACGCTGGGCGGCCTGTACATCCCCGAGAACTACGACCACCGCTTCAAGGGCGCGGTGTCGCTGCGCACGGCGCTGGCCGCCTCGCTCAACGTGCCCGCGGTGCGCACGCTGGTGATGCTGACGCCCGAAGCCTTTGCGCAGCGGCTGCAGGCACTGGGGCTGCGACTGCGCGAAAGCGGCGGCTACTACGGCCACAGCCTGGCGCTGGGCTCGGCCGAGGTGACGCTGGCCGAGCTGACCAACGCCTACCGTGCGCTGGCCAACGGCGGCCGGCTCGGGCCCCTGCGCTTGCAGCCCGGCGCTGCCGGGCCTGCGCCGCAGCCGGTGATGGACGCGGCCGCCAGCTTCATCGTGGCCCAGCTGCTGGCCGACCGCGAGGCGCGCGCCACCACCTTCGGACTGGACAACGCGCTGGCCACGCGCCACTGGACGGCCGTGAAGACCGGCACCAGCAAGGACATGCGCGACAACTGGTGCATCGGCTTCTCGCGCCGCCACACCGTGGGCGTGTGGGTGGGCAACGCGAGCGGCCGGCCGATGGCCGACGTGTCGGGCATCAGCGGCGCGGCGCCCGTGTGGCGCGCGCTGATGGACGAGCTGCAGCGGCGCCAGGGGGTGTTCGACGAGCCGCCGGCGCCGCCGGCCGGCCTGGTGCGCCAACGGGTGCGCTTCGCGCCGGCCGTCGAGCCGCCGCGCGACGAGTGGTTCCTCGCCGGTACCGAGCAGGCCACCATCGCCCTGGCCGACCGGCCCACGCCCAGCACGCTGATCGCGCAGCCGGTCGACCGCACCGTGCTCGCGCTCGACCCCGACATTCCCCCCGAAGCCCAGCGCATGAGCTTCGCCCCGGCCCACGCGCTGCCGGCCGGCTGGCGCTGGCGGCTCGACGGCCGCCTGCTGGGCGCGGCCGTGCGCACCCGCTGGATGCCCTGGCCCGGCGCACACCGGCTGGAGCTGCTGGACAGCACGGGCACGGTGCGCGAGGCGGTGCACTTCGAGGTGCGCGGCGCACAGGCGCGGCGAACCTCCAAGGGCTGAGCGGGTCTCACCGGGTTCCGGCACCTGCTGCACGAGGCGCCCATGAACCTGCCGCTGACCTTGGCCCTTGCGTTCACGGGCGTGCTGGGCCCGGCCCAGGCACGCGACATCAATTCATGGCAGGACGAGCAGGGCCGTCTGCACATCGCCGGCCGTGCCCATGATCAAATCAGCCGCCTCGCCCCATGCACCACAGGGAAGCCCCGATGTCCTACCTGCTCCTGATCCACGAGCCGCGCGGCCAACGCGCCACCCGCACCGAAGCCGAAGGCCGCGCGCTCTACGACCGCATGCTCGGCTTCGCCGAGGAGCTGAAGTCGCGCGGACTGCTGCTGGCGGTGGAATCGCTGAAGAACGACACCGACGCGGTGCGCGTGCAGCGCCGCGAGGGCAAGCCGCGCGTGATGGACGGCCCCTTCGCCGAAGCCAAGGAAATGGTGGGCGGCTTCTTCCTCGTGAACTGCCAGACGCGCGAGGAAGCCGTGCTGATCGCCCAGCGCTGTCCCGCCGCCGAATGGGCCACCGTGGAGGTGCGCGCCACCGCGCCGTGCTACGAGTGAGCCATCGGGGCCGGCGCCTCGCGCGGGTGCATCCGAACGCCTCTCAACCTTTCAGCCCCTGGGCGTCTTGAACGGATTGAGCACGCGCACGCCGACGGGCGCGAAGTCGGCAACGTTGTGCGTCACCACCACCACCCCGTGCACCTGGGCCGTTGCCGCGATCATGGCGTCTTCATATGGCGTGTCCGATCGGCGGTGCATCAAGCGGGCCCAGGCGCGAAAGGCTGCAGCGTCCATCGGCAGCACGTTGTACGCACCGGCCACCAGTCCGAGCCACGCCTTCAGCTCCTCGGCCTTGACTTGGTCTTGCTCCCGAGTCAACTCGATGCCGGCCTGGATTTCACCGATCGTCACGGCCGGAAGATGCAAGCCTGCGTCGTCCACGCCCCGGATCCACGTCAGCACGGCGCCGTGAGGACGTGGTTTGCGCAGCTCGGAAACGACGTGGGTGTCCAGCAGGTACATCGCCGCTCAACCCAGCGCGGCGGGTTTGCGCCTGCGCGCCCGGCCCCTCAACGGTGCGAGCGGCTTCCGACAGCAGCAATTGCTTCAACGACGGCCTCGCTGCCGCCTGCAGGCGCCGCCATTCCGCCACCGACACGAGCACGGCGGCCTCCGAGCCGCGCTTGGGTCACCATCTGAGGTCCATCGGACAAGCACGCTTCGGTTTTCCCCTAGGCTTGTCGATTCCTCCTGGCCTGGCTCGTCGTGTGATCGACAGGCCGATCGCTTCGGCCCGTGACAACCAAGGAGCCACAGATGCGATTCATGATCATGGTGCGCGCCAATGCGCAGTCGGAAGCCGGCGTGATGCCCAGCGACGAGGCGCTGATCAAGGCGATGGCCGACTACCACGAGCAGCTCGCCAAGGCCGGCGTGCTGCTCGACGGCGCCGGGCTCAAGCCCAGCGCCCAGGGCTGGCGCATCCGCTACGAGGACGGCCAGCGCCGCGTGATCGACGGCCCTTTCGCCGAGACCAAGGAGCTGATCGCCGGCTACACGCTGATCCAGGTGCGCTCGCGCGAAGAAGCACTGGAGTGGACGCGGCGCTTCCCCGCGCCCTTCGAAGGCCCCGGGGCCTGCGAGATCGAGGTGCGGCCGCTGTACGAGCTGGAAGATTTCAACGAGTTCGCCACGACCGAGACGCTCGAGCGCTTTCGCGACATCGGCATGCAATGACCGCAAGGCTTCTTCTGCACGCGCGGCTTCAGCGGGGCTGAGAACCTTCAGGCGCCTTCTTGCGACAGGCGCTGCAAGCCGTCCAGGTTGGCAAGCTCGATCACGCCGTAGCGCAGGGCCACCAGACCTCGGGCCTCCAGCCTGCGCAGCGCCTTGTTCACGCTCTGCCGCGTGACGCCCAGCATCAACGCCAGCTGCTCCTGCGGCACGCGGATGGTGCGGCGCGGCGCCTGCGGCGAGGCGTCGTAGCCGTGGGCGGCCAGCCAAAGGCGCTTGGCCAGGCGCTGCTCCAGCGACAGCAACTGGATGTCTTCGAGCACGCCGAACAGCAGCCGCAACTTGGCGCAGGCCAGCGCGGCGATCGGCTGCCAGTGCGCCGGGTGCTCGGCCAGCCAGCCGTGCAGCTCGGCGCGCGGCACCAGCAGCACGGCGGTCTCGGGATCGGCCACCGCGTCGTGCGTGCGCGGCAGGCCGTCGAGCATGGAGATCTCGCCGAACCACTGGTAGGGCTCCACCGTGGACAGCAGCGTGCGCGTGCCGTCGCCGTGCAGCGCGCCCACCTGCAGGCTGCCGGCGATCACGCAGCACAGGCCTTCGGCCGCATCGCCGCGCGCGAACAAGGCCTCGCCCGGCGCCAGGCGCAGCACCTGCGAGCGCTCCACCAGGGCCTGCTGCAGCGCGGCCGGGCAGGCACCGAACCAGGCGTTGCTGCGCAAGGCGGGCAGCAGCCCCGCGGGCGTGGGCTCACGGCGCGGCATGCGGGGGCGGGGCGGGCGTCGGCATGGAGTGTCGGGATTTTGACAGTCGTCATGTCGGGCGCAGCCTAGGATCTTCGCGATGGCGCCCACCCGATCAGGGCGCTGCAAGGAGACGACGATGCGCACCGCCACCGACCTGCTCGCCAGCTACGCCGAATACCACCGCGACCGTCGCAACATCGCCACCCATTTCGTCGGCATCCCGATGATCGTGTTCGCGGTGTGCGTGCTGCTGGCACGGCCCGCGTTCGAGGTGGCCGGCGTGACGCTCAGCCCCGCCTGGATCGTGCTGGCGCTGTCGGCGCTGTGGTGGTGCACGCGCGGCAAGCTCGTGCTCGGCGCGCTGCTGAGCCTCATCACCGCCGGCATGGTGGCGCTGGCCCAGCAGATCGCCGCCGGCCCCACCGCGGCCTGGCTGGCCTGGGGCGTGGGCGGCTTCGTGCTGGGCTGGGTGATCCAGTTCGTGGGCCACTACTACGAAGGCCGCAAGCCCGCCTTCGTGGACGACCTGGTGGGCCTGCTGGTGGGGCCGATGTTCGTGCTGGCCGAAGCGATGTTCGCGCTCGGCTGGGAGGGCGAGCTCCAGCGCGAGATCGAGCGCCGCGCCGGGCCCACCCACCTGCGCGAGCTGCACTCAAGACCCGCGCGCTGAACGGGCAAGCGCTCTTGCGCAGAATGGCGGGTTTTTGCCCGCCGTTCATGACTGCGCCCGCCCCTGCTCCCGCCGCAGCCCTCGCCGCAGCACCGCCCCCGCCTCCGCCTGCGCTGGGCTGGTGGCGCGAGTTCCTGCCCGGCCGCATGGCGGTGAACGCGCGCGAGCGCTGGCGCGTGGCGCTGGGCTGCATGCTGGGCGTGCTGGTGGCCGCGCTGGTGTGCCGCTCGCTCGCGGCCCCCGGCTCGCCCTTGCCCTGGCTGGTGGCGCCGCTGGGCGCCAGCGCGGTGCTGGTGTTCGGCGTACCGGCCAGCCCCTTCGCCCAGCCCTGGGCCGTGCTGGGAGGCAACACCTTGTCGGCGCTGGTGGGCATTGCCTGCGTGCTGGCCTTCGGCGCAGCGCCGTGGGCCGGCGCCGTGGCGGTGGGTGCGGCGGTGCTGGTGATGTTCGCGCTGCGCTGCCTGCACCCGCCCGGCGGGGCCTGCGCGCTGCTGGTGACGATGGGCGGGTTGCACGACGCGCAGTTCGCGCTCTACCCGGTGCTGGCCAACTCGCTGCTGCTGGTGGCCGCCGGCATCGCCTACAACCGCGCCACCGGCCGGCGCTATCCGCACGGGCAGCGCAGCGCAGCGCCACCCGCGCGCAAGGCCCCCGGATTCACCGGGGCCGACCTCGATGCGGTGCTCGCGCGCTACAACCAGGTGCTGGACGTCAGCCGCGACGACCTGCAAAGCCTGCTGCAGCAGGCGGAGCAGCAGGCCTACCAGCGGCGCCTGGGCGCCACGCGCTGCGGCGAGGTGATGTCGCGCGACCCGCTGCACGTGTCGTTTGGCACGCCGCTGCAAGAAGCCTGGTCGCTGCTGCGACGGCACCGCATCAAGGCGCTGCCGGTGGTCGACCGCGCGCGCCGCATCGTGGGCATCGTGACCTTGAACGACTTCATGCGCGGTGCCGAGCTCGACCTGCACGCCGGCTGGGCCGACCGTCTGCGCTCGCTGGTGCGCCCGAGCGGGCGCAGCCACACCGGCAAGCCCGAGGTGGTGGGCCAGATCATGACGCGCCAGGTGCGCGTGGCCAGCACCGACCGGCCGCTGGCCGAGCTGGTGCCGGTGTTCGCCGACACCGGCCACCACCACATCCCGGTCATCGACAGCCAGCAGCGGCTGGTGGGCATCATCACGCAGTCGGACCTGGTGCGCGCGCTGTGCAGGGCCGGCTGAGCCGGCCGGGGCAAGCGAGCAGGCGCGGACACGCGCGCTGACGCTGCGCTGCCCACAATGGGCCCATGCCCAGCCGTGAACAGATCGAAGCCCCTGCGCCGCGCGTGCGCTATCTCGAATTGCTGCAACGTGCGGTGGCCTACATCGACAGCCATCTCGCAGAGCCGCTCACCGCCGACCGGCTGGCCGAGCAGGCCGCGATGTCGCGCCACCACTTCCATCGCATCTTCCGCGCCTACTTCGGCACCACGGTCGCCGGCTACGTGACCTGGCGCCGGCTGCAGCGCGCGTGCGAGCTGCTGGCCGCGGATGGAGCCCCCGTCCGCGGAGTACCGCAGCCACCCCCCGCGGGGGTTCAGCCCGAGCTTGGGAGCGGCCCGGCGCTCGGGCTGCATGGAGCCCCCGTCTGCGGAGTACCGCCACCACCCTCCGCGAGGAGTCAGCCCGAGCTTGGGGGTGGCCCGGCGCTCGGGCTGCGGCCCGCATCCGTGCTCGACGTCGCGCTGGCCGTGGGCTACGACTCGTCGCAGGCGCTGGCCAAGGCCATGCGCCGCGAGCTGGACACCACCCCCACCGCCGTGCGCGCGGGCGCGCAGCCTGACTGGAAACGGCTGTTCGACCGCCGCCCCGGCGCCGCAACCAACGGAGAAGACACCATGCTCAAGCCCCAGATGACCGACTGCCCCGAACTCCACGTGCTCACCACCACAGGCCGCGGCATGCAAGGCGGCAACATGCAGAGCGCCGCCGACCAGGGCTTCGGCGAGCTGATGCCCGCCGTCCAACGCGCCGGACTGAT
>JBFLWE010000068.1:0-33717 GCA_040758375.1 Pseudomonadota bacterium
GCGATTGCTAATAGGAGATTAGAGATGCTGACGCTTTGGATGGTCTCTCAAATATTGTGCGATGTGCTCATGCAACCCCGTGTCGGCTGGTAGTTTTGGTAAATGCCACGGCCGCCTGACAATTGAATATCCGGGGAACCGCGCTGAGAACGTAGAAGTGGTCCCCGAAAGTGTCCCGCTGGCTGATCTTCTCGTAGCGACCAGCTAGCTTCGGACGGCTCGGCCCAGCCCGCTCGGCCGGCCCCTCTCTTTTGAGCGCCCTTCGGGGCGCTCCTTTTATTTCGGCGCCCATACGTCAATCGACCCGCCGAGTCAATGGTCAATCCTTGCAGGTTGGCCGCAGCCTCCTTGCGCAGTTCAATGTCCTCTCCGCAAGCGAGCTGCATCAAGACAGCCGGCCAGGAGCCAACGGGAGTGGCGGAAGGCGCCGGCGGCATGACGCCCGCAGCCCCGCGCCCGTTCGTCTTGCGAGAGACAACTGCAAGGCGATACATGGGAGCGACAGAACCTCAACGCGCATCTCCTCTGTCTCCACGCGAGAAGGAGTGCATGCTGTGGACGTTGCGCGGCAAGTCGGCTTGGGAAACCGCGGTCATTCTGGGGATCTCGGAGCACACCGTCGTCAAGATCTTGCGGTCGGCGACCGGCAAACTCGACGCGCCCAACAAGCAGAGTGCGGCGCTCAAGGCCATGATGCTCGGGCTGCTCGATGAGGCAGAACAGCTCACGCCGCGTTCAGAGTCTCCGGGCCGCCCAGCCAAGGCGCACGGCGCGTCCCCAGGACCGGACACTGCCGCCTCAACTACCACCGACCCCAGGTGCGACCTTCAGGCCTGGCCTGCGGTGGAAGTTGCGCCTGGCACGCTGGCCCAACTGGCCTTCACCCACCTGGCCACCGACTGCATCGAGACGTCGCAAAGCTCGGCGGTCCACGCGCCGGCTGCGATTTCGCCAGCTCTGTCGACACGCGGCAGAACCACCTGGACGGCCGATCTACGTGGCGCCACGGTGCTGGTGCAGTGGCACTGGGTCATCGAGCAAAGCGGCATCGTGCTGATCGAGAACCCGCTGGCGGTGACGACGAACGCCTTCATGTCGTGCGACGCGAGGGTGGCTCAGCCACCGGAAAGGCCGCTTCTGCTCGAGTGCATGAGGGTCATTCACCTGCTGGGCTGGCACGAGGTCGTCCGCAGCGCGGCCGGCAACGAGGCCCAGCAGGCCAACGCCTCTTAGCCAAGCGCCACCCGCTTGTCAATGGCAAACCTTGACGGCTACTCCCCGCTGCTCCGAGCTGCTGGAATGCTCCCGAACGCAACACCGACAGCAAGAGCGGGTGGCGCACCAGGCGCCTGCGAGGAGGGCGAGATGGGAGTTCAACCAAGAAGGAAAGACAACATGACACCGATTGTTGAAAAGAGCTGGGGCCGCGTGGCGGGCGGGAATGGGATGCTTCCGCTGCCGGGGCCGTCGCTGCCGGTAGAGCGGCCGGTCCCCGCCAGCATGGGGTCCATCCCGATGGCAGCAGGCTTGCCGGTGAGCCCCAAGGACTGGGGGCAGCCCCTTCCTTTCGAGCCAGAGCGCCCGGTTCGAGGCGCGTAGAAGGACCCGGTCTCAAGCTCGCACAACTTCTCGGCGCGTCCAATTCAAGCCGGCCCGGGAGGCTGCGAAAGGCAGGCGCTGGAAGCGGAGGGGTCGGCGCATTCCGACCGAAATTCTTTACAGGAGATATCTGGATGGAAGTGCTTTCGATGGAGCAACAAGAGCAAGTCGCGGGGGGCGGTACCTTCGACGCACAACTGGGGGGAGCCGTCGGTGCGATGGCCGGCTTTGTCGTCGGCGGGGCCCTCGGCGCCGCAGTCGGCAGTGCCATTGGTAACGCGATTGGCTCTTGGGGCGGAGGTGGCGGCGGCGGGCGCCTGCACATGTCCGAAATCATGGCCGCCTAACCGCGTGCGGTTCATTGGGCGGGCTTGTCCCGCCCATTCGCGTTCACCCCTTGCGATGTGCAACGATGAGGCGCTCCTGTTGGATCCTTGCCTTGATGCTGGTAGCCTGCGATCGGACGCCAGAAGTCCGCCCGCTGCTGTACAGCGTTTCATATGGCAAAGCCTTCGTGGGCCATGTACTGGGCACGATTCACTATGGCGCCTCGCTGGCCGGCCATGACGCGCAGGCAGTGAACGCTCTTGTCAGTAAGTCCCGGCGGCTGCTGGTTGAGCGCGATCTGAGAGATCGGGCGTTTCAGGCTTCTTTCGAGGCGGCGATCGCTCGTCCGTTTGTCCGGCAGTCGTGGGCCCAGGTCGTGGGTACTAATGGTCTTGCAGCCGTCGCGAACCTCGGCAAGCGCATCGGCGTCGACCCCCTTGGCGCATCGCCTGCACAGATGCACCCTTTGCTGCTGGCGGGGATGGCTCTGCGGCAATGCGATCCGCCGGATCTCAAGGCCGGCATTAGCATGGACGCCGACCTGCAGGCCCAGGCTGCAAAGGCGGGGGTGTCAGTGCAAGCACTCGAATCCGCCGAGGAGGCGGCCGAAGCCATCGCGGCCGTGCCACCCGCTGCATGGGCCGAGTACGTCATCCAGGCAGACCGCTTCATCGGACCTTCGTGCACTGCACCGACGGCCGACTACATCGCAGCAACCATCCACGCGTACGGAAGCGGCGACGCCGCGGGTGTTCGGGTGGCCAGCCTCCGGATGCACCAGCACAGCAGCCTTGCCACCGTCCACACACCCATGATCTACGCGCGCGAGCCGCGGCTGGCCACCCGGATCGTGTCGCACTTCCGAGAGGCGGCCACACAGGGAGGCGGCCCGATCTTCGTCACCGTCGGCGCGGCGCACCTCGCCGATCAAGGTGGCGTGCTGGGACAACTTCGCCGGGCTGGGTTTTCCGTCCAGCTGGAAGCGGTCACCCCATGATGGAGTTTCAAGTGTCCAAGATGCCCATGAATCTCATCGCGCCGCTCCTGGCAGCTGCCGCTGCAGTCGCATTCAGCCTGCTGGCCCAGGCCAACCAATGGGGAATTGCGGTCAGCTCCATTGGCTCTGGTGTGGTGGCCGGCTTGGCCGCCTATCTCGTCTCCCGTCGTTGATCCGAGGAAGGCAGCTCAGGAAGAAGCGCCCTAGGAAAACGACTTCTTTCATGTTTCGCACAGAAGTCCTCGCCGCCGCGCAGACCGGACGAACGCATGGCGACATTCTCCTGGCTCGCCCGCCGGGTCACGGCGTACTGGTTGTGCTGTTCGCAACGGCCGCAGCCGCAGTGGTGCTCTTTCTCTGCTTCTTTTCGGTGACTCGGAAGGCCCAGGTCGAAGGTGTACTCATGCCTTCGCAAGGGCTTATCCGTGTCGTCGCTGGTCAAAGTGGTGTGATCGCTGAGAGGCGCGTGGCGAATGGGACCGCCGTGCGCGCAGGTGATGTGTTGTTCATGCTCGCCAGCGACCGCGCCAGCGCAACGGTAGGCGACACGGCGCACACCATCTCTGCGCTGATCCAGTCCCGGCGCGCAAGCCTCTTGACCGAGCGTGCCCAGCAGCGAGTGCAGATCGCCGAACGCATTGAAGCCGCGCGCAGTCGTTCCCAGCAGACCAAAACGGAACTGCAGCGCATCGAAGAGCAGATCGGCCTTCAGCAGCGCAGGGTGACGCTGGCAGACGATGCGCTTCGCCGCTACCAAGACTTGCAGCGATCGGGCTTCGTATCGTCGGCGCAGGTCGAGGACCGCCAAGCCCAATGGATCGAACAGCTCCAGCGTCTTGCAGATCTGCAGCGCGCGCGGGCAGCGAACACACGCGATTGGCAAGCCGTGCAAAGCGAGATCAGTGGGTTGCAGCTGCAGGCTGCGCGAGACGAGGAAGCCGCAATGCGGAGCATTGCCGCGCTCGACCAAGACCTCGCCGAGAACGAAGCCCGCCGGGAGCTCCTGGTTCGCGCGCCGCAGGACGGCGTTGCCACCGCCATCAACGCCGAGCGCGGGCAGGCGGTCGCAAGCGGCCAAGTGTTGTTGGCGATACTGCCACGGGGCTCCGAACTGGAGGCGGAGCTTCACGTTCCTTCGCGCTCGGCCGGGTTCATCAGTGCTGGCACGGAAGTACTGCTGCGCTACCACGCCTACCCGCACCAGAAGTTCGGCCAGTTTCGCGGCGTGGTGCGCGAGGTGTCGCAAGCCAGCCAGCAGCCCGCGGATCTGAATACCTACGGCAACGAAACGCTGTACCGGGTGCGCGCAAAACTGGAACGACAAAGCGTGCGGGCGTACGGGGCAGAGCGGGCCTTGAAGGCCGGGATGACATTGCAGGCAAGCATCGTGCTCGAAAGGCGCCGGCTCATCGAGTGGGTGCTGGATCCGCTGTACGCGATCAGCGGGCGTTTGTGACATGGAAACCCTGCCGATGCCTGCGCTGGGCTACTGGCGCACTCGCCGCCTGCCCGTGCTGCTGCAGACAGAGGCCGCCGAGTGCGGGCTTGCGTGCCTGGCGATGATCTCCAGCTACTGGGGACTGCGCATCGATCTGGCCGGCATGCGCCGCCGCTTTTCGGTGTCGCTCAAGGGCGCCACGCTGAAGAGTCTGATCGCGATGGCAAGGGTGCTCAAGCTGCAGAGCCGCCCGCTCCAGCTAGAGCTCGGCCACATGAAAGACTTGGCGCTGCCGTGCATCCTGCATTGGGACATGAACCACTTCGTGGTCCTCAAGGCCTGGAAGAGAGGCGCCGCGGTGATCCATGATCCGGCAGTGGGCGAGCGCACGCTGCTCATGTCCGAGGTGAGCCGGCACTTCAGCGGGGTGGCGCTGGAACTCGTGCCGGGCAGCGAGTTCCGGCAGGCTGACAAGCGCAGACGCTTCACGTTGCGCTCACTGATGGGACGTGTCGTGGGGCTGAGGCGGGGCCTGGGACAACTGCTCGTGCTGGCTGTCTCGTTCCAAGCGTGCGCGCTGGTAACGCCATTCCACGTGCAGTGGGTGGTGGACGAAGCGTTGGTAGCGGCTGATCGCGACCTCGTGACTGTTCTCGGACTCGGATTCCTCCTCCTCGTCGTGCTGCAGGCCGCGATGGGCGCTGCCCGCTCATGGATGACCGGCGTGCTGGCGGCCAACCTCAACGTCCAATGGTTGGGCAATGCCTTCACGCACCTCATGCGGCTGCCTCTGCCCTACTTCGAAAAGCGGCATCTCGGCGACATCGTTTCGCGCTTCGGATCGATCCGGACGATCCAGCACACGCTGACCACCCAGTTCGTGGAAGGCGTGATCGACGGACTGCTGGTGGTGGGCACGTTCACCATGATGCTGTTGTACAGCGTGCAGATGGCGGCGGTGGCGGTAGCTGCGGTGACTTCGTATGCGCTGTTGCGTTGGATGCTGTTTCGGGCACTCAAAGAGGCCAATGCAGAGCAGATCGTGCACGCCGCCAGGCAGCAGACGCACTTCCTGGAGTCGGCCCGGGGGGTGCAAAGCCTCCGACTGTTCAATCGCACCGAAGAGCGCCGCATCAGCTGGATGAACGCACTGGTAGATCAGTTCAACGCCGAGTTGCGCATTGCGCGCCTGAACATTTCGTACCAGACCGCAAACACGCTGCTGTTTGGTGCGGAGCGTGTGCTGGTGATCTGGCTGGCCGCACTCGCGGTGTTGGACGCCCGATTTTCGGTGGGGATGCTGTTCGCCTTCATCAGCTACAAGGACCAGTTCAGCCAGCGCACCGCATCCCTGATCGACAAGCTGGTCGAAGTGCGCATGCTGCGCCTGCATGGCGAGCGCGTGGCCGACATCCTGCACACACGGCCCGAAGAGCAGCACGAAGAAGCAGAAGCCGATCCGATGGCGATCATCCCGGAAATCGAGGTTCGCAACGTCTCGTTCCGCTACGCCGACAGCGAGCCTCATGTGCTCAAAGGCCTGAACCTGCGCATCCCGTCGGGCCAGTGCCTGGCGATCACGGGCACCTCGGGCTGTGGCAAAACCACCCTGGTGAAGCTGCTACTGGGCCTTATGGAGCCCACCGAAGGGGAGATCCTGGTCGGTGGCGTGAAGTTGCGGCGCCTGGGGCTGGGGAACTATCGCCAGATCGTCGGATCGGTGATGCAGGATGACCATCTGTTCTCAGGCTCGATCGCAGACAACATCAGTTTCTTCGATCCCGCGCCCGACCAGGAGCGCATCGAGGCCTGCGCCGAACAAGCCGCGATCCATGCGGAAATCCTTGCGATGCCGATGGGCTACAACACCCTGGTAGGAGATATCGGGACCGGGCTTTCCGGCGGCCAGAAGCAACGGATCCTTTTGGCCCGCGCACTGTACAAGTCGCCGCGCATCCTGGTACTCGACGAAGCCACCAGCCATCTGGACATCTGGAACGAGCAGCAAGTGAATTCCGCGATCAAGCGGATCCCGTTGACGCGAATTTTGGTGGCCCACCGGCCGGAAACGATCGGTATGGCGCAGCGAGTGGTGGTCTTGCAGGGCGGCGCCGTCGCGAGAGACCTTGAGCGGCCCGCGACGGACGGCCGAGACGTTGGAAGCGCCTGAACCAGCACAATGACGCTGCCCGCACCCGCCGCGCTCAACCCTCGCTTCCCCGCTTCCCCCGCAGCGCCTTCACCTCGCTGCGCTGGCTCTTCGCCTGCAGCCGCCGCTCCTTCGAGGCGCGCGTGGGCCGGGTGGGACGGCGCGGCCTGGGCGGGGTGGCCACGCTGTCCACCAGCGCCTGCAGCCGCTGCATCGCCTCGGCCTTGTTCAGCGGCTGGCTGCGCTGGGTCTGGGCCTTGATCACCACCACGCCTTCGCCGGTGATGCGCTGATCCTGCAGTGCCAGCAGCCGCGTCTTCACGCCCTCGGGCAGCGAAGAGGCATGGATGTCGAAGCGCAGTTGCACCGCGCTGGACACCTTGTTGACGTTTTGCCCGCCCGCGCCCTGGGCCCGCAGCGCGGTCCACTCCACCTCCTCGGGCGACACGCGGGGCATGGCCGGTGTTCAGGGCGCGCTGCCGTCCTGCCGGATCTCGTTGTAGCGCTGCTCCAGCTCCTGCCTGAGCTGCTTGCGCAGGCGCGCGGCCTCGCTGCGGCGCTTTTCCTCGGGCGTGAACGGCCGCAACGGCGGCACAGGCACCGGCTTGCGCTCGTCGTCCACCGCCACCATCGTGAAGAAGCAGCTGTTGACGTGCCGCACCGCCTGGGTGCGGATGTTCTCGGCCAGCACCTTGATGCCCACTTCCATCGACGAGGTGCCGGTGTGGTTGACGCTGGCCAGGAACGTGACCAGCTCGCCCACGTGGACGGGCTGGCGGAACGTGACCTGGTCCACCGACAGCGTGACCACGTAGCGCCCGGCGTAGCGGCTGGCGCAGGCATAGGCCACCTGGTCCAGCAGCTTCAGGATGGTGCCGCCGTGCACGTTGCCGGCGAAGTTGGCGGTGTCCGGGGTCATCAGCACCGTCATCGTGAGCTGGTGGGCAGGCAGGGTCATGGGTCGGTGCAAAGGCGCGGCGGCGGGGCCTGCATTGTCGCGCCGGCGCGGCGGCGCGACCGGCGCGCCGGCTGCTCCAGCAGCGTCACCTGCGCCGCGCCCTCGGCGCTCAGCAGCGCCTGCGAGCCGGCCGCCAGGCGCATCGACTGGCCGCTTTCGAGGAAATAGTCGTCCGGGTCGTTGGCCCGGGTGATCCACACGCGGCCCCGCACCACGCTCAGCCAGACGGCGCCTTGGTCGGCACAGCGCAGCGTCTGGCCGTCGCGAAGCTGCAGCACGGTGGGGGTGTCGGAAGCGGACATGGCAAATCTCCTGCAATGGCAGGCCAGTCTGCGCAGCCGGGCGGGTTTGCGACAGAGCCACACCCGACCAAAGCGCACCGGCACAGACCCGTGCCGTGAACGTCTGTATCGGGAACAGATGCGCACATCTGTGCTGGTACAGGCGCAGGCGAACTCTTTACGATGGGCTTCACCATGGACGACCTGCCCGCCTCACAGCCGCTGTACCACCGCATCGCGCACCAGATCGGCCTGGCCATTGCCAGCGGCGCGCTGGACGCCGGGGCGCGGCTGCCGTCGGTGCGCCAGCTGAGCCAGCAGCACGGCGTGAGCATCGCCACCGCGCTGCAGGCGCTGCGCCACCTCGAAGACCGCGGCATCGTGCAGGCGCGGCCCAAGTCGGGCTATTTCGTGATGCCGCGCGCGCCGGCGCTGCCGGAGCCCCAGGTCGATCTGCGGGTGGACGCGGCCAGCTTCGTGAGCATGGACCAGGTGCTGCACGAGTTCCTGCTCACGATGGAAGACCCGCAGGCGCTGCCGGCCTTCCAGGCGGCGCCGGCGCGCTCGCTGCTGCCCGAGGCCAAGCTGCAGGCCATCCTGGCCAGCATCAACCGCCGGCATCCGGAGTACGCCACCGAATACCACATGGGCAGCAGCCTCGCGCTGCGCCAGCAGATCGCGCGCCGCGCGGTCAATTCGGGCGTGCAGCTGCGGCCGGAGGAGATCGTCATCACCAACGGCGGCATGGAGGCCATGTACCTGGCGCTGAAGGCGGTGGCCGGTCCGGGCGACACCGTGGCGGTGGAATCGCCCACCTACTTCAACCTGCTGCAGTCGATCGAAAGCCTGGGCGTGCGGGCACTGGAGATCCCCAGCCATCCGCGCGCCGGCATCTCGCTGGAGGCGCTGGACTTCGCGACCCAGACACCCGGGGCGGTGAAGGCCTGCGTGCTGTTGCCGCACTTCCCCAACCCGGGCGGCAGCCTGATGCCGGTGGAACACAAGCGCAAGCTCGTGGAGCTGTGCGCCGAGCGCGGCATCACGCTGATCGAGAGCGACATCTACGGTGAGCTTTACTTCGGCGACCAGCGGCCGCCGGTGTGCAAGAGCTTCGACCAGCACAACGACGTGATCCTGTGCTCGGCCTTCACCAAGACGGTCGCCCCCGGCTACCGCATCGGCTGGGTGGCCCCGGGCAAGCATTTCCTGAAGACGCAGACGCTGAAGACGCGCACCTCGGTGGCCTGCCCGATGCTGCAGCAGGAGGTGCTGGCGCAGTTCATGCGCGACGGCGGCTACGACCATCATTTGCGCAAGCTGCGTGCCTCGCTCAAGGCCCAGGCGCACCAGATGGCCGACGCAGTGGCGCGCCATTTCCCCATGGGCTGCCGGCTCAGCCTGCCCGAAGGCGGCCTGATGCTGTGGATCGAGCTGCCGCGGCATGTGGATTCGCGCGCGGTGTTCGCGCTGGCGCGGCTCGAGCACATCGGCGTGGCGCCGGGCGCGGCCTTCAGCATCGGCCGCCGCTTCGACCATTTCATCCGCCTGCAGTACGGCCAGCCCTGGTCGCCGCGCATGGAGGCGGCCATCAAGCGGCTGGGCCAGATCATCAAGCGGCTGGCGGAGTCGCCGGCCAACGCGCCGCAGCTGGCGCTGCCCGAGGCGGTATAGGCGAGGTTCAGGCCAGCGTGACGGGCACCCTGGGCGCCAGGGCGCACATCAGCTCGTAGCCGATGGTGCCGGCCGCGCGCGCCACCTCGTCGATGGGCAGCACCGCGCCGCCAGGTCCCTGACCCCACAGCGTGACCTCGCTGCCGAAGCCGGCCTCGGGCACCGGCCCCAAGTCCACCGCCAGCATGTCCATCGACACCCGGCCCAGCGTGCGCGTGCGCACCCCGTCCACCAGCACCGGCGTGCCGGTGCCGCAGTGGCGCGGGTAGCCGTCGGCGTAGCCGCAGGCCACGGTGCCGATGCGCATGGCGCTGTCGGCGCGGAAGCTGCTGCCGTAGCCGATGGTGTCGCCCGGCTGCAGATGCTGCACGGCCAGCACGCGCGAGCGCAGCGTCATGCCCGGCCGCAGCTGCCAGAAGGCGATGTCGTGCTCGGGGAAGTCGGGCGCCGAGCCGTAGCTCATGATGCCGGCGCGCACCCAGTCGGCGCGCACCGCGGGCTCGGTGCCGTGACGCAAGGTGGCGGCGCTGTTGGCCAGCGAGCGCTCGCCGGGCAGGTCGCGCGTGGTCTCGGCGAACACCTGCAGCTGGTGGGCGATGCCGCGCGGCCCGTCGGCATCGGAGAAGTGCGTCATCAGCGAGATCTCGTCCACCTGGGGCAGCGCGTTCAGCCGGGCCCAGGCGCCGCGATAGGCGGCCGGGGCGAAGCCGAGGCGGTTCATGCCGCTGTTCATCTTGAGGAACACGCGGTGCGGGCGGTGCGTCTTGTGCGCGGCCAGCCAGTCGATCTGCTGCTCGCAGTGCACGGCGTGCCAGAGGTCCAGGCGCGAGCACAACTCGAGGTCACGCGCCTCGAAGGCGCCTTCGAGCAGCAGGACCGGGCCGCGCCAGCCCAGCGCGCGCACACGTTCGGCTTCGGCCAGGTCCAGCAGCGCAAAGCCGTCGGCGCCGCGCAAGGCCTCGTACACGCGCTCGATGCCGTGGCCATAGGCGTTGGCCTTGACGACCGCCCACACCTTGGCGTCGGGGGCGGCCTGGCGCGCGCGGCGCAGGTTGTGGGCCAGGGCGTCGGTGTGGATCAGGGCTTCGATCGGGCGGGGCATGGGCGTCGGCGGGTGGGTCCGGCCGATTCTGGCAAAGCCGGCGCAGCAGCTTTTGCGGAATTCGCGCGGCTTCGCGACATGAATCGCGGTGCGCCCGGCCGGCCGGCATTCCACGATGCGAGACCGCCGACCCCGCATGCTATAAACCCCGCCGGCTCCGTCTTTTGCCGGTGGTCTGGGTTTTTTTTTCGTTTTCTCCCCATCGGTCAGGCCACCAGAGCGAATGAAAAAAGGCTTCTACACGATCATGTCAGCGCAGTTCTTCAGCTCGCTGGCAGACAACGCTTTGTTCGTGGCGGCGGTGGAGCTTTTGAAGACGACGGGCGCGGCCGAATGGCAGCGCGCGGCGCTGGTGCCGATGTTCGCGTTGTTCTACGTGGTGCTCGCGCCTTTCGTCGGCGCGTTCGCCGATGCCGTGCCCAAGGGCAAGGTGATGTTCATCTCCAACGCCATCAAGGTGCTGGGCTGCCTGATGATGCTGTTCGGGCTGCACCCGCTGCTGGCCTATGCGATCGTCGGTCTTGGGGCGGCGGCCTACTCGCCGGCCAAGTACGGCATCCTCACCGAGCTGCTGCCGCCGTCGCAGCTGGTCAAGGCCAACGGCTGGATCGAGGGCCTGACCATCGCCTCCATCATCCTGGGTGTGCTGCTGGGCGGGCAGCTAGTGGGCCCGGCCGTGGCCTCGGCGCTGCTTTCCATCGACATGCCGCTGCTGGACACCGGCATCAACACGGCGGCCGAAGCGGCCATCGCCACGATGGTGAGCCTGTACATCGTGGCGGCGCTGTTCAACCTGCGCATCCCGCGCACCGAGGCGCCGCTGCAGCCGATCTCGCACAGCGTGGTCACGCTGGTGCGCGACTTCTCGCAGTGCAACGCGCGGCTGTGGAACGACCGGCTGGGCCAGATCTCGCTGGCCACGACCACCTTGTTCTGGGGCGTGTCGGCCAACCTGCGCTACATCGTGTTTGCCTGGGCGGTGGTGGCGCTGGGCTACGGCACCACCAAGGCCTCGTCGCTGATGGGCGTGGTGGCCATCGGCACCGCGGTGGGCGCGGTGGTGGCCTCGGTGGCGATGCGGCTGGAGCATGCCACCAAGGTGATCCCGCTGGGCATCGGCATGGGCCTGCTGCTGGTGCTGCTGAACTTCATCTCCCACGTGGGAGTGGCGGCGCCGTTCCTCGTGCTGCTGGGCGCCCTGGGCGGCTTCCTGGTGGTGCCGATGAACGCGCTGCTGCAGCACCGCGGCCACAACCTCATGGGCGCGGGCCGCTCGATCGCGGTGCAAAACTTCAACGAGCAGGCGGCGATTCTGGGCTTCGGCGCCTTCTACACCGGCATGACGCGGCTGGGGCTGTCGGCGTTCGGCGCGATCACGATCTTCGGCATCACGGTCATGGCCACGATGTGGCTGATCGGCCTCTGGCACCGGCGCAACTGCGTGGCGCACCGCGACGAGGTGGAGCGCCTGCTGGCGATCGCGCGGTCCGACCGCCACTGAGCGCGCCGCCCGCCGCGCGGGCTTGCCGCCTTCATCGCTGCAGCATGCGCTGCCCCGGCCGGGTAAACCGGGCGCCATGCGAGGCCAGCAGCCGCCGCAAGGTGGCCTCGTCCACCGGCTTGTTGACGAAGGCGTCGCTGCCGGCCAGCGCCGCACGCACCCGATCCACCGCCACGTCGCGGCCGGTGAGCAGGAACACCGCCGGCTCCCGGACGCCGGCGGCGCGCTGCCGGCGCTTGATGTGCTGGCAGAGGTTGAGGCCGTCGAGCTCGCTTTGCGGGCCCAGGTCGACGTCGGCGAACACGAAGCGGAACGCCAGCCGGCCCAGCAGCTCCAGCGCCTGGGCGCTGGTGTTGGCGCGCGCCACCGACAGGCCCAGCGCGGCGATGTCGCGCTCCAGCGCGCGGGCGGCCGGCTCGTCGCCGTCGACGACCAGCACCTGCGGCGACACGGTGCGGGCCGGCTCCGGCAGGTCGCTGGCGCGGCGCGCGTGCACCGGCATGCCGCCACCCACCTCGCGCGAAGCGCCGGCCGCCCCGGCCGCGCCGGCCTGGCGCATCGCGATCGCGCCGTCGAGCTCGCGCAGCACGTGCATCGGGTCGATCGGCCGCATCATCCAGGCCAGCCCGCCTTCGGGCGCCTGGGCGCCGATGAACACGGTGTCGTGCACGCGGCCGGCCTGCAGCACCCGCTGCACCGCGGCCGCATCGTCGGCATCGGCCACGACGAAGGCGGCGTCGTCCATCGACGGGGTCTGCTCGTAGGCGGGGTAGCGGTCGCCGGCCAGGCGGAAGTAGGAAGCCAGCGCGCTGCGCTCGAACTCGCTGAAACCCTGCAGCGCGACGCGAAAGCGGGGCTTTGGAGCAGCAGGGGTCATGTGGATGGGCGCGGCGAAGGCGTGTGGTCGAGAAGATGTTGGGGTCGGCCCCCGGCCCTGTCAACGCAAGGGCACCCTGAAAACACGGGGGCGGGACAAGCCACTAACATGACCGTCCCGGTGATCCCGGTCACCCTTGCAAAGGCAAGCCCATGTCCGCTCAAAGCATTTACGAGTTCGACGCCCAGACGATCGACGGCCAGACGCGCCACCTGAGCGACCTCAAAGGCCACGTCGTGCTGGTGGTGAACACCGCCAGCCAGTGCGGCTTCACGCCGCAGTTCGAAGGCCTGGAAGCCTTGTGGAAGAAATACGGCAGCCGCGGGCTGGCCGTGCTGGGGTTTCCGAGCAACGAGTTCGGTGGCCAGGACCCGGGCGACAACCAGGAAATCGCTCAGTTTTGCCAAGTGAACTACGGCGTCAGCTTTCCGATGATGTCCAAGATCGAGGTCAACGGCGACAACGCCCACCCGCTGTTCAAATGGTTGAAGGAGCAAGCACCGGGCCTGCTGGGCACCCAGGCGATCAAATGGAACTTCACCAAGTTCCTGGTGGGCCGCGACGGCCGGGTGATCAAGCGCTACGCGCCCAACGACAAGCCCGAGGCGATCGAGGCCGACATCCGGGCGGCGCTGGGTTGACGGACCTGCGCCACCGACTGCTTTCATTCCAACGGAGACCCCATGTTCCAGCACGTCGAGCCGTTCGGCGGCGACCCGATCCTGTCGCTCAACGAAGACTTCCAGAAGGATCCGCGGCCGCACAAGATCAACCTGTCGATCGGCATCTACTTCGATGACGAAGGCCGCATCCCGGTGATGGGGGCGGTGAAGAAGGCCGAGGCGCTACTGCTGGCACAAGACGGACCCAAGCCTTACCTGCCGATCGAAGGCGCCGCCAACTTCCGCGCCGAGGTGCAGAAGCTGCTGTTCGGCGCGTCGCACGAGGCGGTGGACTCCGGCCGCGTGGCCACCATCCAGGCGGTGGGCTCCAGCGGCGGCCTCAAGGTGGGGGCCGACTTCATCCGCCGCTGGTTCCCCACGAGCGAGGTGTGGGTGAGCGACCCCACCTGGGACAACCACCGCTCGATGTTCGAAGGCGCCGGCATCGCGGTGCACACCTATCCCTACTACGACCCCGCCACCGGCGGCGTGCGCTTCGCCGAGATGCTGGCCACGCTGCGCACCCTGCCGGCTCGCAGCGTGGTGCTGCTGCATGCGTGCTGCCACAACCCCACCGGCGTGGACCTCACGCGCGCGCAGTGGGACGAACTGGTGCCGCTGCTGAAAGAGCGCGGCCTGCTGCCCTACCTGGACCTGGCCTACCAGGGCTTCGGCGACGGCATCGAGCAAGACGCCTACGCCGTGCGCAAGCTCGCCGAGGCAGGCGTGAGCTTCTTCATCGCCAACTCGTTCTCCAAGAGCATGAGCGTGTACGGCGAGCGCTGCGGCGCGCTGAGCGTGGTGTGCCCCAGCAAGGCCGAGGCCGAGCTGGTGCTGGGGCAGCTGAAGTTCACCGTGCGGCGCAACTATTCCAGCCCGCCCATCCACGGCGGCCAGATCGTGGCGCTGGTGCTGGGCCAGGCCGCACTGCGCGCGCAGTGGGAGCAGGAACTGGGCGCAATGCGCGAGCGCATCCTCGCGATGCGCCAGCGCCTGCATGCGGTGATCTCGCAGAAGGTGCCGGGCCGCAACTTCGACTACTTCCTCACCCAGCGTGGCATGTTCAGCTACACCGGCCTGTCGGCGGCCCAGGTGGACCGGCTGCGCGAGGAGCATGCCGTGTACCTGGTGCGCTCGGGCCGCATCTGCGTGGCCGGCCTGAACAGCCACAACGTGGAAGCCGCGGCGCAGGCCATGGCGGTGGTGATGGGCCAGGGCTGAGGCGGCGGCGCTGCGGTGCCAGGCGCCCTGCGGGGCGCCTTTTTCCTGGGCGGACTGCATCCGCTTCGGGCCGGCGCGCGTAAATCGACAGCGCAGCCGGTGTAAGGAACGCCTCCGAGCCCCGACTGACTCCCGCCGCCGCTCGTGGCGTGCGTTACCAACCACCGAAGAGGAAGACTCACATGGCTACCAACCTCAAGACCGGCCTGGCGATCGCGACCGCCGCCGCGGCCCTGCTGTCCACCGGCCTGCTGGCCACCCAGGCCCAGGCCGCCAGCCACGCCGGCGGCGTGAAGTGCTCGGGCGTCAACAGCTGCAAGGGCACCTCGGAATGCAAGACCGCCAAGAGCGAGTGCAAGGGCCACAACAGCTGCAAGGGCCAGGGCTGGGTGACCAAGAAGTCGGCCGACGAGTGCACCAAGGCCGGCGGGAAAGTGGTCACCGGCTGATCGCGTTTTTCCCCCTCCTCCAGGAGCCGCGGCGTGGAGCAGAGCGAGCCATGCCGCGTTCAACCCCCGGTGCGGCGGTACGAGGCGGCCGCACCGGTTTTTTCCTGCACGCCATGACCACCACGATCCAGGGCTTCGGCCTCGGCCTGCGCACCGAGCACTACCGCGACTTCGCCGAGCGGCCGCCACAGCGCGTGGACTGGCTGGAGGTGATCTCCGAGAACTACATGGTGCCCGGCGGCAAGCCGCTGCACTTCCTCGACACGATACGGCGCGACCTGCCGATGGTGATGCACGGCGTGTCGCTGTCGATCGGCAGCGCCGACCGTCTGGACCTGCGCTACCTGCAGGCGCTCAAGGCCCTGGCGTCGCGCATCGAGCCGGGCTGGGTGTCCGACCACTTGTGCTGGACCGGCGTGGACCACCGCAACCTGCACGACCTGCTGCCGCTGCCCTATACCGAGGCCGCGCTGCGGCACCTGGTGCCGCGCATCGCGCAGGTGCAGGACGTGCTGGGCCGCCGCCTGGTGCTGGAGAACGTGTCCAGCTACGTCGGCTTTGCGGCCGACGAGATGGGCGAGGCCGAGTTCATCGTCGAGCTGTTGAAGCGCAGCGACTGCCTGCTGCTGCTGGACGTGAACAACGTGTACGTCAGCAGCGTGAACCACGGCTTTTCGGCCGAGGCCTTCATCGACGCGATGCCCGCCGAGCGCGTGGTGCAGATCCACCTGGCCGGCCACGAGCGCCAGGGCGACCACCTGATCGACACCCACGATGCGCCGGTGTGCGAGGCGGTGTGGGCCTTGTACCGGCACGCGGCGCAGCGCTTCGGGCCGGTGCCCACGATGATCGAGCGCGACGACCACATCCCGGCGCTGGGCGAGCTGGTCGCCGAGCTGGACCGGGCGCGGGCGGTCGCGGCGCAGGCCTTGGAGCTGGCGGCATGAACGCCACCGAAACCTTGCGCCTGCAGCAGCGCCGGTTGCAGCAGGCGATCTTGGCGGCTGCACCTGCCGAGGGCGTGCTGCGCCAGCCTGCCGAGGGTGTGCTGCGCACGCGTGCCGACGGCCGCCCGGCGCTGCTGCACATCTACCGCCATGCCTTCCGCGCCCGGCTCGTGGCCGCGCTGGCCGACAACCACACGGTGCTGCAGCGGGCGCTGGGCGACGAGGCTTTCGAGGCGCTGGGGCGGGCCTATGTGCAGGCCTGCCCTTCGACCCACCCCTCGATCCGCTGGTACGGCGACCGGCTGGCGGAGTTCATGGCCACGCGCGAAGACCTGGTGGCGCACCCGGCGCTGGTGGACCTGGCGCGCATGGACTGGGCGCTGCGCGACGCCTTCGACGCGGCCGACGCGCCGGTGCTCGAACTGGCGGCGCTGGCCGCGGTGCCGCCCGAAGACTGGGGCGCGCTGCGCTTCGTCGCACACCCGAGCGTGCGCACGCTCACGCTGGCCTGGGCGGTGGAAGCCGCGTGGCGCGCACTGCGCGAGCACGACCCGGCGACCGGCGAGCCGGAGCCCGCGCTGCCCGCGCCACAGGCGCACGCCCATGTGCTGCTGGTCTGGCGCCGCGGCCTGGAAACGCAATGGCGCTCCCTGCCGGCGCTCGAAGCCGGCTTGCTGCAGGCGGCGCTGGCAGGCCAGCCGTATGCGGCCCTGTGCGAGCAAGCCGCCGCGGCGCTGGACGGCGACGCGAGCCGGGCCGCCGCGGCCGCGGCCGGCGCCTTGCAGCAGTGGCTGGCCGACGGGCTGTTCAGCATGCTGCGCTGCTGACGCCTGGCCGTCTCGTCGACGCGCGCGCAGGCGTGACACCCTTCACGCGAGCTCGCCAGCCGCTTGCGCAAAGTCAAGCGGCGCGTCAGCCCGCGCTCGTAACTTCTGCCCTCGAGAGACCTGCCCTCCACGCGGGTGGACCTGCCGCTTGAAACCTCGCCCTGCCACGGATGTACCGGCGCCTTCGCCGGGTGCCGAGCTGACCCGCCGTATCCGCTGGCCGCGCACGGCGGGCCTGGGCCTGGGCGCGCTGTGCGTGGCCGGCGGCCTGTGGCAGCACGCAGCGCCGGGCTGGCTGTGGGGCCTGCTCGCGCTCAATGGCCTGGCCTGGCCGCAGCTGGCTTATGCCCTGGCGCTGCGCAGCCCGGCGCCGCGCGCCACCGAGCTGCGCAACCTGCTGGTCGATTCGGCGGCGGGCGGGTTCTGGGTGGCGGCCATGGGCTACAACCTGCTGCCCAGCGTGCTGATCCTGACGATGGTGGCGATGAACAACGTGGCCGTCGGCGGGACGCGCCTGTTCGTGCGGGGCGCCGCGGCGCAGGCCGCGGGCGTGCTGGCCGGCAGCCTGCTGCTGGCGCCCGGCCTGGAGCCCGCCGCCACGTTGCGCACCATCTTGCTGGCGCTGCCGTTCATGGTGGTCTATCCGTTGATCATCGGCCTGACCACCTACCGGCTGTCGGCCAAGCTGGCGCGCCAGAAACGCGAGCTGGAACGTTCGGAACACCTGCACCGCGCCACGCTGGACAGCCTGGACGCCGGCATCGTGCTGTACGACGCCAGCGACCGGCTGGTGCTGTGCAACGCCAGCTTCCGCGAGGTGTACGGGGCGCTGGGCGCGCTGCTCCAGACCGGCCAGCGCTTCGAGGAGCTGCTGCGCAGCGCGGTGCAGCGCGGCCTGATCCCCGAGGCGGCCGGGCGCGAGGAAGCCTGGATCGCCGAGCGTGTGTGGCAGCACGACCATCCGCAAGGCCCGCTGCTGCGCGAGTTGCCGGGCGACCGCTGGCGGCGCATCGTGGAACAGCGCCTGCCCGACGGCGGCCGGCTGGGCTTCAGCATCGACGTGACCGAGCTGGTGCGCAAGCGCCGCGCGCTGGAGCAGGCCGAGCGCGAGGCGCGCGAGGCGCGGGGGCTGCTGCAGGACGCGATCGACGCGCTGCCCGAAGGCTTTGCGCTGTTCGATGCCGCGGACCGGCTGGTGATGTGCAACGACCACTATCGCAAGATGTACGCCGCCTCGGCGCCCGCCATCCAGGAGGGCAAGACCTTCGAGGAACTGCTGCGCTACGGCCTGGCGCGCGGCCAGTACCCCGCGGCGCTGGGCCGCGAGGATGAGTGGCTGGCCGAGCGCCTGGACCAGCATCGCAACCCGCCCGGCCCGCTGTTGCAGGAGCTGCCGGGCAACCGCTGGCTGCGCATCGACGAGCGCAAGACACGCAACGGCAGCCTGGCCGGCATGCGCACCGACGTGACCGACCTGATCCAGCGCGGCCAGGAGCTGCAGCGCCTGTACAAGGAGCGCGACGTCTATGCCCAGCAGCTGCGCGAGGCCAACGCGCGGCTGGAACGGCTGTCGGAGACCGACGCGCTCACCGGGCTGGCGAACCGTCGCCTGTTCGACCGCCGCCTGGCCGAGGAATGGGCGCATGCGGCGCAGCGCGGCACGCCGCTGTCGCTGCTGATGATCGACGTGGACCACTTCAAGCGCTTCAACGACCGCCACGGCCACCAGGAAGGCGATGCCTGCCTGCGCGAGGTGGCGCAGATCCTGCACGACTGCGCGCTGCGCGCGGGCGACCTGGTGGCGCGCTACGGCGGCGAAGAGTTCGCGGTGCTGCTGCCGCAGACGGGTGGCGAAGACGCCGCGCGCATCGCGCAGCGCTGCCTCGATGCGGTGGATGCCGCCGCCATCCCGCACGGCGATTCGCCCACGGCAGGGCATGTGACGCTGAGCATCGGCGTGGCGGTGGCGCAGGGCGATGACCCTGCCTCGGACGCCCGCACCCTGCTGCGGTCGGCCGACGCGGCGCTGTACCGCGCCAAGCGCCATGGACGCCACCGCGCGATGGTGCGCGAGACCTCGTGGCAGGCGTTAGATACAACGCCCGCCGTCGACCTCTAGCGCCACGCCGGTGATCATCGAGGCCTCGTCGCTGCACAGGAAGCAGGCGGCGTTGCCCAGGTCCTCGGGCGTGGAGAAGCGGCCGAGCGGGATGGTGGCGAGGAACCTCGCGCGCATCTCGGGCGTGTCCTCACCCATGAAGGTCTTGAGCAGCGGCGTCTCGCCGGCCACCGGGTTGAGCGCCACCACGCGGATGCCGTGGGGCGCCAGCTCCACCGCCATCGAGCGCGTGGCCGTGATCACCCAGCCCTTGCTGGCGTTGTACCAGGTGAGCCGCGGGCGCGGGCTGACGCCGGCGGTGGAGGCCATGTTGAGGATCACACCGCCCTGGCGCTGCTTGAAGCGCGGCACCACCTCCCTGGCGGCCAGGTAGACCGCCTTCATGTTGACCGCGACGATGCGGTCGAAGTCGTCTTCCGGCAGGCCCTCCAGCGGCTGCGGCACGTGGCCGACGCCGGCGTTGTTGACCAGGATGTGCAGCCCGCCGAACACCGACTCGGCGGCATCGAGCATCGCCTTCACGTCGGCCGCCCGGCTCACGTCGGCCCGCAGCGCGTGAGCCGTGGGCCCGGCCTCGGCGGCGATGCGTTGCGCGGCCTCGAGGTCGCGGTCGGCGATCACCACCTTCGCCCCTTCGGCGACGAACTTGCGGACGATGCCGGCGCCGAAGCCGGAGCCGCCGCCGGTGACGACGGCCACTTTGTTCTTCAATCGCATGCGCTGCTCTCCTCAACCGTGGTGGATCGCCACCGTCTTCAGCGTCGAGAAGCCATAAAGCGCCTCGAAGCCTTTTTCGCGACCGTGGCCCGAATGCTTGACGCCGCCGAAGGGCAGCTCGATGCCGCCGCCGGCGCCGTAGTTGTTGACGAACACCTGCCCGCACTTCAGCGCGCGCGCCAGGCGCAGCTGGCGGCCGCCGTCGCGCGTCCACACGCCGGCCACCAGGCCGTAGGGCGTGCCGTTGGCGATGCGCAGCGCGTCGGCCTCGTCGTCGAAGGGGATCACCACCTGCACCGGGCCGAAGATCTCCTCTTGCGCCAGCGCGTGTTCGGGCGGCACCTGCGTCACCAGCGTGGGCGGCACGTAGAAGCCGCCTTCGGGCGCGCCGGACACCACCGCACCCTGGGCCGCAATGGGCAGGCCGCTGTCCTGCGCCAGGCGCAGGTAGCGCTGCACCGTCTCACGCTGACGCGCCGAGATCAGCGGCCCCAGGTCCAGGTCCTGCAGCGCGGGGCCGGCCTTCAGCGCGCGGTAGCGCTCTGCCATGCGCGCGACCACGGTGTCGAACACGGCGCGCTGCACCAGGATGCGCGAGGCCGCCGAGCAGGTCTGGCCCGCGTTCTGGATGCCGGCATTCACCAGGAAAGGCAGTGCCGCGTCGAGGTCGGCGTCGTCGAACACGATCTGCGGGCTCTTGCCGCCCAGCTCCAGCGTCACCGGCACGGCGTTCTGCGCCGCGGCGGCCTGCACCAGCGCGCCGGTGGCCACGCTGCCGGTGAACGACAGGTGTTGCACGCCGGGGTGGGCGCTGAGCGCGGCGCCGGCCTCCTCGCCCAGCCCGGGCACGACGTTCAGCGCGCCGGCCGGCAGCCCGGCCTCGTGCGCGATGTGCGCGAAGGCCAGCGCGCTGAGGCAGGCCTCTTCGGCCGGCTTGAGCACGCAGGCGTTGCCCATCGCCAGCGCGGCGCCGACGCTGCGGCCGATGATCTGCATCGGGTAGTTCCAGGGCACGATGTGGCCGGTCACGCCGTGCGGTTCACGCAAGGTGAAGGCGGTGTAGCCGTTGGCAAAGGGGATGGTCTGCCCGTGCACCTTGTCGGCCGCGCCGCCGTAGAACTCGAGGTAGCGCGCCAGCGCCACCGCATCGGCGCGGCCCTGCCTCGGCGGCTTGCCAACGTCCAGCGCTTCGAGGCGGGCCAGCTCGTCGGCCTGCTCCAGCACGCGCGCCGACATGCGCGTCAGCACCCGCCCGCGCTCGGCGGCCGTGCAGCGGCCCCAGTCGCCGGCCAGCGCCGCGTGCGCGGCCTGCACCGCCGCATCGACGTCGGCCGCACCGCCGCGCGCCACCGGCACCAGCGCCGCACCGTCGGACGGGTTGGTCAGCGTGAGGGTCTGGCCGCCGGCCGGCGCGCGCCAGCGGCCGCTGATGAACACCTTGTCGGTGTCGAACGCAAGAGTGGCCTGCATCACCGCTCCTTGTGGACCTGCCCGGCCCATGATAGCCTGCGCCGCTGCAATTCTGGATCCAGTATCCATGCCATCAGCTTCCACCGCCGCCGCACCGCTGGCCGAGCTGGCCTGGCACAGCCGCCCGCGCCTGGTGGACGAGGTGGCGCAAGTGCTGCGCGAGCGCATCTACGCCGGCGAGTTCGCCCCCGGCCAGAGCCTGCGCCAGGTGCAGCTGGCGCAGGCTCTCAAGATCAGCCGCACGCCGCTGCGCGAGGCCCTGCGCAAGCTGGAGCAGGAGGGCCTGCTCGCCAGCGACCCGGTGCGCGGCGTGCGCGTCGTGCAGGCCGACTTCGGGCGCCTGCTCGAGGCCTACGTGGTGCGCGAGATGGTCGACGCGCTGGCCGCGCGGCTGGCCGCCGAACGCGCCGCCGCGCAGGCGGCCGCGGCGCTGCGCCCCTTGATCGCCGCGCAGCGCGCCGCGCTCAGGCCCTGGTCTCCCGGCCGCTACACGCAGGCCAATGTGGACTTCCACACCGCCATCATCGGGCTGGCGGGCAACGAGTTCCTGCGCGGCCAGATGCCCATCGTGCGCATGACCTCGCAAATCTTCACGCCCAAGGCGCTGCTGCAGCGCGCCCGCGTGGATGGCGCGATCGCCGAGCATGGCGCGATCGCCAGCGCCATCGAGGCCGGCCGAGCAGCACAGGCCGAGCGGCTGGCGCGCGCCCACATCCGCAGCACCATCGTGGGCTTGAAGAAGCTGGCCAGGCAGGGGCAGGTGACATGAGCGCGTTCCTGCTCAAGCGCCTGCTCACCTTCATCGCCACCTTGGCGGTGGCCTCGGTGGTGGTGTTCGCGGTGCTCGAGCTGCTGCCGGGCAACGCCGCGCAGGTGATCCTGGGCGAGAGCGCGACGCCCGAGGCGGTGAGCGCGCTGGAGGCCCGGCTGGGGCTGGACCGCCCGCCGCTGCAGCGCTATCTCGAATGGGTGGGCGGGTGGCTGCAAGGGCACAGCGCGGTGAGCTACGCCTACGACACCCCGGTGTCTGAGCTCATCGCCGAGCGCCTGCAGGTGAGCCTGCCGCTGGCGCTGATGGCGATGACACTCACCACCGTGATCGCGCTGGTGCTCGGCGTGTACGCCGCCGCGCGCCACAACCGCCTGGGCGACGTGGGGGTGATGGGCCTGAGCCAGCTGGGCATTGCGATTCCCAACTTCTGGTTCGCGATATTGCTGATCCTGCTGTTCGCGGTGAAGCTGCAGTGGGTGTCGGCCGGCGGCTTCCCGGGCTGGGGCGACGAAGGCGGCGTGTGGGGCGGCGTGAAGGCGCTGATCCTGCCGGCGGTGGCGCTGGCGGTGGTGCAGGCGGCCATCCTGGCGCGCGTCACGCGCTCGGCGGTGCTGGAGGTGATGCGCGAGGACTTCGTGCGCACCGCGCGCGCCAAGGGCCTGAGCCGGCGCGCGGTGCTGTGGCGCCACGTGCTGCGCAATGCGATGGTGCCGGTGCTCACCATCATGGGCCTGCAGTTCGCCAACCTGATCACCGGCACGGTGGTGATCGAAAACGTGTTCGTGCTGCCCGGCGTGGGCCGGCTGGTGTTCCAGGCGATCGCCAACCGCGACCTGGTGGTGGTGCGCGACGTGGTGATGCTGCTGGCCGCCGTGGTGGTGATCGTGAACTTCGTGGTCGACGTGCTGTATGCGCTGATCGACCCGAGATTGAGGACTGCGTAGATGAGTACCGCGAAGGACGCCGAGAAGATCAAGGACACAAAAGTTCTTTTGATGTCCTGGCGTTCTTCGCCTTCTTTGCGTTCTTCGCGGTAAACCTCTGGCCCTTGCTCCCATGCTCCATCGACAAACCCACCGCGCACTGCGCCACCCGAGCTTCGTGTTCGGCGGCGCGCTGGTGTTGCTGATGTGCGCCGCCGCGCTGTTGTCGCTGGTGTGGTCGCCCTACCCGCCGGCCGAGATCGACGTGCCCAACAAGCTGCAGCCGCCCAGCGCGGCGCACTGGCTGGGCACCGACAGCCTGGGCCGCGACATCGCCTCGCAGATCCTCGTGGGCGCGCAGAACAGCATCGTGGTCGGCGTCATCGCCGTGGGCATCGGCCTGGCCTTCGGCGTCACGCTGGGCTGCGTCGCCTCGGCGCGGCGCGGCTGGGCCGAGGAGCTGGTGATGCGCGCCACCGACTTCACCTTCGCCTTCCCGGCGCTGCTCACCGCGATCATGCTGACGGCCATCTACGGCCCGGGGCTGTTGACCTCCATCGTCGCGATCGGCATCTTCAACGTGCCGGTGTTCGCGCGCATCACGCGCGGCGCGGCCAACGCGGTGTGGGCGCGCGAGTACGTGCTGGCCGCGCGCGCCTGCGGCAAGGGGCCGTGGCGCATCACCATCGAGCACGTGCTGCCCAACATCGCCAGCGTGCTGATCGTGCAGGCCACGATCCAGTTCGCGGTGGCCATCCTGGCGGAGGCGGCGCTGTCGTACCTGGGCCTGGGCACGCAACCGCCGCAGCCGAGCTGGGGGCGCATGCTCAACGAAGCGCAGACGCAGCTGTTCCAGGCCCCGCAGCTGGCCATCTACCCCGGCGTGGCGATTGCGCTGTCGGTGCTGGGCCTGAACCTGATGGGCGACGGCTTGCGCGACCTGCTCGACCCGAAGCTGGCGAGAAGGCGATGAGCGCAGTGCCGAGCCGTCTCAAACTGCGCTCTCCCCCTCGGGGGGCGGCGCGTAGCGCCTGGGGGCCGACATGAGCGCAGTGCCGAGCCGTCTCAAACTGCGCTCTCCCCCTCGGGGGGCGGCGCGTAGCGCCTGGGGGCAACGATGAGCGCATTGCTCGAAGTGCGAGACCTGCGCGTCACGCTGCACACCTCGCGCGGCCAGGCCGATGCCTTGCGCGAGCTGTCGTTCAGCCTGGAGCGCGGCGACACCGTGGGCCTGATCGGCGAATCGGGCTGCGGCAAGTCGATCACCGCGCTGGCGCTGATGGGCCTGCTGCCCGAGGGCGCGCGGGTGCAGGGCTCGATACGCTTCGAAGGCCAGGAGCTCACCACGCTCGCCGACGACGCGATGGGCCGCCTGCGCGGCAACCGCATCGGCATGGTGTTCCAGGAGCCGATGACCGCGCTGAACCCGCTGCACACCATCGGCGCCCAGATCGCCGAGCCGCTGCGGCTGCACAAGGGCCTGACGGCGCGCGAGGCGCGGGCCGAGGCGCTGCGCCTGCTCGAGCGCGTGCACCTGCCCGACGCGCGCAAGCGCCTCGACGCCTACCCGCACCAGCTCTCCGGCGGCCAGCGCCAGCGCGTGGTGATCGCGATCGCGCTGGCCTGCCAGCCCGCGCTGCTGATCGCCGACGAACCCACCACCGCGCTGGACGTGACGATCCAGCGCGAGATCCTCGACCTGATCGCCGAGCTGGTGCAGGCCGATCGCATGGCGCTGCTGCTGATCAGCCACGACCTGGAGGTGATGGCCGAACGGGTGAAGCGCATGCTGGTGATGTACGGCGGCACGGTGGTGGAAAGCGGGCCCACCGGCGAGGTGTTCCGCAGGCTGTCGCATCCGTACACGCGCGGGCTGTTCGCGGCCCGGCCGCGGCTGGGCCTGCCGCGCCGCACGCGCCTGGCCACGATTGCCGGCCGCGTGCCGGAGCTGGCCGACCTGCCGCCGGGCTGCCCGTTCGCCGACCGCTGCGGGTTCCGGGTGGCCGACTGCGACCGCGCCCTGCCCGTGCTGCACCCGGTGGGGCCGCAGCACGAGGCGCGCTGCATCCGCCTGGGCACGGTGCTGGAGACACCGCTCGCGCAAGGGCTGGTGACATGAGCGCGCCGCTGCTCGATGTGCGCGAACTCGCGCGCGAATACCGGCTCCCGCGCGAGTCGCTGCTGCGGCCCGCGCCCACCGTCAAGGCCCTCGCCGGCGTGAGCCTCACGCTGCCCGCGGGCCGCAACCTGGGCATCGTGGGCGAATCGGGCTCCGGCAAGTCCACGCTGGCGCGCCTGGTGATGGCGCTGGAAAAGCCCAGCGCCGGGCAGGTGCTGTTCCAGGGGCAGGACATCCATGCGCTGCCGGCCGAGGCGCTGCGCCGCGCGCGACGCGACTTCCAGATGGTGTTCCAGGACCCTTATGGCTCGCTCGACCCGCGCCGCACGGTGGCGCGCATCGTGGCCGAGCCGCTGGAGGCGCTGGAGGCCACCACGCGCGCCGAGCAGCTGGAGCGCGCGGCCGAGGCGCTGGACGCGGTGGGCCTGCGCCGCAACGACCTGCACAAGTACCCGCACGAGTTCTCGGGCGGCCAGCGCCAGCGCATCGCGATCGCGCGCGCCCTGATCACCCGGCCCAAGCTCATCGTGGCCGACGAGCCGGTGAGCGCGCTCGACGTGTCGGTGCAGGCGCAGGTGCTCAACCTGATGATGGACCTGCAGGACCGGCACGGCCTGTCGTACCTGTTCATCAGCCACGACCTCGCGGTGGTGGGCCTGCTGTGCGACGAGGTGGCCGTGATGCAGCACGGCCGCGTGGTGGAGCAAGGCGACCCCGACACCTTGTTCCGCGACGCGCAACACCCCTACACGCGCGCGCTGCTCGGCGCCGTGCCCGGGCAGCAGACAAAGGCACAGAATCCCTCCACCCTTGCCACGAGGAGCTTCGCATGACAAGCATGATCCGCACCCTCACCCGCCGCGCCGCCATCGCCCTGGCCGCGAGCGCCGCGCTGGCCGCCGCCGCGATGCCGGCCCAGGCCCAGAACCGCAAGGACAGTGCGGTGATCGGCATGGTGCTGGAGCCGCCGGGCCTGGACCCCACCACCGCCGCGGCGGCCGCCATCGGCGAGGTGGTGCACTACAACGTGCTCGAAGGCCTCACCAAGATCCAGATGGACGGCAGCGTCACGCCGCTGCTGGCCGAGGGCTGGACCATGGAGCCCGACGGCCGCTCCTACACCTTCAGGCTGAAGAAGGGCGTGAAGTTCCAGGACGGCGAGGCCTTCGATGCCAGCGCCGTGAAGTTCAGCTTCGAGCGCGCCAAGGCTGAAGGCTCCACCAACAAGGCCAAGAAGGCGGTGTTCGACAACATCGCGCGCATCGATGCGCCCGACCCGCACACCGTGATCCTGACGCTGAACAATGCGGACGCGACGCTGCCGTTCCGCCTGGGCGAGAACACCGCGGTGATCCTGCACCCCAAGAGCGCCGCCACCACCGCCACCAAGCCGGTGGGCACCGGCCCCTACAAATTCGAAAACTGGGTCAAGGGCTCCTCGCTCACGCTCACCCGGTGGGACGGCTACCGCAACGCCGGCGCGGTGAAGCTGAAGAAGGTGACGTTCCGCTTCATCAACGACCCGGCCGCGCGCATCGCAGCGCTGCTGGCCGGCGACGTCGATGGCATCCCGCGCATGGACAACCCGCAGGCGGTGGCGCAGTTCAGGAACGACAACCGCTTCACGATGCAGATCGGCGCCACCGCCGGCAAGGGCATCATGACCATCAACAACAAGCGCAAGCCCTTCGACGACGTGCGCGTGCGGCGCGCGCTGGCGCATGCGATCGACCGCAAGGCCTTCATCGACGGCGTGCTCGACGGCCTGGGCAAGCCGATCGGCAGCCACTTCGCGCCCACCGACGCCGGCTACCTGGACCTGACCGGGATGTACCCCTACGACCCCGAGAAGGCCAAGGCCCTGCTCAAGGAGGCGGGCGTGCAGACGCCGCTGAACGTGACGCTCACGCTGCCGCCGCCGCAATATGCGCGCAAGGGCGGCGAGGTGGTGGCGGCGATGCTGGCCAAGGTGGGCATCAACGCCAAGATCGAGAACGTGGAATGGGCCCAGTGGCTGGGCGGCACCTTCAAGGGCAACTTCGACCTCACGATCATCAACCACGTGGAGCCGCTGGACTACATGCAGTACGCCAACACCGCGTACTACTGGGGCTACGACAGCAAGGCCTTCCGCGAGCTGGCCGCCCGGCACGCCGCCGAGACCAACCCGAAGGAGCGCACGCGCCTGTTCGGCGAGCTGCAGAAGATGATCGCCACCGACAGCGTGAACGTGTTCATCTTCAACCCGGCGCAGGTGGCCATCGCGAAGAAGGGCCTCAAGGGGCTGTGGCACAGCTCGCCGATCTTTGCCAACGACATGGCTTCCGTGTCGTGGCAATGACCGCGCTGCACAGCCTCAGCGCCGGCGAGCTGCTGGCGCGCTACCGCAAGGGCGATCTCTCGCCCGTCGAAGTGACGCGCGCGGTGCTGGCGCACATCGAGCGCTGGGAGCCGCGGTTGCAGGCCACCTATGCGCTAGATGCCGACGCGGCGCTCGCGGCGGCGCGCGCCTGCGAGCAACGCTGGCGCAGGGGCGAGGCGCTGGCGCTCGACGGCGTGCCGGTCACGATCAAGGAGAACATCGCGACCCAAGGCGTACCGGTGCCGCTGGGCACCGCGGCCACCGAGCTGGTGCCCGCGGCCGAAGACGCGCCGCCCGCGGCGCGCCTGCGCGAGGCCGGCGCGGTGATCCTCGCCAAGACCACGATGCCCGACTACGGCATGCTGTCCTCGGGCCTGTCGAGCTTTCACAAGCTGGCGCGCAACCCTTGGGACCCGGCCCTCAACCCCGGCGGCTCGAGCGCGGGCGCGGGTGCTGCTGCCGCCGCCGGCTACGGCCCGCTGCACCTGGGCACCGACATCGGCGGCTCGCTGCGCCTGCCCGCGGCCTGGTGCGGCATCTTCACGCTCAAGCCCAGCCTGGGCCGCATCCCGATCAAGCCGCCGTATGCCGGCCGCGTGGCCGGCCCGATGACGCGCACGGTGGCCGACGCCGCGCTGATGATGGCCGTGCTCTCGCGACCCGACTGGCGCGACACGATGAGCCTGCCCTGGCAGGACATTGCCTGGTCCTCGCTGGAGCGCCCGCTCAAGGGCCTGCGCATCGGGCTTCTGATGGACGGCGGCTGGGGCCTGCCGGTGGACGGCGAGATCGCCGCCGCGGTGCAGGCCGCTGCGCGCGCGTTTGAACGCGAGGGCGCGATCGTCGAGGTCATGCGGCCTTTCGGCCGGCGCGAGCACATCGACGGCATGGACCGCTTCTGGCGCCTGCGCGCCTGGCTCGACATCTCGGCGCTGCCGCCCGAGCGGCAGGCCAAGGTGCTGCCCTACATCCGCAGCTGGGCCGAAGGCGGCGCCGGTGTCAGCGGCGCGCAGGCCTTCCACGGCTACAGCCAGATGGGCGCGATGCGCGAGGCCGCGGTGGCCGCCTGCCAGCCCTACGACTTCGTGCTCACGCCGGTGAGCCCGGTACCGCAGTTTCCCGCCGAATGGGCCGGCCCCACCAACGACCCGCAGCGCCCGCTGGAGCACATCGCCTTCACGCTGCCCTACAACATGAGCGAGCAGCCCGCCGCCTCGGTCAACTGCGGGTACACGCGTAAGGGCCTGCCGATCGGCCTGCAGATCGTGGGACACCGGCACGACGACCTTGGCGTGATGCAAGTCGCGGCCGCCTTCGAACGCATCCGCCCGGCGCAGCGTCCGTGGCCGGAAGCACCGGCGCAGTCGTGACAAACTCGGGGCCGGCTGTACAACACGCCGCCCGCGTCGCATGCCCCGGCCCGACTCCAAGGCCATCACGGATCCGGCTTTGCCGGGCCGTCGATGGCGCCCCTGAGGGGGCGCCGCCGCGCGACGGGGTGGCCCACATCATGGCGCACGACATTCGAGGCAACCCCGTCGGCACTTCGTCGGCCCCTGCGCTCGCAGCCGCCGAAAAGGCGCTGTGGCGCATGATGTCGTTCTACGACGCGCCCTTGAACGACCTCGACGCGGCCATTGCCGAAGACCCGGCCTGGCTGCTGCCGCGCGTGATGAAAGCCGGCTTCCTGCTGAGCCTCACCGAGCCGGCGCACCTGCCCGAAGCGCGCCGCCTGCTCGACGAAGCCGCCTCGTTCGAAGCCCACGCCCCGGCGCGCGAACGCGCGCATCTGGCCGCCACGCAGCAGGTGCTCGAAGGGCGCTGGCTGCAGGCCTGCCAGACCTGGGACGAGCTGCTGCTCGAACACCCGCGCGACGCGCTGGCGCTGCAGTGGTCGCAGCTGTGGGACTTCTACCGCGGCGATGCGGCCCACCTGCGCCACCGGCCGGCGCGCGTGCTGCCCGAGTGGGACGAAGCCGATCCGCTGCATCCCTTCGTGCTCGGGCTGTATGCCTTCGGCCTGGAGGAAAACAACCTCTACCCGCAGGCCGAAGAAACGGGCCGGCGCGCGCTGGCGGGCCCCGAGTGCGTGCCCTGGGCGGTGCATGCGGTGGCCCATGTGATGGAGATGCAAGGCCGCTTCGAGGACGGCGCCGCCTGGCTGCGCCAGCACCAGCCGCAGTGGGCCGAAGGCAACGGCTTCGCCGGCCACCTGTGGTGGCACCTGGGCCTGTTTCGCCTCGAAGGGCTGGACGAGGCTGGCGTGCTGCGTCTGGTCGATGCGCACCTCTCAGGCGAGGCCTTGCAGATCACGCTGCAGCGCATCGACGCCGCCGCGATGCTGTGGCGGCTGCAGCTGCTCGGCGGCGACGTGGCGCAGCGCTTCCAGGCGCTGGTGGACGGCTGGCCGCTGGCCGACGACGAGGCCGGCTACTACGCGTTCAACGACCTGCACGTGCTGGTCGCGCTGGTGGGCGCGGGCGAGCTGGCGCGCGCCGACCGCTGGCTGGCGCGCTGCGCCGAGCGCGCGATGCAGCCCGAGGACGCACGCCGCAGCAACCACGCGATGGCGCGCGAAGTGGGCCTGCCGCTGATGCGCGGCCTGCTGGCCCATGCGCGCGGCGAGCATGCCGCCGCCGCGCAGGCGCTGTACGGCGTGCGCCGCATCGCCCAGCGCTTCGGCGGCAGCCACGCGCAACGCGACCTGATCGACCAGACCCTGCTGGCCGCCTGCGCCGACGGCGGGCTGCGCAGCCTGGGTCGCGCGCTGCTCAACGAGCGCCTGATGGCCAAGCCGGCCACGCCGCTCACGCGCCAGTGGGCGCAGCGGCTGGCGCTGCCGGAGCGCGCGGCGACCTGATGCCGCCACCGCGCCCCGTCAGTGCGGTGGCGGCATCTGCATGCGCCGCTGCAGGAACTCGCGCACCACGGGATCACGCTCCAGGCCGATCGCCCGGCCGTACGCGGCACATGCCGCCTCCTGCTGCCCGCACGCGGCCAGCAGTTCCGCGCGCGCGGCCCAGTAAGGCTGGTGCTCGGCCAGCCGCGCATCGGCACACAGGCCGTCCAGCGCCTGCAACCCCGCCGCCGGGCCCCGGGCATGCGACAAGGCCACCGCATGGTTCAGCGCAGCCACCGGCGAGCCGGTGAGTTCGCACAGCCCACGGTACAGGCGCTCGATCGCGCACCAGTCGGTGCGGCCGCTGCGCAGGCGCGCCGCATGCGCCGACTGCACCGCGGCTTCGAGCTGGAAGCGCCCCACGCTGCCCAGCGCGGCAGCACGCTGCAGCAGCGCCTCGGCCTCGGCGATCAGCGCCGTGTCCCAGCACGCGGTGTCCTGCCGGTCCAGCGGCACGTAGCCGCCCTGCGCATCGCGCCGCGCATCGCGGCGCGCGTGGGCGTGCAGCATCATCGCCAGCAGGCCCAGCGCCTCGGGTTCCTCGGGCAGCAGCGAGGCCACCAGCCGCGCCAGCCACAGCGCCTCGTCGGCCAGGTTGCGCAGGCGCGCGTCGGCACCGGCCGGGTCGGCCCAGCCTTCGGCATACGCGGCATAGATCGCCTCCAGCACCGCATCGAGCCGCGGCGGCATGTCGCTGCGCAACGGCATCTGCAGGCGGATGCCGGCCTGCCGGATCTTGGCTTTCGCGCGCACCAGGCGCTGCCCCATGGCCGACGGCGCGACGAGAAAGGCCGACGCGATGGCCGCAGCGTCGAAGCCCAGCACGGTCTGCAGCATCAGCGGCGCATGCACGCCCGGCTCGATGGCTGGGTGGGCACAGGCAAACAGCAGGGCCAGGCGACGATCGGGAATGTCGTCCGCGTCGGGCCCCAGCTGCACCATGCAGGACAGCGTCTGCAGTTGCGCGGCCAGCGCCTCGCCTTGCACGCGCTGGCGCACGCCATCGACCATGCGCCGGCGCGCCACCGTGAGCAGCCAGGCCTCGGGGTTGCGCGGCGCGCCGTGCGCCGGCCAGTCGGCCAGCGCGGCGGCAAAGGCCTCGGACAGCGCGTCCTCGGCCGCCGCCACGTCACGCGTGCGTGCGGCCAGGAAGGCCACCAGCTTGCCGTAGCTGCGGCGCGCGGCGGCCTCGGCCGCCGCGTGCGCGGCCGTGCTCAATATTCCCCCGCCGGCCACACCGGCCGCACCTCGACCGTGCCGTAGCTGGCGCTGGGACAGCGCGCGGCCCACTGGATCGCCGCGTCGAGGTCGGGCACGTCGATCAGGTAGTAGCCGCCGAGCTGCTCGCGCGTCTCGGCATAGGGCCCGTTGAGCACCTCGGTCCTGCCGCCGTTCACGCGCACGCGCGTGGCGCTGGACGCCGGCCGCAGCCGGTTCGAGCCGCGCAACACCCCGGCCTGCTCCAGCGCCTCGGTGTAGGCGCGGTAAGCGCCCACCATCTCCTGCGTCTGCGCGGGGGTGAGCTTCTGCCAGTCGGATTCGTTCGAGCAGATCAACAGCATGTATTCCATGTCAGCTCCTTGAGAGGGGGCCGCGGCACCCTGCCGCGTCCTCGCCAATGTCGGCCGGGGATCGGCCATTTCGACATCCGGGTGCTGTCACCGCGCGCACAATCATGGCACCGACTGCTGGCTGAGACGCATGCGACCACAAGTGATGCTGCTGCCCCTCTGCGCCGCGGCGGGCATGCTGTTCGCCGTGCCGCCCGCGCAGGCCGAATCGCTGCGCTGCAACGGTGGCAGCGCCGCCGAAGGCGACTCGCGCGTGTCGCTGCTCTACAAATGCGGCCAGCCGCTGCTGGCCGACCGCTATTGCGCGCCGGTGTACTACTCGCACACGCTGCAGCAGGTGCCCGAATCGATCGCCGGCTACCACGTCGCCTGCCAGCCGGTGGAGGAATGGATCTACGACCGCGGCCCCGGCCACCTGGTGGCCACCGTGCGCTTGCGCTCCGGCGTGGTGCAGTCGATCCGCTACGGGCGGCTGCCGCAATGAGGCCGGGGGCGATGAAGCGGCGGCAGGTGCTACAGGGCCTGGCCGCGTTGCCGCTGGCCGCGACGCTGCAGGCCAGCGCAGGGCAGGCCGCGCAACCCGTCGCCACGCGGCGCATCCCGTCCAGCGGCGAAGCGCTGCCGGCCGTGGGCCTGGGCAGCTGGATCACCTTCAACGTGGGCGACGACCCGCAGGCGCTGGCCGCGTGCACGCAGGTGATGCAGGCCTTCTTCGCCGGCGGCGGGCGCATGATCGACTCGTCGCCGATGTACGGCTCGGCGCAGGCCACCATCGGCCACGGGCTGCGCGCGCTGCGCGATGCGCCGGTGTTCTCGGCCGACAAGGTATGGGTGGGCTCGGGCGCGCGCGGCCCGGCGCAGGTGGAGGCCTCGCGCCGGCTGTGGGGCGTGCCGCGCTTCGACCTGCTGCAGGTGCACAACCTGCTCGCCTGGGAATCGCACCTGCCCATGCTGCTGCAGATGAAGGCCGCGGGCCGGCTGCGCTACGTGGGCATCACCACCTCCGAAGGCCGGCGCCACGACGAGGTCGAGCGCCTCCTGCGCACGCAGCCGATCGACTTCGTGCAGCTCACCTACAACCTGCTCGACCGCGAGGTGGAGCAGCGCCTGCTGCCGCTGGCGCAGGAGCGCCGGGTCGCGGTCATCGTCAACCGGCCGTTCCGCCAGGGCGCGCTGCTGCAGGCGCTGCAGCGCCATCCGCTGCCCGGCTGGGCGGCCGAGATCGGCTGCGACGGCTGGGCGCAGGCGGCGCTGAAGTTCATCGTCTCGCACCCGGCCGTCACCTGCGCCATCCCCGCCACCACGCGGGTGGACCACGTGCGCCAGAACCTCGGCGCCGCGCGCGGCCGCATGCCCGACGCCGCGCTGCGCCAGCGCATGGCCGCCGACGTGCAGGGCCTGGTTCGATGAGCGAATGGTGGAGCTACCGGCCCGCGGACTTCCTGCTGTTTTCGCCGCGCACCTACTGGCGCCTGTTCGAGCTGCACAACGCGCAGTGGTGGCCGCTGCACGGGCTGGCCCTGGCGCTGATGTCCGCGGCATTGGCATGGTGGTGGCGCAGCGGCTCGGCGCGCGCGCTGTGGCTGGTGCTTGGTGCGGGGTGGGCGTTCGGGGGGTGGGCCTTCCACCTGCAGCGCTATGCGGGCATCAACTGGGCCGCGCCGTGGCTGGCGGCCGGGTTCTTCGCGCAGGCGCTGCTGTTGCTGGCGCTGGCCGGCTGCAGCGCCCCGCCGGCGGCCCGCGGCGACCCGCTGGCGCC
>JBFLWE010000069.1:0-33518 GCA_040758375.1 Pseudomonadota bacterium
CTCTTGAGCTACCTCAGCCGGCGTCGGCAAGCAATAGACAGACGTCGGTGTCCAGCGTTCAAGCTCTCTTGGCGACGCTAGCACGGTTCACGGACGCCGTTAGCAGGGTTTGCGGATCTCAACACCACTTCATCGCGCCGCCTCCGGCACGTAGACGATCGAGCCGTCCTTCATGCGGTAGGCCACGCCGGCCTTCTCGCCGTCGCCCGAGCCGATGGCGCCACTCGACTTGTAGCGCTCGACCTTCTCGCCCTTCTTCACCATGATCTCCATGGTGGGCTTGCCAGCGTCGGTGATCACCGTGACATCGCGCTTGGCGAACGGGCTGAGCATCGGGTTCTGGGCGACGGTGATCAGCAGCGCGGCGATGATCACCAGGAAAATGTCGATCAGGTTCACGACCGACAGGATCGGATCATCGGTCTCGGCCTCGTGGAGCAGCCTGAGCGCCATCACGCTGCTCCTTGCGCACGCGTGCGCGAGATCTCCAGCACCTCTTCGGCCAGCCAGCGGCGCCGCACGTTGGCGACCCAGAAGGTGATGGCCGCGGCGATCAGCGCCAGGATCACGGCCGAGAAGGCGACGGTGAGGTTGCTCGAGACCTGCGCCAGGTTGCCGTCGGACAGGCCCTTGAGCGCCGGGCCCATCGGGATCATCGTGGCCACCAGTCCCAGCAGCGGCGTGACGCGGCTGGCAATGCGCGGGCCCTCCATCAGCTTGTGGGCGCGCAGGTCGAGTTCATCCTCCGAGAGCCCCTGCGGGCCGGCTGCCTGGTGTGCGGCCACCAGCGGCCGGCCCGCGCCCTGGCGGCGCCGAACGGCCAGCGTGATGAACTCCCCCAGTACCCAGAAGGCGTAGAGGAACAGCGCTGCGATCAGCAACAGGGTGGGCATCAGGAACAGTTGCGCCACGGTGTACATCGTGGCTTCGAGCGAGGTGGACATGGATGGCTGCCTGGTTCTAGGGTTGGGGGATCGACGGTGCGAACGTCGGCTGTATGGACGAAAGTGGTGTGGCGCGTCAGGCCGTTCGCAGCCGGGGCATCACGGCGGCCTGACCGGTCGGCGCTGGCGCGGGCCCGAAGCGCCAACCTCGCCACGCGCCGCCTGCCACCGCCAAAGCCAGCACCAGCAGGGCCGCGAGCGCGTCGACCACGGCGAGTGCCGGTGTGGCGGCATCGGGAACGCGTTCGAGCTTGTAGCCCTGCACAGGCGGAGGCGGTGGCTGGACTTCGGCTGGCGGGGCGAGCGGTGCCGGCTGAGTTGCCGGCGGGGCTGCCGCAGGCGCCGCGGTCGCTGGCGGACGTGCCGCCAGACCGAAGCCCGGCGCGACGAAGGCCTGGAACACCGCGTTGTCGCTGCGCACATTGAACCGCTGGGCCAGTTCGTTGTAGCGGGTCTTCAGCTCGGCCACGCTGCGGGGGTCGGCATCCCACTGCTTCAGGCGCGCCGCTTCCAGCATGCGTTCGATGCCCTGTGCCAGCGCGTGCGGATTGTTCGACTCGAACCAGCGCTTCAAGCCCAGGTTGTGCTTGTCGCGCACATACACGTCCATGAACTCCTGCCACTGGTCGTGGCGCACCACCTCGCGCGCCACGCTCTGCCAGCCGGCGAAGTTGTTAATGCCGTCAAGCACCTGCAGCGTGCCGGCGTAGCCTTCGGCCATCAGGCCCTGGATGTGGCCGGGGTGGAAGTTGCGGGTGGCCAGTTCCTTGGCCAGGAAGCCGGCGGCGCCTTCCACCCTGCCGCCACCCGTGCCGCGCAGGTTGCTCACGTAGAGCTCGGGCGCCTGGCCGTCCAGGTGGCGCACCGCCAGGCCGATGCCGCCCAGGTACTGGAAGGGGTCGTCGGTGGTGAGCAGGCCGTAGAGGTTGCTGGTGCGGGCCAGCACGGCCGCCTCGGTGCCGCGCAGGTGCTCTGCATACAGGTTCAGCTTCGCTGCCGTGGAGGCGCCGGCCCGGCCCCAGACCGACTCGTCGGGGCCGTAGGCGTACTGCATGCGGGCGAGGTACAGCTCGGCCAGCTTGCGGTCGCCTTCGCCCTGGGTCTTCCAGGTGTCGGTGGCGAGCGCCGCGTCGTCCAGACCGGTGCCGTAGCGGCCCGATTCGCTGGAGAAGATCCGCGTGGCCCCAGCGTTGCGCGCCTCGGCCTCGGGAACGCCGCCGGCCACCAGCTGGCGTGCGATGCGCTGCGCATTCGCGGCCACCGGGTTGTCCGCCTCGTCGCGCGCTTCGGAGGCCAGCCGTGCTGCCTCGGCCAGCTGCTTCATGACGTTCGGGAAGTGGTCCCGGTACAGGCCGGTCGCCGACAGCACCACGTCCACGCGCGGCCGGCCGAGTGCGCTGCGCGGGATGAGCTTGACGCCCGACACCCGCCCCCCGGCGTCCCACTGCGGCGCCACGCCCATCGCCCACAGGGCCTGCGCTTCCAGCAGGCCGAAGTGGCGCATGGTCTCCACCGACCAGAGCGTGAAGGTCGTCTTCGTCAGCGCCCGGCCGGTCTTGTCGCGGTGGGTGGCGATGAGCTGGTCCATCGCCAGCTTGCCGGCCTCCCAGGCGGCCTTGGTGGGCACGCGGCTGGGATCGAAGCCGTACAGGTTGCGGCCCGTGGGCAGCGCGTCGGGGTTCTTGATCGGATCGCCGCCGTAGCTGGTGGGGATGTGGCGGCCGTCCAGCGCGGCCAGCAGCGCGGCCATCTCGTTGCGCGCGCCCAGGTCGTCGGACCAGCGGCGCGCCTGCGCCAGCTTCTCGCGGGCCGCCGTGCCCAGGTGGGGAACGTCGGCGTCGTCTTTCAGGTGCGCGGCCAGCAGTCGGTAGGGCTTCGTCTCCACCAGCTTGCGGTAGTCGGCGATCAGCAGTTCGTCGGCTTCTTCGCTGGCGTCGTCCGGGTTCTTCACGCCCTCCCAGAAGTCCTTGCCCAGCATCATCAGCACTTGCGCGATGCGCCAGCGTTCGTCGGCGCCCTGACCGAAGGTGTGCAGGCCCATCGGCTGCGCGGTCAGTGCCAGCTCGTGCAGATGGTCGTGCACGGCAGCCACGAAGGCATTGAAGTCGCGTGCGATACGCTCGTCGGTCCAGCCCATGTCCAGGTGGATGCGCTCGCGCTTCACGTTGGCCACAAACTCGGCGCGCAGCTGGTCCTTCACGCCGCCGGCGTCCTGCGCGATCCACTGGTGCAGCAGGTCGTGGATGGTGGTGAGGCGGTCGTGCAGGCCGGCCGGCGTGAGCGGTGGCGTCTGGTGGCTGATGATCACGGCGCGGCCGCGGCGCTTGGCCTGGGTCGACTCGCCGATGTTGTCGACGATGTAGGGGTAGACCACGGGCACGTCCCCCACGGCCAGCATCGGCCAGTCGAAGACCGACAGGCCGCGCTCCTTGCCGGGCAGCCATTCCTGCGTGCCGTGGGTGCCGAAGTGCACGATGGCATCGGCCGCGAAAGCCTGTCGCGCCCAGAGATAGACCGCCATGTAGAAGTGCGTGGGCACGGCGCTGGTGGAGTGGTACAGCGCCTTCTCCTTGTCGTCGCCACGCTCGCCGCGGCCCGGCTGCGGGAGCAGGGTCGCCTGCCCGAGTTGCAGCCGCGGGATCACGAAGAACGCGTCGGCGTCCCGATCCGCCGAACCCCGCAGCACCATCGCCGAGCGTTCGGGCTCGCCCCAGCGCTCGCGCAGCGCTGCCTGCACCGGCGCTGGCAGCGTGGCCAGCCAGGTGCGGTAGGTGGCCACCGGCAGCCGGTCAGCCAGGCCGTCGCGCAGCAGTTCGCGCAGCACGGCCTGGTCCTGCGGTGGCCGGTACCCCGGGGCCAGCAGGCGCTGCAGGCGCTCGGTCAGTGGCTGCTCATCCAAGCGCTCGGTGCGGTAGCCCGCGCCCTGCAGGGCACCCAAGGTGCCGCTCAGCGAGCGCGGCAGGTTCATGAAGCTCGCCGACAGGTTCTTTTCGCCCGAGGGATAGTTCCAGAAGAAGATCGCCACGCGTTTGTCGGCCGCCGGCGTGCGGCGCAGCTGGGCCAGGTTCAGCGCTTTCTGGGCCACCGCGGCAGCCTGCGCGGCGATGGGCACGAGTTGTTCATCCCCGGGCCGAGTGGCCATCGCGACCTGGATGTCGGTGATGCCGGCGTACTCGGCCTGCGCCAGGTAGAAGGGCACGTCGATCAGCGGAATGCCTTGCGGGCTGGCCGCCCAGTCCTGCTCGCTGCCGCGGCGCCAAGCCATGGCCTGCACCACCGGCAGGCCCAGGGCCTCGAACTCCTTGCGTCGGCCCTCGGGGTTCAGCGTGATCTGCGTGTTGACGATGGCCTCGGCCACCGGCTGGCCGTTGAGCGTCACCATGCGCCGCACCGCATCGGCGTCCATCACCGGGCTGTAGAACGGCAGCGCCAGCGCGCCGCTGGATTCGATGCGCCGGATCAGGTCGTCGAGGAAGCCGGTCTGGGCCGAGGCGATGCTGCCCTGATGGAAGGCGATGGCCACCGTGGGCGGGCGCCGGGCGGGGTCGATCCCGCGCGCGGCCAGGTAGTCGGCCGGCGTGGCCACCACCGTCTGCGGCAGGCTGGGGTGGTAGAGGGCGGCGGCCGGGAAGACCTGCACGGGCGGCAGGGACGTCCAGTCCTGCCCGGCCCTGTAGGCCGACAGCGTGCGCAGCAGCGCGTCGGTGTTGCGGGCCCCTCCTTGCACGAAGTAGCCGTGCAGCCGCTGGGCCAGCGCTGCGTCGAGCCCGCCGCCGGGCTTGGGCCCGGCCGTCGGCAGCCAGGCATGGGGCACTTGCTGCAGCGCCGGCAAGGCAGCGCCGAGCTTGCTGCGCACGAAGTCTTCGATGTGCTGGCGCGGCGCGTCGATCAGCACCAGGTCGGCGCCTTGCCACAGCGACGGGTTCAGCTCGGCCGTGGTGATCTTCTCGACAAAGCGCGCCCGCAGCGCCAGGCCCTGGGCCTTCGCGGCCTCTTCCAGTGCAACGAAGCGCCCGGGCGCGGCCGGGCTGGTGGTGATGACCAGCACGCCCTCGGCACTGGCGGTTCCCCAGCCGCCCAGCAGCAGCGCGGCCGCGCAGAGTCGAAGCAGGGCACGCTTCATGGTCAGAACTGGTAGCGCGCGCTGACGGCGACGTTGCGTCCCGGCTGCGTGTAGGCATCGGCCACGGTGGTCGTGGCCGCAATGCCGCGCACGTCGGACCAGTTGGTGTACTTGGCGTCCGCCAGGTTGTTGAGCGCGAAGTTCAGCTGCCATTGGCGGGTGATGTCCCACCAGGCGGAGAAGTCGGCCGTGACGTAGCCCTTGGGGATGTAAAGGTTGCTGGCATACGGCCGCCGCTGGCTCTTCTGTCCCGTGATCAGCAACTCGCCGCCGAATGCGTTCTTGCGCTCGTAGCGCAGCGCCAGCGTGCCCTTGTCGGGCTCGATGGTGGGCAGCGGGCTTTCCGTGCCGTCCCGGGCTTGCTGGTCGCCCTTGGCGTGCGCATAGCGGGCCTCGACCGTCCAGCCCGGTGCGAAGCCCCATTCGCCCATCAGTTCGAAGCCCGAGATCTCCGCGCGCGCCGCGTTGATGGACTGGAAGGTGCGCGTGGTGGCCGCCATCCCTGGGTCCAGCGGCACCGTGGTGGTGCTGGTGACGTCGATGTTGCTGACGATGAAGTCGCGGTAGCGCGACTTGAACACGGCCACGCCCCAGCGCACGCTGCCCTCGCGCCCGCGCAGGCCCAGTTCGAAAGAGGTGCTGCGCTCAGGCTTGAGCTCGGGGTTGCCGATGCTGCGATAGGGCGGGTTGGCGGTTGTGTTGCTGACGCCGCCGTTGATCTGCCAGGGCGTCGGCGAACGGAAGCCCTGCGCCACCTGCGCGTAGGGCTGCAGCAGCGGCAGGGCCTGCCAGACGACGCCCAGCCGTGGCGATGCGGCGCTGCCCGACAGCTTGGACGGCGCCACGCTGTTGTTTCGGGTGTACAGGGGGTTGCCGACTTCCGGGTCGATCTCGAAGCGGTCGAAGCGCAGCGCCGGTGTCACGCGCCAGGCGCCGATGGCGATCTCGTCCTGCACGAACGCGCCGAACTGCCGGTAGTCGGAGTCGGGGAAGCTCTGGTTGGGCAGGGAGGTGGATGCGCTGGCGCTGCCGCTGGCGATCAGGTTGCCGGCGGCGTCGTAGTGCGCGCCCTCCTTGAGCGATGTGATGCGGGCGTCGGAGTAGTCGGCGCCCCACAGCACACGGTGCGCCACGGCCGAGCCGAGGTTGGTTTCACCTTGCAGGCCGAGCCCGCTGGTGCTTTCGCCGTAGGTCGTATCGCGGGTGCGGCGGGCCCAGGCGGCGGGCGGGCTGTTGTAGCGCTCCTGGCCGAACTGGTGGTTCTGCGTCTCCTGGGTGTAGACCCAGGCCGACAGGCGTTGCACCCAGGGGTTGCGGGCATCGGTGTACTGCCAGTCCAGCTTGCCCATGGAGCGGCTGATGTCCTCGCTGGCCCTGGCGTCGATGACGTTGGCATTCACGAAGGGCATGCCCACCACCGTGTAGATCGGGTCGGTGCGGGTGCGCCGGTCCAGGTGCTCCAGGCTCAGCTTGAACTGGTGGCGGGCATCGAGCTTGTAGATCGCCTTGCCGAGCAGGTAGTCGCTGCGGTTGTCCTGCGGGTTGGGCACCGTGGCGCTGGCGTTGCGGCTGTCGTTCGTGCCCTGGTTGTCGAGCTCATGCCCGCGTCGCACGCTGGCCAGCAGCATGGCCTCCCAGGCACCGTCTCGCACCGCAATCGTCGGCACCGCCACCCAGCCCTTGTTGGCCGAGCTGTAGCCCAGCTTCAGGCTGCCCTGCAGCGGCTTGCCCATGGTCAGCAGGTCGGCGGGGTCCTTGGTCAGGAAGCTCACCGCGCCGGCCAGACCGTCCGACCCGTAGGATGCCGACGAAGGCCCGCGCAGCAGCTCCACCCGCTTGAAGGCCTCGACGTCGATGTAGTCGCCCCGCCCGGCGACGAAGGGGCCGCTCTCGTAGAACATGGGCAGGCGCACCCCATCGACCTGCAGCAGCACCTGGTTGCCCTCGAGGCCGCGGATGTTGATGCCCTCGTTGCCACCGCGCCCGGCCGCGCCGAACACGGCCGACATGCGTGCCGGCTGCTGCCGCACCGAGATGCCGGGCTCGCTGTCCAGCAGCGTCTTCAGGTCGCGTGCCTGCGAACGCTCGACCTCCTGGGCGGTCTTGGAGGTGACAGTGGCCGGCACCTCGTCTTCGGCGGCCTCGATGCGGGTGGCGGTGACGGTGACCTTGGGCGCCGTGGCAACGACACCGGTCTGCTGCGACCAGACCAGGGAAGGCCAGGCTGTGGCGACGGCGACTGCCAGGCCCGTCAGGCGGAGATGTTGGGGAGTTTTCATGTTCGTGTCGAGTGGGTCAGGAGGTGGGACTCGTGGCTGGCTCGTTCCGAACGTGGCTGGCTGAGAGAAGGAGTGAGGAACGGGGGCGTCCTGCCGGCGGCGGCCAATTCCATGGGTCTTGCTGATGATTGGCGTCAGCTCTGCAGTTCGAAGGCGATCGGCACGATGGTCCAGACCACCAGCGCAACGCCGCGTTCGGTATAGGGCGCGAAGCGCGCCGCGCGGACGGCGGCGATCGCGCTCTCGTCCAGGCGAGGGAATCCGGACGAGTGGTGCACGCTGACGTGGCGTGCGCGCCCGTCGGTACCGATCTCCACCCGCAGCCGAACCTCGCCGGCCTCTCCCAGGCGGCGCGATGTCGTCGGATAGGCCGGCTCGGGCTCCACGATGTAGCGCACGGCCGTGGTCGGCACGGCGCGCGGAGCAGCGGGCACCGGAGGGGCTGGCGGCGCTGGCGCGACCACCGGGGCTGGGGGCGCCTCGGCCACAGTGGGTGCTGCCTGTGGCAACGGTGGCCCGGCGTCGGGCGCCGCCGGCGGCACGGAAATGGCCTGCGGCATCGGTGCTGGCGCGACGGTGGCTGACACCAGGCTTCGTGGCGGTGGAGGCGGGGGTGCCCTGTGGCGGGGTTGCGGGGCCGGTGCAACCGGCGTCGGTTGCGGTGGCGCCGGCAAGGCTAAGAGGCTGACGAAGACTGGCGCCGACTGGACCACGGCCTCGCGCACGGACTTGACCTGCAGCAGCGCCCAGGCCGCGGCGAGGTGCACGCCCAGCACGCTCAGCACGACGGTGCGCCGGGCTGCCGGCGCCAAGGCCGGCTCCATCGTGTACAGGGTGCCGTGCTGCACAGCCAACTCAATGCAGGGCGTGATCGCCGGACGCGACGAGCGCCGTGCCGCCCAGTGGCTCGGAGTGGGCCAGACCGACCCAGCGAGCATGGGCCTGCGCGAGCGATTGGCGCAACTCGGGCTTGACCTGCGGGTGGTGCTGCAGGAAGAACAGGTTCGAGACCACCTTGCGCGCGAGCACGCGCCGCAGGTCGTCGGGCGACAGGCGAGCCTGGGGGCAGGGATCTGCCCAGGCCGTCATCAGGGCCACGGTGCCTGCGATCAGCGCGTCGATGCTGGGCAAGACATCGGTGTCGGTCTCGTCGGTTTCCACGCAGGCCATGAAGAGCTCCAGTCAGGCCGTGCTGGGCACGGCGATGGCTCGATGGCTGGCGGGGTGGCTGGCGACGAGGGGTCAGCGACTCGGCGGTCGCTGGACGGCCTTATCGCCGCAGGAGTTTACAACCGAATGCGAATGATTCGCAATACAGAATGCAGTGACTGTGACGTCGACGCACGACAACAAGGCGCCTGCAGCCGTGGCGGTCACCTGACGTCGCGGGTGCCCGTGGCTGCGACCAGGGCTCTTGGGGAGCTATCCGCAATGAGCATCACGGCCGCCCCGTGCATGCGCCAGGGCCCGGTCAAACCGTGACAGGCTGGGGCGATCGAGGTAGACGCAAGGCGTCCCCGTGCGCTCGCAGTGACGCTTCACCCGGTGGTACGCCTCGTGATTGATGCAGGCGGCCTGGCAGATGACGAGGTCGGCACGGCCCAGCCGTGCATCGAGGGCATGCACGCTGTCCTCCAGCCCGCCGTCGTGGTGTTCGAACTCGCCGCCCAGCTGCTCGATGCGCCCACGATAGCGGGCCACGGCATGCTGGATGCCACCGACGCACAGCACACGCCTGCCGTTCACGGCGAGCGGTTCTGCAGCGGTCGGGCTGACTGCGCTCGGTTCGGGCGAAGACACCCTTCGCTCGACCGGCAGCGGGAGTGGGGCCGGGTTAGCGGCCCGCTGGATGGCCTTGGCCGGTGGCGCGCTGCCGTGTCTCACGGTGCGCGGTGACTCAGGAGGCAGCTCCGGTGCTTCGGCGGGTGCTCGTTTCAGGCGAGCCAGTTCGCCTCGCAGCCGTGTGATCTCAGCCTCGGCCTGCTTCAGCGTTTCGTTCGCCTCCTGCCGTTGGGCCAGCAACCGGCCTTGGAGTTCGTCGGCCCGCGCCCGGGCTTCCAGCAGCTGGCTTTCGGCCTGCCGCTGCGAGTGCCTCATCTGAACGCTGCGCCGGCTGTGCGCGAAGACCCAGGCGCGGGCGTCGTAGAGCACCGTGGCTTCCAGGCTCTCGCCCAGCGGATGGGTGAGCAGACCCCACAGGACCGACGGCATGGTGTCATCGTCCAGCGCGCCGGACCAGGCCGTCTTGAGGACCTCAATGTCCCGCATCGCACCAAGGCGGCGCACCGCGAGCGCGTGCTTGTCGTCCAGATGCTTTTGGAACGCCTCCGACAGCGGGTTGCGTGTGACCATGTCGTGCACGACGCCGTACAGCACGTCGACATCGCGACCTTTCAGGATGCAGCGGCCCTTGTGGACGTGCCCCAGCTTCCTGGCCGCCTCGCGCCGCAGCGCATCGGGTGCGAAGCTCAGGGCCAGGAGCAGTTCGTGCGCCTGCGTCGGCAGGTGCCAGAGGCGGCGGCGCGTTGCTGGGTGCCCACGGGCGGGTTCCGCGGCCCCCGGGCCTGCTACGGTCGGCAGCGCCTCGTCAACGGCCAGCATGGGGCTCGGGGCGGTGCATGTCGCTCGTGGCCAAGGTGGCCTTCGGCGGCAAGCCCAGCAGGTCCCAGGCCTGCTGCACGCGCTGGCCAAGGTCGTGTTCAACTGCTACGGCGGGTCCTTCGAGCAGGCTGGTCAGGCGGGCCAGCGGCCAGGCCGTATGTTCCAGGGACGCTGCACGCCAGTGCCATGGAAGCGCCTCGTCGGCGGCGGTTTGCAGCAGAAGCTCCAGCATGCGGCGTTGAACGCGTGCCTCCTGGGCCGGCTGCAGGCGCGACAACCCGCGGCCGGCCTGGACGTAGTGCTGCAGCAGCTCCGGGCGTTGCGGGTTGTAGGCGCAGCGAACGCCCAGGCCGATGCGTTCCCAGCGTTGCTCGAGGGCTTGGCCCGCCGCGATGCCGGTCTTCACGTGGGTTCTCCCATGGTGGTGGTCGCCAACGCCAGTGCACGCTCCAACGCGCTGCGGCTGGGTGTCTCGACGAAGACGCAGCGCTTGCCGGTGCGCTTGCAGTGATCCTTGACCCGCCAGTAGGCGTCGTGGCTGACGCAGCCGGTCTGGCAGATCACCAGGTCGGCCGCGGCGAGCGTGGCGTCGAGCTTGGCCGGGTTGTCCTCCTCGCCGCCGTCGTGGTGCAGGAAGCGCCCGCCGGTGCGCTCGATCACCAGGCGATACAGCGGCACGCTGGCGGTGCGGCCTCCGACGCAGAGCACAGCGCGGTCAGCCAGGGCCGGGAGCGCGTCTGCGCGCACTTCTGTCGTCGGCTCAGGAAGCGCTGGCGGCGCGGCCGGCGGTGGGGCATGCAGCGCGGCGTCGGCGCGCAGCCGCTGCCGTTGGGCTGCCTCGCGTGCGGCCGTCACTTGCCGCTGCAGGTCCTGCACCTGGGCTTGCAGATCGCTCACCTGGCGGGCCAGCGCATGCCGTTCACGCAGTTGCGGCACGGCGGCCTCGAGCGTGGCCATCATCTCGCGCTGTTGCGCCAATGCGGTCTGCCCGGCCACGGTCAGCGCGCGTTGGCGCACGAGCTCGGATTCCAGTGCATCGACCCGCTCGGCGAACGCGGCAGCCTGGCGCATGCTCCGGCCCTGCGCCTGTCCCAGTTCACGCGCCAGCACCGCGTTCTCGTCGATCAAGGCCTCGAAGCGTTCGAGCTCGACGCGGGTGGCCATGCCCACCTGGTGCTGCAGCATGTGGACCTGGCCCAGCACGGCGTATTCCAGCGCTGGCGTGCAACGTGGATGGGTGAGCGTGGCCCAGAAGGCTCCGGGGAGGTCGTGACCGGCGCTGGCCTCGATCCACCAGGCCGCGAGCGCCTCGGCGGTCTTCAGCTTCGCGGCCCGGCGCAGCACGAGCTGGTAACGCTGGTCCAGGTGCTTCTGCAAGGCCTCGGACATGCGGTTGCGCTGTCGACACTCGGCGACCGCGCCGGTGTGCAGTTCGTAGTCGTCAGCGGCGGCGGACCCGCCCAGCACCTTGTCCGCTAGGCGGCGCAGCGCAGCGATCGGGACGCAGACGCCGACCAGGGGACAGTGGGCGTGTGCATCCAGGTCCCACAGGCGCCGTCGGCCCGTGCACAGGGAGGAAGGCGCGTTCGACGGCCATGCGTCGGGCCGGCGCGTCTCCTTCAGCGCCAGCGCGATGGGGGCCAAGTGCACGGGTGGGTTGGTGTTGGTGTGCTGGCACATGGTCGTGGCTCGGCAAGTCGGCGCGCGCTCAGCAGGCGGTGCCGAGAGGTCCGCCGCAGGCAGCGTTGACGGCCGCCCGCCAGGCACAGGGCTGGGGTCGCGCGGGGGCGTGAAGCGGCGCGAGGAGTAGGCGCAATTCGCCGTCTGGCGCCAGCAGCGCCAGCGACTGCACGAGGCCGCTGGACGTCGGCTGGCGAACCAGCCAGGCCTGCGGTCCGGGATGGCCTTCGGACCACTTCAGTTCGATGTCGAATCCACTGGCCAGCGCCACGCCGGCGCGGCCATCGAGGTGGTGCAACAGGCCGGTCCAGTTCAGCTGAAGGCCGCGGCAACTGAAGTGCGCCGATATCGGCAGTCGGGCGTGTCGCGTTTGGCGCAGGACCTCCAGCAAGGCATCGCCTGGCAGCTGCCGGGCCAGGTCTTGGTCGGCGAGGTCTTCCAGGGCGCCGGCACCGTGGACCCAGGCCAGTTCGTGGCGCGGTGCGCTCTGCAGCGCGGGCCAGTGGACCGAGGCCACGCCATCTCTGCCGTCGCTGGGTCGGGTCCCGATCGCGAACCGCCGCACGATGTCATGAAACCCATCCGGTGAAGCGCCGGCAGCGAGATCGAGCTTGAGCACGGCATGCCCGCGCTCGTCGAAGAAGGTGCAGCCGCGGCGCACACGTCCGTCGTTCAGTCGTGCCTGCGTGGCCATGCCGAGGGCCCAGCCGGTGGTGTCGATCGACATGCCCGCACCCGGGGATGGCAAGCTGTCCTTGCCCGTGAACCCCAGCCAGCGCAGATGGGCACGGTGCTCAACGCTGCACAAGCCATCTCCGGCTCGGAGCGTGACGGGGCCCAACGCCAGCACGGCCTGGACGATGGCAGCCCATGCCGGGCGAAGCGGCCACACGTGCGAGCCGCCTGGACTCTCCTCGTCAGGCTCTTTCCACCGAGACAGATGAGGCGCGGGGAGAGAGGCCAGGGGCAGGCCGGACAGCTTCAGCATGGAGTTCTCCAAGGTGCTGGCACGTGCTGGCGGCGGGCTGGCGGGTGCGCATGGTGGGTCGAAAAGGGGGTGACGTTGGGGCAGGTCAGGCGACGCGACGCGGGCTACTTGGTCAGAATCAGCTTGCCCATCGACGTGACGCTGAGCCGGTAGCGCACGCCGGCGTGCAGGATCTCCACCGCGCGCTGCCCGCACAGCACATCCTCGCTGCGAAGGACCGGCATGCGCTGGCCCTCGGCTTGGTCTTGAGGTTCGGCGCGCGCACCCTGCGGGGCCGGGACCGGGATAGGCGGCGGCGATTCCGAAGGCGTGAACCGGCGGGTCATGCTCAGGCGGCGGCACCGGCAAGGTTGCTGCGCGCGGGTGCTCGCATGCCCCCGTGCAAGCCGGCACACGAGCCGCCACATCCACCGCGCGCCGCGTCGAAGGTGCTTCGCGCGCAGTCGTGACAGGCGCCGCAGGCGGTTGCCACACGCAACTCGTGCTGGAGCTCCTCGAAGCTCGAACAGCCCGTCAGCGCATGGGATGCAATCTGGGATTCAGTGACGCGATGGCAAACGCAAACGATCATGGTCGGGACCCTGCAGCGCGCGACATCGGGCGCTTGTGTCCACTGTAATGCGACGCATTCTCATTTGCAAGCCCAATGGCAGTCGGGGCCAACCGGCCGGGGAACTGGACCCAGCCGGCGCGCTACTGCGCGGTGCGGTGGCGTCCGGCCTCAGCTGGACGACATCTGACTCTGCAACCAGTTGGGCTCGCCGACCTTGGCCACCAGCTCGATCTGCGTCTCGAGCCAGTCGATGCGCTCCTCGACATCGTCGAGCAGGTCCTGAAGGACCTCGCGCGAGACAAAGTCCCGCACGGCCTCGCAGTGGGCGATGGCCTCCTTCAGCGTCAGCTGGGCCGCCTGATCGCAGCGCAGGTCGCAATGCAGCATCTCCACGGCGTTCTCGCCGATCTGCAGCTTGCCCAGGTCCTGCAGGTTGGGCAGGCCCTCGAGGACCAGGATGCGGTCCATGAGCTTGTCCGCGTGCTTCATCTCATGGATCGACTCCGCGTACTCGCGCTTGGCCAGGCGATCGAAGCCCCAATTCTTGAGCATGCGGTAGTGCACGAAGAACTGGTTGATCGCCGTGAGGTCGATCTTGAGTTGTGCGTTCAGGTACTGCAGAACCTTGGCGTCGCCCTTCATGGATGGCACTCCTGCGGTGATGTTTGTGACTGAAACTCCCGCCTCTCTACCGATGGGCGTGAAGACAAGATCAAGTGGCTGCGAATCGTAGTTCCAAGGTGCGGCGAGACTCGACTCGGTCGGGTCAGTCACGGGAAATCGGCTGGCGCCAGTGCGCCTGCGAAGGTCGCCGAACGGGCGACGAAGGATCCGCTCATGGCGCCGACGCAGCGTGTGTGTACCCCTGCCACCGCTGCCCAGGGTTGTCGGCGCCTGCGTATCGCAGGGGGGTGCAACGGCCGTGGGCGGTGGCTGGCGGCCAATCGACAGCGGCAATCCGCGGGGCCGCCGTAGCGCAGCCCGGTTTGGTCAACCACTGTGCCGCCGACAGCCAGCCGCCGTGACCCACGACCAGGCGTGCGGTGCCGGGCCGCCAGGCGGAAACCCGGGCGAGCAAGTGGCCCACGTTCTCTCCACCACCGGGTCGGTGGCCCACGAGATCGGCGCACCACGCGTCGATCTCGAAGCGGGGAACGTCGCACCAGGCTTGGCCGTCCCAGCCGCCAAAGTCGACTTCGATCAACGCGGGGTCAACCCGGTGCTGCCAGCCCCAAGCCGCCAGTACGCGGCCCACGTCGGCGCAGCGCCGCAGCGGTGAAGTCACCACCTCGCGCGGCAGGCCGTGGCGGCGCGCGAACGCCCTGATGCGATGCGCCAGGCGCTTGGCCTTGCGTGGGTCCACCGCCAGATCGGTGCGGCCGATGCAACGGCCCTCTGCGCCTCGGGCGCGTGGGTGGCGCCAGATGAAGACCGTATCGGTGTCGGCGACCAAAGCATCCCTCATCGGCTTCACCATGCAGCACCCAGCGCAGCCACCCAGGCCAGCAGGATGGCCGCTTCGGCCAGTTGCTCGGCAGCACCCAGCGTGTCGCCGGTGTAGCCGCCCAGGCGCTGCCGCAGCCAGCGGCGCATGCCGACGGCCACCAACACGGCCGCCAGTGCGGTCAAGACCAGCACCGCGTGGCCAGCCATCGCCGCCACGACCATCCCCAGCGGCAGCAGCCACAGCCCCGCCAGCAGCACCTGGCGGGGCGGCACGCCGCGGGCCAGCGGCTTGGCCTTGGCATGCGCTTCATCGCTCGCATATGGCAGGCCGGCCATCACCGCCACGCTGACCCAGCGCGCCAGCGCATGGGTCCATGCGCAGGCCGCCAGCGCCAGCGGCAAGGCCTGCAGTGGCGTGGCCCAGGGCCCGGCCATGATGGCTGCCAACGCGGCGATGCGCGCGGCCGTGACCAGCACCAGCGCCATGGCGCCGTAGCTGCCGATGCGCGAGTCCTTCATGATCTCCAGCGCCCTATCGCGCGGGGCGCTGCCGCCCAATGCGTCGAAGGTGTCGGCCAGGCCGTCCTCGTGGAAAGCACCGGTCCACCAGGTACCCAGGGCCACGGCCAGCACGGCGGCGATGGCAGGCGGCCAAGCCAACGATGCGCCCCACAGCACCAAGCCCACCGCAGCGCCGACCACCATGCCCACTGCCGGGAAGTGGCGCACGCAGTCGGTCAGCCAGCGTTCGTCCCAGGCCACGTGGTTGCCGATCGGCAGCCGCACCGGCCAGCGGGTGAGGAACTGCAGCGCAACGGCCAACAGGCGCAGTTCGTGCAGCAGGCGCTCGGCCATGGCGCGTCAAGCACCCGCAGCAGGATCTTCGCGGCTGACACCGGCTGACGAGAAGCTCGCCATCTCGTCCAGCAGCATGCAGGCCGACACCAGCAGTGGCCAGGCCAGCGCCGCACCCGAGCCTTCGCCCAGGCGCAGGCCCAGGTCCAGCAAGGGCTGCACACCCAGCTTCTGCAGCCACCGGGCATGGCCGCTCTCGGCGGAGGCATGAGCGAACACGCAGCGCTGCAGCACGGGCGGCGCCAGCGCGTGAGCCACGGCCACGGCGGCGGTGGTGATGAAGCCGTCCACCACCACCACGCGCCGCTCGGCGGCGGCCTGCAGCACGGCGCCGGCCATGGTGGCGATCTCCAGCCCGCCCAGGGCGGCCAGCACCTCCAGCGGCTGCACGGCGCTGGCGTTGGCCACCAGTGCTGCCTGGAGCACCGATTGCTTGTGCGCCAGCCCGGCGTTGTCCAGCCCGGTGCCTCGGCCCACGCACTGGCTCAGCGCCAGGCCGGTGAAGCGGGCCATCAGCAAGGCGGCGGCGGAGGTGTTGGCAATGCCCATCTCGCCCAGCAACAGCGCATTGCCCGGCAGGCTGCGCACCAGCTGCTGGCCGCGGGCCATCGCTTCCCTGGCCTCGGCCACGCTCATTGCCGGGCCCAGGCTCGCATCGGCCGTGCCGTGCTCGCAGCCGGACACCTTGGCGATCACCAGGCCGGGCTGTGGCGCGAAGTCATGCGCCACGCCGCAGTCCACCACCGTCAGGCCCAGGCCGTGCCGACGCGCCAGCACCGACACGGCGGCGCCACCGGCCAGGAAGTTGCCCACCATCTGCCGCGTCACTTCAGCCGGGTAGGCCGACACGCCCTGCGCGGCGATGCCGTGGTCGGCAGCAAAGACCACCAGCTGCGGCGATTCCAGCCGCGGGCGCGCGCGCCCCTGGATGAGGCCGATCTGCGCCGCCAGCGCCTCCAGGCGGCCGAGCGAGCCGCGCGGCTTGGTCTTGTCGTCCAGGTCTTGGGCCAACTGCGCGGCCAGTGTCTCGTTGGCCAGGGTGTCGATGGTGGGCAGGGTGAAGTTCATGTCAGCAGGCGATGCAGGTGGGTGGATCCAAGGTGTTCTTCGACCAGGTCGGCCAGGCCGTCCAGGCGTTCGTCCAGCGTGCGCGGTGCGGTGCCGAACAGCGCGCGCATCACGCGGGCCGACTCGAACACGCCGTGCGCGTAGACGCCCAGCACGTTGTGGTGTTGCCAGCCGATCGCCTGGCCTTGGGCGTCGCGCAGCGCGACGGTGGGCGTGGCGCCTGGCAGCGGCTGGGTGTGGCCGCAGCGGATCTCGTAGGCTGGGCACTGCAGGGCCGCCAGCGCCGACCAGGGCGGGGCGAGGCTGCCCGCCCACTGCACCGGCGCATCGATGAGCCGCTTGGGGTGTGCGTAGTGGGTGGCCAGCGGCAACAGGCCCAGGCCGGGCAGCGGGCCATGGGCATCACCGTCCACGCCCTCGGGGTCGCTGAGCACCGCGCCCAGGGCCTGCAGGCCGCCGCACACGCCCAGCACCGGGCGGCCGGCGGCGGCGTGGCGGGCAATGGCGACGTCCAGCCCCTGCGCGCGCAGCCAGGCCAGATCGCCGCTCACCTGCTTGGAGCCTGGCAGGATGATCCAGTCGGCACCTTCCAGTTCGGCCACGCTGCGTGCCCACACCAGGCGCGCCGCTTCGGCCAGGGGCTGGAATTCGTCGAGGTTGCTGATGTGCGGCCAGGCCACGATGGCCACGCGCAGGCCCTGTGACGCTGCGTGCGAGGCGGGCATGAACACGCCGTCTTCATCGGGCAGGCCATGGTCGCGCCGCATCGGCAGCACACCCAGCAGCGGCACGCCGGTCAGCGCCTGCAACTGCTCGGGGCCGGGGGCCAGCAAGGCGGCGTCACCGCGGAACTTGTTGAATACGAAGCCCGCGAGCGTGGGCTTCAGGTCATCGGGCAGCAGAGCCCAGGTGCCGTACAGGTGCGCGAAGGCGCCGCCGCGGTCGATGTCGGCCACCAGCAGCGCCGCAAAGCGGCCGGACTCGCGCGCCCAGCGGGCGGTGCCCAGGTTCACGTAGTCCTGCGGCGCCAGGTTGATCTCGGCGGGCGAGCCCGCGCCTTCGATGACGATGAGGTCGTGTGCCCGCGCGAGGCGCTCGAAGCTGTCGCGGGCAGCCACTGCCAACGCCGCGCTGCGCTCGCGCCAGGGCAGCCGGGTGAGCGCGGCGTCCACGCGGCCCTGCACCACCACCTGGCTGGCCGTATCGCGCTCGGGCTTCAGCAGCACCGGGTTCATGTCCACGGTGGGGGCCACGCGCGCGGCCAGCGCCTGCAGGTACTGGGCGGTGCCGATCTCGCCGAAACCGCCGTCCAGCCCAGGCACCACCCGGGCGTTGTTGCTCATGTTCTGCGCCTTGAACGGCGCTACGCGCAGGCCCTGGCGTGCAGCCCAGCGGCACAGCGCGGTGGTGAGCAGGCTTTTGCCGGCACCGCTGCTGGCGCCCCAGACCATGAGTGAACGCAGGGGCGGGCGTGTCATGCAACCGCCTCCAGGGCCCGCCAGAGCGCCGTGCACGACGCGGCAGGCCGTGCGTTCAGGCGCCAGTGGCCGGGCAGGCCGAAGCTGCTGCAGTCGCGCACGGCCACGCCGTGTTGGCGCAACGCGCCGGCGACGTTCTGCCAGCGCAAGGGCACGCGTGCGCAGATGAATGGCGCTGCGCCAGGCTGCAGCACAAAGCCGCGCTGCTCCAGGCCGGCTGCCAGCGCAGCGCGGGCACGGGCCAACGCCGGGAGGCTGTTCGCCAGCCACGCGGCAGTGTCGGGCGCGCACCAGGCGTGCAGCATCGCGACCGCATGCGCACCCAGCGGCCATGACGGCGCCAGCGCGTGCAGGCGGGCCATCAGCGGCGCTGGCGCATGACAGGGCGCAATGGCGTAGGCGCCGCGCACGCCCGTCAGCCCCAAGGCCTTGTTGGGTGTCCAGAGCTGGAAGACGGCGTCGCTGTGGTCGGGTGTCCAGGGTGACACCCCTGACACGCGCAGCGGCGTGTAGGCGCGGTCGAGCACGGTCGGAACGGCTTCCAGGTCGTGCGGCACCGGGTCGTCCTGCCCGCAGGGGCTGCCGGGGTCGGCGCACCAGCGAAGCGCGCCATGGCTCAGGTCGCCTGCATTGGCGCTTCCTGCCGATGCGGCCGCTCGACCCCAGGCGTCGGCCGCCGCAGCGTAGTCACCGTAGGCATGCGCGGGCAAGATGACGGGGCCGCTGCGCATCGCCAGCGCGGCGGCGGTGATGCGCTGAATGAACTCGCTGGCACTACCCGCCATCAACACGCGATCGGGCGTGACACCGTGGTGCGCTGCCAGCCGCTGCTGCAGGGTGGTGCTGTCAGGGTCGGGGTAGTGCCGTGCGTCGGCCGCCTGCACCGCCTGCCATGCGCCAGGGCAGGGGCCCAGCGCATGGGCGCAGGTGGAGAAGTCGTGCGGCAGCACGCCTTGGGTATCGGGCCCGCCATGGATGCGTGGCATCATGCCGGCGCCCCGATGGCCGCAATGGCTGCGATCGCGACCAACACCGCGATGGCGATGGCGCAGGCCCATGCAGCGGCGTGTCGGGCTGCGACCAGTGCCTGCGTCACCGCGCTGGCCGAAGGCGCAGGTGCACCCGCATTGATTCTGTAGACACCCGGCTTGCCCAGGCTGATGCGCAGCCGCAGCGCCATCGTTGCCATCGGCCAGCCGCCGTTCGGCGACGTTGTTTGCCGCGCCTCGCGGGCCACGCGGCGCAGCGCCACACCCGGCCGCCACAGCAGGGCGGCGGTGATGCGCGCCGGCACCCACGCCAGCACATCATCGGCCCGCGCGGCCACCTTGCCAGCCCATTCCCAGCGCCCGCGGTAGCCCCACATCGCGTCCAGCGTGTTGGCGGCGCGGAAGGCCCAGGCCCCCGGCAGGCCGGCCACCACAAACCAGAACAGCGGCGCCACCCAGGCGTCGTTCAGGTTCTCGGCCAGGGTCTCGATGGCGGTCTCGCGCACCGCGTTGGCGTCGAGCGTGCTCACGTCGCGGCTGCACAGCATGGCCACGCGGGCGCGGCCGGCGTCCAGGCTCTGCTGCAGGGCCGCTTCCACTGCTTCCACCTCGTCGTGCAGCATCCGAAAGCTCATCGCCGGTTTCAGCAGCAGCGCGGCTGCCATGGCCGCCAACCACGGCGCGGCCAGCCGGTCCAGCGCCAGCTGAAGCACCCAGGCCAGCGCAGCCGCGCCGCCTACCGCCAGCGTCCACGCCACACCACCAGCCACCAGCGCTGCGCTTGGCGGCAGGCGCAACAACAGCGGGCCCAGCGGCTGCACGGCTCGGCCGAACCACGCCACGGGATGCCAGGCATTGCGCGGCTCGCCGAAGGCGCGGTCCAGCGCGGCGACCAAGAGCAGGGTGGGGGCAGCCAGCATGGGTGTTCAGGTGCTGGGTGCGGTGGGCCCGGTCGCGGGCCCGGTAGAGGGTGGCACCGCCGGCGCCGGCAGGCGGGCGATCAGCCCCTGGCGCAGGCGCTGCGGGCGCTCGGCCCAGGCCAGCACGCCGTCGGTGCTGGCGGCATGTTGACGTGCGACGGCCCACACCGCCTGCACGCTGTCGTCGTCGGGCACCAGCCCGCCGAAGACGTAGCAGGTCTTACCCGGCGCCTGCAGTGCCACGGTGCAACTGCGCGAGCAGGCGCCCAGGCAGGCGATGCCGCGCAGGCGCGTGGCCGATGCGTTCGACGGTTCGTCGCTGAAAGCCAGCGCAGCTTCCAACTGAGCGAACAAGGCTTCGCCGGCAGCCTGCCTTTCGCGCGATGCATCTGCCGGGCGGCAGGTGGTGCACACCAGCAGTTCGGTTGCTGCTTCGGTCGTCATCGCGGTGGCGTTTCCAGTGGTCATCGCAGATCAGTCCTCGATGCCGCGTTGCGCCGGCACGCCAGCGTCGAAGTGATGCTTGTGCTTGGTCATCTCGGTGACGGTGTCGGCCAGCTCGACCAGCTCGTGCGGCGCGCCGCGGCCCGTGAGCACCACATGCACCTGGGGCGGCCGTTCGCGCAGGCAGGCCAGCAGCGCCGGCAGCTCGATCCAGCCGTAGCGCAGCGGGTACATCACCTCGTCGAGCACCACCAGAAAGTGCTCGCCGGCGCAGATGGTGGCGGCGGCGCGTGCCCAGCCCTGGCGCGCGAGTTCAGCGGAGTGCTCCAGGTCGCGGCTCTTCCAGCTGAAGCCGTCGCCCAGGCCTTCGATGGGCACGCCCAGTTGCTCGAACACCCGGTGCTCGCCGAAGCGTGCCGAGGGCACTTTCATGAACTGGTAGATCTTCACCGCCTTGCCCCGGCCGTGCGCACGCAGCGCCAGGCCAAAGGCTGCCGTGCTCTTGCCCTTGCCGTGGCCGGTGTGGACGATGACGAGCCCGCGGCGCTCACCGTGCGGCTTGGGCGTGTCGCGGGCGGTGGGGGGTGCTTCGATCTGCATGCGGGTGTGTGTGAGGTCAGTCGTCGAGCGCCAGCGCCACGTGGGTACCGCCGGGTGAAGGCGACACGCGCACCGCACCCTGGAACACCTGTTCCAGCGCGCGATGCACTTCGGGCGATGCCGGCGCGCCAGCAGCCACCATGCGCCCGGCTTGCATCACCAGCACGTGGTCGGCGCGCAGCGCGATGGGCAGGTCGTGCAACACCGTGACCACGGCGCGCTGCGTGCCGTCGGCCGCCTGTTGCGCCAGGCGGCGGAACAGCCGGGCCAGCGCCACCTGGTGCGGCGCGTCCAGATGCGTGGTGGGCTCGTCCAGCAGCAGCACCGGCGCTTCGGTGGCCAGCACGCGGGCCAGCAGCACGCGTTGGCGCTCGCCGCCCGACAGTTCCGTGAGCCGGCGTGCCGCCCAGGCGCTGCATTCGGTGGCGGCCATGGCCTGCGCCACCACGGCGTGGTCGTGCTCGTTCAGCGTGCGCAGCAGGCCGCGCTGGGCGATGCGGCCCAGCTCCACGGTTTCCTGCACGCTGAGGTCGCCGCTGGCTTCACCGCCTTGGGCCAGCCAGGCGATGTGGCGGGCGCGCTCGGGCGCGGGCATGCGGTGCACATCGCAGCCTTGCACTTGTGCCTGGCCGCCTGCCAGTGGCTGCAGGCCGGCCAGTGCGCGCAGCAGCGTGGACTTGCCCGCGCCGTTGGGGCCGACGATGGCGGTCCAGCCCGGCGTGATCTGCGCATTGACGCGGTCCAGCACGTCGCGGCCGCCGAGCTGCACGCGCACATCCACGGCTTGCATGCAGGGGTTCATCGCAAGCCCCGGCGCCGCAGCAAGACGAAGAGGTAGCTGCCGCCCACCACGGCCGTGACCACGCCCACCGGCAGTTCCTGCGGCGCGATGACGGCACGCGAGATCACATCGGCGGCCAGCAGCAGCGCCGCGCCCATGCCCGCGCTGGCGGCCAGCAGCCAGCCGTGTGCGCCCGGTGCATGGCGGCGCACCAGGTGCGGCGCCACCAGGCCGACGAAGGCGACCAGGCCCACATGTGCCACCGCCAGCGCCGTGCTGGCGCTGAGCAAGGCCACCAGGACCAGGCGCACGCGCGGCAGGTCCAGCCCCAGGCTGGCGGCACTGTCTTCACCCAAGGTCAGCGCGTCCAGCGCGCGGGCGCGGCGCAGGGCCAGCGGCAGCAGCAGCCCCAGGCCCACGGCCAGCAGGCCGATGGCGTCCCAGCCCAGGAAGCTGGTGCTGCCCAGCATGAAGGCCTGCTTGCCGCGCAGCGCGTCGGGCGAGGCCACGGTGACGAGGTCGCTCACCGCGCCCAGCAGCACGGCCACTACCACGCCACTGAGCAGCAGGCGCATGGTCTGAACGGCGCCCTGCGCCAGCAACAGTGTCATGGCGACGCCGGCCAGGGCGCCGACGAAGGCGGCGGCCACCAGGCCCACGCGTTCCAGCCAGGCCATGGCCGCCAGGCTGAGGCTGGCCCCGGCAATGGACACGCCTGCAAACACCAGCACCACCGCCAGCCCGGCGCCTGCGGCGGAACCCAGCAGGTAGGGATCGGCCAGCGGGTTGCGGAACAGGCCTTGCGCCAGCGCGCCGCCCAGGCCCAGCAGTGCGCCCACCAGCGCCGCGCCCAGGGTGCGTGGGGCGCGGATCTGGCCGACGATGAGTGCGGCCTGGTCGCCATTCAGATCGGCCCAGAAAGCGGTGAGCGAGAAGCCGCGTGTGCCCGTCATCAGCCCCGCCACGGCAGCGGTGGCGATCAGCAGCAGCATCGCCAGCGCCAGGCGGCGGCGGGCACGTGGGGCGGCATCCTGCACCGTGACGGGCAGCGCCGAAACTGCAGCAGGCGTCCACGCGCTCATGGCTTGGCCGGCTTCGCCTTGTTGTCCAGGCCCGCCAGGCAGTCGGCCAGCACCCCCGCGGCCTCACCCATGCGCGGGCCGGGGCGGATCAGCATCTCGTAGCGCGGCGTTTCGAAGCCGCAGCGCTGGTTCTGCGCGATGCCCGGGATGCTCTGCCAGCCCGGCCGCGCGGCCATGGCGGCCTGTTCACGCTGCACGCCCATCACCACCTGCGGCTGGGCGCGCACCACGAACTCGGGGTTCAGTTTGGGGAAGGGGCCCAGATCGGCAGGCACGATGTTGTCCATGCCCAGCAGCGCCAGCGTCTCGCCGATGAAGGAACTGCGGCCCGCGGCGTAGGGGCCGCCGCCGATCTCGAAGTACACACGCTGGCCGCGCCGTGCCGGCGGCACCCGTTCGGCCGCGGTGGCGATGTCGCGCTGGATGCGCTGCCACACCCGTTCGCCCTCGGCCGGCGTGCCCAGCAACGTGGCCAGCAGCGCCAGCGTGCGGCGCACGTCGGCATGGGTTTCTGATTTCAGGCGCAGCACTTTGAAGCCCAGCGCTTCCAGCCGGTCGATGGAGCGCGCCGAGGTGGAGCCCAGCACCACGTTGGGCTTGAGCGCGGCGATGGTCTCGATCTGCGCGTCGTCCAGCCCGCCCAGGCGCGGCAGCGCGGCCAGGTCGGCGGGCCAGTTGCTGTAGCGGTCCACACCCACCAGGCGCGGGCCGCCGCCCAGCGCCCAGACCGATTCGGTGAGCGACGGCAGCAGCGTGACGATGCGCTGCGGCGGGGCGGTGAAGCGGTGCTCGGTGCCGCGGTCGTCGCGCAGCGTGATCGCGGAGCTGACTGTGGCGCTTTGGGCGCTGGCGGCCAGCGCTGCAGCCAACAGGCCCAGTAGCGCGCAGCGGCGTGCGAGAGACATCAGCTTCACTTGGACTCCTTCACCGCGTGTCCTTCACCACCAACGGGCAACCCGCCACCATCAAGGTCACGCGGGCACAGCGTGCGGCCACCCGCTGGTGCAAGCGGCCGAGCGCATCGACACAGGCGCGGGCCTCGCGTGACATGGGGAGCACCCCCAAGCCGATCTCGTTGGACACCAGCACCACGGGCGAGGGCAGGGCGTCCAGCGCGTCGAGCAGCGCTTGTTCCTCGCTCTGCCAGTCTTCAAGGTGCAGCTCCTGGCTTCCTGGGGGCATGAGGCACTGCGTGCTCCACAGCGTCAGGCAGTCCACCAGCAGCAGCCGGCCAGGCGCCGCATGGGCGCGCAGCGCGTCAGCCAGCGCGATGGGTGCTTCGACGGTGGCTAGCGCGGGCACGCGCGCAGCGCGGTCCTGCTGGTGGCGCTGGATGCGCGCGGCCATCTCGTCGTCACCCGCCATCGCCGTGGCCACCAGCACGGCGCTGCGGCCGGGCGCGCTGGCCAGCCAGTCGGCAGCGCGGGTTTCGGCCACGCGCGACTTGCCGCTGCGGGCACCGCCCAGGATGAGTTCGTGTGTGGGCTTCATGCGTTGGCCGCGCCGCTGAGCAGGCGCGCCGTGAAAGCGGGCGAAGACGCGAACCAAGGGTGGAACCAGCTCGCTCGCAGTCTGCCCCGCTGGTAAACCGCCTCGCCGGCACCTGCAGCGCCGGAGAAGCCTGCGCGTGCCGGTGTGGTCATCGCCAAGGGTTGCAGCGTGGTGTCGAAGCGCGACCAGTGGAAGCTGTGGCCGCGCAGCTCTTCTGCACCTTCGCCACCACTTTCACGCCACGCATGGGGACCCAGCGCAGCCAGGCGCTTGCCCAGCACGGCGGTGCCCGGCAGCAGGCCCCACATCGGGTGCGCGTGGCCTTGCCCGTCCACCAGCGTGTCAGCCAGCGCCATCAGGCCGCCACACTCGGCCCACAGCGCGCGGCCCTCGGCCACATGGCGGGCGAGTTGGTCGCGCAGGGTGTGGCATTCAGCCAGCCGCGCCGCATGCAGTTCGGGGTAGCCGCCAGGCAGCCACACGGCGCTGCAGGCGGGCAGTGCATCGCCAGCCAGCGGTGAGAAGAAGCACAGCTCGGCGCCCAGTGCTTGCAGGGTGTCGAGGTTGGCCTGGTAGATAAACGCAAAGGCCGCATCGCGTGCGATGGCGATGCGTTGGCCGCGCAGCAACGGCACCAGCGCCGGGGCTGCGGCTGCGTTGGGCGGATGCCACCTCGGCCATTGCGCCAGCGGGCGCTGGCCCAGCGGCGTGGCGGCCAGCAGGTCGGCGGCACGGTCCAGACGCGCCAGGCCGTCGGGCAATTCGTCGGCGCCAGCCAGGCCCAGATGGCGCGAGGGCAGGGTGATGCTTTCGTCGCGCGGCAGGTGGCCTTGCCAGGCTTCACCGTCATCCGGATTGGCGCCTTCCTCCACCGCCAACCGCAGCATCTCGGCATGTCGCGCGCTGCCCACGCGGTTGGCCAAGGCGCCGGCCCAGCGCAGCCCCGGCTTCCAGGTGCGCAGGCCGTGCGCCACGGCGGCAAAGGTGCCAGCCATGGCCGACGCGTCAATCACTGCCAGCACCGGCAGGCCGAAGCGCCGCGCCAGGTCGGCCGCGCTGGGGTCACCGTCGTGCAGGCCCATCACGCCTTCGACCACGACCAGGTCGGCGCTGGCCGCAGCCTGCACCAGGCGCTGCGCGCAGTCGGCCTCGCCGTTGATCCACAGGTCCAGCGCGTGTACCGGTCCGCCGCTGGCCAGCGCCAGCCATTGCGGGTCCAGGAAGTCGGGCCCGCACTTGAAGGCCCGCACCCGCGCACCGGCGCGGGCATGCAGCCGCGCCAGTGCCGCGGCCACGGTGGTCTTGCCCTGGCCAGAGGCAGGGGCCGCCACCAGCACGGCAGCGCAGGTGTGGGCCATCAGGGCACGGCCCAGCGCAGCCCCACCTGCACCGTGCGCCCGGCGGTGTTGTAGGTGCGGGCCAGCTGGTAGGCCTTGTCGGCCAGGTTGTCCACACGCGCTTCCAGCGTCAGCCCCACAGCCACCACCGTGCTGGCACGCAGGTTCACCAGCGCATAGCCGCCCAGGCGCTGCGTGTTGGCCGCGTTGTCGAAGCGTTCGCCGGCGGCCTGCACTTCGGCGCCCAGCGACCAGCCGGCCAGATCGGTGTCGGCGCCGAAGGTGGCTAGGCGCTTGGCGCGGCGGGCCAGCACCTTGTCGGTGTCGAGGTTACGCGGGTCGTGCCAGTCGACGGAACCGCGCAGCGCCACCGGGCCCAGCGTGGTGCGGCCGCTGAGGGTGACCCCCTCGTACTGCGCGCGGCCCACGTTTTCATAGCAGCCGAAGGTGGACAGGCAGGGCCCGGCCGCGCCGAAGTTGATCAGGTCCTGCACGCGGTTGCGCCAGGCCACCACGCCCACTTCGCTGCCGGCTGCAGCCCAGCGCAAGCCCAGCTCGACGTTGCGGCCGGTCTCGGGCTTGAGCGTGGCCACGCCGTATTCGCTGAAGCGCTGGTACAGCGTGGGCGCGCGGAACGAGGTGGCTGCCGATGCCGTGGCCCGCCACTGCGGCGCAAAGCGCCAGCCCCAGGCCAGGCTGCCGGTGTTCTGGCCGCCGAACTCGCTGTCGCGGTCGTGGCGCACATGGGCTTGCAGGCCGTGGTCGCCGAAGTCGCCGCGCCAGCCCAGCGTCAGGCCGTCTTGCGTGCGGCGGCCCTGCAGCGTGGCGGCAAAGGCGGTGGCCGGGTTCAGCAGCTGGTCTTCGCGCCGCTCCAGCAGGGCCGACAGCACCTGCGCGCCCAGGCGCTGCTCGTGCTGCAGCACGGTGTTGCGCAGCGTGGTTTCGGTGCGGTAGTACGAAGGCTGGGTTTCGTAGGTGCTGCGCGTTTCGCCCACCTGCGCGCGGGTGGTGGCAGCGTCGTTCCAGCGGCCTTGCCAGGCCAGGCTGGCGGTGCGCAGCGTGTGGTGCGAGGTGTCGTCAGCGGTCAGGCTGCCGTCGTACTGCGCGCGCTGGTTGCTGGCCAGCAGCGTGGCGTCCAGCCGGTGCTGCGGCGCCAGTTGGTAGCCCAGGCGCGCGTGCACCGAGCTGCGCTTCCAGCCGTCGTCGTCGGGGTTGGCGGTGGTGGCGGTGCGGGCGTTGAAGCCGTCGCTGCGACCATGCGATGCCGACAGCGCGTAGTCCAGCCCTTGCGCCGCGCCGCTTACGCCCACCTGGGCCTGCGCGGTGCGGTAGGAGCCCACGGTGAGTGACGCGCTGGGCCGCGCTTTGCCCTGGCCGCGCTTGGTGAACAGTTGCACCACGCCACCCACCGCGTCGGAGCCGTACACCGCAGCGGCCGGGCCGCGCAGCACCTCGATGCGTTCGATCTGGTCCAGCGGAATCTGCTCCCAGGCCGCGCCGCCGGTGGACTGCGAGTCCACCCGCACGCCGTCGATGTAGACGGCAGTGTGGCGCGCTTCGCTGCCGCGGATGAACACGCTGGTGCTGGTGCCGGGACCGCCGTTGCGGGCGAACTCGATGCCGGGCAGGCGGGCCAGCAGGTCGGCCACGCTGGTGGCACCGCTGCGTTCGATGTCTTGCTGCTCGACGAGCGACACATCGGCCAGTACCGACGACAGGGGTTGTGGCGCGCGGCTGGCGGTGACCACCACGCGCTCCAGGCTGGCGGGCTGGGGGGTGGCTTGGGCCCACGCTGCGCTGGGCAAGGCCAGTGCTGCGGCCCAGGCGGGCAGGCTCAGGACGAAAGGGCGAAAGGCAAAGCGCGGCGCAGCAAAGCGCGCGCGCAGGGGTGCCCGCAGGCGGGGGACAGAGGTCGACATGGAAGGAACCGATGCACAAGCGCACCCGGCCGCTTCCCCGCAGCCCGGCGCAAACAGGTGTGCCGCTGGCGCGACGCACCACCTCGTTGGCCGGTATCCGGGCTGGCGGAGACGACCCGTGTGTCCTTCCCAGAAAGCTTGGGCTTCCCAGTGGATTCGACACGAGCGGAGGACCGGTGAGGTCCCCGTCCGCTTACCGTTGCGGGGGCAGCTCAGGTTGGGGCCTCGGCCCTCGAGGACGAGGCCCTTCCTGATTCCCGTTGAACTGCAGCCACACGAGTGAAGCCGCGAGCACCAACGTCACGATCATAGCCTGTCGTGCCGCATGGACTTGGCCCGAAGACCGAGCGGTGTTCGCTGGCGTTCGCCCAGTTCCCGCCAGCATCTGTGCGCCAGCGGGCTTTGCTAAGGCACAGGCACGTTCACCTCGGCAAGAATGGGTCGACACGTCTTGGATCGCCGACACGACCACCTGCATGCCCGCCGTACCTGCCAATGCTGCTGGCGTTCGCCGCCAGTTCACTGGCCCGGGATAACGCTACTCGCCGCTTGAGCAATGGAGGTGCGCAGCTTTTCCATGGCTGCACCGGTCTGCGCCAGCGTGCGGGCCAGTGACTCAGTGAACTCCTTAGCCGGTCCAAGAGTGGCGGGCGGATCTTGGCCGACTATTCGCCACGCATGTTTGTAGCATTTATCGCGATGTGCGATATTTGCTTCATGCCTACGAACTGGCTCGTACTGACAGCAACGCTTCCGACCAGCCCAAGCGGACTTCGCGTGCGCGTATGGCGTGCGCTCAAGGCCACGGGTGCCGGAACCCTGCGCGAAGGGGTGTACGTCCTGCCCGAGCACGCCTCCAGCGCCAAGACGCTGTGGGAGTTGGAGCGGACCATTGCCGAAGCCGGCGCCGAGGCTCACATGCTCGTGCTGCAAGCGCGGGACGAAGCTCAGGAGCAGTCGTTTCGCGCGCTCTTTGATCGGTCGGAGTTCTTCGCGGAGTTCCTGCAATCAGTGAAGGAAGCCCGGACTTCGATCAGGCGGTCAACGGGCGGCGAACTGCGCAAGTTGCTCAGGGCGCTGGATACCCAGCTGCAGGCGCTCCAGGCCAACGATTTCTTCCCGGGCGAGGACAGCCAAAAGGCCGCGGATGCGCTGGCCGCACTGCGCCGGGAGATCCAACTCCACCTGTCGCCTGATGAACCGGCAACCACGGACGCTGCGATTCCTGCGCGATCCATCTCAGAGTACCAGGGTCGAACCTGGGCCACCCGCAAGCGCCCGTGGGTGGATCGTCTCGGCACCGCGTGGTTGATCCGCCGCTTCATCGACAAGCGCCCCCGGTTCACGTGGCTGGCCGATCCGCAGAAGTGCCCCAAATCGGCGCTGGGCTATGACTTCGATGGCGCGACCTTCACGCACGTGGGCGAGAAAGTCACCTTCGAGGTGGTGGCCGAGAGCTTCGGCCTCATCCAGGACCCGGCGCTCCAGCGCCTCGCCTCGCTGGTTCATTCCATCGACATCGGCGGCATTCCGGTCGACGAAGCCCCCGGCTTCGAGATGCTGGTTCGCGGGCTCCAGGCCCGCCATGCCGACGACAACGAACTGTTGGCCGCAACCCTGCCGTTGTTCGATGCCTACTACTACGCCGCCCTGCAAGTGCCCGATGAACGCTGAGAGCCCCGTCATCCCCAGTCCTGCCGCGGTGCCGTGGCCTACACGCGCTGAGGCCTTCAGCTTCTGGCTCAAGCTTGGCTTCATCAGCTTCGGCGGGCCGGCTGGGCAGATCGCGATCATGCACACCGAGCTGGTCGAGCGGCGGCGCTGGATCAGCGAACAGCGCTTCCTTCACGCGCTCAACTACTGCATGCTGCTGCCCGGCCCGGAAGCGCAACAACTGGCCACCTACATCGGCTGGCTGATGCACCGCACCTGGGGCGGCATCGTGGCAGGGGCACTGTTCGTGTTGCCCTCGCTCTTCATCCTGATTGCGCTGAGCTGGATCTACCTGCGTTTTGGCGACGTGCCGCTGGTCGCCGGCATCTTCTATGGCCTGAAGCCTGCGGTGACCGCGCTCGTGCTGCATGCGGCGCACCGCATCGGCACGCGGGCCTTGAAGAACCGCTGGATGTGGGGCATCGCGGCGGCTTCGTTCGTCGCGATCTTCGCCTTCGACACGCCGTTCCCGGCGATCGTGCTGGCGGCCGCGCTCATCGGGCACTTCGGCGCGCGCCGCTGGCCGCAGGTGTTCGCCCTCGGCGGCGGACACGGCAGCGCCAAGGCGAGCTACGGGCCAGCGCTGATCGACGACCAAACGCCAACGCCAGCGCACGCGCGCTTCTCGCGCAGCCGCCTGGCCAAGGTGCTGGCAGTCGGCCTCGGCTTGTGGCTGCTGGGCATGGCAGCGCTGGTCGCAACGAACGGCCTGCAGGGCACGCTGACGCAGATGGGCTGGTTCTTCACCAAGGCGGCGCTGCTGACCTTCGGCGGCGCCTATGCGGTGCTGCCCTACGTGTACCAGGGCGCCGTTGAGACCCACCAGTGGCTCAGCGGCCCGCAGATGATCGACGGCCTGGCGCTGGGCGAGACCACGCCCGGGCCACTGATCATGGTGGTGGCCTTCGTCGGTTTCGTCGGGGGCTGGCTGAAGCAGGCCATGGGGCCTGACGCACTCTTTCTCGGGGGCGCACTGGCAGCCACCGTGGTCACCTTCTTCACCTTCCTGCCGTCGTTCATCTTCATCCTGGCCGGTGGCCCGGTGGTCGAAGCCACGCACGGCAAGCTCGGCTTCACGGCGCCGCTGTCGGCGATCACCGCCGCGGTGGTCGGGGTGATCCTGAATCTGGCGATGTTCTTCGCCTACCACGTGCTCTGGCCGCAGGGCTTCGGTGGTCGCTTCGATGCGGTGTCGGCCGCCATCACCGTGGCCGCTGCCGTGGCGCTCTTTCGGTTCAAGGTCGGTGTCATGCCGCTGCTCGGCGTCTGCGCCGTCGTCGGGCTGATCGCCGCGTGGGTTGTTCCGTTGCTGCGTTGAAGGAGTCCCCATGGACGCGCGTCTCTTAGACCTCCCTTTCGACCCTGCCGCGCTGAGTCGCCTGTCGCCCGGGTTGATCACCAGCCACCACCAGAACAACTACGGCGGAGCGGTCAAGCGGCTCAATGCGATCCGCGCCCAGCTGTCGTCGACGGCGTTCGCAACGGTGCCCGGCTTCCAGCTCAGTGGCCTCAAGCGCGAGGAGCTTATCGCCACCAACTCCATGCTGTTGCATGAGCTGTACTTCGGCAGCCTGGGCGGCGATGGCGTGACGATGGAACCCGCTGCGAAGCTGATGCTGGAGGCCAGCTTCGGCAGCGTCGAACGTTGGCGTGAAGAGTTCATCGCCATGGGCAAGGCCCTGGGCGGTGGCTCGGGATGGGTGCTGCTGGTGTTCCAGCCACGCGACGGCTCGCTGGTCAACCAGTGGGCCGCCGACCACACGCATGCAGTGGCAGGCGGTGTGCCGATCCTGGCGCTGGACATGTACGAGCATGCGTATCACATGGACTACGGCGCTGCTGCGGGAGCCTATGTCGATGCATTCATGGGCAACATCGACTGGGCCGCGGTCTATGGCCGCTACCAGCGCGCCGTGCACGCGGCCAGCGAGTCATTCGGCATCGGCAAGGACGAGATCGGCGACGCCCAGGTGTTCGACGTGCGGCGGGCCGGCGTCTTCGAACAGGCTCGCACGATGATCCCCGGCGCGCGCTGGTGCGACCCGGCCGCCGTGGCGACGTGGGCCGCCGAACTGCCTGCCGACCGCGAGGTGGTCGTCTATTGTGTCTACGGGCACGAAGTCGGCCGTGCCACGGCCATGCGCTTGCGTGCCGTTGGTGTCAATGCGCGCTACCTGCGTGGCGGCATCGACGGCTGGCAGTCCGCGCAGCACCCGTTGTCGGACAAGCCTGCGGGGCAGATGCCATGAGCGCATCAACATCACCGAAGGTCGCGCTGCTCTATCCAGGAGACCGGGCTGCGCGCGATCGTGCCGACCCCGCGGCGAGCCGCTTCGCTGCGCTGTTCGAGGCCTTCGCCGCCGCCGGCGTGGATGCGCAACCTGCCGTCTGGCACGACGACTTCGCCAACGAGGTGCGCCAGCAACTGCGCGGTGTGCGACTCGTGCTGGCCTGGTGCAACCCTATTGAGGACGGTCGCCGCCGCGACCGGCTGGACGCCGTGCTGCGTGAGACGGCCGATGATGGCGTGATCGTCAGCGCGCACCCGGATGCCATCCAGCGCCTGGGCACCAAGGACGTGCTGTTCCAGACCCGCGACCTGCCTTTCGGCAGTGACGTTCATCGCATCGACAGCCTGGCGCAACTGGCGTCGGAACTGCCGCAGCGCCTGCGGCACGGCGCCCGTGTTCTCAAGCAGCACCGTGGCCACAGTGGCATCGGTGTGTGGCGCGTCGAGCTTGCCGATGATGGTGAACTGACGGTCCAGCACGCCCAGCGGGGCAGCACGTCGCAGCGCATGGACTTTCCAACGCTGCAGACCACGCTGGCGCCCTACTTCGAGCCCGCCGCGGGCGGCCACATGATCGACCAGGCTTGGCAGGCGCGGCTGCGCGACGGCATGGTGCGTGCATACCTGGTCGAGGACCGCGTGGCGGGCTTCGGTCATCAGGCCGTCAACGCGCTCCACCCCGACTCACCGATGCCCGGGCCGCGCCTGTACCACGGCGCGGAGCTGGAAGGCTTCCAGCCGCTGCGGCAGCAGTTGGAATCGAGCTGGGTCACGTTGCTGTGCGAGCGTGTCGGTCTGACGCGCGAACGGCTGCCACTGCTGTGGGACTGCGACTTCATGCTCGGTGAACCGACGGCCGAGGGTTCCCAGCGCTTCGTGCTGTGCGAGATCAACCTGAGCAGCGTGTCGCCGTTTCCACCCTCATGCATCGCTCCGCTGGTCGAGGCCGCGATCCGGCGCGCCGGCGAATCGAAGGGCGGTCGGCCGTGATGGCTCGCTGGTACGCGATGGCCATCCTGGCGCTGTTCACCTCCGTGGCCACGGCCGTGGAGGTCCGCTTCGAACCCGTGGCCGAGAACGTGTATGCCCATGTTGGCGACATCGGCGCGCGCAGTGTCGCCAACGAAGGGCTGAACGCCAACCTCGGTCTGGTGGCGACGCCGGCCGGTGCCGTGCTGATCGACAGCGGCGCCACCTGGCGCAGCGCGCGCGACATCCAGGCCGCGGCCCGACGGGTGACCCCGCAGCCGATCCGCTGGGTGATCAACACCGGCGGCCAGGACCACCGCTGGCTGGGCAACGGCTACTTCCAGGCCCAGGGCGCCGAGCTCATTGCGCATGCGTCCGCTGTGGCCGACATGCGCTCGCGCGGAGGTGACCAGTTGTTGGCGTTGCGCAGCTTGCTGGGAGCGGCGGCAGACGACACGGCGCCGACACTGCCAACGCGCCTGATCGAAGGCCCTGACACTCGACTGACCCTGGGCGGCACGGTGTTCGAACTTCGTCACCGCGGTGGCGGCCACACGCCGGGCGACATGGTGGTCTGGCTGCCGCAGGCGCAGGTGGCCTTTGCCGGTGACATCGTCTACGTGGACCGCTTGCTCGCCGTGCTTCCCGTCAGCAGCACCAAGGCTTGGCTCGACGCTTTCGCGGCGATGGAGCAACTTGCGCCGAAGCGCATCGTGCCGGGCCATGGCCGCGTGACCGACATGGCCACGGCGCGCGCGCAGACCCGGGACTACCTTCAGGCTTTGCGCGCGCACATGAAACGTGCGGTGGAGCAGGGCGTCGACGTGAGCGACGCGGTGAATGTTGAGATCCACGAACCCCACTAGCCATGTCCACGAACCGTGCTAGCGAGACTTGCGGCTAAGGTATTGATTCAACAAGGCAATTCGGGCTCTGAACCCCTCTCGCTGTCTGTTGCGAGTTGACCA
>JBFLWE010000070.1:0-32703 GCA_040758375.1 Pseudomonadota bacterium
GTTCCTGGCCGGCGACATCTGGGCCGTGTTCCTGCCCAACCTGGCGGCCATGGCGGCGATCGGGGGGCTGTTCTTCGTGATCGCCAAGCGCGCCACGCGCAAGAACCTGGAGTGACGCGATGTTGACCTCTGCCTTCTCGTTCACCCGCCTGCGCGCCCAATTCATCAAGGAAGTGCTCAGCGTGCTGCGCGACCCGCGCAGCCGCATGGTGGTATTCGTACCGCCGATCCTGCAACTGCTGGTATTCGCCTTTGCAGCCACACTGGAAGTGCGCAACGTCGACATCGCCGTCTACAACCAGGACGCCGGGCGTTGGTCGCACGAACTGGTGCAGCGCCTGGACAGCGCCCGCTTCATCACCCACGTGCGGCACGTGGACAGCCAGCGGCTGTTGCACGAGATGATCGACCGCGGCGAGGTGATCGCCGCGCTCGCCATTCCCGTGGATTTCTCGCGCACCATCGCCGCCGGCGACAGCGGCCGCGCCCAGGTTCTGGTCGATGGCCGGCGCAGCAACTCGGGCCAGATCACCGTCGCCTACCTGTCCACCATCGCCGCCGATGTCGGCGCCGAGGTCGTGCCCGACGCGCAGGCGCCGACGCCCGTGGTCGTGCGCCACTGGTTCAACCCCAACCTGGTCTACCGCTGGTTCATCGTGCCTGGGCTCACGGGCATCCTGGCGCTGTTCAGCGCGCTGCTCATCACCTCGCTGTCGATCGCGCGCGAACGCGAACTGGACACCTTCGACCAGTTGCTGGTATCGCCCACCTCGACGCCGGAGATCATTGTTTCCAAGTCGCTGCCTGCGCTGGCGATCGGCACGCTCTTGGGCCTGTTCATGATCAGCGCCGGCGTGTTCCTGTTCGGCATCCCGTTCACCGGCTCGTTCGCGCTGCTGCTCGCCAGCCTGGTGCTGTTCATCCTGTCGGTGGTCGGCATCGGCCTGATGATTTCCGCAGTCAGCATGACCCAGCAGCAGGCCATCCTGGGGGCGTTCGCCATTGGCGTGCCGGCGGTGCTGATGTCGGGCTTTGCGACGCCGGTGGAAAACATGCCGCTCGTCCTGCAGTGGCTGGCCCAGGCCATTCCGCTGACCCACTTCCTCATCATCGTCGAAGGCAGCTTCCTCAAGGCCATGCCGCCCGGCGACATTCTCGCCAGCCTCTGGCCGCTGGCGCTCATCGCCCTCGCCACGCTGACGATGGCCACCGTATTCGTCCGAGGACGCCTGCAATGAAAACCAAAACCCGCCACCTCTCCTCGCGCACGCCAGCCGCACCGCCGGCGTCCAGGCGCTTGCGCCCGCTCGGGCTGGCCCTGTCCTGCGTGCTGCTGACCGCCTGTGCGGCCGTGGGCCCCGACTACCGCGAGCCGCCTCCTGTGGACATCGGCAGCGGTTGGACCTTGCCTCTGGCGAGCGAATCGCAGTCCGCGGACCTGGCCCGCTGGTGGTCCGCGTTGGACGACCCCATCCTTGACCGCCTGATGGGCACGGCACTGGCACAGAACCTGGATCTGCGCCAAGCCGCGGCACGCATCGACGAGGCGCGCGCCCTGCGCGACCGCGTGGCTGGCGACCAGATGCCCACCGTGAGCGCGGGCACCAGCGTGAACCGACGCGGGCAAAGCAAGAACGGCCCCTTGCCCGTGGGCTCGATTCCCGGCATGGACGCCACCCAGACCATCTACGATGCGGGCTTCGATGCGGCCTGGGAGGCCGATCTATTCGGCGCCAAGCGCCGCGCCCTGGAAGGCGCCAGCGCCCGCCTGCAAGCCACCGAAGTCGAAGCACAGGGTGTGCGCATGCGCATCGTGGCCGAGGTCGCACGCACCTGGTTCACCGCCGTTGGTGCTGGATACGAACTGCATGCACAACAAGCCACGCTGGATACGCTGCAGCAGACCTTGGAGCTGGTGCGCCTGCGGCATGCATTGGGCGACGCATCCGCCGCCGATGTGGAGGCGGCTTATGCGCAGTGGACTGCCGTCAACGCACTGCTGCCGGACATCCAGGCCCGCCAGCGCGCCGCGGTGCTGGGCCTGGGCGTGCTCTTGGGCGCTCCACCGGAGCGTGAACTGGCATTGCTCGACGGCCCCTTGGCACCGTGCACGCTGCGGGCCCTGCCGGTGGGCGAACGTGCTGATCTTCTGCGCCGCCGCCCTGACGTGCTGGCCGCGGAACGGCGTCTGGCGGCGAGTTCTGCCGACATCGGCGTGGCCACGGCCGAGCTGTTCCCCAAGCTCTCCATCGGTGTCGGCGGCGGGTTTCAGGCGCTCAGCACGGGCAACTGGTTCGATGCATCCAGTTCACGGTTTTCCATCCTGCCGCTGATTTCCTGGCGTCTGTTCGATGGTGGCCGCGTGCGTGCCGAGATTCGGGCACGCGAGGCCGCCGAGCAGCAGGCGGCGTTGGCCTATGAGCAGGCGGTGTTGGCGGCGCTGGGTGACGCCGAGCGTGCGCTGGGCGACTACCACGGCGGGCTGGACACGTTGGAGCGCCGTGCCATGGCCCTGGATGCGGCACGAACCAGCTACGGCTACGCCAAGGCTCGCTACGCCGCGGGCGATGTTGCACTGGTGGAGCTGCTGGCCGCCCAGCGCAGCCTGCACGAAGCCGAGACTGCGGCCGCACGTGCGCATACCAGCGCCGCCGTGCAATTGGTGGCGCTGTACAAGGCGCTCGGGGGCGGCTGGGAGGTATCCAACATGACGCCAAGCGCCGCCCATTCGCCTACAGGCGCCGCCGCACCCACGCCTCGTGCAAGTCGCTCCGGCATGCCTGCAAGCGCCGCCGCGACGGAACACCTCACAAGCCAAAGCGCGGAACGCGAAACCCTTACTCACTTGATCATCAACAGGCCAACCGAAGGAGCCAAGCCATGACCACCACCGCCTTTTTCATTCCGCCCGTGAACCTGATGGGCGCGGGCTGTCTTCGTGATGCAGCCAAGGCCATCCAGTCCTATGGCTTCAGGAAAGCGCTGATCGTGACCGACCTTCCCTTGGTTCGTCTCGGACTGGTCGGCAACGTGCGCGACCTTCTTGCCAGCCACGGCGTGGATACCCTGGTTTTTCATGGAGTGCAGCCCAACCCGACGACCAAGAACGTGGCCGATGGGCTGAAGCAACTGCGCGACAACGATTGTGATTTCGTCATCTCGCTCGGCGGCGGTTCGCCGCACGACTGCGCCAAGGGAATCGCATTGGTCGCTGCCAATGGCGGAACGATCAAGGACTACGAGGGACTTGACCAGTCGGCCAAGCCGCAGCTGCCCTTGGTGGCGATCAACACCACGGCTGGAACGGCCAGCGAAATGACGCGCTTTTGCATCATCACCGACGAGGCGCGCCACGTGAAGATGGCGATCGTCGACAAGCACACGACGCCCATTCTCTCGGTCAACGACCCCGAGCTGATGCTGCTCAAACCCGCCAGCTTGACCGCCGCCACCGGCATGGATGCCCTTACGCACGCGGTGGAGGCCTATGTTTCAACCATTGCCACGCCGATCACCGATGCCTGCGCACTCAAGGCCGTGGCATTGATAAGCCAATGGCTGCGCAAGGCGGTGGCTGACGGGCGAAACGTCGAAGCGCGCGAACAGATGGCCTATGCGCAGTTCCTCGCCGGCATGGCCTTCAACAATGCCTCGCTGGGCTACGTGCACGCCATGGCGCATCAACTGGGCGGCTTCTACGACCTGCCGCACGGTGTGTGCAACGCCGTCCTGCTGCCGCACGTGCAGGCCTACAACAAGCAGGTCGCTGCGGGACGCCTCGCCGACATCGCCCGCGCGATGGGGGAAAAGACCGATGGCCTGGGCGACGAGGCCGCCGCGGATCTGTGCCTATTGGCGATTCGCCAATTGTCCGCCGACATCGGCATTCCCCACGGGCTGTCACAGCTTGGCGTTCAGGCCAAGGACTTTCCCACCCTGGCCACCAATGCGCTCAAGGACGCGTGCGGACTGACCAATCCAATACAGGCGTCGCACGAGGAAATCAGTGCCATTTTCGCGGCGGCCATGTAGCCGTCGGCGTGATTTCCCGAACCCGTTCTATCCCACCATCAAGGAGTGCCTCCATGCAAACGAACGTAGGAAACCTCGATCGCATCGCGCGCGTCGTCATCGGCCTGATCCTGCTCAGCTTGCCGTTGTGGCTGGATTCGCCATGGCGGTGGCTGGGGCTCATCGGAATCATGCCGCTGATTACCGGCCTGGCGGGTCGCTGTCCGGGCTATCGCCTGCTCGGCGTGAACACCTGTCCAATGCAAAAGAAGAAGCCCGAGTGAGCATCCCATGAAACTGAAATTTCTGGGTGCTGCGCGCGAAGTCACCGGGTCGTGCTTCCTGGTGGAGGCGGCGGGCCTGCGCTTCCTGGTGGATTGCGGCATGGTTCAAGGGGGCTCTGCGGCGGCGGCGCGCAACCGCGAGCCATTTCCGTTCGACCCGGCAGCTATCGATTTCGTGCTCCTGACCCATGCCCACATCGACCACAGCGGGCTATTGCCCAAACTCACCCGCGCCGGGTTCAAAGGGGCCATCTACACCACTCCCGCCACGGTTGATCTGCTGGGCGTGATGCTGCCCGACAGTGCACACATCCAGGAGAGCGATGCAAAACGCAGTGCCAAGCGGTTCCGCGGAAAGGACCCGCTGCCGCCGCTGTACACGCTGCAGGATGCGCGCGAATGCCTGCAGCAGGTACGAGGCATCGAATACGACCGGGAGTTCGCGCCCCGGGTCGGGGTGCGCGCGCGCTTTCGCGATGCCGGGCACATCCTCGGTTCGGCCATCATCGAAGTCTGGGTCACCGAGTACGGCTACCCGACAAAACTGGTATTCAGCGGCGACCTTGGCCAGCCGGGACGCCCGATATTGCGCGACCCGACACCCATCGAGGACGCCGACATCCTCGTCATCGAGTCCACCTATGGCAACCGCCAGCACAAGGACTTTTCGGCAACCGAAGAGGAGATGATCGGCATCGTCGAGAAAACCCTGTTCGAACGCGGTGGCAACGTCATCGTGCCGGCCTTCGCGGTCGGTCGAACCCAGGAAGTCCTGTACCACCTGCACCGTCTCACCAGCGAGGGGCGGCTGCGGCAACCGAGGGTATTCGTTGATTCGCCGATGGCCACGGAAGCCACGCGCATCACGCGCGAGCACCTTGAGCTGTTCGACGAGCAGGCCAAGCGCTTGGCCGGGTGGCACGCGCGCGGCGAAAACCTGCCGTATCTGCATTTCACGGAAAGCGCCGACGAATCCATGGCGCTGAACCAGATTCGTTCGGGCGCGATCATCATTTCCGCCAGCGGCATGTGCGACGCGGGACGCATCCGGCACCACCTGCGCCACAATTTGCCGCGCAAGGAATGCAGCGTCCTGTTCTCCGGCTTTCAGGCGCAGGGAACACTGGGCCGCCAACTGGTCGATGGCGCGGCGCGCGTGCGCATCTTCGGCGACGACATTCCGGTGCGCGCGGCGATCCACAGTGTCGATGGGCTCTCGGCGCACGCCGACCAACCAGCCCTGATGGCCTGGGCCCGAGGCTTCAAGCAAGCCCCCGAGCAAACCTTTGTAGTGCATGGGGAGCCGTCCGCCGCGCAGGCTTTGGCGGAACTCCTGCAACAGCAGCTTGGCTGGCAGGTCTCGGTGCCCGAGCGCGGCCGGGTCGTTCCGTGGCCGGATTTTCTGGTGGTCGAGCGATGACACCGCCCGCTGATCCTGACGAGCGCCTGCGCGCCATCCTCGATTCACCCACATACCGCCTTGCGTATGAAGACATCGATTTGCTTGGCCAGGACGATCTGCGCCCGCTGCGTCTCCAACTCGAACTGCTCAAGCCCGAACGCATCTTGCGTGAGCAAGGCGTGCATTCGACCGTGGTGGTGTTTGGCAGTGCGCGCGTAAGCGATGCTGCCACTGCACGCGACCGGCTCGCTGTGCTGGAGCAGCGAGCGGGCACCATGCCAGGGAATTCGACGCTTGGGCGGGAACTAGTCTTGGCCCGTCGCCGCGTGGAACAGGCACGCTATTACGAAGAGGCACAGCGCTTCGCTCAACTGATCTCTGCTCGTTTCCAGCAGGAGGGACGATGCGATTTCGTCGTCATCACCGGTGGCGGCCCCGGCATCATGGAGGCAGCCAATCGCGGTGCTTTCGATGCCGGGGCTCGCTCGATCGGCCTCAACATCACGTTGCCGCACGAACAAGCGCCGAACCCCTACATGTGTCCGGAGCTGGCGTTCCGGTTCCACTATTTCGCGCTGCGCAAAATGCATTTCTTGCTGCATGCGAAAGGTCTGGTGGCCTTCCCCGGTGGCTATGGAACGCTCGACGAACTGTTCGAGGTGCTGACCCTGATCCAGACCGGGAAGATGCAACGGATTCCGGTGGTTCTTGTCGGTCGCGACTTCTGGAGCCGAGCCGTTGATTTCGATCTTCTGCTCGACGAAGGCTACGTATCGCCGTCCGATCTCGACTTGTTTACCTGCGTCGACAAAGCCGAGGAAATCATGGGTGCCTTGGAACGCTTTTACGTCGATAGGGCAACAGATGGCGCGCCATCATGATGCGCATCGGCAGCCTTCACGCGCGGCTGTCCAAGGCCAATGCGCAATGGTCGATGCGCAGTATCACGCCGCTGATTGCGTGCGCGGTACTCGGCTCGACTGCCGCCCGTGGCGCGGAGCCCGCATCCTCGGATGGTATTTCCCGCTGCCTGCCAGAGCACGCCTTGCACTGGAGAGGTGGAACCCTGCGCCTGGAGAACGATTTGTTCACGGGCACCGACCGCAACTACACCAACGGTGTGGCGCTGAGCGTGGTTTCGCGCGATCTGCAAGGCGCGCTCCGCCCGGAGTGTCTGCCCCAACCGATTGCCTGGTACACCCGCTTCATCGGCTGGGCTGATCCCGAGTTCTGGCGCGACTCTGGCGCCCAATCGGCATCGCAAAACATCGTCGTGCGCTTCGGCCAGTCCATGTACACGCCCGAGGACAAGACGCGCACCGATCTGATTTCCGACGATCGCCCGTACGCCGGCCTGCTGTACCTGGGTTTGGCATGGAATCACCGCGTCCACCCACAGGCCGCCAGCTATGAAATACTTGATGTGCGCGAACTGACCCTGGGCGTGATTGGCCCCTGGTCGTTGGCGGAGCAATCGCAGGATCTGGTGCATCGGGTGCGGGGCATCGATCGTTTTCGCGGCTGGGACAACCAGTTGCGCAACGAACCCGCGTTCCAGATGGCGATGGAGCGCAAGTTCAAGTCGTACACAGAGGGTGCCGTCCGGCCGGGGTGGAGCGGCGACGTGATCGGCAGCTATGCCCTGCGGATCGGAAACATCGAAACCGCAGCCAGCACCGGCATGGAATTGCGTGCGGGCTGGAACATTCCGAACGACTTCGGCAGCTATCCGATTCGGCCCGGCGCGGAGAATCGCCCGCCCTCGGGCGTTTCCGACCTGCGCAGAACAGAGCCTCAATCAGCGCGCGCGCCCAAACCCGGAGCGCATGCATTCCTGAATCTGGAGGCCAAAGCCGTTGCCTGGGATTTCTCGCTCGACGGGAATCTGTTTCGGCACAGCCATCACGTCAGTCGACGACCCTGGGTCGCTCAGGCAGCCATTGGCATCAGCAGCCAATGGATTGTTGCCGGGCATGGCGTGCGGCTTGCCGTGATGCGCGTCTGGAGAACCCGCGAGTTCGACCAGCAGATCGGCCATCACGCCTTCGGATCGATTGCGTTGAGCATGGAATTTTGAAATCCCGAAGCCATGCGCCCGCCTGCGAAGCATTCACCAACAACCTCCATGGAGAATCCCGTGAGTTACCTCTTGAACCCTCGACAGCTTTTGACGATCACGTTGTCAGTAGCCTTGGCCACCGCCACCACGGGACTGGGCGCGCAGTCCGCTGACGCTGCAAAGCCGATGGCGCTTCGCAGCGTCATGGAGCGACTTGGCCGTGACATGCAAGCCGTCACCGGTGCGATTTCCAAGGAGGAATGGACACTGGTCGCCGAGTTGGCGCCCAAAATCGCCAAGCATGCCGAGCCACCTCTGGGCGAAAAGATGCGCATTCTTGGCTGGCTTGGCACGGATGCCGGGAAATTCCGGGGTTTCGATGGACAGGTCCAGGACGCTGCGAGCGCCATGGGGGATGCCGCCAAGCGCGGCGACGGCCAGGCCGTTATCGCCGCATTCTCCAAGACACAACAAAGCTGCCTCGCTTGTCACCAAAGCTTCCGACAATCGTTCGTGGAACAGTTTTATGGGAGTCGCTGACACGCATTTGTCCCAGGCCGGTTTGTATGGGGCATCACGATGAGCAACTCCCAGCCGAGCCACATCCTGGTGCTCAATTGCGGCTCCTCAAGCATCAAGTTCGCCTTGTTCGATGCACAGGCGTGCCCGTTGCCGCGCCAGCCGCTGTGGCACGGCAAGGTGCAAGGGATTGCTGGGCCCGCGCCTGAGTACAGCGACAGTGGCACTGCGCAGCAGCGCATCCATCTGGACCACGAACACCCTCACACCGCCGCTCTGGCGTTGATTCAAGCGCGCATCGTGGCCCGACTCGATGGCCGCCGCATCGTGGCCATCGCGCATCGTGTCGTCCATGGCGGCAGCAGGTACTTCGAGCCAACCGTGGTGACCGATGGCTCCATCGCGGAGCTGCGGGCCTTGATTCCTTTGGCGCCGTTGCACCAACCCTTTCCCCTGAAGGCCATGAGTTTGCTGTTCGAGCAGTGGCCCGGAATTGTTCAGGTAGCGTGCTTCGATACAGCCTTTCACCGCACGGCGCCGAAGGTGGAGCAGATCCTGCCGCTGCCGTACTCGGCCTGGGAACGCGGTCTGCGCCGCTACGGCTTTCACGGCCTTTCATACGACTACATGAGCCACGTCCTGCCCGAGCGCCACGGTGATCTGGCACGCGGCCGCACCATCGTCGCGCACCTCGGCAGCGGGGCCAGCCTGTGCGCGATGCAGAACCTGCAAAGCATCGCCACCACGATGGGATTTTCCGCGCTCGACGGCCTGATGATGGGCACCCGTACCGGCTCGCTCGATCCGGGCGCCCTGCTCTACCTGATGGAGATCGAAAAGCTCTCACTGGAAGAAGTAGGCCGCACGCTCTACAACCAGTCCGGCCTGCTCGGTGTTTCCGGGATTTCGGCCGAGCCGCGCGTGGTGGTGAAGCACGAGAGCGATTCCGGCGAAGTCGGCGAACGCGCCCGCATCGCGTTGGCGCTCTACGTGCGCCGTATCGTGCGGGAGATTGGCGCACTGATCGCAGTCATTGGCGGCCTGGATCTGCTCGTGTTCACTGCCGGTGTCGGTGAGCATAACGCCTTCGTGCGCGAGCGCGTCTGCCGCGACCTGGCATTTATCGGCATCAAGCTGGATGCCGATGCCAACGCCATCGATGCCCCGGTTATCTCCACCACCGACAGCCGGGTGCTGGCCGCGGTGGAGCCTACCAACGAGGAATGGATCACAGCGCGCTATACGCAGGATTTGATAGGCGGCGCGTGATGTCCCAGCCAGGCCGAGCGCGCTCAACTCAACTGACTCTGTAGCCACGCAGGGATTCATCGACATCAAAGAGGGGAAATCGCATGACCACCGCTTCCACCATCCGCCAGTGCTGGCTCGCCGGCCACGGCCCCATCGTCCATCGCGACGAGACCATCAAGCGCATGGAAACTCTGGTGGCCCGTTTGATCGTCGACGGCCGTGTTGCCGACGAGACGACGGCCTACACCCTGCTTGCCGCCGCCGACCGCCTGAGCTGCGTGGCCATGAACGTGGTCGCGCACATGACCTATGCGCGCCGCATCGACCTTTCCGGCGCGGCGCTGTCAGCCGAGGACTTCAAGCCCACGCCCGAAGGCCACACCGGCGGCTCGCTGAACATGGTGCAGGCCTTCGTCGGCTACCTGCTGGCCAACGCGCTCACCGGCAGCACACGCGGCTGGATCATGGGCCAGGGCCATTGTGTCGCCGCCATCGAAGCGGTCAATGCGCTGACCGGCGATGTCTCGCCCGCGCAGCGGGGCCGCTACGACCGCAGCGAGCAAGGCCTGTCGCGCCTGTGTGCCGATTTCTATTCCTATGCCATCGATGCGCAGGGCCGCCCGGCCGTGCCGCTGGGCAGCCATGCCGGCCCCAACACCGCCGGTGCCGTGTCCGAAGGCGGCTACCTCGGCTTTGCCGAACTGCAGTACATCCACATGCCGCTGCCTGGCGAATCGCTGGTCGCCTTCCTCAGTGACGGCGCCTTCGAGGAGCAGCGTGGCCCGGACTGGGCGCCGCGCTGGTGGCGCGCGCAAGACAGCGGCTTCGCTGTACCGGTGATGATCCTCAACGGCCGCCGCATCGAGCAGCGCACCCAGATCATGCAGGAAGGGGGTGCGCAATGGCTGGCCGACGACGTGCGCCACAACGGCTTCGACCCGGTGATCGTCGATGGCCGTGACCCGGCCGCGATCGCCTGGGCAATCGTCGAAGCCGAGGGCGCGCTGCGTGCGTTTGCCGCCGATCCGGATCGCCGCTATCCGGCGCCTCTGCCCTACGTGATCGCCGAGACCGAGAAGGGCTTCGGCTTTCCCGGTGCTGGCAGCAACGTCGCGCACAACCTGCCGTTGGGCGGCAACCCCCACACCGATGTCGCCATGCGTGGGCGGTTCAACGAAAGCGCGGCTGCGCTCTTCGTTGCTCCGGTCGAACTCGACGCGACGCTCACCGCCTTCGCAACCCACGCCGCCCAGCAGCGCCCGCTGGAAAGCGCGCATCCGATGGCGCACCGCCACCCCGCTGCGCCCAGGCTGCCCGAACCGCGCTGGGAAATATCAGGCAGCGAAGGCAGTGCGATGACGGCGCTGGATCAGTGGTTCGTTGAATTCGCCAAAGCCAATCCCGAGCTGCGCATGCGCATCGGCAACCCTGACGAATTGGCCAGCAACAAGATGGGCGGCACGCTGGCGCTGCTCAAGCACCGCGTCAACGAGCCCGAACCCGGTGTGCCTGAGGATTTGCACGGCGCCGTCATCACCGCGCTCAACGAAGAGGCCGTGGCCGCCGCCGCACTCGGCAACAAGGGTGGACTGAACCTGATCGTCAGCTACGAGGCCTTCGCCGTAAAAATGCTCGGCCTGATGCGGCAGGAAATCATCTTCGCCCGCCACCTGCGTCAGGTCGGCCAGCCCGCCGGCTGGCTGTCGGTGCCACTCATCGTCACCTCGCACACCTGGGAGAACGCCAAAAACGAACAGTCGCACCAAGACCCGACGATCGGCGAAGCCCTGCTGGGCGAGATGTCGGACACCTCGCGCGTGTTGTTCCCGGTGGATGGCAACACTGCGGTCGCCGCGCTGCGCGAAATCTATGCCGGACGCGGGCAACTAGCCTGCCTCATCGTTTCCAAGCGCGACGTGGAGAACCGCTTCGATGCCGAATCGGCGCAACGCCTGATCCGTGACGGCGCGGCCCATCTGATCGGTGACCCCGCCGAGGCCGAAGTGCAGCTCATCGCGCTGGGTGCCTACCAACTCGACGAGGCGATCAAGGCGCAGCAGCACCTTGCCGGGATGGGCAAGCGCGCCTGCGTCACCGTCATCCTGGAACCTGGCCGCCTGCGCATCCCGCGCGATGCCATGGAAGCGGAGTTCGTCGATGAAGACGCCACTGTCAGCACGCTGTTCCCGCAAGGCCTGCCGCGCGTGATCCTCACCCACACGCGCCCCGAGCCCATGCTCGGCATTCTGCGCCGCATCGACAACGGCCCGACCAGGACGCACGCCCTCGGCTACATCAGCCGCGGCGGCACCTTCGATGTCCCCGGCATGCTGTTCGCCAACCGCTGTACCTGGGCGCATACGGTGGATGCCGCAGCGACCGTGGCCGGCTGGAATCGTGAAGCACTGCTCGACCCTGCGCAGCGCGCGGCTCTTGATGGCACCGGCGATCCCAAAGATTTATTGAGCCCGTGAGTCAGGTACGCGAATCCTGTGCCGGTCATGAAGTGCGCCGGCAGCTCCAGGCCGGTGGAGGCGATGTCCTCGCGGTCTGCGCCAGTTCTCAACTGCGCAACGTGCCCAGCAGGTTGCATGTCAGGATCACGCATCGCCTGCACCGCTTATCCAGTCCCTGTTCGTCCAGGGAGTCGGCGCGCTGCTGCATCGCCTGCTTGGTTCCCTCACCGGAGCCCAGGTTGCTCAGGCCCGCCCTGCTGCCATTCGAGCCGGGTGGCCCCGATCACGCGGGCCTGCCGCTCGATGGGCAGGTACGATTTCAGCTCAATGGCCACACCACCCAGACGCTGCACGTCATGGCGGCGGCCCTGCTCGGGCTGATCGTTCGGCACCTTCCATAGCCCTTCGACCACGCGCTCCATGGTGCTGGCACGGCGTGGTGCCTCCAAGTGCCCGAACGTGGCTAGACACTTTGCACGGGGGCGAATGGGCCTGCCTTGGGCATACCCTCACCCTGCTTGGCATGTCCTTCAATGGGGCAGCTTGACGGCCTTCCAGCCGCTGTGGCTGAAATACTTGCCGTAGGCGTTGGAGGCCTGCGCGACCTGCACCACGCCGGCGGCGCGCTTGCCTTCTCCGTGCTTGCCCTGGGCGGCCTCGGCGCCCGCCACCAGGTCGGCCACGATGATGTGCAGCTGGGCGTCCGCCTCGGGGGGCAACTTGCAGTTTTCCACCATGTAGGCGACCTGCTGGCCGACGGCGTTGCCGAAGGCGTCGTAGTCGGCCGCCGTGGCCTTGCCTGCATGGGCCGCGGGCAGGATTTTCGTCACCGATGCATGGACGGCCGTCATGGCCTGGCGCAGCGGCGCGTCGGTGTCCCATTTCTTGCCGGCGTTGAGTTGCAACTGGTGGGTTTCGGCGCTGCCGTGGCTGTCGTGCGCGCTCGCGGCCATCGAGGTCAGGGGGACTGCCAGGGCGGCGGCCAGCAGCAGTGTGGTGAGTTGTTTCATGGAAATGCTCCGTTGAAAGTTGAACCATGCAAGGTGGCCGTGCGGGTTGCCTGGCTGCCTTGCCCTCTTCAACGAAGCGCGCGTCTGAATGTTCCATGTGTTTTGCATCTTTGGTGCACGGCCTTATTTGCGGTGCAGCAGCTCCTCCTCGGTCGCCTCCTGCGCGTAGCGACCCAGCAACAGCTGCAGCAGGCGCTCGCGCTGGGCGGTGTCCAGCAGCTCGCGCTCGGCCAGCAATTGGGTGATCACGCGCTGCTGCTGCGCGGCCTGCAGGCGGGCAATGGCGGCCTGCTCGGCGTCGATGGCCGCTCGGTCGGGTGCGGCGGCGAAGATGTGGCGCACCAGGGCTTCGCGGCGGTGGCGTATGTCGTCCCAGTTGGATGACAGGTCGTGCAGGAACGGCGCCTCCAGCGCCTCCCAGCGCGTGCGTTGCCCGGGCGTGAGCGCCAGGTAGTCCGGCAGGTGCACGGCCGGCGCCGGGGGCGGCGCCACGCGGGCAGGGCGCAGCACGAGCGCCGCAAGAATGCCCAGGTTGAGCGCCAGCGAGACGGCCAGCAGGGTGCGGATCCAGGTGGGGTGTTTCATGGCAGATTCCTTGGCAGTCGGCAAATCTCGGTGGCGGCGCACAGCCCGCCCGGCGGCACGGGGTCGAACACGCGCGCCATGGCGGGGTCGGCGGCCGCAAACGTGGTAGGAATGGCTGCCCCCGTGCCCAGCAGCAGCCCGCCCATCCACAGGCCCGAGACCAGCGCCGCGCCAGCCGCCAGGCCCGTGGGCATCCAGCCCAGAAGGTCCCAGCCGGCACGCCGGGGCCTGGCGGCGCGCGGTGGCCGCCGGTCGCGCAGGCGCTCCTGCAGCTGCGCCGCGAGATCGAAGCCCAGCGTGGGCGATGGCAGGGCGTGCAGTTCCTGGCGCAGCGCCCGCAGCGCATCGAGCTGCTGGCTGCAGACAGGGCAGGCCCGCAGGTGGCTCTGCAGCGCGGCCTGTCTGCGCGCGGGCAGGGCGTGATCGACAAAGGCGGAAAGGTCTTCGATGCGTGGGCAGGTCATGGTGGCTCCTTGCGGTCAGCGTGGCATGTGCTGCAGCAGCCCGGCGCGGGCGCGGGCGATGCGGGATTTGACGGTGCCCAGGCCGATGCCCAGCACCTGGGCAATGTCCTCGTAGGGCATGTCCTCGATGTCGCGCAACAGCAGGATCTCACGGTGCTCCACCGACAGCCGCGCCAGCGCGCGCTCCAGCTCCGCGATGCGCTGGCGCGCCTGCAGCATGGCCTCGGGCGTGGGCGTATCCGCCGGTACCTGCTGATGCAGCGCGTCGTCTAGCGCCACGAACTCCACGTGCCGCGCGCGACGCAGCCGGTCCAGTGCCTGGTTGCGCGCGATGCGGAACAGCCACGTGGACAGCTGCGCCTGCGGGCGCCAGCTGGGCAGTGCCTGGTAGACGCTCAGAAAGGTTTCCTGGGTCAACTCGCGCGCATCCTCCTGTGACCGAGTCATGCGCACCAGAAAGCGGTAGATGCGATCCTGGTTGCGCGTCACCAGCTCAGAGAACGCCGCGACCTCCCCGCGCTGGGCGCGGGCAATGCAGTCAGTCTCGTCAAACTGGCTCGGTTGGGGCATTGGGGCGTTAACGCATGAGGAGCGCAAAAGTTCCATCTTCGGGCAAGCCCTGACGAACCCGTCTTCGTCAGTCCAGCCAGACTCGCGATTCGCTTCATGCTTCTCATCAATACGTCCGATGGGGGCATGTGGCAACGTGAACTGACCGTTGGCTCGATCGGATGAACACGAGGTGAACAGAAGGTTCAGTGTTGATTCACCCCCGGTTCGTCAAAATTATTGGCATCAACAGCTCTGATGCTGTGAAAGGAACCGACGATGAAACGAAACCTACACCTCAAGCCCCGGCTGGCCACCCTGGTGCTGGCCGTCGCGGCGCTGCCAGCGGTGGCATCCAGCGACTGCGATGTCCCGGCCGCGCGATGGCAGTCGCGCGAAGCGGTGCGCCAGATGGCGGCGCAGCAGGGCTGGCAGGTCGAGCGACTGAAGATTGACGACGGCTGCTACGAAATCCGTGGCACCGACGCCCAGGGCCAGCGCTTCAAGGCCAAGCTCGACCCCGAGACCCTGCAGGTGCTGAAGATCAAGTCGCGCGAGCGCGATGACCACCACAAAGACCGGGACCGGGAGCGCGAGCGCCGGCGCGACCACACGCCGCAGGATGCGGGCACTGCCCCTTCCTCACCCCTCTTTACCCCGGGCAGCGCGCCGCGCGGCCAGGTGCAATGAATCGCCTCCCCTCTTTCCAGGAGAACCCTATGTCCAAACCCCTGATCACCGCCATTGCCGCAGCTTGCGCGCTTGCCGTGCCCGCCCTCGGCCAGGCGCGCGAAGTCACCATTGCCACCCAGCTCAAGAACTACGGCGGCGACGGCGCCTACCTGGCGGTCTACCTGACCGATGCCAAGGGCGCCTACGCCGGCACGCTCTGGGTGGCCGGCGGCAAGGCCAAGTACTACAAGCACCTGGCGGACTGGAGCCGCCTGTCGGCCGGCGACGCCAAACGTCTCAATGGCGTGACCGGCGCCAGCGTCGGCGCGGGCCGCACGCTCAGGGTGACGGCCGATCTGGCCGACGCGCTGATCGACGCCGGCTACGAGATCCGCATCGACGCCGCCGTGGAAGACATGCGTGACAGCCCCTCCGAGGTGCGGCTGCCCCTGACGGCGGCGGGCGCCGGCAAGGCGCAGGCCGGCAAGCAGTACATCCAGTCGGCCAGCTTCCAGCTGAAGTAAGGAGCAAGGCATGAACTGGAAAGCCGTCCACCGATGGCTGGGTCTGAGCCTGGGCACCGTGGCCCTGGTGCTGGGCCTGTCCGGTGCCTTGCTGGCCCTGGATCCGGTGCAGGAGGCCTGGCAGGCGCCGACAGCACCGGCCGACCTGCCGGTGGCCACGCTGGTGCAACAGGTGCAGCAGGCCATGCCCGGCGTCGAGGAAATCCGTCGCCTGCCCTCGGGCGCCGTCGCCGCCTTCGGCTTCGACGGCGACCAAGCGCAGGCGCGCTACGTCGATGCAACCAGCGGCCAGCTGCTTGGCAACTACCAGCCCTCCAGCATGCCGCGCTGGGTCAAGAACCTGCACCGCGCGCTGCTGCTGGGCGATGGTGGGCGCTGGGGCGCCGCGGCCACGGCGCTGGCCATGGTCTTGCTGTCGATTTCCGGCCTGGTGCTGCTCGTGCGCCGCATGGGCGGCTGGCGCCATGTGGCAGGCCGGGTGCGCGGCACCCTGGCGCAGCGCCTGCACGTACTGGCGGGCCGGGTGGTGCTGGCCCTGCTGCTGTCCTCGATCACGGCGCTGACCATGAGCGCCTCGACACTCGGCCTGCTCGAACTGGAAGCCGGGCCCGAGCCCGACGTTGTTTCCAGCGCCAGCACGGGGGCCGACCTGGCGCCGGCGCAGCTACCGCTGCTGCGCGACCTCGGCGTCGGCGATCTGCACCGCGTCAACCTCCCCGATGCGGGCGACCCCACCGACACCTGGCAGGTGGCGACCACGCGCGGCCAAGGCTGGATTGACCGCCACAGCGGCGATACCTTGGCCTGGCAGGAGGCGACGTTGGCGCAGCGGCTGGACGACTGGGCCCGCGTGCTGCACACCGGCGAGAGCGCCTGGCCGTGGGCCGTGGTGATGGGCCTCGCGGGCCTCTGCGTGCTGCTGTTCTGGGCGAGCGGCGTGCTGATCTGGTGGCAGGGGCGCCGCAACGCGGTGCACATCGCCGACAACTCCCGCCTGCAGCAGGCCGAGGTGCTGATCTTCGTCGCCAGCGAGGGCGGCAGCACCTGGGGCTTTGCCCAGGCCTTGCATGCCGCGCTGGTACGCGCCGGGCGGCGCGTGCACAGCAGCGCACTGGAGCACTTCCAGATCACGCCCACGGCGCAGCAGGTCTTCATCCTGGCGGCCACGCATGGCGATGGCCAGCCGCCGGCGCATGCGTGTCATGCGCTGGAGCGCATTGCCGCGCAGGGCGGCAGCGGCGTGCCGGTGACGGTGCTGGGTTTTGGCGATCGCCAATACCCGGCGTTCTGCGCCTATGCACAGGCCGTCGAGCAGGCGCTGCGTGCCCAGGGGCATGCGAGCCTACTGCCGCTGGAGCTGATCCACCAGCAGTCGGCGCAGCAGTTCGCCCGCTGGGGCGAGGCACTGGCGCAGGCCCTGGGCCAGCCGCTGGCGATCGATTACCGACCCCGTCTGCCCGCCACCACCGCGCTGACGCTCGTCGAGCGGCGCGACTACCCCGGCCAGGCCGATCGGCCCACGGCCATCCTGCGCTTTGCCTGGCCGCGCCAGCCGTGGTTTGCGCGTCTGCTCGGCTGCGGCCTGGGCCGCTTCGAGGCGGGCGACCTGGTAGGTATCGTGCCACCGGGGAACGCGGTGGCGCGCTATTACTCGCTGGCGTCGGGCAGCGCCGACGGCTTTCTGGAAATCTGCGTGCGCCAGTGGCCCGGCGGCGTGTGCTCGGCGCACCTGCTGGGGCTCAAGCCGGGCGACAGCACGCAGGCCTTCATCCGTGCCAACCCGGGCTTTACCCTCAGCGGTCGACCGCCGAGCGTGCTGCTGATCGGCGCTGGCACCGGCGTGGCACCGCTGGCAGGCTTCATTCGGCGCAACGACGAGCGCACGCCGATGCACCTGTACTTCGGCGCGCGCGACCCGGCCACCGACTACTACTTCGGCTCCGAGATCGCGCGCTGGCAGGCCGAGCAGCGCGTGGCCAGCGTCAACACCATCTTCTCGCGCGTGCCCGGCGGCGGCTACGTGCAGGAAATCCTGCAACGCGACGCCGAACGCCTGCGCAAATTGCTGGCCGCCGGCGCCGCGGTGCGCGTGTGCGGCAGCCGCCCCATGGCCCAGGGCGTGGGCGAGGTGCTCGATGCGCTGCTGGCGCCGCTGGGCCTTGACGTGAACGCACTGAAGGCCAAGGGGCGCTATGCCGAAGACCTGTTCTGAGCCCTTGCACCGGCTGCAACTGCACGGGCCGACCATGGCCACGCGCTGGGCCGTGAGCTGCGATGTGCCGCCTGTGCTGGACACGAACGCACTGTGCCAGGCGCTGGCCGAAGCGGTCGAACAAGTCGATGCCCAGATGTCGCCCTGGCAGCCGGAAAGCGCACTGAATCAGCTCAACCGTGCGCCGGTAGGCGATTGGCTGGCACTGCCGGCGCAGATCCTTGAGGTGCTGGCCCGCGCGCTCGAAGTCTGCCGCCTGAGCGACGGAGCGTTTGATCCCGCCGTCGGCGCACTGGTCGATGCCTGGGGCTTTGGCGCGGCATGCGACACGCCGGACGCCGAGGCCATCCGCGCCGCGCGCAATGCCAAACGCCTGCCGACACCGCAAGCCCTTGAGCTGGACTTGGCCGCCGGCCTGGCGCGCAAGCACTCGCCACTGCAGCTCGATTTGTGCGGCATCGCCAAAGGCTATGCCGTGGATCGTATGTGTGCCGTGCTCACCGGACACGGCGTGTGCCACGCCCTGGTCGCACTGGACGGCGAGCTGCGCGCCATCGGCCCCCAGGCCAGCGGCGCGCCCTGGGCGGTGGCGCTGGAGAGCCCGCGTGCAGGCCTGCGCGCCGCGCACGGGGTGATCGAGCTGCAGGACCTGGCCGTGGCCACGTCGGGCGATTACCGGCACTTCGTCCAGGTGGGCCAGGCACGCCTGGCGCACAGCATGGACGGGCGCAGCGGCAAGCCGGTGAACAACGGCGTCGCCAGCGTCACCGTGCTGGCGCCCCGTTGCATGGACGCCGACGCCTGGGCCACCGCCTTGCTGGTGGCGGGCTCGGGCCAGGGCCTGGCCTTGGCGCATCGGCACGGCCTGGATGCCTTGTGGCTGCTGCGCCGGGGCGAGGCGCTGGTCGAGTTGGGCTCGGGCCGCTTCGCCGCTGCCGCATCGGCGGGTACGGCATGAACGGCGGGTGAAGAGGCTGTTCAGCACCGGTTCACCCACACCCGCGCAGACTGCAGCCACAGTCGATCGTGACTGCATTGCAACTCAAGGAGAACGTCATGCAAGTCGCCACCACCATCGCCTCCATCGGCATCGCCGCGGCCCTGCTGGGCAACACCGCCCTGGCCGGCGATCATTCCGATCGCACGCAGCGCCACGCCAGCCGCGCCGAGCGCATCGAAGCGCTGAACGCACCCTGGCAGGCCATTCCCAACTCGGCCGAGGCAGGCTCGCCCGGACATGGCTGGCAGTATTTCTTCAACCCGCAGGCAGCGCGCGCCGTCGTCATCAGCCCTGATGGCCATTACTACTTGAGCCGCGGCAAGGGGCTGCGCTGGATCGCCGCAGCCCAACCAGCGGCGGAAACGGCAACGGCGCCCTGGCAGGCCATCGCCAACCAGGCCCAGGCCGGCATGCCCGGGTTTGGCTGGCAGTACTTCTTCGACTCGATCGCACCCCGTGCGGTGGTGATCAGTCCCGACGGCCACTACTACCTCAGCCAGGGCGATGGGCTGCGTTGGGTGGCTATGGCGCAGCAGCCAACCGGTCGCGACGCATCCATCGGCTGACAAACGGTGCTGCAAGCAGGGGCAGCAAGAATCCATCAGCTGCTTTTTCAGAACCGGAACGAGGGTTGGCATCGTGGCAGCCTCGCCTGCAAAAGCGCGGGCTGCCACGTTCACGCCCGCATCCACATTGAGAGCCTCATGTCCAGAACCACTGAACGCTACCATCCAACGCTCATCACACTGCACTGGCTGACGCTGCTGCTGATGGTCGGTGTCTATGCCTTGATCGAGCTGCACGATGGCCTGCCCAAGGGCAGTGCCGAGCGGGCGCTGGCCAAGAGCTGGCATGAAAGCCTGGGCATCCTGGTTTTCGCAGTCGTCGTATTGGTTCGGCTGCCGCTGCGGTGGATGCTGGGTCAACCCAGTGAGCTTGCCGGTACGCCCGCGTGGCAGTCCCGCTTGGCCCATGTCATGCACTGGGCGCTTTACGGCCTGCTCATCGCGGCGCCCGTTCTCGGCTATCTGAGCCTGAACGCCAAGGGCGCGCCCGTGTCCTTGTTCGGACTCGAACTGCCTGGGCTGATGGCGCCTGACAAGGCGCTTGCAGGCGGCCTCAAAGAAGTCCACGAGGCAATCGGCACACTCGGGTACTGGCTGATCGGCCTACAAGCTGCAGCGGCGCTGGTGCATCACTACCTGATGCACGACACGACGCTGGCACGCATGGGCCTGGGGCGGGCTCGACTTGACCCAAACTCCAGAGACAGCCGCTGACCGGCTGCCGCAAAACCCTTGCCAGCTCCGGATCTGGACGCCGGCCGGAACACCGGCAGATCGGCTCAAGACGCCGCGAACTTATTCCACAGCACGATGAAACAAGCCATAAACAAACGCCGCCAAATCCCCCTGTCCATGCCAGACCCGGACCCGGCGGCCTGCTCGCTGGACATGCGCATGGCCGTTTGCCGCAAAGTCCCTCTTTTTGCCGATCTCGACGACGGGCAACTGGCGCAGGTCAACCGGCATTGCCAGGCCCAGAACTTCGCGGCCGGGGAGCCCGTCTACCTGGAAGGCGATGCCGCGACGCACATTTACGTGGTGGCGATCGGCGCCGTCAAGACCACGCGGCTGGCGGCCGATGGGCGCCAGTCGCTGATTGACTTGCTCACCCCAGGCGATTTCTTTGGCGCGCTGCCGGCGCTGGGCCAGCAGTTCTACGCCGACAGCGCCACCGCCTTGACGCCGGCCTGCCTGCTGGGCCTGGATGCGCCTGAGTACGACGCCATCCTGCAAGAAATTCCGCAAGTCGCTGTGGCCACGCTCAAGGGCGTGGCGCACCGGCTGACGCAGTCGCAGCACGCCATTCACATGCTGGCCGGGGCGCCGCTGGAGCAGCGCCTGGCAGCCTTGCTGCTGGTTCTTGCCGACAAGGTCGGCAAGCCCTGGAACGAGGCCATGCTGCTGGACGTGCCGCTGGCGCGCGAGGACCTGGCCGCCATGGCCGGCGCGGCCACCGAATCGGTCAGCCGCTTGCTCAGCCAGTGGCAGCGCGAGGGCTGGATCGACGCCGGCCGGCGCTGGGTCGCCATCGTCGATGCGGCGCGCTTGGAGCAAGTGCGCGACGGCATGGTTTGAGTCAGCGCCAAAGTCGGCTGCTGTTGATTGACGTTTCTCATGGAGCAATACGGCGGGCCTGCCTACAGTGAAGGCATCCCTCAACCAGACCGTCATACAAGGAAAAAACCATGACCAACACCAACACCCGCACCACCTTGCGCGCCGAGGGTTTTTCCTGCCCGTCCTGCGTGACCAAGATCGAGAAAAGCGTCGGCGCGATGGCGGGCGTGAGCCACGTCAAGGTGCACTTCGCATCGGCGCGCATCGAAGTCGACCACCACCCCGAAACCGTCAGCGCGGACGATCTCATCGCCGCCATCGCCAAGGTGGGCTACACCGCGCGCGCCTCGGCGTTCTGACGCACCACCATGGCCCCCGCGCCGCTCACTCCACGAGCAGCACACCGCCGCGCCCGGCGGCGGTGGCTGCCCCTGTCCCGCTTGACCACCTTCGGAGGCCAACCCCATGAACAAGATCAACGCATGGATCAACGGCCGCTGGACGACTCCCGCCTTGTCCGGCCTGCTGATCCTGGCTTCATTCACCGCATCCAAGGGCTACGGCGCTGCCCTGGCGGCCCAGTGGCTGATGGTCGCCGCCGCCTTCGTCGCCGGCGCGCCCATCGTGCGCAACGCCGTGCGTGCGCTGGCCGTGCGCCATATCAGCATCGACCTGCTGGTGAGCATCGCCGCCGTCGGCGCCCTCGTCATCGGCGAGTACTGGGAGGCGGCGGCCGTCACCTTCCTGTTCGCCATCGGCCACGCGCTGGAATCGGCCACCCTGAACAAGACCCGCGCGGCGCTGGCCGAGCTGATTGCCGTGGCGCCGGACACGGCCATCGTCATGCGCAAGGGCGAGCAGGTGGAAATCCCCGCCGCCAGCGTCGCCATGGGCGAGGTGGTGCTGGTCAAGAACGGCGCCAAGGTGCCGGTCGATGGCGAGGTGATCGCCGGCACTGGCGCGTTGGACGAGGCATCGATCACCGGCGAGTCGATCCCGGTGGAAAAGTCCAAGGGCGACCACGTCTTCGCCGGCACCATCTCGCGCGGCGGCTTCCTGCAGGTGCTGGCCACCGGCATCGGCGCCGACACCACGCTGGCGCGCATCATTCACCGCGTGGAAGACGCGCAGGACGCCAAGGCGCGCACGCAGAAATTCATGGACCGGTTTTCATCCTGGTACACCCCCGCCGTCGTCGTGCTGGCGCTGCTGGCCGGCCTCATCAGCGGCAGCGTGGTGCTGGGCCTGACCCTGCTGGTGGTGGCCTGCCCCGGGGCGCTGGTGATCTCCATTCCCGTGTCCATCGTCGCCGGCATTGGCCGCTCGGCACGCGACGGCATTCTGATCAAGGGCGGCGAGTTCCTGGAGATCGCGGCCAAGATCGACGTCGTGGCCGTGGACAAGACCGGCACGCTGACCAAGGGCCGGCCGCAGCTCACCGACGTGGTGGCGCTGGCGCCGGGCGTGGACAAAAACCAGGTGCTGGCCTGGGCCGCGCGCGCCGAGGCCGGCTCCGAGCACCCGCTGGCGCGGCCCATCCTGGAAGCGGCGGAGCAAGCCGGCATCCCGGTGGCCGCGCTGCCCGAGCACATCGAGCCCGTGATCGGCAAGGGCATCACCGCGCGCGTCGATGGCAAGCGGGTGCTGATCGGCAACCTGGCCTTGCTGGAGCAGTTCGGCGTCGCCGATACCGTGGGCGCGGACCGCCAGGCGCACGAACTCGCCACCCAGGGGCGCACGCCCATGATCGTTGCCGTGGACGACCAGGTGCTGGGCGTGATCGCCGTGGCCGACGAGATCCGGCGCGACGCCGCCGCCATGGTGGCCGCGCTGCACAAGGCGGGCGTGAAGAAGGTCGTCATGCTCACCGGCGACGTGAAGCCGGTGGCCGATGCCGTCGCCGCCGCCACCGGCATCGACGAGGTGCACGCCGGGCTGCTGCCCGAGGACAAGCTCGACATCGTCGCCCGCCTGCAGCGGGCCGGCCACGTCGTCGCGATGGTTGGCGACGGCGTCAACGACGCGCCGGCGCTGGCCACCGCCGACGTCGGCGTGGCCATGGGCGCAGCCGGCTCGGCCGTGGCGGTGGAGACCGCCGACATCGCGCTCATGGGCGACGACCTGCTCAAGCTGCCCGAGGCCATCTCGCTGGCGCGGCGCACGCTCTCCAACATCCGCCAGAACATCGTCATCGCTCTAGCGACCGTCGGCCTCCTGCTGACCGGTGTGCTGATGGGTGGGGTGACCATGGCCGCCGGCATGCTGTTCCACGAAGGCTCGGTATTGATCGTGATTGCCAATGCCATGCGGCTGCTGCGGCGCGCGACACCGGCGCACTCAGCGCCCTTGTCGACAGTGGCGAGAGAGTCGGCTCCATCCATTTGAGCGGTGCACATGATCGTTGCCTCGGCCTCTGGCATCTCGGTGCCAGAGGCCTTGTTCCCATCCCAGCCGCTGCACTGCCGCAAGAATCTTGCCGGAACCTGAGTGTTCGATGAATTCAGAAACAAGAAAGGACGAAATTAATGGGCACAAAACCCTCTTGCAGCTTGAGACTGCACGTTATGTTCTCGCTCAGTTCATCTGATCGACATCCCACGTCCCCGCCCCATATCCCACGACGCAACGCCATCGCGCATAGTCGTCGCAATCTGCTGCCCCAGCCGCTGCTCGATCACCGGCTTCCACGGCACCAGGCTGAACCCCATGCCGTCATCAAGCATGGCGTAGCGTCCGCTGGCAAGCATGACGGAACGCCTGTAGATCCCCGCCACGCGCCGGCCGTCGGCCACCGGGCGATGCTCTAGGCCAGTTTCTGCGGCAATATCCTTCGCGACCTGGGCCAGTTCGCGGCTGCGCAGCGTGTTCAACAGATTGCGGGCGAGGATGACGCGTTGGCCGCGTCGCTCGACCAGTCCCTGTTCGGCGAGGAAATCGACCCGCTTCTGCAGTGCGTCCTTGACCTCACTACCAAAGCCCAGGCCACCCAGCCCTAAGCCGCCACCGATCAGTTGCTGGTCGAGCCAGGTGGCTCCGATCACGCGGGCCTGCCGCTCGATGGGCAGGTGCGATTTCAGTTCCACGGCCACGCCGCCCAGGCGCTGTGCGTCGTAGCGGCGGCCCTGCTCAGCCAGGTCGTCCGGTACCTTCCATAGACCTTCGGTGACACGCTCCACAATGCCGGCGCGGCGCAGGGCTTCGAGCCGGCGGACGTGGGCCGCGACGACCTCCTGCGGGTCGCGTCCGGGCACCGCCTGACCCTGCGCGATGGCGAGGTGGTGGTCGGTGCGGTACAGGCCATCATTCGCCAGCGCCGCGATATTCTTATCGGCCGCGCGCATGTCGGCCGACCCCTTCACCTCCACCACGGCGCCGGTCGGATAGTTCGCCAGTTCGACGCGGGCGTTGAGCGCAACATAGTGGGCTTTGCCGTCCACCCCGTCGATGACCAAATAGCCCCGGTCGCGCAGCTCGTCAGCCAGCCCCTTGGCGGCCACACGGCCGATGACCCTGCGACCATCGTCGCCCGGCTCGAATACGGCCAGCTCGCGAGGCTCGCCATTCATGGCTCGCTGCATGGTGCGGATGATGTCGCCGCGCTCGCCCAGGGCGCGCAAGGTCTTCTCCGCATCCGAATGGACTGCCCAGGTGCCGGGCTGCACTTCATCGGCCAGGCCCAGACGTTGCAAACGCTGCAGGCGGCCGATCAGCAATAGGCGCTGGCGTTGCAGCCGCGGCTCGTTGAAGCGTTCAATCTGCACTTGACCGCCGTCGCCAAGCTCGCGCTTCAGCGTGCGATCCAGGCTCGTCCACCGTTCCTGCTCCACCTCACACTGCAAGGTCTGCTGGATCTCCAGCTCGGTGCGCGGCCCCAGCCACTCGGTCGCCAGCTCAGACGCACGATGCCGGAAGCCATCGGCGATGTAATCGCCCGCGATGATGAGATCTTTGCCGGTATCGTCGCGCCCGCGCACGATCAGGTGGGTGTGCGGGTTGTCGGTGTTCCAGTGATCGACCGCCACCCATTCCAGCCGCGTGCCCAGGTCGGCTTCCATTCGATTCATCAGGTGTCGCGTGTAGGTACGCAGATCTTCCAACTCGGCCCCATCCTCGGGCGAGACGATGAAGCGGAAATGGTGCCGGTCGTCGGCGCAGCGTTCCTTGAAGGCATCCAGATCGGCGGCATCGGTCTGCGGCCCATAGGCCCGGCCCGGCTCGCCATCGCGCCCCACGCCATCGCGCTCGATGTAGCGCAGGTGCTTGGCGAGCGACTGCGGACTGGCCTGGCGCTGGTTGACCAACAGCGTCTTGATGGTCACACGCCGAGATAGGGGCGTCAGCTTCGCGCCTGCGAAACGTGCCGCCGTATGGCCGCGCCCGAGGCGCGAGCCGGGTCGCTGGCCAGCGTGCTGGCCGTTGCCACCGGACGCGGCGGGACGGCGCGTCGCCGACTTGCCGCTGCTGGCCTTGCCGGCCTGCCTGAGCACCTTGGAAACGAAGCTCTGGCCTTGGCCCTTGCCCCGGTTCTTCGGGGCGCTGGGGCGCACGCGGAAATCGTCGTCGCGGCGGTCGGTCATGGCTGCGCTCCCTGCAAGTTCTGGCCGAAGTTGTGGCATAGGCGGTCGTGCGAAGCACGCGGACATGCCTGCATCGGCGCGGGCCTCGCGCCCCACGCGGCACGGCAGCAAAGCCGCTCCGTGCCGCGCCACCCCCACGTGCAGACAGGATTTCGACGCGGCCCAGTGCCGCGTCCTTTTGTCTTGCCTTCCGCCTTTGCCCCTCGCTGTCGCTCCGGGCGTCGGCGGCCCGGCGGCGCTGCGCTGCTTGCAGCCAGCGCGCCGGCCAACGCGCAGACCAGCGCGATGAGGGCCGCAGCCCAGGCGCGTTCGAGGCAAGACGCCTGCACGTTGGACGGCTGCGCCGAAGGCAGCGCGAGGCGCGGTGCGAATGCACCCGCACTGCACGCGCGACGACACGTGGAAAGCCACCGGACTGGCACGCCTGATAGCACGATGACGCGCAGTGAATCGGCGCCCATCATGGCCGTGTCTCCAGCCAGACCGGTCGCGCGACGCCGATCACGGCGGACGCGCTGACCGGCCCGAAGTACCGGCTGTCGAACGACGCCGGGTTAGTCACACTGAGCAGGAACAGTTCGCCGGGTTCAAGGCGACGGCATTGCTGCCAGGATGGCAGCGGCCGGCCCCAGCGGTCGGCAGGCAGCACGGCAGCCGAAGGCATGCCGTCGATGCGGACAACGCGGCCAGTGATACACACCTCCTGCGACGTGACGGCACCCACGCGCTTGAGCAACGGCACGCGCGCCGGCAGGTAGCCGCGCTGCGCGGCCAGCGCGGCAGCGTCTGGCGGCAGCGTGGTCAGGACGATGCTGCCCACGGACAAAGGACGTGGCAGCGAGTCAATGCCGTGGCCCTGCGGATCGACGCGATACCAGCCGACCGCCACGCTGTCGGACGGGTTGTAGATCAGGCGCGGCAGCGGATGCACGAAGGACGCCCAGGCCAGCGCAGCGAGGCCACAGGCGGACAAGCCCGCCAGCACGAGTCGAGCGCGCAGGCGCGAGCGAGGACGCGGCGGACTGCTGGTTGCACCGGCAGCGGCGGATGGAAGCGTCATGGCAGCGCCCTCCCGGTCAGCCAGGCGGCGTGCCGCTCGGCGGTGTATTCGGGCAGCGGCAAGCGTGCGGCGAGCCGGTTGGCAAGCGTGCGCCAGTACGCGGGCGAGACGGCGACCGGCGCAATGCCTAGCGCCTCGATGGCGTCGATGCGCTCCAACACGGCGCGCACCTGATCCTCGCCCTCGGCGTGCAGCAGCAGGCGCGCGCCCGGCTGCACGCCGGGAATGCGCTGCGCCGCATCGAGCGGCGTGCAAGCCTGCATCACCATGAGCTGCCAGCGAATCGTGCCGTAGTCGTTGGCCTGCCAGCGGATGCGGCAGAACATGGCGCCCGGCAGGAACACCGCGCAGCGCCGCCAGCGGTCGAGCTGGCGCGTGCGCGCAGGTTCGCCGAAGCGCAGGTAGAGCTTGAAGCGCGGTTCGATATAGGCCAACGCCACGCGCGTCAGCGGCGCGCTGGCAGACTGGACGGAAGGGGCTGCGAGCGCAGCGGTGGTCGCGAAGGCAATGGATACATTGGCAAGCGAAGCGGATGCGTTCATGGCGTGTTCTCCCTGCGGTGTTCTGAAAACTCGCGCTCCAGCAGGCCGCGCAGCAGGTCGGCCACGGTCACGCCTTGCGTGAAGGCCGACACCTTGATGCGCGCCCGCATGGCGGGCGTGATGTCGAGGGTCAGGCGGGCGGTGTAGAAGTCGCCCTTGCCCAGCGCATCGGCGTCACCCTGCCGAATCCACGCTTCTGCGTGCGGATTCGCAGGCGGACGCGCGCCGATGCCGACGCGCTTTGCTGCGCGTTTGCTGTTCGGTGGCGGCTTTGCTGTCATGTCGGCCACCGCAGCAGTTCATCCACCAGGGCGGTGATTTCGAGCGCGGCGGCGCTGTCAGGCGCCGTCTCGCGTGCAAGCCGACCAGCGGCCACGCTGTCGGCGAACACGATGCGTTGATGCACTTCCGAGCGCAGCGCAGGAAGCGGCTGGTCGGCGAGCGCCTGGCGCGCTTCGCGCCCGATCACCGTGGTGCTGACGCGCCGATTGATGACGAAGGCCGCGCGGAGCAGCGGCCGGAACACCTGCGCCTCGCGGATCAGCGCCACCATCTCGGCGCTGGCCCACAGGTCGTAGGGGCTGGGCTGCACCGGGATCAGCACGCGCTCGGCCGCCAGCAGCGCGGAGCGCGCCAAGGCGGCGATCCTGGGCGGCCCGTCGATGACGACGTGATCAGCCCGTCTGGCGAGTTCTGGTGCCTCTTGGTGCAGCGTTTCGCGTGCGAGGCCCACGGCGCTGAATAGCCGTGGCAAGCCTTGCTGGCTTCTGCGCTGTGTCCAGTCCAGCGATGAACCCTGTGGGTCGGCGTCCAGCAGGATCACCGATTGCCCCCGCATCGCCAGCTCGCCGGCAATGTGCGTGGCGAGCGTGGTCTTGCCCACGCCGCCTTTTTGGTTCAGCAGAGCGACGATCATGGCGCGGCCCTCCAAGCTGGAAAGCCTTGCTTCGATTCGCCTGCAAAACCTGTTATCTGGTGGCTGAGATTGCCTGCCGTTTCTGGCCGCATGGTGGTTGTCCACCGCAGCGGCGTTGCTCTACTAAAAGTTAGAGAAATTAAGTTAGGGAAGTTAGAGGGCGCGCAAACCCAATGCTGGCGCGGGTTTGCGGCCGATCGGCACGCCTGATAGCACGATAGTCCCACGCCCGATAGCACGATACTCCGCACGCCTGATAGCACGACACCATCCACAGGCTCTCCCGGAGTTATCCCCGTGCCGTTTGCGGCACGGGCCGGAAGGTCAGCAGCTCCATGCCGTTGTCCGACATCCGCTCGATACCCAGGACGTAGCCGGGCAGCGACTGCCGCGCGACGAGCGCGCGCAGGTCGCAGGCGAAGTCGTAGGGCTTCGCGGTGCTGCCGGATTTCTGGTGCAGGTAGCGAAAGTCGAACTGCCAGCCGTGCGCCTGCCTGCCGCCGTGCTTGCGCACCAGGCGGTACAGCCACCGCTCGATGCCGCCGGTCAGCCGGAAGTACGCCGGGTCGATGGTCAGCACCAGGGCCGCATCGAACACGCCCGCATAGAACCAATCCGGCAGGATCAGCTCGATGCCCAGCGGCGTGCCGCTGGCATCGGCCAGTTCCTTCCACTCGTTGATCCACGAAAAGCGATGCAGGCGCCGCCCCGTCGTCTCGCGGATGGAGGTGGCCACCGTGGTCGATTGCAGGCGATCCAGCGCGGCCTTGAGGCGCTGGTAGTCGCGCAGCGACTTGCCGCGCCCGATGAAGCGCAGGATCTCGTAGGGCGTGGCGCGCATCAGCCGCGACGGCCGCAAGCCTGCGTCCTTGGCTTCCACGATCTGCGAGGCCGCCCAAATGAGAATGTCCGCATCCCAAATCGTGGCGATGCCGTGCTCCTGCGTGCCTTCCACGCGGATCGTCACGTTGCCAGCACGGAAGTCGATGGGCTTGACTCGCTTCGACTTGCCGAGCGAGAAGAACGGATAGGCCATCAAGTCCTGGCTGTCGCGCGGCGCCATGTCGCCGGGCAAGGCGCGGAACAGGTCGAGCTGTTCGCGCTCCTGCAACGGTCGCTGCCGGGACGGCAGCGCGGTGCTGGACATGGCGATGGCCTGCCGCGCGCCGCCGATCAGCGCGCACGGCTGTCGGCCGAGTGGTGCTCGGCGTATTCGGGATCGGAGGTCGTCTCGAAACTGCGGTCGGCGGCCCAGGCATCGAGGTCGGCCACGGCGTACATGACGCGCCGGCCGAACTTGCGAAAGCGCGGGCCGCCGCCGATCACGCGCTGCTTTTCCAGCGTGCGCGGCGACAGGCGCAGGTACTCGGCGGCTTCGTCGTTGGTGAGATAGCGTTGGGGCTGTGCGGCAGCGGTCGAGACAGTGGCGGCAGGCCGCAAGGGAGCGAGACGCATGGTGTGAACCTCCATCGGTTGAAAGCGCCCGGTCACACAGCGCGACCGGATGGAGGCAGTCTCAGAAAACGCGGCCTTGCCGCTCAGGGCCGTTTTGCGTCGTCGTCAAGACGACCCTTCTCAAGCGGCGACAGTTGTGCTAAGCGGCGATAGCCGCCGCGCATCAACGCATCGCCGCGCCGCGTGAGGCGGCGCACCTTGGAGCGCAGGCCACCGTCGCTGTACCAATCGGCCACGGCGTCGGCACCGAACAGCCCTTCGCCGACCTCGCGCAAGGACGCGCCCGCCAGGGTCGCATCGAGCGCCTGTAGGGTGTGCAGCTCCAGCAGCGCCGCAGGCGGCGGCCTGGGCCGAGCCATTGGCGCCGGCGTGTCGGGCGCATGCGTGATGCCACGACCGCGATAGGCATAGGCCACCACCATGCCGTCTTCCAGGCCGGGCGCCAGCACGAAGCGCCGACAACGGCCGAGGCTTCGCGCAATCAGCGTCAGCCCCCTGCCGTCGTGCAGCAGTTGCTTATGGCCGGGGATGCGCCAGAAAGAGAAGAGCTCTGTATCCACGGGCGGATCGGCATCCGGGTAGAGCTGCACCACGGCATCGTGGCCGGGTACCCAGGCCGGATGCGCGTCGCGCGCATCCAGGGCCGGGTCTTCCAGCAGGCGCAGGCCCCAGCGCTGCGCCGCCTCCTGTGCCGCCCGCGGTCGGCGACGAAGGCGTTGCCAGTCGATCCGGTAATCAGGATGCCTGCGCAGGTACTCCCAGGCGAGCGCGAGCGTATCCAGCCAAAGGACATACAAGTACGCAGCGGTGGGATACCAATGCGCGACGTGGTGAGGATCGACCATGACGCCTCCTCCTGCGAACAGGAATCGCCGCCACGGCAGGACTACGCGCTACATCGCCATCGTCGAAACGTCATGGGTCAAGAAGGTGGATGGGGCTATCCGATTGGCTCCGATGTGTTGCGGTTGCCGCGGCGGCAGTGTCCCGATCATGGGACGCCGTACAGACCAAACTATCGCAGCCCGCGCTGGGCATCATGACTATTTGGATCAGACTGGAGCGGCTATGCCGCAAGAATCCCGATTGAGACCCGCCCGGCATGGCACCAGACTGAAAAAGTCACAGTAGGCCGAATTCAGTCCGGGATGGCTCCATCACGCTGGGCCAGCCGGGTGTACTCGGATAACGTGCGTGTGGGGCGGAAGTAGAGGTCACGCATCACAGGCTGCTGGCGCGGCCCGACGATGTCGGCCAGCTCGGACAGCTTGACGGTTCCTTGCGCCGGCATTCCGATTCCCAGGTCGATGAGGCCCCAGGCGGTGTCGCCATCGGCGGGATCGAGTGCGGCCAGCAGCCAGGTCACATGCGCGTCCGGCGTGAACAGCCGCACCACGGGCACCGGGTCGATGGCCTGGCCGGCGGCACGAGCCTCGCCGTTGGCGAGCAGTTGCGCGCGCTCCGGGACGGTGGCGAGTGGCTGGGGCATGGTTGGCAATCCCACAAATCCAATGATGCACGGATGCGGTTTCACGCCCAAGCGCAGAACCGCCAAACCGGATTTACGCCTTCGTGTGCAAGCACGGATGCGCTTGCGTGGCTTTGCTGGAACCAGCAAATGCGGATTTCCGTAAAGGCACGAAAACGTAGAACACCAAATGAACACTATAGATTGTAGCCCTATAGGGCGCAATGGGCTGTCATCTTGGTTTTTCGAGGGAAACCATAGGTGGCGGCTGGGAACTCATTGGCGAAGGCGTTGAAGACAGTCAGGAAGGCGCGTGGCTTGAGCCAGGAAGCCTTCTCTGACGTGTCCAGCCGCACCTATATGAGCACCCTCGAACGCGACCTGAAAAGCCCGACCCTGCATAAGCTGGCCGAGCTGTGCGAGGTGATGGAGATCCACCCGCTCACGCTGCTGACGCTGGCCTACGCGGGCGACAGCCCGCACAAGGCCGACGAGCTGCTGGCGCAGGTGCGCCGGGAGCTGGAGGCGGTGCTGAAGGAGCGCGGCGCGGCGAAGCCGCGCGCGTGACGTGGTGATGTGCTGCGAACAGCAGCACAGCGCCCCGCCGCGATGGGCGGGGCGCTGCGGCGGTCACGCCGCCTGGGGCTTGCTGCGCGACCAGATCAGGTCGTGCGTACCGTCCTCGCCTTCGATCAGGCGGGCATAGACCGGAGCCGGGAACGAAGGATCGTCGAGGGTCACGGACTTGTATTCCCGCCCGGCCTCGCTGGTCTTGTTCCACGCCGCGCCGATGTCGTGGCCGGCGGCTTGGAGGCGGAAGTCGGGGGCGTTCTCGCTGCTGCCCTTGTCGTTGGGAACCAGCTTGACCTTGACGTTGAGCGTCAGGGTGCGCAGCGTGCCGGTGAAGCCGTCTTTGTCTGCGGTGAAGGTGCCGATGTTGGCCATGATGATTTCTCCTTTCGGTTGAACAAGGTTCGCGCCCATCGCGTCCTTGTTGTGATCCGGCCGGCGGGGGACGGGCTGGCTGCACCGCTTGCGGTCGAAACGCAGTGGAGAGCCTGGAGGCGAAAAGAATTTGCTGCGCGAGGAAGCCGCGCAGCGGCGGGGAAATTGTTTTCGCCGGACGGTTGCAGCCATGAAGCCCGAGGCGCAGCCGCGCCCCGCCAGGATTCACAACGAGACAAGGACGCCTTGGGCCGAACCGCTCCGAAAGGAGATGGGGCCGACTCGGCATCCCCGCCCGAAGGCTTCGCCGGCTCGCCCGCTGACGCGGGCCAGGTCAACCACCCGACGACAGGCGAGAACGCCCCTGCCGCACCTTGCGGCGCCGCTCTTGAGGCGTGGCGTGGAAGCTCCATAGCGATGCCGGGCGGGTTGTCCGTGAACCTCCTTCGTGACGTGATGGGCAGGCACCGCCAGCGTTGAGGACGGCATGCACCTGCACAACCTGCCGCAGCAAGCGCCAGCGTGTTCGCCATCGCCCCGTCCGTCGCGGCGGGGCGCGGGCCGGGCCGATCCGGCGCAGCCGGTTCGGCGGCATCGAGGGGCGCCAAGCATCGCGCGG
>JBFLWE010000071.1:0-32466 GCA_040758375.1 Pseudomonadota bacterium
GTCGTTGCCGCCCGGGCGTGCGCTGCCACTGCGTTCCTTGTTGTCGCGGCTGGTGTTCTCGTGGGCGCCGGTGCCGCGCGTCGTCTTGTCGGTGCCGGTGCGGCCGTTGATCAGGCGAACCGTACCATCGGGCGAGACGAACTTGGTGTCACCCGTGCGACTGTCGTGGCTGGCGCGGGTGCCGTCGGCGTAGCTGATCGAGCCATCGGCCATCACCTTGCCGGGCTGGCCCGAGGGGTCGGTGCCGCGGATGCGGGTGCCGTCGCTGAACACGAAGTTGCCGTCCTCGCCGCGCCGGGGCGCGTTGCCGGGGATGGTGTCCACCCGGCCGTCGCCGCGCATCATCTTGGTGTCGCCGATGCGCGCGTCGTGGCTGACCGTGGTGCCGTCGGAGTAGCGGATCGAGCCGTCGCGCCGCACCTCGCCGGCGCGGCCGCTGGGGTCGGTGGCGCGCACTCGGGTGCCGTCGGGGTAGACATAGGCGTCGCCCTGGCGCACGGGCAGCGCGCCGGCCAGGGCGGCATGCGCGGCCACGAGGGCAGCGCCGGTCAGTGCAAGTCGAATGCGGCTCATCTCGTCTCCGTTGATGTGTTTCGAGGCGGAACTGCAGGCTGCAACGGTAGCGCATCTCACGCCGTGCGGTCGGTGCGCACAGCCAGCACGACCGAGGTGTTGGTCTTGGTCACGCCCTCGATCTCGCCGATCTCGTCGAGCAGCGCATCGAGCCGCGGCATCGATTCGGCGCGCAGCTGCGCGATGTAGTCGAACTCGCCGCTCACCGAGCACAGGTGGCGCAGCTCGGGTATGCGCGCCAGGCGACGCACCACGTCGCGGCCCGACTTGGGGCTGGTGGTGATGCCCACGTAGGCATGCACGCCCTGGTCGGCCTCGTCCTGCCGCAGCCGCACGGTGTAGCCCACGATCACGCCTTCGCGCTCCAGCCGGTTCAGCCGCGCCAGCACGGTGGTGCGGGCCACGCCGAGCTTGCGCGCGAGGTTGGCGGTGCTCTCGCGCGCGTTGGCCTGCAGCAGCGCGATCAGGTCGCGGTCGAGCTGGTCTTTCACGGTGGCGGGCGCGGCCGGCGGGGCGGTCTTGGGCATGGAAGCTGCGCGAGGGGTTTTGACGGTTCGCATCGTATCGCTGACGAAGCGTCATGAAAACAAGCGTTTTCGTCGAACTCGACCTATCTTTCGTCTGCGCTGCTTCCTAGACTGCGCGCATTCCAACCCCGCTTTCGAACAAGGAGACTTCCATGCGCGTTGTGCTGCTCGGCGCCGGCCACATCGGACAACTCATCGCCCGCCTGCTCAGCGAGAGCGGCGACTACCGGGTGACGGTGGTCGACAAGAGCCCCGCCTCGCTGGAGAAGATGCAGGGGCTGAAGGTGAACACGGTGGTGGCCGACACGGCCGACGCGCGCGGCCTGCTGCAGGCGCTGCGCGGGCACGACGTGGTGATCAACGCGCTGCCCTACCACCTGGCCACCGTGGCGGCCACGCAGGCGCGCGAAGCCGGCTGCCACTATTTCGACCTCACCGAAGACGTGGCCGCCACCCGCGCGATCAAGCAGCTCGCCCAGGGCGCCAGCACCGCGTTCATGCCGCAGTGCGGCCTGGCGCCCGGCTTCATCGGCATCGTGGCGCACCACCTGGCCAAGCAGTTCGACGAAGTGCACGACGTCAAGATGCGCGTGGGCGCGCTGCCGGCCTTTCCCACCAACGCGCTCAAGTACAACCTGACCTGGAGCGTGGACGGCCTGATCAACGAGTACTGCCATCCCTGCGAGTCGATCCGCGACGGCCAGAAGGTGGAGGTGATGGCGCTCGAAGGGCTGGAGCATTTCTCGCTCGACGGCGTGGAGTACGAAGCCTTCAACACCTCGGGCGGCCTGGGCACCTTGTGCGAAACCTGGGACGGCAGGCTGCGTTCGCTCGACTACAAGACCGTGCGCTACCCCGGCCACCGCGACCTGATGTGGATGCTGCTCGAAGAGCTGCAGCTCAAGCACGACCAGGAGACGCTCAAGGACATCCTGCGCAAGTCGGTGCCGATGACGATGCAGGACGTGGTGCTGGTGTTCGTGACCGTCAGCGGCCTGCGCAAGGGTGACCTGGTGCAGGAGGTGTTTGCGCGCAAGATCTTCGCCGAGCGCAACGAGGCCCGGCCGCTGTCGGCGATCCAGATCACCACGGCCGCCGGCATCTGCGCGGCGGTGGACCTGTTCCGCGAAGGCAGGTTGCCGCAAAGGGGCTTCATCCGCCAGGAGCAGGTGGAGCTGCCCGACTTCCTGGCCAACCGCTTCGGCGCGGCGTACCAGCAATACCGCCAGGTCGAGTCGATCGGCTGAATACGCATCCCGGCGATGCCGTTGGCCGTGAGTGTCCGTTGCGGCTTCGCAGAGGTGGGCTGAGGTTGCTGGTTCGTTCGCGATGTCGAGCGCTGGGTGGGGGCACGGGCATGCGTGCTCCGGCCCACGCTCGCGGGGCGCCACGGAGCACCGTCGCCGTTGCCGCGTCAACACGAGCCAAGCGGGGGCACGAGCCAGGACACCGCGAATGGGGCCTGCGCCCGCATGCCCGCACCCCCACCCCCACGACCATCCGCTGCCCCCGAAGAAGTACGTCGGGGGCCTCGATGGTGCTTGCAGGGTGGTGGCGGTGCCTGCGGGCGCAGGCCCCATTCGCGGGGTCCTGGCTCGCTGGGTGCTTGGCTGGTGTTGACGAGGGGACCGTTGCGAAGCTCGGTGATGCCCCGCGAGCGTGGGCCGGAGAACGCAGGCGCCGCCACCACCCTGCGCCCCGTCTGCCGAAGTGCGACGCCCCACTCTCCGAGGCGGACGGCCGCTACGCCAGCCGCGCTATTGCGAGGCGGCCGAAGCCGCAGGCGGCGCCGAGGCCGCCCGCGTCTCCACCGAGGGCCGCCGCGTGCGCGGCTGGCCGGCGGCCTCGCGCATGGCTTCTGCCACGCACTCCTGCCGTTGCCGCGGCGGCGTGACCGTGCGGCAGCGCGCCTGCGCCTCGCGGTAGGCCGCCTGGGCATTGGCCTGGGTGTCGCCGGTGGGTTGGTTGACGCGCCCTTGCGGCGCGGCGCCGGGGTCGGTGATCGTGGTGCCGGGCTGGGCGACGGCCAGCAGCGGCAGGCAGAGGACGCAGGCGGTGAGGGCGCGCATGGCGGGCTCCATGGGGAACGGGCTTCGCAACCTTATCGCAACGGACATGCCTGCGCCCCTACACCGCCGCCAGCGCCCGCGCCAGCTCGTCGCGCAGGTCTTCCACCGCCTCGATGCCCACCGACAGCCGGATCAACGTGTCGCCGATGCCCAGGGCGGCGCGCTGTTCGGCTGGGATGGACGCGTGGGTCATGATCGCCGGGTGCTCGATCAGGCTCTCCACGCCGCCCAGGCTTTCGGCCAGCGAGAAGAGATGGCAGCTTTCGAGGAAGCGGCGGGCGCCGGCCAGGTCGCTCTTGAGCTCGATCGAGATCATGCCGCCGAACCCCCGGGGCATCTGGCGCCGGGCCAGTGCGTGCTGCGGATGCGTCTCCAGGCCGGGGTAGTGCACCTTGGCCACCTTGGGTTGCGCCTGCAACCACTGGGCGAGCTGCAGCGCATTGCTCGAATGCCGCTCCATGCGCAGCGCCAGCGTCTTCACGCCGCGCAGCGCGAGGAACGCATCGAAGGGCCCGGCGATCGCACCCACGGCGTTGTGCAGGAAGGCGAGCTTGTCGGCCAGCTCGGCATGCTGTGGCTGCTTGCCCACCACCGCCACGCCGCCCACCACGTCGGAGTGGCCGTTGAGGTACTTGGTGGTGGAGTGCACCACGATGTCGAAGCCCAGCTCCAGCGGCCGCTGGCCCCAGGGGCTGGCGAAGGTGTTGTCGGCCACCGCGAGCAGGCCGTGCTCGTGCGCGATGGCGGCCACGGCCTGCAGGTCGGTGAGCTTGAGCAGCGGGTTCGAGGGCGTTTCCACCCACAGCATCCTGGTCTCGGGCCGGATCGCGGCGCGCAGCGCGTTCGCATCGGTGAGGTCGATGAAGCTGTAGCGGTGGCCGGCGCTGCGCCGGCGCACGCGCTCGAACAGCCGGAAGGTGCCGCCGTAGAGGTCGTCGCTGGAGACGATGTGCGCGCCGGCGTCGAGCAGCTCGAGCACGGTGGACATGGCCGCCAGCCCCGAGGCGAAAGCATAGCCGCGGGCGCCGCCTTCGAGGTCGGCCACGCAGCGCTCGAAAGCCTCGCGCGTGGGGTTTTGCGAGCGTGAGTATTCGTAGCCCTTGTGCACGCCGGGGCTGCTCTGCACGTAGGTGGAGGTGGCGTAGATCGGCGGCATGATCGCGCCGGTGCTGGGGTCGGGCCGCTGCCCGCCGTGGATCACGCGGGTGTTGAAGCCCAGGGCCTGGTCGTCGTGGTCCTTCGTCATACTCATGCGAGCGTTCTCCGCAGGTGGTTCAGCAGGTCGAAGCGGGTGATGAGGCCGTAGAAGCGCTGGCGGTCGGCGATCACCGCCACCAGGCCGGCCTGCAAGGTGTTGATCAGCGCGTCGATGCCGGCGTCGGGCGCCAGGGTTTCCACGCGCTGGCTCATCGCGGTGGTCACCGCGTCGCGGAAATGGGCCGCGTTGCGGTGCACGCGCAGCAGCACGTCCGATTCGTCGAGCAGGCCCACGAGCTTGCCGTCCTGCAGCACCGGCAGCTGCGACACGTCGGCCGCGCGCATGCGCTGGAACGCGGTGAGCAGGGTGTCGTCAGGGCTGGCGACGATGACGTCCTGGTCTTCCACTCGGCGCGAGATCAGGTCGCGCAGGTCGCCCACCGTGGGGCGGTGCAGCAGGCCCTGGTCGAACATCCATGCGTTGTTGAACACCTTGGAGAGGTAGCGCGTGCCGGTGTCGCAGACGAAGGTGACCACGCGCTTGGGCGTGGTCTGTTCGCGGCAGTAGCGCAGCGCGGTGGCCAGCAAGGTGCCGCTGGACGACCCGCTGGCCACACCCTCGCGCATCAGCAGCTCGCGCGCCGTGGCAAAACTCTCCTCGTCGGGGATGGTGTAGGCCGTGCGCACGCCGGACAGGTCGGCGATGGAGGGGATGAAGTCTTCGCCGATGCCTTCGACCGCCCACGAGCCGGCCTGGCCCACCTGGCCGGTGGCCACGTAGCCGGCGAGCACCGAGCCCTTGGGGTCGGCCAGCACGAACTCGGTTGCGGGACTCACGCGCTGGAAAAAGCGCTTCAGGCCGGTGAGCGTGCCGCCGGAGCCCACGCCGCAGACGATGGCGTCCACCCGGTGGCCGGTCTGCTGCCAGATCTCGGGCGCGGTGGTGGTCTCGTGCGCCAGCGGGTTGGCGGGGTTGTTGAACTGGTCGATGTAGTAGCCGTCGGGCATGTCGCGCGCCAGCCGCGCCGCCACGTCCTGGTAGTAGGCGGGATGGCCCTTGTTCACGTCGGAGCGCGTGATGTGCACGGTGGCCCCCAGCGCCTTGAGATGCAGCACCTTCTCGGCCGACATCTTGTCGGGCACCACCAGCGCCACCTTGTAGCCCTTGGCGCGCGCCACGAGCGCCAGGCCCAGCCCGGTGTTGCCGGCGGTGGCTTCGATCACCGTGCCACCGGGCTTCAGGCGGCCTTCGCGTTCGGCCACCTCGATCATCGACAGGCCGATGCGGTCCTTGATGGAGCCGCCGGGGTTTTGCGATTCGAGCTTGAGGAACAGCTCGCAGGGGCCGGTGTCGAAGCGTGTGACGCGCAACAGCGGCGTGTTGCCGATCAGCTCCAGCACGGCCGGCTGGGCAGGTGCTTGCAAAGAAGTCTTGCTCATGGCATCGAGGGCGCTGCCGCGGCCTTCGGGCTTGTGGCCCGGCAGTCGGCGTGGCGCGAAGTGATGGGTGGAGCGCAGCATACGCCAGCCGTGCCGTGTAGGACATCACCGACACCCTCATCAGCGCTTCTCGGCTGCGCGTGGCGGGCGGACTTTTCTACGATGGGCCCATCTCACGAGGTGAAGCCCATGACCGAAGAGCTTGTCCAGCAACCCTGGATCCAGCGCTGCGCGCAGCGCATCCAGTGGCGCCACATGGTGGCTCCGGCCGAGGCGCTGGAGCTGGCCGCCGCCTTGCACAACGCCACCGGCGGTGGAGCATGCCCCGAACGCGCGGCCGACGAGCTGTTTGTCGAGCAGCAAGACTCCCGATAAACCGGCTTACCCCTGCGCCGGCAGGCGCATCAGCAGCAGCTGCGCGGCCAGCGCATTGCGCTCGTTCTTCTGCGCCGGCGTGCCCTGCCGGACCAGCAGCGACTCGCCCACTTCGTAGGCATACAGCAAGGTGGCGCGGTGGCGTGCCTCGGCGATGCCGAAACCCAGCGCGGAGAAGCATTGCGCGATGTACGAGATGCGGCTGGCGTCGGCTTCGTCCACCGCCTGGCGCGCCATCTCGTCGCGCCGGGCCCAGTCGCGGATGGCCAGCTCCACGCGGGCGGCGCGCTGCGCCGAGCGGCCGCGCAAGGGCAGCGAGAGGATCTCGCGTATCAGGGCCTCGGGGTCGGGGTTGCGGCCGGAAAAGCGCTGCGTCACCTGCACGGTGGCCGCGTCGCGCCAGGCCTGCAGCACCTGCTGCAGCAGGTCGCCCCGGTCCTTGAAGTGCCAGTAGAAGCTGCCTCGCGTCACGCCCAGCTGCCGGGCCAGCACGTCCACGCGCACCAGGTCCACGCCGCCGTCGACCAGCAAGGCCATGGCCGCCTCGATCCATTGCTCGCGGCTCAAGGCATTGCGCGCGCCGTCGGCAGCGGCGGCGCGCCGGCGGGGGGCGGCGGGGGCGGGTTCTTCGCGCGACATGGCGTCACGCTATCTCCATACGTTAGTGCACGGTTATCGGCACAAACCCTGTCTCTCGTCTCAGCGCGGATGTGCCACGATCGAAGCCATACAGTTATGAATTGGAACTGTCAGCGGATCGGCACCGCGGCATCCAAAGGAGACAAGCCATGCCGGGCCTTCTCGATCAACCCGATCTGCTGGCGCCCCCCCGCGTGCTGCGCGAGCCCTTGGCAGGCGGCGGCTTCGTGCTGCGCTCGCCCGAGCCGCTGAAGCCGTATGCACGCTGCATCGGCGAATGGCTGGAGCAATGGTCGCGCGAGACGCCTGAAAGCCTGGCGCTGGGCGAGCGCGATGCTGCCGGCGGCTGGCGGCTCTTCAGCTGGCGCGAGTTGCGCGCGCAGGTCGGCGCCATCGCGCAGGCGCTGCTGGATATGCAGCTGCCGGCGAACCGGCCGGTGGTGGTGCTGTCGGACAACTCGGTGGACCACCTGCTGCTGGTGCTGGCCGCCATGCACATCGGCCGCACGGCCTGCACCGTCTCCAGCGCCTACAGCCGCCTCACCAAGGACCATGCCAAGATCCGCGGCATCCTGCAGACGCTGCAGCCGGCGCTGGTGTACGCCGCCGACGGCGCGGTGTACGGGCCGGCCCTCCGCGCCGCCGACGTGAACGTGCCGGTGGTGCTGGGGCAGGGCGTGGAGGCCGTGCCGGGGGCCATCAGCTTCGAGACGCTGCGCGCGGCGCGCGAAGGCCCGGCGGTGATGCGCGCGTTCGAGGCGATCGGTCCCGACGACCACGCCAAGTACCTGCTGACCTCGGGCTCCACCGGCGCGCCCAAGGTGGTGATCAACACGCACCGCATGCTGTGCGCCAACCAGCAGATGATCGCCCAGGCCTGGCCCTTCCTCGAACGCGACAAGCCGGTGCTGCTCGACTGGCTGCCCTGGAGTCACACCTTCGGCGGCAACCACAACATCAACCTGGTGCTGCGCAACGGCGGCACGCTCTACGTCGACGACGGCCGGCCCGTGCCGGGCCTGATCGAGAAGACGGTGCGCAACCTGCGCGAGGTGCAGCCCACGCTGCACTTCAACGTGCCGCGCGGGCTCGACATGCTGCTGCCCTTCCTCGAGGCCGACGACGCGCTGGCCGCCGAGGCCCTGCAGCGCCTGCAGCTGGTGTTCTACGCCGGCGCGGCGCTGCCGCAGGCCACCTGGGAGCGGCTGGAAACGCTGGCCGCGCGCGTGCGCAGCGAGCCGCTGTGGCTCACCACCTCCTGGGGCTCCACCGAGACCTCGCCGGCCGTGACCAGCGCCCACTGGAAGCTCGACCGCGCCGGCTGCATCGGCCTGCCGCTGCCCGGCCTGGAGCTGAAGTTCGTGCCCAACGGCCCCAAGCTCGAGATGCGCGTGCGCGGGCTCAGCGTGTTCCCCGGCTACCGCAACGCGCCGCAGCTCAGCGCCGAGGCCTTCGACGAAGAGGGCTTCTACAAGATCGGCGACGCCGGCCGGCTGCTCGACGAGGCCCGGCCCGAGCGCGGCGTCATCTTCGACGGCCGTGTGGCCGAGGACTTCAAGCTCGGCAGCGGCACCTGGGTGTCGGTGGGCACGCTGCGCGTGAAGCTGGTGTCGGCGCTCGCGCCGCTGGCGCAGGACGCGGTGATCACCGGCCACGACCGCGACGACGTGGGTGCGCTGGTGTTCCCGACGCCGGCCGCCGCGCAGCTGCCGGCCGAGCAGCTGGCGCACAAGGTGCGCGAGGCGCTGGCCCGGCTGCGCGCCGAAGGCGGCGGCTCGGCCAGTGTCGTCGCGCGCGTGCTGCTGATGACCGAGCCGCTCAATGCCGATGCGGGCGAGATCACCGACAAGGGCTATGTCAACCAGCGCGCGGTGCTCGCGCGCCGTGCGGCCGACGTGCAGGCGCTGCATGCGCAACCCGACGACCCGCGCGTGATCCGGCTCTTCTCTTCCAGCTGAAACCTTCCATCCGATGTCGATGTCCTTCACACCCGCGGGCGGGCTGCTCGGCAGCCTGGCGTTGCTGCGTGCCGAGCAGGCCGGGCCCATCGTGCACCTGCGCCTGAACCGCCCGGCCAAGCGCAACGCCATCAACGACCAGCTCATCGCCGAACTGCACACCGCCTTTGTCAACCTGCCGGCCGATGCGCGCGTGGCGGTGGTCAGCGGCGAGGGCGCGCACTTCTGCGCGGGGCTGGACCTTTCGGAGGTGGCCGAGCGCAGCGTGGCCGAGGGCATCGTGCACTCGCGCGCCTGGCATGCGGCCTTCGATGCGGTGCAGTTCGGCCGCGTGCCGGTGATCGCGGTGCTGCACGGCGCGGTGGTGGGCGGCGGCCTGGAGCTGGCCTGCGCGGCCCACCTGCGCGTGGCCGAACCGAGCGCCTTCTATGCGCTGCCCGAAGGCCAGCGCGGCATCTTCGTCGGCGGCGGCGGCTCGGCGCGTGTGCCGCGGCTGGCCGGCGTGAGCCTGATGACCGACATGATGCTCACCGGTCGCGTGCTCGATGCGGCCGAGGGCCACGCGGCGCGCCTGAGCAACTACCTGGTGGGCGAAGGCGAGGGCCTGGCCAAGGCGCTGGTGCTGGCCGAGCGCGTGGCCGGCAACGCGCCGCTGTCGAACTTTGCGGTGACGCAGGCGCTGCCGCGCATCGCCGACCTGTCGCAGGCCGACGGCCTGTTCGTCGAGTCGCTGATCTCGGCCATCGCGCAGGGCGACGAGGCTGCCAAGCAGCGCGTGCGTGCCTTTCTCGACAAGCGGGCGGACAAGGTGGCGCCGCCGGGCGGCGAACCCGCCAACTGATGCAACGCGAACGGCACCGCGCAAAGGGCCGCCACACCACGAAGGAGACACACGATGAAGCTGCTGAGATCCCTGTTCGCCGGCGCCGCGGCGCTGTGTGCCGCCGGCGCCGCGCTGGCCGACATCACCATCGGCGTGAGCCTGCCGCTCACCGGGCCCGCCTCGGGCCTGGGCATCCCGATGCAAAACCAGTTCAAGACCTGGCCCGCCACGCTGGCCGGCGAGAAGGTGAACCTCATCATCCTCGATGACGCGACCGACCCCACCAAGGGCGTGCAGAACGCCAAGCGCTTCGTCACGCAGGACAACGTGGACGTGATCATCGGCTCCACCGCCACGCCGGTGGCGATACCCATCGCGGAGGTGGCGGCCGAGTCGGGCACCGTGCAGCTCGCCTCGTCGCCGGCGGTGCTGCCGCCGGGCAAGGACACTTGGACCTTCCGCCTGCCGCAGTCCACCGCCGTCATGGCCAGCGGCATCATCACGCACATGGTGCGCCACGGCATCAAGAGCGTGGGCTTCCTCGGCTACACCGACGCCTACGGCGAGGCCTGGCTCAAGGACTTCAGCGCCCAGGCCGAGAAGGTGAAGATCAAGCTCGGCGCGGTGGAGCGCTTCGCGCGCTCGGACACCGCGATCACCGCGCAGGCGCTCAAGCTGGTGCAGGACAACCCCGAGGCCATTCTCGTGGTGGCGTCGGGCAGCGGCGCGGCCATGCCGGTGAAGGCGCTGGTGGAGCGCGGCTACAAGGGCAGGATCTACCAGACCCATGCCGCGGCCACGCGCGACCTGATGCGCGTGGGCGGCAAGGACGTCGAAGGCGTGCTGGTGGTCTCGGGCCCGGCGGTCATCGCCGAGCAGCTGCCCGACAGCCACCCCTCGAAGGCCAAGGCGATCGACTTCGTGCAGAGGTACGAGAAGGCCTACGGCGCCGGCTCGCGCAACCAGTTCGCCGGCCATGCCTACGATGCCTACCTGGTGCTGGAGCAGGCCGTGCCGGTGGCGTTGAAGAAGGCCAAGCCGGGCACCAAGGAGTTCCGCGCCGCGCTGCGCGATGCGCTGGAAAACATGGGCCAGCAGGTGCTCGCGCACGGCGTGCTCCACTGGACCAAGGACGACCACTGGGGCTACACCAACAAGACGCCTGTGATGCTCAAGGTCGTCAACGGCGACTGGAAGATTGACTGACACCCCCTACGGCCTGGCGGCCGCCCCTTGCATCTCGGCCCCCGGCCGCGAGGTACCGCGTCCGCCCCCCGCGGGGGCGAGCAACTGTCTTCGGAACGGCCGGGCGACAGTTGCTCCAGGGGGCGCTGCCGGCGGACCGGCGAAGCCGGATCCGCGGTAGCCACTGGGTTTGAGCGTATGGCGCGGCCTTGCCCAGCCCAAGCACAATAGACAGCCCCCGACATCAAAAGACTGAATGGACTCCACGATCGCCGGCATCCTGGCGCTCGATGGCGTGACCAACGGCGCGATCTACGCGCTGCTGGCCATCGCCATCGTGCTTGTTTTTTCCGTCACGCGGGTGATCTTCATCCCGCAGGGCGAATACGTCGCCTTCGGGGCGCTGACCGTCGGGCTGTTCCAGACCGGGCAGGTGCCCGGCACGGTGTGGCTGCTGCTGGGCATGGCGGGGCTGGCCGCGCTGATGGAGCTGTGGAACGGCTTGCGTGCGCACCGCCCCTGGGCCAGGTCGCTCGCCGAAGCGGCCAAGGTGCTGGCCTTTCCGCTGGTGGTGTCGCTGCTGGCGATCTGGCTGGCGCCCCAGCAGCCGCCGCTGGTGGTGCAGGTGGCGCTGGCGCTGGGGCTGGTCACCCCCATGGGTTCGCTGGTGTACCGGCTGGCCTATCGCTCGCTGGCCGATTCGAGCGTGCTGGTGCTGCTGATCGTGTCGGTGGGCGTGCATTTCGCGCTCACCGGCCTGGGCCTGGCCTTCTTTGGCGCCGAGGGCTACCGCACGCCCAGCTTCTGGGACGAACGCTTCAACTTCGGCCCGCTGATGCTGTCGGGCCAGACGATCGTGGTGTTCGCCGCCACCGTGGCGCTGATCGTGATGCTGTTCGTCTACTTCGACCGCACGCTCTCCGGCAAGGCCTTGCGCGCCACCGCGGTCAACCGCACCGGCGCGCGCCTGATGGGCATCTCGGCCGACGGGGCAGGGCGCCTGAGCTTCACGATGGCCGCCTTCATCGGCGCGCTGTCGGGCGTGCTGATCGGCCCGACCACCACGGTGTTCTACGACTCGGGCTTCCTGATAGGCCTGAAAGGCTTCGTCGCTGCGGTGTTCGCCGGGCTGGCGAGCTTTCCGCTCGCGCTGGCCGGTGCCATCGGCGTGGGCATCATCGAATCGTTCGGTTCCTTCTGGGCCAGCGCGTTCAAGGAGGTGATCGTGTTCACCGCGATCCTGCCGGTGCTGCTGTGGCGCTCGCTGCTCGACACCCACGGCGAGGAACACTGAGCATGGACCGCCGCAAGATCGCCCTGGCGCTGTTCGCCCTTGTCGTCGCCGCGCTGCCGCTGTTGCCGGTGCCCGAGTTCTGGATCACGCAGCTCAACTACATCGGGCTGTATTCGCTGGTGTCGCTGGGGCTGGTGCTGCTCACCGGCGTGGGCGGGCTCACCAGCTTCGGCCAGGCGGCCTTCGTGGGCATCGGCGCCTATGCCAGCGCCTATGTCACCACCAAGCTGGGCTGGTCGCCCTGGGCCGGGTTGCCGGTGGGGCTGCTGATCACGGCGGTGACCGCGCTGGTACTGGCGCTGCTCACGCTGCGCATGTCGGGCCACTACCTGCCGCTGGCCACCATCGCCTGGTGCCTGGCGCTGTATTACACGATGGGCAACCTCGAGGTGCTGGGCAAGTACGACGGCCTGCTGGGCGTGCCGCCGCTGGCCCTCGGCGACTTCGAGTTCCGCTCGGGCCGGCGCATCTACTACCTGATCTGGGCCTCGGCGCTGGCCGCCGCGCTGGCGCTGACCTTCCTGCTCGACTCGCGCCCGGGCCGCGTGATGCGCGCGCTCAACACCAACAACGGCGGCGGCAGCACGATGCCCGAGGCCATGGGCGCCTCGACCTTCCGCTACAAGGTGATCATGTTCCTGATCGCGGCGCTGTTCGCCTGCTGGTCGGGCTGGCTGTTCGCGCACCTGCAGCGCACCGTGAACCCTTCGCCCTTCGGTCTGAAGATGGGCATCGAATATCTGTTCATGGCGGTGGTGGGCGGCATCGGCAGCGTGTGGGGCGCCTTCGTCGGCGCCGGCATCGTGAAGGTGGTCGAGGAGCAGCTGCAGACCTGGCTGCCCATGATCATCGGCACCAGCGGCAACTACGAGATCATCGTCTTCGGCGTGGTGCTGGTGCTGGTGCTCAAGCTGGCGCCGCAGGGCCTGTGGCCGCTGCTGGCGCGGCTGATGCCGGCCCAGCGGCAGGCCGGGGGCTGGGCCGCTGCCGAACCCTTGCCCGAGCGCGACAAGCCGCCACCGGGCTCGGCGCTGCTGGAGGTGAGATCGCTGCGCAAGGCCTTCGGCGGCCTGGTGGCGGTGAACGACGTGGGCTTTTCCATCCGCGCCGGCGAGATCGTGGGCCTGATCGGCCCCAACGGCGCCGGCAAGTCCACCACCTTCAACCTCGTCTCGGGTGTGCTGCCGCTCACCGCGGGCGAGGTGCTGCTGCGCGGCGAGCGGGTGGACGGCCTGCCCTCGCGCGAGGTGGCGCGCCGCGGCCTGTCGCGCACCTTCCAGCACGTGAAGCTGGTGCCCAACATGACGGTGCTGGAAAACGTGGCGCTGGGCGCCTACCTGCGCTCGAACACCGGCACGCTGGGCGCGCTGCTGCGGCTCGACCGCGCCGAGGAGCGGCGCGCGCTGCGCGAGGCCGAGCGCCAGCTGCAGCGCATCGGCCTGCAGGCGCAGATGCACGAGCTGGCCGGCAACCTGGCGCTGGGCCCGCAGCGGCTGGTGGAGATCGCGCGCGCGCTGGCCAGCGACCCGGCGCTGCTGCTGCTGGACGAGCCGGCCGCCGGCCTGCGCCACAAGGAAAAGCAGGCCCTGGCCGAGGTGTTGCGGCAGCTCAAGTCCGAGGGCCTGTCGCTGCTGCTGGTGGAGCACGACATGGACTTCGTGATGGGCCTGACCGACCGCATCGTGGTCATGGAGTTCGGCACCAAGCTGATCGAGGGCACGCCGGCCGAGGTGCAGGCCAGCCCGGCAGTGCGCGCGGCCTACCTGGGGACGGAACATTGACCATGACCGTATTGCTCGAAGTCCAAGGCCTGCATGCCGGCTACGGCCGCGCCGAGGTGCTGCGCGGCCTGCAGCTGGCGGTGCAGCCCGGCAGCGTGGTCACCGTGGTGGGCCCCAACGGCGCCGGCAAGTCCACGCTGCTCAACGCGCTGATGGGGCTGCTGCCTGCGCGCGGCCTGGTGCTGTATGAAGGCGCCGACGTGAGCGAGCTGTCGCTGGAAGAGCGCGTGATGCGCGGCCTGGCGCTGGTGCCCGAGAAGCGCGAGCTGTTTTCCACCATGAGCGTCGAAGACAACCTGCTGCTCGGCGGCTGGCGGCCCAAGCGGCTGGGCCAGCCCAACTGGAAGCAGGTGCTCGACGAGGTGTATGCGCTCTTTCCGCGCCTGAAAGAGCGGCGCGAGCAGGCCGCGGGCACGCTGTCCGGCGGCGAGCGCCAGATGCTGGCCATCGGCCGCGCGCTGATGGGCGGCCCCAAGCTGCTGATGCTCGACGAGCCCAGCCTGGGCCTGGCGCCGCTGATCGTCAAAGAGATCTTCGGCATCATCGAGACGCTGCGCCGCCGCGGCGTGAGCATCCTGCTGGTGGAGCAGAACGCGCGCGCCGCGCTGCAGGTGGCCGACCACGGCTACGTGCTGGAGACGGGCGACATCGTGCTGCAGGGGCCGGCAGGCGAGCTGGCCGCCGACCCGCGCGTGATCGAGAGCTACCTGGGTGCCGCCAAGGCCAGCGCCTGACACCGACACGCCGTGCGGGCCTTCGGGCCTGCCTATCATCGGCTTTTCGTGCATCGAGCGAAGGAGCCGGTGATGCAAGAAGCGGTATCCCGCAGAAGGCTGCTGGTCGCGCTGGGGACCGCCGCGGTGGCACCGCAGGCGCCGGCCGCTGCCACCAGCCTGCGCCTGCAATCCTGGCCATTGGGCACGCCCAACCGCACCGGCATCCACGACGTGGCGCCGGCCTCGGACCACGGCGTGTGGTTCACCGCGCAGCGCAGCGGCCACCTCGGCTGGTTCGACCCCCGCACCGGCCGCACCGAGCTGATCGCGCTGGGCACCGGCTCCGCGCCGCACGGCGTGATCCAAGGTCCCGACGGCGCGGCCTGGATCACCGACAGCGGGCTCAATGCGATCGTGCGCGTCGACTGGCCCAGCCGCGGGCAGCGGGTGTTCCGGCTGCCGAAGTCCACACCCGATGCCAACCTCAACACCTGCGCCTTCGACGGCGACGGCAACCTGTGGTTCACCGGCCAGGCCGGCGTGGTGGGGCGGGTGGTGGTGAACACGGGCCAGGTGGAGGCCAGGCCCGCGCCGCGCGGCCGCGGCCCTTATGGCATCTGCGCCACGCCGGCGGGCGAGGTGTGGTGGTGCTCGCTGGCCGGCTCGTTCATCGCGCGCATCGACCCGAAGACGGGCGAGTCCACCGTGGTGGAGCCGCCCACGCCGCGCCAGGGCGCACGCCGCGTCTGGAGCGACAGCCGCGGGCAGATCTGGGTGAGCGAATGGAACAGCGGCCAGCTCTCGCTGTACGACCCCGCCGCCACGCGCTGGCGCGCCTGGAAGCTGCCGGGCGAGAACGCGCCGCGTGCCTACGCGGTGTACGTTGATGAGCGCGACAAGGTCTGGGTCAGCGACTTCGGCAACAACGCGGTGCTGCGCTTCGACCCGGCCAGCGAACGCTTCGACAGCGTGGTGTTCCCGCGCGAGGCGGCCAACGTGCGCCAGATCCTGGGCCGCAACGGCGAGGTGTGGCTGCCCGAAAGCGGCACCGAGCACATCTCGGTGATCCGCACCTGAGCGCGGCGGGCCTCAGCCTCGGCGCAGCGGCAGCCACACGACGGCCGCCGTGCCGCCCAGCCGCTGCGAGGCCTGCAGCGCGACGTTGCCGCCGTGCAGCTGCGCGATGCGCTCGGCGATGGCCAGGCCCAGCCCACTGCCCGGCGTCCCCTGGCCGCCCGCGCGCACGAAACGGCCGAACACGCGTTGCCGCAACGCAGGCTCGATGCCCGGGCCGCTGTCGTGCACCTCCAGCGACACGCCCTGTGGGTCGGCGCTGGCCCGTACCTGCAGCTCCACGCGGCCGCCGGGCCGGCCGTGGCGCAGTGCGTTGTCCACCAGGTTGCGCACCAGCACCGCCAGTGCCTCGCGGTTGCCGTGCAACGCGGGCAGGCGCTCGTCGGCCGGCGGCATGTGCGCGGACACGCCGCGCTCGCGCGCCAGCGGCTGCAGCTCGCTGAGCACGCCGGTGCACAGCGCGGCCAGGTCCACCGCCTCGTCGAGCTGGAAGGCCCCGGGCTCGCGGTCGTAGCGCGCCAGCGCGAGCAACTGGTCCACCAGCGCGGCGCAGCGGTCCACGACCTGGTGCAACTGGGCCAAGGCCTGCTGGCGTGCGGGCGCGTCCGGCGCCCGCTCGGCGTTGCGCAGCAGGATCTTCATGCCGGCCAGCGGGGTCTTGAGCTCGTGCGCCGCATCGGCGGTGAAACGTTGCTCGTGCTGCATCGCGCGCTGCACGCGGGCGGCCATGTCGTTGAAGGCCGCGATCATGGGCAGCAGCTCGTCGGGCTTGCCTGCGGCGGACAGCGGCTGCAGGCGGCCCGCCGGCGTGGCGGCCAGCTCGGCCGCGGTGTCGTCGAGCGTGGCGAAGGTCTGGCGCAGGCGCCGGCCCAGGCGGTGCAGGAACAGCCCGAGCGTGGCGGCCATCACCAGCGCCACCAGCACGGAGCCCTGCAGCGCCAGCGCGTCGCGCGTGCGCGGCTCTTCGGCCATTTGCACCTGGAAGCTGCGCTTGCCGTTCCAGGCCGCATAGCCGCGCAGCGGCAGCCCATCGACCTGCAGGTCGCGGAAACCGCTGGCGCCGGCGGGCAGCAGCGGCTGCCGGGGCGCCGCGTTGCTGCGAAACGCGAGGCGGCCGTCGGCATGCCACACCTGGTACAGCAGCACGCCGCCGTGCGAGTCTTCGAGCTCCTCGCTGATGGTGTCGCCGCCTTCGGCCGCGATCTCCTCCAGCTCGTGCTGCGAGAACGCCAGCACCACCTCGGCGCGCTCGCGCAGCGAGGCATCGAAGGTGCGCGCGGCTTCCAGGCGCACCAGCACCAGCAGCGCCGCGGTGAGCAGCGCCCAGGTGACGGCGGCGAGCCAGGCCACGTCGCGAAACGAGCGCCGGCGCAGGCTGCCTGCAGGGGGCGGCGCGGCGGGGGTGTCAGCGGGCAGCAGCGGCAGGGCCATGGTCTTGTGCAGCGGGCAACCCGCGCACGGTACCAAAGCCGCTCACCTCCACGCGCAGGCCGCCCAGCGCAGAGGTGGAGGTTTGCACGCCCAGCCCGTGCGCTTGCGCGATGCGCCGCACGATCGACCAGCCCAGGCCGCTGCCGCTGGCCCCGCTGCCCAGCACGCGGAAAAAGCGTTCGCCCAGGCGCGCCTGCTGCGCCGGGCCCAGGCCCGGGCCGCTGTCGTCCACGCTGAAGCGGCAGCCGCCCGGCTCGCACAGCAGCCGCACCTCGATGCGGGCCTCGGGCGGGCTGTAGCGGATGGCGTTGTCGACCAGGTTGCGCATCAGCACGCCCAGCAGCGCTTCGTCGCCGGCCACGGCGCAGTGGGCGGGCGCCTGCAGCGTGAGCTGCTGCTGCTTGTCCAGCGCCTGCGGCGCCACGTCGGCCACCGCGCGCCGCGCGATGGCGGCCAGGTCGCCCTGGCGCGCCGGCGGCTGCGCCTGCGTCTCCAGGCGCGACAGCGTGAGCAACTGCTCGACCAGGTGGGTGGCGCGGTCGCAGCCTTCCAGGGTGGCGCGCAGTGCGTGCCGGCGCGAGGACTCTTCTTCGGCGGCCAGCGCCACCTGGGCCTGCGTGCGGATGGCGGCGATGGGCGTGCGCAGCTCGTGCGCGGCGTCGGCGGTGAAGCGGCGCTCGGTCTCCAGCAGCCCGCCGATGCGCTGCAGCAGCGCATTGAGCGCCTCGGCCAGCGCCTGCAGCTCGGCCGCCGGCTGCGGCAGCGACACCGGCTGCAGCGCATCAGGCGCGCGCTGCGCGAGCTGGCGGCTCAGGCGCCGCAGCGGCCCCAGGCCCTGGCGCACCGCCCACCACACCAGCACCCCCAGCATCGGCAGCGCGATGAGCAGCGGCATCAGCATGCCCGCCGATGCGGCACGCAGGATCTCGCGCCGCGCCGACAGCTGCTCGCCCACGTAGACCAGCACGTCGCGCTCGCTGCCGCGCGCGGCGAAAACGCGCCATGGCCGGCCTTCGATGTCGGTGTTGCCGTAGCCCGCGGTGTGCGCGGCCATCGGCGTGAGCGGGGCGTTGGGCGAGCGCAGCGCGAGCGTGCCCTCGTGCCACACCTGGAACGCCACGCGCCGCGCGTAGCGGTCGAGCATGCGCGGGTCCTGTGCTTCCTCCTCGTCGTCGGGGTGCATCTGCCGGGCGACCAGCAGCGCGGCCGCCTGGGCGAGGTGGTTGTCGAGCAGCTCGTCGAGCTCATGGCGCGTGCCGATCAGCGAGACCGCCGCGGCGCCCGTCCAGACGGCGGACACCACCGCCAGCACCAGCACCAGCAGGCGGCCTTGCAGCGAGCGCATGAGCTTCACGGCGGCGCCTGCTGCTCGTCGCGCGCGAGCGCATAGCCCACGCCGCGCACGGTGTGGATGCGCTGGGCGCCCAGCTTGCGGCGCAGGTGGTGGATGTGCACCTCCACCGCGTTGCTGTCCACCTCCTGGCCCCAGGCGTAAAGACGCTCCTCGATCTGCTCGCGCGAGAGCACGCGGCCGTTGCAGAGCATCAGCTCGTGCAGCAGGTCGAACTCGCGCGGCGCCAGCGCCACCGGCTGGCCGAGGAGCGTGACGCTGCGCGTGGCCGGGTCGAGCACCAGGGCGCCGTGGCGCAGCTGCTCCTCGGGCTGGCCGTGGGCGCGGCGCACCAGCGCACGCAGGCGCGCGGCCAGCTCGCCAAGATCTACCGGCTTGAGCACGTAGTCGTCGGCGCCCAGGTCGAGCCCGCGGATGCGGTCGGGCACCGCGTCGCGCGCGGTCAGCACCAGCACCGGCGTACGCACTTTCTCCTTGCGCACGCGGGCCAGCACGTCGAGCCCGTCCACCAGCGGCAGCCCCAGGTCGAGCACCGCGGCGGCATGGGCGCCGCTGCGCAGCTCGCGCTCGGCGGCCTGGCCGTCGCGCACCCAGTCCACCTGAAAGCCCTGCTGGCGCAGGCCCGCGCGCAGGCCGTCGCCCAGCAAGGCATCGTCTTCGGCAAGCAGGATGCGCATGGGCTGAGCGTCAGTCGTCGTCGTCGTCGTGCCGGTCGGCAGCGGCCGTGCGCTGCGCATCGGCGCTGTTGCCGGCCGGCGCCTGCTGCCATTGCAACGCCCAGAAGCCCAGCACCGCGGCCAGCAGCAGCACCGCCATCGCGCGCCACGGGCTGCCGTTGTCCTGGCCGGGGTCGCCTTGCTTGCGGCCGGTGACCATGGCGCGCACCAGGTTCTCGCGGTGCACCAGGCTGCCGACGGCCACGCCGGCGACGTGCAGGCCCACCACCAGCAGCATCAGCGTGGCCGCGGCCTCGTGCGCCTCTTCCAGCCACTCGCCGCCGATCTCGTTGTAGGTGGCCCAGCCAAAGGCAGTGGTCAGTGCCGCCAGCCCCAGCAGCGCCAGGATGGCCCAGCCGCCGGCCGGGTTGTGGCCCACGTGGTGCTCGGGCCGGCCCGACAGCAGCGAGCGCAGGTAGCGCAGCACCGCGCGCGGCCCGCGCACGAAGTCGCCAAACTGCGCATGGCGCGTGCCCACCAGGCCCCAGAGCAGGCGGAACACCACCAGCCCGGCCATGGTGTAGCCCAGGCTCACGTGCACCAGGCGCCAGCGTTCGCTCTCGGCGGTGAGCCAGGCGCCGGCGAAGCTGGCCACCATGAGCCAATGGAACACGCGCACCGGCGCGTCCCACACGCGGATGCTGCGCGCAGCAGGGGAGTCGTTCATCGTGTGCTCCTTCATTTGGGAATGCGCACGCGGTCTTCGTCGAAGTCGCCTTCGGCCGCGCCGGTGTGGCAGGCGGCGCAGTTGGCCGCGCTGCGGATGGACGCGCGCTTCCACGCCTCGGCCGGCACCTTGCGGTGCTCGCGCTCGAACCAGGCGCTGCGCGTGATGCGGTCTTCGGGCGGCGCCTCGGCCACCCGGCGCGAGCTGCCCGCGTGGGCGTCGAGCCAGGTGCCGATGGCGTTGAGCGTGGGCGCGTCGAGCGAGGCGTCGGTGCCGAAGTGGCGCGGCAGGTTGCCCATGAGGCGCTGCCACGAGGCCTTGGGCAGCATGCCGGGCGGATAGGCCACGTGGCAGGCGGCGCACTCCTGCTGGTAGGCCGGCAGCGGCGGCACGCGCGGGCCGTGGCCGTCGGCGCGCGCGGCGGCCGAAAGCAGCGCCGCAGCAGCGGCCACAAAGGCGAGGGCGGTCTTGTTCATGGCTTGAGCGTCCTCAGCCAGGCCACGATGTCGGCCTTTTCGTCGGCGCTGCACTCGCGGCCCAGCACGTCGTTGCAGTTGCGGCGGAACCACTTCTCGGTCTTGGCCGCGTTGGTGAAACGCTCGGGGTTGAAGGCTGGGGCCAAGGGCGTGATGCGCTTGCCGGTGGAGGCATGCTTGCCCTCGCCGGTGGGCGGGTTGCCGTGGCAGCTGGCGCACGACCATTCGCGGCCGTGCTTGGTGGTGAAGAACTGCTCGCCGCGCGCGGGGTCGGGCGTGGCGGCCAGCGCGGCGGCGCCGCACGCGGCCAGCAGGGCGGCCGCGAGCAGCCGGTGAGGGCGCAAGAGGGTCATGGGGTGCGGGCTCCTTTCGTGGTACCCATGATTGGGAGCCTGCGTTATGGGAGCCTTAAGGCTGGGGCTGAGCGTGCTGGGTGGGGTTTGCGTTGGCGCAAGGTTTGTGACGAGGCGCGCTTCACGCATGGGCGTGAACAGGCCCTCAGGAGACCGCGAAGACCCGCTGCTGTTGGTGGCGGTGGGCGACAGTGCGCCGCTGCATGCGGGAGGCCGATAAGGCAAAGCGATACAGGCGCTCCCCCAATTCGTCGAGCGACACCACGTCGATGCGCTCGCCCGGCAAGGGCGTATTGCCGATCAGCTGGCGCAGCCGTGCATGCAACGCAAGCGCCAAGGTTGGCGCGAGAGCGTCGTCAGCAGCACACGCGCGTCCGGATGCTGGCGAGCGAGGAGCGCGCCTTGTCCAGCTTGTGAAAACTGTGCCCCGGGTTCGACGGATCCACCTGCAGGTCGAAGGCCGTCGTCTTCACTGCATTCGCTCTTCGGCCATGAGTGGCAGGCTGGCGGTGAAGGTATCGGCGATGCGGAAGTTCACTTGAAGGCCTCCTTGCCTTCGGCCAGGTTCAACAGCTCCTTCAGCGCGAACACCGAGTTGCGCCGCCCGCGCCCCTCCACCAGCACGCTGAACAGCCCGTTCTCGCGGAACACCGCCAGCAGCCGCTTCGCAGTGGGTGCAGGAATCCCGGCGTTGGCGACGAAATCGGTGCTCTTGAAAATCGGCCGCTCGAACATCCAGTCCAGCGCCGGCACCGCGTACTGCGACCGCGTCCACTCGAGCGCGTCGCGTTTCAGGCGCCCGTAGAGCGCCAGTATCTGAACGGCCACTGTATGGTTGGCCTCGGCTTGCGAGCGCAGCGCCTCCAGGAAATAGCGGCACCAGCTCGTCCAATCCCGATCGCGCGACACCGACAGCAAGCCGTCGTAGTAGGCGCCGCGGTTGGCCTCGAAGTAGCCGCTCATGTAGAGCAGCGGCGCGCGGATCAACCCTTGCTGCCAAAGGTACAGCGGTATCAGCATGCGGCCGACGCGCCCGTTGCCGTCCAGGAAAGGGTGCAGCGCCTCGAACTCCGCGTGCGCCACAGCCAGTTGCACCAGCCGGTCAGGCGCCGGCGCGTGCAGGTACTTCTCCCACTCGCCCATGGCCGCCGGCAATTCAGCCGCGGTGATAGGAACGAAGCGCGCCGTGCTCGGGTCGTGCCGGTCGGGCCCGATCCACACCGGGATGCGCCGGTACTCGCCCGGCGCCTTGTCGCCGCCGCACACCCCCTGCATCAGCACGCGGTGTGCGGCGCAGAGCACGCGCTGCGACAGCGGCAGCTCGGCCAGCAGCGTCTGCGCTTCGTTCATCGCCCGCCGGTAGTTGAACACCTCGAAGATGTCGCCGCGCCGCTCCTGCGGGAGCAGTTCCTCGGCGCCGGCTTCGAGGCTCAGCACTTCGCCCATCGTCGCGTGCGTGCCTTCGATGCTGGACGACAGCACCGCTTCCTGCGAAGTCAATGGCGACAGCAGCACCGCCGGGTTCGGAATGGCGCCCAGCACGCCGTCGTAGCGTGCGATGGCCGCTGCCGTGGGCCCCAGCAGCGGGATCAACACGTTCCAGTCCAACTGCGTGGGTGGGAAGGCTCCCGAGTGATAGGCGACGGGCAAGGTTGTGGCTCAGTCGTTGGTGGTTTCGGCAATTGTGGCTCACATTTTTGTTTTTGTGATCCACAAAAGGGGCTTGAAGCAAGAATCGCTAACCGGTGAGCCGCTGCGGGCAGCGGGACTCACGCGGCTGCTGGCACCAAACGAAAGCGCCTCTCCAGCGCTGTGACCAGCTTTATCTTGAGATCCAGCGTGTCGTCGAAACGCACTTGCTGCCAGTGGCGCAGGTTGAATCCGATGGCAGCGTCGCTCTGAATCTGCTTGTCATCCGCCAGCAGAATGAAGTTGTCTTGCTCTGCCATGCGGCCCTGGTTCAGGCCCATCAGAAACCCCTGGGCGCGATCGCGCGCAACCCCCGGGTGCCGAACGTGCGTCTCACGCGCGCGGCCAAGACCCCGGCGTACCGGCGAGTAACCGATGGTCGTTTCCCAGCCCCGTCGGTTGTTTGTGCCGATGCGCTTGGTCGCGAAGCTTCTCGGGTAGCCGCGAAGGAACTCGTCCCGCGCTCATGCAGCCTGCGCGCCCGCCTCACCCTTTAGCAGCCGCCCATCCCCATCAAACACCCGCAAGTCCACCGGAATCGCCGCGCGCACGCTCTGCGTGACCACGCAGAACTCCTCGAACTGGTCGAGCACGCGCTGCAGCTGCTGCAGCGCCGCCGCCGGCACGCCCAGGTGCAGGTCCACCGCGATGCGGCCCACGCGCAGGCGCTTTTGTTCGTTGCGCACCATCTGTGCCGTGGCCTGCGTGCGCAGCGGTCCGGGCTCGTTGTGGAACTTGCGCATCGCAAAGAGCAGGCTGGCCGACAGGCAGTTGGCCACCGCCACGGCAAGCAGGCGCGACGGGTTGGGCCCTTCGTCGCGGCCCAGCGGCGCCGGCTCGTCGGTGACCAGCGGCGGCACCGCGGGGTTGTCGAAGTGCGCGGCAAACCGGTAGTCGGCCTGCTGCCTGAGCTCGATGGTGAAGCTGCTGTCCGTCGTCATTTGGCCGCGGCCTTCAGTCCGGCACAGGCGTCGCGGCGGGGCTTGGCCGGCATGGCGATGCCGCGCTCCTTGGCGCGGGCGGCCATGTCGTCGTGGTGCTGGTCCATGTAGGCCTTGCACTCTTCGTAGCTCTTGAACGCGCCCATCTGCTGGCGGTGGGCGTTGCGCTCCTCGGCGCTCATCATCGCCCAGCCGGGCGTGTAGTCGCGGCCCCAGCGGCCGCCGCCCATCATGCCGGGGCCGCCGCCCGGGCAGCCGGCCGCGGCCACACCGCTGGCGCCCGTTGCCGCTGCGCAAGGGCCCATGCCGGGGCCGCCGCCAGGCCCGCGGCCGGGTTGCGCGACAGCCAAGCCGGTGGCCGCCATCAACGTGGCCGCCAGCAGAAGACGAATGGATTTCATGGTGCACTCCTTCATGAGGTCGATGCCTGCACCATAGGTCTGGGCCATCCGGAGGGCTTTGCGAAATCTCAGGCCATGCGAGCGATGCGCCACTCTTGCCAGCGCAGCGCGAGCCACGCCCCCGCCACGATGCCCGCCACCGCGATGAAGGCGCCCGCCGACAGCATGGACACGCCGGTCACGCCCTGGCCGATGGAGCAGCCCATGGCCACCACGCCGCCCACGCCCATCAGCACCCCGCCGCCCAGGTGGTTGAGCAGGTCGCCGGGCGTGCTGAACGATTCGAGCCGGAACTCGCGCCGCAGCAGCGCCGCGGCCGCGCTGCCCAGCGCCACGCCCAGCACCAGCGTCACGCCGAAGCTGGCGGTGGTGTTGGTGTCGCTCCACAGCGTAAGCAGGTCCAGCGTGTGCGCCAGCGGCGAGGCAAAGCTCAGGCCCTCGGGCCGGCGCGACTGCGTGCCCAGCCAGGCGGGTTCCAGCGTTTCGGGGTGCTCGGCGAGGAAACCGATGCTCCCGGTGAGCCACCAGGCCGCCGGCACCAGCAGGCCCACGGCCACGCCGCCCAGCCAGTGGGCCGGCTCCAGCGCTCGCCGCCAGCGCCACAGCAGCGCGGCCGCCGCCAGCAGGCCCAGGCCCAGCGCCAGCCCGCGCATCGCAGCGGCCGAGCCGCCCAGCGGCGCGGCCAGCAGCGAGCCCAGGTCTTGCGGATGGCCCAGCGCCACCTGCCAGCGCTCGAGCCACTCCACGCGCGGCCCGGCCAGCACGCCGCGCAGCGTCATCTGCGCGGCCAGCCCGGCGGCCAGCAGCGTGACCAGGGCCTTGAGGTTGCCCGCGCCCAGCCGCACCAGGCTGCGCTGCGGGCAGCCCGAGGCGAGCACCATGCCGAAGCCGAACATCAGCCCGCCCAGCGGGTACGACAGCCACAGCAGGCGCGGGCTCCAGGGCACGCTGCGCGCGGCGTCCACCGCGCCGGCGGCCACCAGCGCCTGAGTGCCTAGCGCCGCCACCGCCGCGGCCAGCAGCCACATGCCCAGCCGCCCGGTGCCGCCAAAGCCAAACCAGTCGGCCAGCGCGCCCATGGTGCAAAAACGGCTGGCCTGGGCCACGGCGCCCAGCGCCGCACCGATGAGCAGGCCCCCCCACAACACGGCCTGGGTGGCGGCCTGCGGTGTCAATGCGTCGTACATCTGTGTTTCACTGGACCGGCGCGTCTTCCTCGCCCCTCGCGGACATTGGACCACCGGCCGCACCTGGGATTTGTACGTACTTCTCCAGTTGTCGATTCGTTTATATTCGCATGTACGGATATTTGACGACGGACAAGGAGGGTCGTTTGGCCCAAGACGACGCAACACCCGGGCGGCTGGTCAAGGCGCCCGAGAGCTTTCTCAACCAGGAAGGCATACGCGCTGTGCGCGAAGAAGCCCGCCATGGGCGGCGCGACTTCATCCGCAAGGCCTTCGCCGCTGCCGGCGCCGGCCTGGCGGCCCCGGTGGCGCTGGCCCAGGCCAACCCGGCCGGGCCTGACGGCGACCCCAACATCCTGAGCCTGCCCGAGCACAGCAAGGGCCTGGGGCAGGGCGTGGCGGCCGAGGGCTACGGCAAACCTTCGAAGTACGAGGCCAACGTGCAGCGCCGCCAGAGCCCGGGCCTCACGCAGACCAAGCAGGCCTCGGTGTCGTTCGCGCCGCTGCAGTCGCTGTTCGGCATCGTCACGCCCAGCGGCCTGCACTTCGAGCGCCACCACCAGGGCTGGTGGGACATCGACCCCTCCAAGCACCGGCTCATGGTCAACGGCTCCAGCCCCGAGCTGCTGAAGACGCCCAAGGTCTTCACGATGGACGAGCTGATGCGGCTGCCCTCGGTGTCGCGCTTCCATTTCATCGAGTGCGGCGCCAACACCGGCATGGAGTGGGGCAACGTCGCGGTGCCCACGGTGCAGTACACGCACGGCATGTTGAGCTGCAGCGAGTTCACCGGCGTGCCGCTGCGCACGCTGCTCGAGATGTGCGGCGCCGACTTCAAGCGCGCGCGCTACGTGCTGGCCGAGGGCGCCGACGGCTCCTCGATGACGCGCACCATCCCCATGGAGCTCATCGAAAGCGGCGAGGTGCTGGTGGCCTACGGGCAAAACGGCGAGATGCTCAGGCCCGAGCAGGGCTATCCGCTGCGCCTGGTGGTGCCGGGCGTGCAGGGCGTGAGCTGGGTGAAGTACCTGCGCCGCATCGAGCTGGGCGACCAGCCCTACAACACCAAGGACGAGACCATCCACTATGTCGACCTGCTGCCCGGCGGGCTGCACCGGCAGTACAGCTCGATCCAGGAGGTCAAGAGCGTGGTCACCACGCCCTCGGGCGGGCAGGTGCTGCTCGACAAGGGCTTCTACAACGTCTCGGGCCTGGCCTGGTCGGGCCGCGGAAAGATCGTGAAGGTGGACGTGTCGGTCGACGGCGGGCGCAACTGGCGGCCCGCGCGGCTGCAAGGGCCGGTGATGAGCAAGTGCCTCACGCGCTTCAACATCGACTGGGTGTGGAACGGCAAGCCCGCGCTGATCTGCAGCCGCGCCACTGACGATACCGGCCACGTGCAGCCCAGCACGCGCCAGCTGCGCGCGGTGCGCGGCACGCGCTCGATCTACCACAACAACTCGATCCAGACCTGGCTCGTGCAGGAGAACGGAGAAGTGAAGAATGTCCAGCTCTCGTAGCCTGCTGCTCGCCTGCGCAGCCGCATTGGCGCTGGGCACGGCCTTCGCGGCCGACTACCCCGGCATCGGCCGCGCCGCGACACCCAAGGAGATCGCCGCATGGGACATCGACGTGCGGCCCGACTTCAAGGGCCTGCCTGCCGGATCGGGCTCGGTGGCCAAGGGCCAGGAGGTGTGGGAGACCAAGTGCGCTTCCTGCCACGGCATCTTCGGCGACTCCAACGAGGTGTTCAACCCGCTGGTGGGCGGCACCACGAAGGAAGACATCGCCAGCGGCCGCGTCGCGCGCCTGAACGACCCGGCCTACCCGGGGCGCACCACGCTGATGAAGGTGTCCACGGTGTCCACGCTGTGGGACTACATCAACCGCGCGATGCCGTGGAATGCGCCCAAGACCCTGAGCGTCGAGGAGGTGTACGGTGTCACCGCCTTCCTGCTCAACCTGGGCGGCATCGTGCCCGACGACTATGTGCTGTCGGACAAGAACATCGGCGAGGTGCAGCAGCGCATGCCCAACCGCAACGGCATGACCACGGCCCACGCCATGTGGCCGGGCAAGCTGCCGGGGGGCACGGCCAAGCCCGACGTGCAGGGGTCGAGCTGCATGAAGAACTGCGCCACCGAACCCAAGGTGGCATCGATGCTGCCCGAGTTCGCGCGCAACGCCCACGGCAACCTGGCCGACCAGAACCGGCTGGTGGGCCCGCAGCGCGGCGCGGTGACCGCGGCGCCGGCGGCGGCAGCCACGCCCGCCGCGCCCAGGCCGGCCACCGCCTTGCTGCAGCAGCACAGCTGCACCGCCTGCCACGGCGTGGACGACAAGCTGGTGGGCCCGGCCTTGCGCGCGGTGGCGCAAAAGTACGCGGGGCGCAGCGATGCCGCCGCCTACCTGAGCAGCCGCATCACCGCCGGCAGCAGCGGCGTGTGGGGCCAGATCCCGATGCCGCCGCAAAACCTTCCCGAGGCGGACCTCAAGGCCATTGCGCAGTGGCTCGCCAGTGGCGCACCAAAGCAATCGGATTAAGGGAACATCCCGAGACCATCGCTTAGTTCATTTATTAGCATTCACTGAAATAGCTGGAGTCCCCCGATGAATACCCGTCGTGAACTGTTGAAGCGCAGCGCCACCGTGGCCTCGCTGATGATGGCCGCCGGCCTGCTGCCCGGCCGCGCGCTGGCCCAGGCCTCCGCGTTCAACCAGGCCGCGTTCGACGCGAAGAACCTCAACGACGTGGTCAAGGCCCTGGGCGGCTCGGCCCCGGCCGAGAGCAAGGACATCGCCATCCAGGGCCCCGACATCGCCGAAAACGGCGCCGTCGTGCCGCTGGGCGCCTCGACCACGCTGCCGGGCGTCAAGCGCATGGCGCTGCTGGTCGAGAAGAACCCGTCGGTGCTGAGCGCCGTGTTCGACTTCACCGACGCGGTGGACCCGGCCATCGCCACGCGCGTGAAGATGGGCCAGTCGTCCAACGTGTATGCGGTGGCGATGATGGCCGACGGCAAGGTGCTGTACGCGCAAAAAGAGATCAAGGTCACCCTCGGCGGCTGCGGCGGCTGATGTTCACCCCTCGCTGCTTCGCAGCGATCCCCCAAGGGGATCTCGGCCCGGCTTGGGGCGGCCCGGTGCCGGTCCGAGCCCGCTAACACAGACTTAGGAGTTTCGAAAATGGCAGATCCGATGCGCATCCGCGCCCAGGCCGCAGGCGACAAGGCCACCGTGCGCGTGCTGATGAGTCACGAAATGGAATCCGGCCAGCGCAAGGACTCGGCCGGCAAGCTGATCCCTGCCTGGTTCATCCAGCAGGTCACCGCCAAGCACAACGGCAAGGTGGTGATGTCCGCGCAGTGGGGCCCTTCGGTCTCGAAGAACCCGTTCCTGCAGTTCAGCGTCAAGGGTGCAAAGGCCGGCGACAAGATCAGCGTGAGCTGGACCGACAACAAGGGCGACAGCCGCACCGACGAAGCCACGGTGTCCTGACGCCGCATACCGCAACCACCGAGCCCGAAGCATGATCAAAGCCACCACGATCGCCGCGCTCAGCCTGCTGGCGCTGGGCGCACAGGCGCAGACCAAGAGCGCCGAACAAGGCATTGCCGAGTACCGGGCGCTGCTGGCCGACGGCAACCCGGCCGAGTTGTTCGAAGCCAAGGGCGAAGAGTTGTGGAAGACGCCGCGCGGCCCCAAGAACGCTTCGCTGCAGCGCTGCGACCTCGGCAAGGGCCCGGGCGTGGTCAAAGGCGCCTTCGTCGAGCTGCCGCGCTGGTTTGCCGACACCGGCCGGGTGCAGGACCTGGAATCGCGGCTGCTCACCTGCATGGAGACCCTGCAGGGCTTCAAGGCCGACGAGATCGCGAAAACCGGCTTCGGCAAGGGCGAGCAGAAGAACCTGGAGTCGCTGGTGGCCTACATCTCGGCCGAGTCGCGCGGCATGGCGTTCAACCTGCCGCAGGGCCACCCCGAGGAGCGCAAGTTCTACGAGGCGGGCAAGCGCATCTTCTACTTCCGCGGCGGCCCCTACGACTTCTCCTGCGCCACCTGCCACGGCGACGATGGCAAGCGCATCCGCCTGCAAGACCTGCCCAACCTGAGCAAGAGCGAAGGCGCGGGCGCGGGCTTCGGCGCCTGGCCGGCGTATCGCGTGTCCAGCGGCGAGCTGTGGGGCATGCAGCGCCGGCTCAACGACTGCTTCCGCCAGCAGCGCTTTCCGTACCCGGGCTACGGCTCGGACGCGACGATCGCGCTGGCGACCTACATGGGTGTCAACGGCAAGGGCGTGAAGAGCATCGCTCCCGCCATCAAGCGCTGAGGGACCGCTAATGAACACATTGACCAAGGCCGCATGGGCCGCCGGTGCCCTGGCTGCGCTGTTCGCCGGCTGCGCCAGCATGCCCGGCGACAGCGACCACGATGCCGCCGCCCGGCAGATGATCCAGGCCTCGTTCCGCGAGCAAGGCATCGCCAAGCTCGACCGCCTGCAGCAAGACGCCGCCCAGCAGGCCTGCTCCAGCGACAAGGCGCCGCCGAAGGAGGTGACGGCCCGCATCGAGGCGCAGGAGCTGGCCACGATCAAGTGGCCCAGCGACGGCCGCTACCTGGGCGACTGGAAAGAAGGCGAGAAGCTGGCGCAAAACGGCCGCGGCATGACCTGGAGCGACCCGGCCGGCCAGCCCGCGGGGGGCAACTGCTACAACTGCCACCAGATCAGCAAGGCCGAGATCTCCTTCGGCACGCTGGGCCCCAGCCTCTACAACTACGGCAAGCTGCGCGGCGTGAGCAACCCGGCCGACCCGGCCAGCGCCGAGATCGTGAAGTACACCTGGGGCAAGCTGTGGAACGCCAAGGCCTACAACGCCTGCTCCAACATGCCGCGCTTCGGCCACGCCGGCGCGCTGAACGAAGCGCAGATCCGCGACCTGATGGCGCTGCTGCTCGATCCCAAGTCGCCGGTCAACCAGTAGCCGGCCACACACCGCAGTACCCCACATGAACATTTCCCGGCGCGATTTCGCGCAAGTCCTCGCCTGCGCGTCCGTCGCGGGCATGGCGCTCGGGCGTCACGACCAGGCCGACGCCGCGACGGCCGCCGACGCGCTGTATTCGGTGCCGCGCTTCGGCAACGTGTCGCTGCTGCACATGACCGACTGCCATGCGCAGCTGCTGCCGCTGCACTTCCGCGAACCCAGCGTCAACCTGGGCGTGGGCAGCATGGCGGGGCAGCTGCCGCACCTGGTGGGCGAGCACCTGCTGAAAAAGGCGGGCCTGCGCCCCGGCAGCGCCCAGGCCCATGCCTACACCGCGCTCGACTTCGAGAAGGCCGCGCGCCGCTACGGCAAGGTGGGCGGCTTCGCGCACCTGGCCACGCTGGTCCAGCGCCTGAAGGCCAGCCGCCCGGGCGCGCTGCTGCTCGACGGCGGCGACACCTGGCAAGGCTCGGCCACCTCGCTGTGGACGAATGCGCAGGACATGGTCGAGGCCTGCAAGCTGCTCGGCGTGGACGTGATGACCGGCCACTGGGAGTTCACCTACGGCCAGGAGCGCGTGAAGGAAATCGTCGAGAAGGAGTTCGCCGGCAAGGTGGACTTCGTGGCGCAGAACGTCAAGACCGCCGACTTCGGCGACCCGGTGTTCAAGCCCTACGTGATGCGCCAGATCAACGGCGTGCCGGTGGCCATCGTGGGCCAGGCCTTCCCGTACACGCCGATCGCCAACCCGCGCTACATGGTGGCCGACTGGAGCTTCGGCATCCAGGACGACAACCTGCAGGCGGTGGTGGACGAGGCGCGCGCCAAGGGCGCCAAGCTGGTGGTCGTGCTCTCGCACAACGGCATGGACGTCGATCTCAAGATGGCCAGCCGCGTGCGCGGCGTCGATGCCATCCTGGGCGGCCACACGCACGACGGCGTGCCCGTGCCGGTGATCGTGAACAACCCGGGCGGCAAGACCATCGTCACCAACGCCGGCTCCAACGGCAAGTTCCTGGGCGTGATCGACTTCGACGTGGCCGACGGCACGCTGCGCGACTTCCGCTACCGCCTGCTGCCGGTGTTCAGCAACCAGCTGCCGGCCGACCCGGCGATGGAGGCGCTGATCAAGAAGCTGCGCGCGCCTTACGAAGCCCGCCTGGGCCAGACGCTTGCCGTCACCGACGGGTTGCTGTACCGCCGCGGCAACTTCAACGGCAGCTGGGACCAGCTGATCCTCGACGCGCTGATGGAGGTGCAGGACGCGCCCATCGCGTTCTCGCCCGGCTTCCGCTGGGGCACCTCGCTGCTGCCGGGCCAGGCGATCACGCGCGAGCTGCTGATGGACCAGGTGGCCACGACCTATTCCTACGCCACGGTCGCCTCGATGAGCGGCGAGATGATCAAGACCGTGCTGGAAGACGTGTGCGACAACCTCTTCAACCCTGATCCCTACTACCAGCAGGGCGGCGACATGGTCCGCGTGGGAGGCCTCACCTATGCTTGTGCGCCGAACGAGAAGATGGGCAGCCGCATCCAGGACATGCGCCTCGATGGCAAGCCGATCGACCCGGCCAAGACCTACAAGGTGGCGGGCTGGGCGCCGGTGGCGGAGGAGGCCCGCAACGCCGGCAACAAGCCGGTGTGGGACGTGGTGGAGCAGTGGCTCAAGGCCAAGGGCCGCGTCGCGCCGCGCAAGCTGAACGCGCCGCGCCTGATCGGCATGGAAGGCAACGCAGGCTTGCTGTGAACCACCCCCGTAGCGCCTTCGGCGCTTCCCCCTCGAGGGGGCGCCACCAGCGGACCGGCGAAGCCGGATCCGCGGTGGCCGCTTGGCCTGTCCGTTGAACCAAGAGGAGCGATCATGATTCGTGGAATTCTTCTGGCTTCGTGGCTGGCCTTGGCCGCCGCCGGCGCCTGGGCGCAGGACCAGGTCGTCTACCACATCAGCGACGCGCAGGAGCAGGCGCTCAAGGGCCTGCGCAACGCGCGCAACCAGCTCGACGTGGAGCCGGGCAGCAAGATTATCTTCGTGACCCACGGCGACGGTGTCGACTTCCTGATGGAAGGCGCGAAAGACCGCAACGGCGGCGCCTATGCCGGCCCGGTGGCCGCGCTGGTGGCGCGCGGCGTGAAGTTCGAGGTGTGCGAGATCACGCTGAAGAACCGCGGGCTGAAGAAAGAGCAGTTCCTGCAGGAAGCCGACTTCACGCCCTCGGGCGTGGTGCGCGTGACCAAGCTGCAGCGGCAGGGCTTCGCCTACCTGAAACCTTGAGCCTGCGCCCGGTCCGCGAGCGCGGATGCCCGTAGCATCCGCCTCCATGTTGTTCGACTGGACCCTGCTGGCCGCGGCGGCCTTTGCCGCCGGCGCGCTCAACGCCGTGGCAGGCGGCGGCAGTTTTCTCACCTTTCCTGCGCTGGTGTTCACCGGCGTGCCGCCGATCGCGGCCAACGCCACCAGCGCGGTGGCGGTGAGCCCGGGCTACCTGGGCAGCGCCCTGGGCTTTCGTGCCGAGCTGGCGCAGCTGCCGCGCGCGCGGCTGGTGGCCGAAGGCCTGGTGTGCGCGCTGGGCGGGCTGGCGGGGGCGCTGCTGCTGCTGGTGACGCCGGCGCGCGTGTTC